>NZ_JBQFPJ010000001.1:0-790196 GCF_056534475.1 Ruegeria sp. D4
CACATCATGCTCTGAACATGCGCCCACCTGTGCCTGAAACCTTATTAGAGAAACCTCAATTTAGTGGTGCCGAACGAGGGGGCTAGACAGTTCAACTAATCCTGATAAACAGAAGTGGCGCCATGAAGATCACCTCGGTCGAGGTCCTTCCCTTGATGCCGGAGACCCGCGTTTGAATGCCCAATCCGCTTGTCCGCCGCATTCACACCGATAAAGGCATCTTTGGTGATGGTGAGGCCGGGACCGGCCGTGTGTTAAGTCTCGGAGCATTCTGCCGTCGAATTAATTCGAACAGCAACTCTGCATCGCGGACGTTGGTGAGAAGCGCGGCGAATGACCGCTTTCCGCCCTGAGTGACGAATGCTGCGCTCATCATCTATGTCTGCTTTGGGTTCGAAGCAGACATTGACTGCGCGGTGAATGAGCGACTGCCTTGCGGACAAAGAAGACCTTTAGAAAATACAAATCGCGACAATCTTTTATATGCCTGCTAGTCTGGAGGGGTGGGACCTACCAAACACATCGGCATGTCGATCGACCGATTTCTGAAGGAGATTGGACTCGAAGAGTATATCGATGTTTTCCGGGATGAGGCTGTGGAGCTCGAAACACTCCGGGATCTTCGCGATGAAGATTTGCGCTTGCTTAAAATGCCTCTCGGGCACCGAAAGAAGCTCCTTCGGGCAGCTGCAGCATTCGCACATGTCGAGAACACCCATACTGATGAAAAGCCAGAAAACCGGCGTGTCACAGTATTGTTTTCCGATCTAGTTGATTCAACGCGCTTGGCTCAGAAAATGTCGACCGAAGATTTGCGCGATTTGTTGGCCTCGTTTCACATGGCCAGCGCGCAAGCTATCGAACGGCAAGGTGGCCATGTCGCCAAGTATCTTGGCGATGGGCTGATGGCTTACTTTGGGTATCCAAACGCGCATGAAGATGACGCACTTCGTGCAGTCGAAGCTGCTCTCGCACTTAGGCATGCAGCGCGTAGCATTCCGTTGCCTGAAGGCGACGCCTTGCAGGTGCGCATAGGGATTCACACCGGTCGAGTCGTGGCGGGTGAAATGGGAGCGGGCCGCACGCGGGAGAAGCATTCAATTGTTGGTGAAGCGCCAATTGTCGCATCGCGACTCGAACAATTGGCCGAGGCAGACGAGATTTATGTTAGTGGTGCAGTACGTCTACTGGCCGAGGGTTTTGTGAACACCGAAGCCATCGGCGAACAAAAGCTGAAAGGAATTGATCACCCGCTTCGGGTGTTTCGTGTATTGGGCCGAACCAATGCCAAAAGCCGTATCGAAGCGCGCAGCGAACGTGGCCTGACCAAAATTGTAGGTCGAGGCGCTGAAATCGCCCTGCTGCAATCTCGGTGGCAAAGTGTCTGCGAGGGTGAGGGGCAGACAATCCTTCTGAGTGGAGAACCCGGCATCGGAAAGTCTCGCCTAGCCGCGCATCTTCACGATCGACTGATGCAAAGCAATTCTACGTCAGTGATTACACAGTGCTCGGAGCAACACAGCACTAGTGCGCTTTATCCTTTCATCACGTTGCTCGAAACGACCGCCGAAGTTTTGGACAACGATTCAAAGAAAACCCGACTATCGAAGCTGTCGGGCCACGTTGATTCCTTGCTCGGCAGCGAGGCCGCCAAAAGCGTCGAAGACTACCTGTCGATCGAAGATACCCCCATGGTTAGCGGTCAGCCAACACAGAAGCGCCGAAATTTCATTGCGGCTTTGTTGGATTGGCTGTGCCGACCAGCAAAAAACGGATATGCCTGCCTGATTTTTGAAGATGCGCATTGGTCTGATCCCAGTTCGTTAAAATTGCTGACTCAACTGATTGCTCGCACACGCCAATTGCCAATACTTGTGGTCGTCACCTCGCGCCCTGGATTTGATCCCGAATGGGTTAGACAGCATAATGTGACAGCAATTTCACTGAACCGGTTGGGACGCAGAGCAAGCAGAGAAATTGTTCGCGAAAAACTACTCAGGGAACCAAGCTCCCGAGACCGCACCGAAGAAATTGTAACCAGGGCTGAGGGGGTACCTCTGTTCCTCGAAGAGTTCTGTCGGGCTTTGCGCGACGGAGGTGAGAGGAACGGCATTTCAACGATACCTGAAACGCTAGACGAGTCCTTATCCACTCGCCTTGACGGTTTAGGCCAAGCCAAACGTCTTGCTCAAGTTGGCGCAATGTTGGGGCGCCGGGTTCCACGAGATCTTCTGGCCAACGTTTTGGACACAGACCCTGCCGACATTGAGCAAAACATTTCCAAGTTGGTAGATGCCGCTATCTTTGCGCGCGAGGACCACGGAGGTAAAGTTGAATACATGTTCACTCACGCTCTCGTTCAAGACGCAGCGCTAGCTAGCCTGTTGAAGCGCGAGCGCGAAAAGTTGCATGGTAAAATCGCTGATGCGTTGATCGGCCTAAGTGGAGACAGCAGGTTCCCAGCTGAGGCAATTGCGCGTCACCTCTTTGAGGCCAGGCGCTTTGATGAAGCGGTGCATCTGTGGTTCCATGCTGGACGCCTGATGCAGCAACGGTCGGCGGATCATGAAGCGATTAAGCATTTTCGCGAAGGTCTCGCAGCACTCAATATGCTTCCTCAGTCTGACGAACGGGACAGAAGAGAGCTTGAGCTTGTCATGGCGCTCGCACCTCTAATACTTGTCGTCAATGGCTGGAGTGCAAAAGAGACATATGAGATCTACGCGAAGGCAAGGGCTCTTTGCGAAAAACTTCGCGATCGCAGAGGTTTACTGCCAGTTAACTACGGTGAGTATCTGATACATGTGTCTAGGGCGGAATATGGTAGTGCGCTCGCTTTAGCCCAAGAGCTGCTGGCGCTTGCGGAGGAACTGGAAGACGAGGCAGGGCTTTTGCAAGGTCACCGGGTCGTCGCTTGGTGCTCTCTCTATTTGGGCAGATTGGCCGAGGCGGATACGCATGCTCAGAAGCTCCTTGCGATGTACGACTTGGATCGGCATCAGAAAGTCGCTTTGGACTATGGCTATGATCCCCGCGTTGCTGGGCTGTCCATTCTGGCAATTATCTTTTCGTTGCGAGGAGAATGTGCAGAAGCAGAGCGACTTGGTGTTGAAGCGGTAGCCCACGCACGCAAGATTGGGCATGCAAGCAGCCTTGCGTACGCCCTGATGTTTGCATGCGCAATGTCGGCAGCAATGCGCGCAGACGCTGAGACGGCAAAGCATTACGGACAGCACCTGAAATCGTTAGCCGAAGAGCAGGAGAGTGAATTGTGGGCTGCTTATGCCGACGTGATACTTGGCTGGTCCGGTAAAAAAGGATCGGATGTCGTCCGCGCAGCTATCGACAGACTGTCTCTGACGGCCCGCAACCCATGGCTTCCGTTTTTCCAATCACTTTGCGCCGAACTCTTGATGTCTGAAGGAGAGCAGAGCACCGCACAGGATTTGCTACATGACGCTCTGTCATTCGTTGAGCGAAGCCAAGAGCGGAACTGGGAGCCGGAAATTTGTCGACTGCTTGCGCACACGTTGCCCGGTAAGAACGCAGGTCTTCGAGCTACAGAACGCGGCTGGCTGACGCGAGCAATCCAAGCCGCCACAAGAAATGGCGCAAGGGCCCTCGAACAGCGCGCTCGGCGTGATTTGTCGGAAGTCGATGACAGATTGCGAAGTGGATAGGCAAGTTTGCTGCTCGACTGTATTGGGATCGGGGCAGTCATTCGCTCAATGGCAACGAATGTCTAACTTGCGGACATAACGGTCATTCGTCGCGCAGTCGGGCGTCTTTTGGCGCACTAATATTGGACCCCGGCCAGAGCGCCGGAGGTATAAACGGGCAGAACTCTCACGTCACGCGTCCAAGACGAGCAATGCATCCGAAATCCGGTCTGCGGCAGATTGATCGCGCAAGGGGAGCCGGGCCAGTGAGGTCGGTTCGAAATCTGCTTCGATCTGCTTAAGATGCATTAGTCTTTGGAGTGCAGCTTCTGTGTCGCCAGAAACAGAAAGTGCTTCAGCCAGCAGCGCTAGATTCGCCGGCAAATTTGGCTCTGCATGGTCGGCCTGCATTAACTGTTGGACTGCACGAGAATGATCTCCAGCTACCAGCGCGACATAGCCGGCGTCTCGATAGTAGAGATGCCGGTAGGGATAGGCAGGGTCGCACGCAAGCGCGATATGCGACAACTTGGTTGCGTCATCAATTGAGCCTTCGGCCAGCTTAATTAGGGCCATAGTATTAATCGCGTGATAGTAGTCGGGGTTCAGCGTCAGAGCCTCTTCCAAATCAATGCGCGCGGCTTGCAAGTCGTGGTTCCCAAAAAGCGATAGCGTCCCGCGTACGGTCCGGATCAGGTGGTCATTTGGCCTAATTTTCGTTGCGGTATCGATCAGTCCTCGCGCTTTTACGACTTGCTGAAGGCCCATGTCTCGCCAGCCAAGGATGCGGGACATGCTGACTATATTCCAGCATAGCATTGTCATTGCCATCCAGTTGTCTGGATCAAGGCGCAGAACACGTTGCAGCAAGGATCGCGAAAGCTCCCAAGATTCCTTGGTAAATGTGAAGTTGCAGCCCATCGCAAAGTTGAGCAGTTCCTCAACGCTCATGTCTTCTGGAGATTTGTGCTTGAATTTTTCCGCCAGTAGGGCTGGAAGTCGAATTCGGATTGATCCGGCCACGCGCTGACACAAGCGATCCTGGATGTCGAAAGCGTCTGAGCCTCCTTCATCAATTCGATCGGTCCAAACACACGTGCCCGTGGCGCATTCCACGAGTTCAATCAGCACGCGCCAACGATCGCCCGAAACCCGAATGGATCCACCAAGTTTAAAGTCTGCGTCGTTTTTGACGGCAACGAGTTCCAATCCGGTTTGACGGCCGAATGCGTGGCTCAAATCCGCGCGCAACGCAGACGCCATTTCAATCGCCGCAGCATTTCCTCCTTCAAGGTTGCTCAAGTGGAGCTTGGGTTTGCCATTCATGCCGACTGGTGTCCGGGTCAAAGCGGGGAGCGGTCCTGGCCAGCTCCAAACCTCAACTGGCATTTGAATGTTTTTCAGTTCTACAACACCGTTTGGGTGGAACTCTGCATCCACCCCACGGTGCATAAGGCGTTGAGCATCTGCAGAAATGGCGATGCCGCCGCCATCTGCGACCGTCTCAAGACGTGCCGCCACGTTTACCCCAGAGCCGAAGATGTCGCCGTCAATGTGAGTTATGTCGCCCACGTTTACCCCGATCCGAAGTGACAGATCCGAACCTTGCATGTCCGATTGGATTGCCAGGGCGCAGTTTACGGCGTCGGCGGCAGACGCAAACTCAGCCAGCCAGCTATCGCCCATTCTTTTTACCACCTGTCCATGCCTACCTGTGATTTGCTTCTCGACAATCTCGGACTGGATTTTCAGAACGGCGTTGAGCGTGTGAACCTCGTCGAGCTCCATTCGGCGGCTGAACCCAACTATGTCTGCCGCGAGCACTGCTGCAAGTCGTCGTTCCATGCATTGGACTATAACGGTTCAAAGCAAACTTGGCAGCCAACGTATACGGTATATGACCAAGTTGGGCTCAAATCGGTCATTCGCTGCGTCTCGGCGCATACAGTCCATTTGAACGTCCGCTCCGGGCTCGGTGCAGTCATTGCCGCCAATAAGACGAATGCCCGTTCTTTCAGCAATGGGGACATTCGAACAGTTCCGATTGGAACAGGGACACTTTGATTGTTCAGTGCTTCTATTTGAAAATTGACAGCTTACTTTTCGGCCAAACTCCATTACTTGCCTGCGATTCAGCTGCAGATTTTTTGTTCAACAAAGATCAGTTGCCTGAAAAAAAACAAATCCTCTATTGACCGTAAATTCGGGATGAAATACACCCGCTCGAGCTGAGCGGGCGTCGTATACTGGCTATTACCTCAGCCTTCCAAGCTGATGAAGCGGGTTCGATTCCCGCCGCCCGCTCCAAGAATTTATTTCCGACATATAGCCTGCAAAATGACTATATGTATTTTAATAGTGCATTGAAATATTTGTGAAAGTAGTGATAAAGACGCTTGCCTTCCAAGCTGATGAAGCGGGTTCGATTCCCGCCGCCCGCTCCAGATCAGCCCCGAAAACTCTGCGTCAAATGGCCCATGTGGACCGCTGATTTTGCCATGCGGCTTGACCCTGCCGGTCACTGCCGTCAAGAAAGCGGTCACTCAAAACCGATCAAGACACAAGGGCCAGACATGGCAAGAAGCACGACCGCCAGTCCAGCAACAACACCGGCCCCCGGTGCCAGCGAAGAGCGTAAGGGATCCAGAAAGGTTGGGGTACTGACGTCTCTCTGGCCGTTCATGAAGCCGTATCGGTTGCTGATGATCGGGGCCAGTCTGGCGTTGGTGCTGACCGCGAGCATGACGCTGACACTGCCGCTGGCGGTGCGTCGGGTGGTGGACAATTTCCGCATCGAAGACGGTGAGCTGCTCGATTGGTATTTTCTGGCCGCACTGGGCATCGCGGCGGTGTTGGCGGTCGGAACCGGGGTTCGTTACGCTCTGGTGACGCGGCTGGGTGAGCGTGTGGTTGCCGATATCCGCAAGGCGGTGTTTGACCGTGTGATCGGCATGAGCCCGGAATTTTATGAACGCATCATGACCGGTGAAGTTCTGAGCCGCATCACCACAGACACAACCTTGATTCAATCTGTGTTGGGGTCGTCGGTCTCGATTGCGCTGCGCAACATGCTGCTGTTTTTCGGTGGTCTGGTGCTGATGCTGCTGACCTCGGCCAAGCTGACCGGCATGGTTTTGCTGCTGATCCCGATCGTGGTCGTTCCGATCCTCGTTCTGGGCCGCCGCCTGCGCGTGATCAGCCGCGAGAACCAGGACTGGATCGCCGCTTCGTCAGGCAACGCGGGTGAGGCGCTGGGCGCCGTTCAGACCGTGCAGGCCTTTACCCACGAAGACGCCAGCCGCAAGCAGTTCGGTGACATGACCGAGACTTCGTACGTGGTTTCGCTGCGCCGAATTCAGACCCGTGCGGTGTTGACTGTAATCGTTATTTTCCTAGTGTTTTCCGGCATCGTCGGCGTGTTGTGGATGGGCGCGAATGATGTGCGGAACGGGGTCATGACCGAAGGCGTTCTGATCCAGTTCGTGATCTATTCGATCATCATGGCAGGCTCGGTCGCCGCGCTGTCGGAAATCTGGAGCGAGCTTCAGCGCGCCGCAGGGGCAACCGAACGGCTGGTTGAACTGCTGAACGCCGAAGACACCGTGATCGATCCGGCGCAGGGCCATACACTGCCACAGCCTGTACGGGGCGAAATCCGATTCGAAGACGTGACTTTCCGCTATCCGGCGCGTCCGGACATCGTGGCGCTGGACCACCTGACGTTGCAGGTCAAACCGGGCGAAACGGTTGCTTTCGTTGGTCCGTCCGGGGCAGGCAAGACAACCGTGATCCAGATGATCCAGCGGTTCTATGACCCTGACGGAGGTTATGTCAGCCTCGACGGGGTGAACCTGCGCGATCTGAGCCGTGCCGATTTCCGCCAGCACATGGCGTTGGTGCCTCAGGATCCGGTGATCTTTGCGGCCTCTGCGCGGGAAAACATCCGTTTTGGCCGTCTTGACGCAACCGATGCCGAGGTTGAGGCCGCTGCACGTGCCGCCGCCGCACATGACTTCATCTTGGCGCTGCCGGAAGGCTATGACAGCTTTGTCGGCGAGCGAGGCGTCATGCTGTCTGGCGGACAGAAACAGCGTATCGCGATCGCTCGCGCAATCCTGCGGGACGCGCCGGTTCTGCTGCTGGACGAGGCGACCTCGGCACTGGATGCCGAAAGCGAACGGGCGGTGCAGGGCGCGGTGGATCAGATGCGCGCAGGGCGGACCACGCTGATCGTTGCGCACCGTCTGGCCACAGTTAAAAAGGCCGATCGCATCGTTGTGCTCGAAAGCGGCCGGATCGTGGCGCAGGGCACACATGAGGATCTGGTGGCGCAGGATGGCCTCTATGCACGTTTGGCGCGCCTGCAATTCACGGATGGCGTCGCTGCGGAATAGCCTGACGTATGGGCAATTCCGATTTCGCCGTGGCGTAATTCTACAAATCTTCTGTATCTCTCGATAAGCCGTTGCTTGATAACGCTCGGTTTTGGCCGCATCCTTGCATGCAAAGCAAACCCGCGCGTGACGTGGGAGAGATAAGGGAGGAGCCACATGGCCTTTGTGGGATTGGAAGACAAGGCGAGAATGGAGCAGGAGATGCCGTGGGAGGACCGCGACGTTCCGGTTACCTTCCATCAGTTGCTGTCGCGTACGGCCGGGCGTTTTCCCAACCACAAGGCAATCAGCTTTCAGTTGTTGTCTGGCCCGAAGGACAAGGCGGAGACCCTGACCTGGTCAGAACTGCTGGGCAAGGTTAATCAGGCGGCCAATCTGTTCCGTTCGCTTGGCATCGGGGAAAAGGACGTGGTGGCCTATGTGCTGCCCAACTGTAACGAAACGCTGGTCACTCTGATGGGTGGGGCGGTCGCGGGTATCGTGAATCCGATCAACCCGTTGCTGGAGCCGGAGCAGATCGCGGCCATCCTGCGGGAGACAGGTGCGAAGGTTGTCGTCACGTTGAAGTCATTCCCCAAGGCGGATGTCGCGCAGAAAGTGGAAGAAGCCGTACGGCACGCGCCAAGCGTCAACACCATTCTCGAAATTGATCTGAACCGCTATCTCACGCCTCCGAAATCGTGGCTAGTGCCGTTCCTGCGTCCCAAAATGGGTGACAAGGAGCATCTTGCCCATGCGGACTACAAGGATTTCGGACAAGAGCTGGCCAAACAGCCGACAACACTGACCTTTGAAGACAGCAAGGAAGACCGCGTCGCCTGTTTCTTCCATACCGGAGGGACAACCGGTATGCCAAAGGTCGCGCAGCACAAATATTCCGGTCTGATTTACAATGGCTGGCTGGGCAACACGCTGTTGTTCGATGAAAACGACGTCATCATGTGCCCGTTGCCCATGTTCCATGTCTTTGCTGTGCATGTGATCATGATGGCGGCGGTGTCCTCTGGCGCACATGTGATTTTCCCGACGCCTGCAGGGTATCGGGGCGACGGAGTGTTCGACAATTTCTGGAAACTGATCGAACGCTGGAAAGTTACCTTTATCATCACCGTTCCTACCGCGATTTCCGCCAAGATGCAGCGTCCCGTGGATGCTGATATCTCAAGCGTTAAAACCGCCTTTTCGGGTTCGGCCCCGTTGCCGGTGGAGCTGTTCCGCCGGTTCGAGGAAGCGACCGGCGTTACAATTGTCGAAGGTTATGGCCTGACCGAAGCAACCTGCCTTGTTTCGTGCAATCCGGTGGATGGCGAGAAGAAGATCGGCTCGATCGGTATTCCGTTCCCATACACCGACGTCAAAATTCTGCGCGACGGGGCGGATGGCCCGACGGAATGCAACGTAGACGAGATTGGGGAAATCTGTGTTTCGAACCCCGGTGTCTACGCGGGCAATACCTATACCGAAGTGGACAAGAACGTTAACCTCTATCATTTCGACAAGTATCTTCGGACGGGTGACCTGGGGCGGTTTGACGAGGACGGGTATCTGTGGATCACCGGTCGTGCCAAGGACCTGATTATCCGCGGCGGCCACAACATCGATCCGGCCGAGATCGAAGAAGCACTGCTGGGGCACGAGGCGGTCGCCTTTGCGGGCGCAATCGGACAGCCGGACGCGCATTCGGGGGAGGTGCCGTGCGCTTTCGTGGAACTGGTCGACGGGGCCAGCGTGACCGAAGAAGAACTGTTGGAATACTGCAAGGTTCACGTTCACGAGCGTGCAGCGCAGCCCAAGCATATGACAATTCTGGACGAATTGCCAAAAACGGCGGTGGGCAAGGTCTTTAAGCCCGAACTTCGAAAACAGGCGATTACCCGCATCTACAATGGTGCGCTTGAGAAGGCGGGCGTCGACGCGCGCGTGGTTTCCGTGATCGACGACAAAAAGCGCGGGCTCGTCGCACAGCTTGACGCGAACGGCTCATCCGAGGACGATGTTTCCAAAGTGCTGGGATCGTTCACCCGGCCATGGGAATGGGCTGCCTGACCGCGGAGGGACAATGGATTATGAACGTCTGATCGATGAAGAAACCTGGGCGTTCATAAGACGAACGGCTGAAAGCTATCCCGAAGATGCCGTCGAGTTGTCGATTGACGATCAGCGCCGCGTCTATGACGCGATGTGTCAGGACTTTCGCCAACCCCGGCCGCCGGGCGTAAACACGCAGGACAGGTCCGCCAACGGTGTACCTGTCCGGGTCTATACAGCCGGAGATCCCACCCGCACCGTGGTTTATTTTCACGGCGGCGGGTTTGTCGTGGGGGGCCTGGAAAGCCACGATGACGTCTGTGCCGAAATCTGCGCGCAAACCGGATACCACGTTGTCGCCGTCGACTATCGGCTTTGCCCCGAACATGTGCACCCGGCGCAGTTTCAGGACAGCTGGACTGCGGTCACCTGGGCCGCGCAGGAGTTCGGCGATCCCATGGTACTGGCCGGCGACAGCGCCGGGGGTAATCTGGCGGCAGCGGTTGCACACTATGCGCGCGGGCGACTGGACGACGTTCTGGGGCAGGTCCTGATTTATCCGGCTCTTGGTGGGGACATCTCAAAGGGGTCCTATGTCGAGCATGCGCATGCTCCGCTTTTGACGCAGGAAGAAGTGACGTTCTATGAAAAAGTCCGCTGCGGCGGTTCCTTGCCGGATCATGATCCGACTTTTGCGCCTTTGCACGATTCTGACTTTTCCGGGCTCCCACCAACCGTTGTCGTAACCGCTGATTGCGACCCCTTGCGGGATGACGGGTCAGAATATTGTGAAAGGATCATCGCCGCTGGCGGGCAGGCTTGTTGGATCAACGAACCTGGTCTGGTTCACGGCTATCTGCGCGCCCGAACATCTGTCACGCGCGCAGCAGCCAGCTTTGAACGCATTTCCGTCGCCATCGAGGCGCTGGGGCAGGGCATCTGGTCTTACGACTGATCCCCTGCCTTATTTCAGAAACGCCTTAGCCTTCATTGTGTCGGCGATGGGGGCGCCCAAACGGGAAAGGATTGTCGGGGCAAGCTGTAGCTGGTCGATCACCTGATCGGCTTCAGGTCCCTTTGCGTCCCCAAAGTAATACAGCGCCGTTTCCTGTTGCAGCGGGCTGCGCCCGCCGTGGTGGCCGCGTTCGTCCTGACCGTGATCGGCAGTCACGATGACCTCGTAGCCCAGTTGCCGCCAACGTGGGATGAACGGGGCCAGCATTTCGTCCGCGACGAAACAGGCGTGATCCATCTCTTCGCAATCGTGGTAGAAGCGGTGTCCCATGCTGTCCAGTGTACAGGCGTGAAGCAGCCCGTAATCCAGCCCGTGACGCAGGCAGAGGCTGGTCAGAGTGGCATATAGGTCTACGTCGGACGGCGTCATCTGATTGGCTTTGCCGTAGCCGGTCATGGTGTGGAACCGGCCGTGGTTGATCGTCTTGCTCTCAGGCTCATCATATTCGATGTCGCGGACGTAATCGAACGGATGCCGATTGAAGAATTGCGACCAATAGCTGTGGGTCACGGCGCCGGTCACGCCACCCGCCTCACGGACCTGGCTGAAGACGTCCTTGTGGCTTAGCCGGAACACGTTTCCGTTGCCCGTGCAGCCGTGCTCCTGCGGTGTCACTCCGGTATGGATCGACGCATAGCAACTGGCCGATGTGCATGGCAGAACCGCGCGCAGTTTCCAAACCCGTGCCTCGCCGTTTTCGACCCAGCCTTCAAGGTTGCCGAACAGTCGCCGGAAATTGCGCCACGGAACACCGTCCAGAATGATGAGGAGTAGTTTGCGGTCCATGTCATTGGCCTTTTGATTGAATATTTCAGGCGACCCTAGGGGATTCGCGGTCAGGGTTCTGCCCGTTCGCGCCCCCAATGGCAAAATCCCGACACCTGCCATCGAACAAGGTGCCGGGATTTCAGATTTTCACCGAAAAGTCACGGAAAGGGCAGGGATCAGTTCCCGGCACTTTCCATCTTGCGGTGGGCGACGACCTCTTCCAGCCAGCCCAGATGCATCTCGGGGACCGAGCTGAGCAGCAGGTCGGTATAGTCGTCGAACGGCGGGCTCAGAACCTCGGATTTCGGACCGTACCGGACCACGCGGCCCTGGTACATTACGGCAATCGAATCCGAGATCGCTCGCACTGTCGCCAGATCGTGGGTGATGAACAGATAGGCTACGTCCTCGATCTTCTGCAGGTCCAGCAGCAGCTTCAGGATCCCGTCCGCAACCAGCGGGTCGAGTGCCGAGGTCACCTCGTCACAGATGATCATCTTGGGCTTGGCCGCCAGCGAGCGCGCGATACATACACGCTGTTTCTGACCACCGGACAGTTCCGCCGGGTAGCGGTCGATGAACTTTTCGCCCAGTTCGATCTCATCCAGCAATTCGATGATCCGCTTGCGCTTTTCCGCGCCGCGCATGTTGAAGTAGAACTCCAGCGGGCGGCCGATGATCGTGCCAACCGTTTGACGGGGGTTCATCGCCACGTCGGCCATCTGATAGATCATCTGCAACTCGCGCAGGTCCTCGCGGGAACGCCCCTTTAAGTCGGGCGACAGCTTGCGACCGGCAAAGGTGATCTCTCCGTCGCGCGGCGGCAGCAGGCCAGTGATCACCCGTGCAAGCGTCGATTTACCCGAACCGGATTCCCCCACGACCGCCAAGGTCTGCCCCGGATGAAGCTCGACGTTGACGTTGTGCAGCACGTCGAAATTCAGACCCTTGTAGCGCGCGGTGATGCCGTCGACGCTCAGCACCGCTTCGGGTGTGGGCTTCTTTTCTTCGTGTTCGATGGAGCGGACCGAGACCAGCGCCTTGGTGTATTCCTCTTGCGGGTTGTTGATGATCTGATCGGTATTGCCGTATTCGACAGTGTTGCCCATTCGCAAAACCATGATGTCGTCGCTCACCTGCGCAACAACAGCAAGGTCGTGCGTAATGTAGAGCGCGGCAACGCCGGTATCGGCAATGGCTTCCTTGATGGCCATCAGAACATCGATCTGCGTGGTAACGTCCAGCGCCGTGGTGGGTTCGTCGAACACCACCAGATCAGGCTCGGGACACAACGCCAGGGCTGTCATGCAGCGCTGCAACTGACCGCCCGAGACCTGGTGCGGGTAGCGTTCGCCGATATTGTCCGGGTCAGGCAGACCCAGCTTGGCAAACAGCTCCCGTGCGCGGCCTTCGGCCACTTTCCGCGAGAACTTTTTCTGTTCGACTGCGGCCTCAATCACCTGATCCATGATCTTCTTGGCCGGGTTGAACGAGGCTGCGGCGGACTGGGACACATAGGTGACCTCACCCCCCCGCAACTTGCGTATGTCGCCATGCGACGCTTTCAGAATGTCTCGTCCGTTTACCCAGACTTCACCACCGGTGATTTTCACACCGCCCCGGCCATAGGCCATCGACGCCAGTCCGATGGTGGATTTACCGGCGCCGGATTCACCGATCAGGCCCAGCACCTTGCCGGGCGCGAGGTCAAAGCTGACCCCGTGCACGATTTCGATGTCATGAGGCTTTTCGCCCGGCGGGTAGACAGTCGCGCCGATTTTGAGGTCGCGGACCTTGAGAAGGGTATCACTCATCCCCGGCCTCCTTTCAGCGATGTGGTACGGTTCAGAATCCAGTCAGCCACAAGGTTGACCGAGATGGCCAGTGTTGCGATGGCCACAGCGGGGTAGAGCGCTGCGCCAATGCCATAGACGATGCCATCCTTGTTCTCTTTCACGATGCCGCCCCAGTCCGCCAGCGGCGGCTGGACGCCAAGACCCAGGAACGAAAGGGTCGAGATGAACAGAACCATAAAGATGAAACGCAAACCGAACTCGGCCACCAAAGGCGACAGAGCGTTCGGCAGGATTTCCCGAAAGATGATCCAGCCCCGGCCTTCGCCGCGCAGCTTGGCGGCCTCGACATAGTCCATGACGTTGATGTCCACGGCGACAGAGCGTGACAGGCGATAGGGGCGCGTGGCGTCCAGCAGGCCCATCACAAGGATCAGGATCGGGACGGTTACCGGAACGATTGCCAGAATGACCAGCGCCAGGATCAGGGTGGGGATAGACATGACCAGATCAACCGTCCGGCTGAGCGCCTGATCGGCCCATCCGCCCAGAACCGCAGCCAACAGTCCCAAAGACGTGCCGGTAATGAAGCTGAGCAGTGTCGCAGCGGCGGCGATGAAGATCGTTGTCCGACCGCCATAGATCATCCGGGTCAGCAGGTCGCGTCCAATATTGTCGGTGCCCAGCAGATGCTCGGCGCTGGCGGGCTCCCAAACGTCGCCGACGACTTCAGCCATTCCGTAAGGCGCAATCAATGGGGCGGCAATGGCCACAAAGAAATACGCGCCGGTGAACATAAGGCCGATCAATGCCGAAAGAGGAATGTTCTTTATCATTTCGGATGCCTCAGTCTTGGGTTGGCAAGGATCGACACGATATCCGCAACCATGTTCAGGCCGATATAGACCGCCGCGAACACCACGCCGCAGGCCAGAACAACGGGCACGTCACGCTTGGTCACGGCGTCCACAAGATACTGCCCCATGCCGGGATAGACGAACACAACCTCGACGACGACGACACCCACAACCAGATAGGCGAGGTTCAGCATAACCACGTTAACAATCGGCGAAATCGCGTTGGGAAAAGCGTGTCGGGCAATGACTTGAAACGTGCTCAACCCCTTCAGTTCTGCTGTTTCGATATAGGCCGACTGCATCAGGTTCAGAATGGCCGCACGCGTCATGCGCATCATTTGCGCCAATACCACTAGCGTCAGAACGAAGGCCGGCAGCGCAATTGCGTTCAGCTTTTGCCCGAAGGACATGGAATCATTGATCATCGCTAGTGATGAAAACCATCCCAGCTTGACCGAAATATAGTAGATGACAACGTAGCCGATCAGGAACTCCGGGATGGAAACTGTCGTCAGGGTCACCGCGGAAATCAGTTTATCCGGCCAACGGTTACGGTACCGGACGGCAAGCAGCCCCAGAAAGATCGCAAGCGGGACGGACACGATTGCGGCAACACACGCCAGAAACAGAGTGTTCCCAAGTCGTTTTCCAATGCTCTCGGCAATATCGAGCTTGTTGGTGAGTGACTGGCCAAGATCACCCTGAACGATACCTCCCAGCCATTCGAAATAGCGTGTCAGGGCAGGGCGGTTCAGGCCCATCTCCTCTCGCAGGTTGGCCAGGGCTTCAGGCGTTGCGGACTGCCCCAGGACGGCTTGCGCGGCGTCTCCGGGAAGGGCTTCGGTTAGGCCGAAAATCAGGGCCGAAGCGCCGAACAGCAAAAGGATTCCCAGCGCAAGGCGCTGGGAAACCAGTTTGATGATGGGGTGCATTATCCGTAGCCCGTATCAGACGAACCACATTTTGCGGGACATGTTGCCGTTCATCATCTCCTGAGTCGGGTCAGATTCCCAGCCGTCCAGCTGGTTGCTCACGCCTTCGACAAAGTCGTTGAACATCGGACAGATCAGGCCGCCTTCGTTGCGGACCATTTGACCCATCTGGCTATAGATGCCCTTGCGCTTCTCGGCGTCCAACTCCGCGCGCGCGGCGAACAGCAGATCGTCGAACGCCTGAACCTTGAACCGCGTGTCGTTCCAGTCGGCGCTGGACAGATATGCGGTCGAGTACATCTGATCCTGAACCGGACGGCCACCCCAGTACGACGCACAGAACGGCTGAACGTTCCAAACCTCGGACCAGTATCCATCGTTGGGTTCACGCTTGATTTCCAGCGGAATACCCGCCTGCGAAGCGGTTTGCTGGAACAGCGCAGCGGCGTCCACAGCACCCGGGAAGGCACCGTCGGCGACACGCAGAACGATCGGCGAGCCGTCATGGCCGGACTTCTTGTAGTGCTCAGCAGCTTTTTCAACACTGAATTCGCGCTGTTCGATGGTCTCATCAAACAGGGGGTAGGCTGCGTTGATCGGCATGTCATTTCCGATCGAGCCATAGCCGCGCAGCACTTTGTCCACCAGTTCCTCGCGGTTGATGGCGTATTTCAGCGCGGTGCGCAGTTCGTTGTTGTCAAACGGCGCAGTGTCGCAATGCATGATGAAGACATAATGTCCGCGACCAGCAGTCGAGTGCACCGTCAGGTTCGGTGCGCGGCCCAGAAGGTCGGCAACTTTGGGTTCAACACGGTTGACCGCATGGACCTGGCCGGATTGCAGCGCGGCCGTCCGTGCGGTTGCATCGTTGATAACAACGACTTCGACGCTGTCAAAGTTGCCGAAATCGCTGTTCCAGTGGTTTTCATTTTTGGTGAACAGGTGACGGACACCCGGTTCGTCCACTTCCAGCTTGTAAGGGCCGGTACCGATACCCGCACCAGGGTTGTCCATGCCGCCATCCGGCTGAATGATCAGATGGTAGTCGGCCATCAGATAGGGCAGGTCCGCATTCGGCTCGCTCAACGTGACCTGGAAGTTGTCGCCATCGGCCTTCATCGACTCGATGCCTTTCATGATGCCCAGAGCACCCGACTTCGAATCTTCGTTCGAATGACGCTGCATGGTCTTCAGCACGTCTTCGCTGGTCATTGTCTTGCCGTTGTGGAATTCGACACCCTGACGCAGCTTGAAAGTCCAGACCTTGGCATCTGCGCTGCCTTCAACGCTTTCGGCCAGACGCGGTTCGATCGTGCCGTCCGGCGCGACTTCGACCAGCTGGTCTCCGAATTGCTTGCCGTTCTGGAACGGAACCGAACTTGCATAGGTTGCCGGGTCAAGCGAGTTCGTGGATTCGCCGCCCTGCAGGCCGAACTTCAGATCACCGCCCTTTTTCGGGCCTGCCGCACGCGCGGCATCTGCAAACATGGTGCTGGCCATTGCCGCAGTTACACCCAATGCCGCTGCTTTCCCCATGAATTCGCGACGGGTCAGCTTGCCGGCTGTAACCTGTTTGGTCATGTGAGTGAGTTGTTCGTTCATTCAAGAATCTCCCGGTTGGTAGAGTTGCAGGCCCTTTCTGGGCTTTTTATTGACGCACGAGTCAAAGTTCGCGCATTTTAGAGCAGGCGACAAGAACTAAAATTTCAAGAAATGCCGTCCCAGCCTAAAAATGTTGTGTCTCGAAGGTCGCTCATCCAGATGGAACGCGACCAGATTACTTGTCCTTCAATACTATATCGCGATCCAGGCGTATCTCATCAGTGAAACTTTCTTCACGAAAGGTTTGATAACTGTCGATGTGCGGGCGCAAAATACGTCAGTTTTTTCTGGTTTTGCGGACCGATCTCTGTTCGAAAAGACCAACATCGTGCGACTTCGGGACCAGATCATTCCCGTTCACGCGCGCACCACGACAAGCAGGTCCATAACGTTCGTTCCGGTTGGGCCGGTGACCAGCAATGCGCCTGCTTTGTCCAGAAAGCTCCCGCTGTCGGCCCGCTGCAATGCCTGCTCTGCGCCCTCGCCCCAGGTTGATCCGTCGATAATTGCACCCGCAGCCAGTGTGGGTCCATCGGTTCCATCGGTCCCGCCGACCACCAGTGTCAGCCCCTCGGTCCCGGCGATTTCCCGTGCCAGAGCCAGCGCGAGCGCCTGATTCCGCCCCCCGCGGCCAGGGTTTTGCGGTAGTACAACTGTTGGTTCACCACCAAAAACCATGGCGCCCGTCGACATGGACCGCAACCGCGGCCCCAGCGTCCGGGCAATTTCCAGATAATCGTCGTGCAGACACTCCTCGTTGGCCAGCACCGTGTATCCGGTGTTCGCCGCCAATTCCGCTGCTGCGCCCCGTGCATGTGCATTCGACGCTACGATCCGGGCCGTAGCCTGGTAGGCGTGATCATCGGGCAGTGCGCCGATGCCCGAACCGATGACGTCGAGGTCATCACCGGGCACATCGGATATGGCCAGAACGGTCACGCGCGCGCCCGAAAAACCAGCCAACAGACCGCCGCCCTTGATCCGCGACAGCTTGCGCCGTTCGGCGTTCATGGCGGTAATATCCAGCCCCTCGGACAACAGTCTTTTGTTCAACTGTTCCAGATCGGACAGAGTTTTGCCCGGCACCAGATCCTCGGCCAGCGACGAGGCGCCGCCGGATACCAGCAACAGAAGATGTGATCCGTCCGCCATGTTCTCGACGGCTTCACGCAGGGCTTTGCCGCCCGCAAGACTGCGGTGGTCTGGAACAGGGTGCGAGGCCTCGATCACCTCAACATGCGGAGGCAGGTCGCGGCTGTGATCGTCCTTGGTTACGACAAGTGTCGGCAATGCTCCAAAATGCTCCAGCGCCGCCCGCGCCATGGCCGCTGCCGGTTTGCCCACGGCAAGGATGCGATCGGGCGTCGGGATATCGCTCAACGCCTGTCTAACAGACGTGTATCCATCCACCGCCGAAACGCCGGCCTGCCAGATCCGCTGTGCTTTTTCCGCTTGGGACATCAGTTTTCCACCCAGATTGTGACCGGTCCATCGTTGACCAGTTCGACGGCCATTGTCGCGCCGAATTCTCCTGTTTCGACGGCAACACCCTGAGCCGCCAGTTTGTCTGCAAACGTTTCATAAAGCTGTTTGCCCTGTTCCGGAGGCGCAGCCTCAGAAAATCCTGGTCGGGTGCCGCGAGACGTATCGGCGGCCAGTGTGAACTGACTGACCACGAGGGCCGATCCGCCGATATCTAGCAGCGACCGATTCATCTTTCCGGCGTCGTCCTGAAAGATACGCATTTTGGCAATCTTCTGCGCCAGCTTGTCCGCCTGCTGTTCGTCGTCACCCCGCATAGCACAGACAAGGATCAGCAGACCGGTGCCGGACTGACCGATCATTGTTCCGCCGACCGATACGGATGCGCGCGTCACGCGTTGCAGAAGGGCCCGCATGTCTTCTCTCCTAGTCCATTCTTTTCAGGAACACCGGCGTCAGCCCCGCCAGTCCACGATTTCATCCACGCCTGCGCGGTTTGTTCGGAAACTGTTCGCAGGGTGGTCCCTGTCCGGGTACCCGAAAGATATCGCACACAGGATCAGGCGATCATCCGGGATCTGAAAAAAGCGGTGCAGAAATGGGCTGTAAGCCGCCAGCGCCGCCTGGGGAATGGTGGCCACGCCCAGAGCCTGCGCCGCCAGCGTAAACGCCGTGACAAAACCACCGCAATCCATCGCACCGTAAGGGCCTAGCTCGGCCGGGCTGGAAATAATGGCGCAATGGGGCGCACCGAAAAGGGCAAAATTCTCGCTCATTTGCCGCGCCGACGCCGCGCGGTCGCCGCGCTCGATACCGACCGATTCGTACAATGCCCATCCACAGGCACGGCGGCGTTCCTGATAGGTACCTGAATATGAGCTGGGAAAGGGCAGGTCCGGGGCAGGGGTGCCGGTCGCGGCTTCATGCATCATGGCCTGCCGGAAGCGCTCGGTTTCCGCGCCGCTGGTGATAACGACCTGCCAGGGCTGTGCATTACACCAACTTGGCACACGGGACGCGCTGGTCAGGATTTTCCGGATATCACCCCGCGGTACCGGATCTGACAAAAAGGCGCGGCAGGAGTGTCGATCCTCCAGCAAGCCGTTCAATGCCGATAGCGTCACCCGATATCTCCTTCGCCCCAACGCCGCGCAGGATGGCTGCGGGTTGGGCGAAGATCAAGGGTCCGGACGACGGATTGTAAGTCTATTGCTGGCCCGTCGCCGCCAGGTAGCCAACCCCGGCCGCGACCAGAAGTCCAAGCACCACAGCGATCGTGATCTTGATGGCCGACCAAGGCCGTTCCCCCTGAACCCGGCCGGTTCGCCCATTCACTACGAATCGATAGGTCTGACCGCGATATTTGTAGGCCGCCATCCAGACCGGCAGCAGGATATGTTTGAAGGTAACATCCCGCACATCGGTTTCGACCGCATGCACGCGCTGACGGTCGCCCCCGATGTCAAAGCGTACATCCCGTTCTATGACGCGCGCCATATGCGCCCGTGCCTCGGCATACCCGTCCTTCAACTCGACCGTATAGGCTTCGGCCCGAAAGCCTGCCAGGTACTCGGGCTGATAAGGCTCCAGCGCGGGCAGGTCCCAGGGTTCCAGTGCATCGGTGTAACGTTTCGGCAATGAGCGAGACGCGAGCACAAGAACATCATCAAAAAACCGCGCCACGCGGCCCGATTTGGGAGACCATCGCACCTTTGCGACCTGTTGCTGAACCCGCTTCCCATCGCGCATGACCGTTATGGTTTCATAGTAGATCACACCCCGCTCACCGCGATATCGGGATTTGGTATCGGCATCGAACGTCCAGTAGGGCACGTAGATACCCTGCATCTTCCGCCCCTTGCGGGCGTATTCTTTCAGGCCATTCGGGGCGAACCACAGCTGGCCGAGCCAATCACCCATGGCCTTGTGGGCCGAACGTTCATCCAGCGCAAACGGCAATACCCCTTTGGGTTTGATGTGACGGTTCACGCCCGAATCCGTGACTACTGGCGTGGCGCAGAACGGGCATTCCGCCGCGTGCGTGGCGGGGTCGAATTCGACCTGTGCGGCACAGTTCGGGCAGGACAGAACTCGGGTTTCCTCAATCTCGCTGTCTGGCAGTCGATCTGCAACTGCCGCGTCAAAATCCAGCTCACGCAGGCTTGCACCACCCCACGGACCCGCACCAATCGACACCGAGTGCCCACAGTGATCGCAGGTCAACGTGCCGTCGCCGGGATTGAACCGGTAATCAGCGCCACACTGGTTGCATGGAAAGCGGTGTTCGTCTGTTTGTGTAACAGTGAGTTGCTCAGGATCGGTCATTGCCATTTCACCAGGGTTTACTGCCTCTTACAGGCGCGTGTTCAGTTGCTTTCCAAATGGTCATAGAAATCAGATGCCGGAACGACCTGCTATTGGTAGCTGCGTCTGGCGCCATTGCCGAACTCGACTTGAATCAGAATTGTGCCTTCGGGATTGCCGAATAGGTCAAGGCACGCGCCTGACCACTGATCAGCCGCAGCCAGACATATCCGGTTGCCTGACATCTCCGACACATAGGTGGACGTGCGAAGATCGGATAGCGCCCCAAATGACCGGTATTCAGCCCGGCCATTCTGGAATATCCGGAAACCGTCGCCTTTGGTATCGAACAAATCGGCGGCAGCCCCCGGATGAGCCTTGAAAAAACTCTGCCGCGCGGCGTCCACCACGAGCGGAGGAAGAGAGGGCGTGGCCGGTTCGCGGCCCGGTCCCGCACATCCGCTCAGCAAAGCGACGGCGATGAAGACTGGCGCAACAGACCTTCCCATCGGGTCACGCACCCGGCGGCGGCGGCGGGAGAATGGTGAAAAGTTGCGCCAGTTCCTGCACATCACCAGCCTTTTTCCAGCCGTCCTGTCCGGCCGTCCAGACATGCGTGTCGCGGGTGATTTCGCCATCCGCGGCCATACGGCCCATTTTGGCTTTAGAAAACGGCCCACTAACCTGTCCGTCCACCGCGATGTGCCAGACATGTTCCACGGGCGGCGGGGGCGGTGGAGCCACACGCGCCGTCGTTTGCGGAGCAGCGGGGGCGGACGCGCCCCAGGGGCCGCTCGGCTGACCTGCTGCCATGTTCGACATCTGCTGCGCCATCGCCATGCCCATTCCCATACCAAGACCTGCGCCCATACCGCCACCCTGACCGGGGTTGTTGGCGGCGGCGGTCATTGCCTCTGCCGCAGAATACTGGGTGAACTTGCCAAGATCACCCGCCAGTCCCATAGAGGTGCGTTTGTCCAGCGCAGCCTCGACCGCCGGAGGCAGCGAGATGTTTTCGATATAGAACTCGGGCATTTCCAGCCCGTAGCCATCCAGCACCGGCGACACCTCTGCCGCGATCAGCTTGCCCAGATCGGCGGTATTGGCCGCCATGTCCAGAACCGGAATGCCCGACCCGGCGATCACCCGGCTGAACTCCTGCACGATGATGTTGCGGATCTGAAAACTGATCTCGTCCATGGTGAATTCGCCATCGGTTCCGACGATTTCGACCAGGAACTTCGCGGGGTCCTTCACGCGGATCGTGTAGGTGCCATAGGCCCTGATCCGGGTCGGGCCAAATTCGGGATCGCGCAACATGATCGGGTTCTTGGTGCCCCATTTCAGGTCATTGAACCGGGTCGTGTTGACGAAATAGATCTCGGATTTGAACGGAGACTGAAAGCCGTGGTCCCAATGCTGTAGCGTCGTCAGGATCGGCATGTTGTTGGTCTCAAGCATGTAAAGGCCCGGCGTAAACACATCCGCCAGTTGACCCTCGTGCACAAACACCGCCGCCTGACCTTCGCGCACCGTCAGCTTGGCGCCATACTTGATCTCGTGTCCTTCGCGTTCGAACCGCCAGACCATCGTATCCCGGGTGTCATCCACCCAATGAATGACGTCAATGAATTCGCCGGTCAGAAAATCGAAAATTCCCATCTGGGTTCTCCCGTCCTTGAGGTCAGAGCTACTGACCCATCAACTCGCGTGAAATGATACGCACCACGGGCCGGGCATCTTCAACAGAGACGCCAGGCTGCAGACGCGGATCGTAAAGAATAGTCAGCAATTTCTCGTCATGGCTGGTCAGAAGCGCAAACTCGTCATCGTCGTTGAAAATCGACGGTCGCGCTGTGGGGCTGTCGTTGGACAGACCCAGGCCTTGGGCGATTTCCTCGTGAATGCAGCTGCGCCGCACCAGATCAGGCAATTCGGAACGGATCAGCGTGACAGCACGTACGTATTTATACGGTGACGTTCTTGTGGCCGAGGCCAGCACGAAACAGTCGAAGCTGGCGCGGGGATTGGCGATCAGATCCAGCGAGGCCTGACTGATATTCGGTATCAGCTGTTTCACGCGGGCGACGACGTAGGCGCTGTCGTCCTTGCCGGCAAAGAAGACGTGAAAATTGGCCTTGCGACTGACGACCGACACAGGGTGCCCCGTCAGTTTCGCCAGACGTTCGGTGTAGCCTTGGACAAGTTCCGAATCCCGCTTGCGTGTTTCGGGCAGAACTGACGGCCCAAACTCGGTCTGGATGCGCACCGGCCCCGACCAGCGACTGAGCTGCCCATCGGTCTGTCCTGAACCAATCGCCACGGCGTGATCAGGGTATTCACTGTAAAACGCGATGGCTTCGAAATTGCGAGCCAGATCGTCGGCATCATAGGGCGTATCCGGGCCGCCACCGTCCACACGAAGCAATCCGCGTGTCAGCAGATCGCGCTCGACCCGCTGATAGAAACGCGCCAGATCCTGACTTGCCGCAGACGGGGGAACATAGGCATTGGGCTGCGGCGCCGGTTCGGCCGGGCGAGCCTCGGGAACAATTGACGTCGTCAGCGCTTCGTCGCAATTGGCCAGAGCCAACAGCGAAACAAGTCCCAGCAGGACCTTGAGACATTTCAACGGACGCACGCCCCGGCCCGCCTCAGCCCGATACAGCGGTTCCGGCATTGTCGCCAATGCCATCCTTTCGGGCTTTGGCCGCCGCCAGAGTGTCACGCAGTTCAGCCTCCATCTTTTTCAGCTCTTCTTCGGCGGCGGCGCGTTTGGCTTTGCCCTCATCGGCGATGGCAAGGCTTTCGTTGATCGTGCCGATCAGGTCTGCATTGGCCTTTTTGACGGCCTCAATGTCAAAGACACCGCGTTCCATTTCCTCGCGGATCATCTTGTTGGACTGGCGCAGATTGGCCGCGTTCGAGGTCAGCAATTCGTTGGTCAGGTCGTTGGCTTCGCGCACGGCCGAGGCAGCCTCGGCGCTGCGCTGGATTGTGACGGCCTGCGCAAGCTGCGTCTCCCACAGCGGGACTGTGTTGACCAAGGTCGAGTTGATCTTGGTCACCAGCGACTTGTCATTTTCCTGAACCAGACGGATCGATGGCAGCGACTGCATTGTCACCTGTCGGGTCAGCTTCAGGTCGTGAACGCGGCGCTCCAGATCATCGCGCGCGGCGCGCAGATCGCGCAGCTCCTGCGCTTCCATTACCTGTTCGCCCTCAGCGGCGGCCTGAACCTCGGCCTCTTTTTCCGGGATGTCGTGGCTGTCCAGCTCGGTCAGCTTTTCCTCGCCCGCCGCGATGTAAAGCGCCAGTTCGTCATAAAAGCCCAGCGTCTTTTCGTATAGCAAATCCAGCGACTTGATGTCCTTGAGCAGGGTGTGTTCATGCCCCAGAAGATCGTCGGTAATCTTGTCGATCTGGCCTTGCACATCTTCGAACTGCGCTGTGAATTTGGCAAAGGGCGCGGCCTTACCCAGCAATTTCTCCCACCAGCTACGTTCGCGGCGTACGTCCAGCTCACTGACCGAGAACCCGCGGATCGTGGTCACGATATCGCGCAGGCTGTCGCCCGCGGGGCCAACATCCTTGTTGCGTACGTCCGCAAGCATGGCCTGGCTGATCTCTTGCAACTCGGCCTGTGCCGACGAACCAAAGGACACGATCGAATTGGTATTGCCCATGTCGATCTCTTCCATCCGCTTGCGAATTTCGGCGCCGACAGGTTCATCGGCCTCTTCCAGCGGAACAATATCGGCCTTGGGCTCGGGCAGGGCCACGGCAGTCACTTCCTGCACAATCGTTTCAGCTTCAACGGCCTTTTTCTTGATCTCATCGGACATGGGGATATTCCTCGCTCAAATAATGGCCGGTCAGTCCAACCGGACGCCTTCGCGCTGCAGCCTTTCGCGCAGCACTTCAATTTCAACCGTCAGATCACTTCGGTCATCCAATAGCATCTTGCGGGTGCGCGCGGCGAAATTCTGTTCCAGATCATCCAGCAAAGATGAATAATCTGACAAGGCTTGCGCATCGCGGGTGCGCGCGTAGACATCTGCAAACTTGATCGTCGCATCGCGGGCACCCTGCAGATAAACCGTCAGGTATTTGCGGGCACCGGCCAGATCTCGCGGGTCTTCCTCGACTGTGCGGAAAAGATCGCGGGCGGTGTCCTGAAACCGTTCAACCCGGGCTTCGACAGTACGGTCCCCCGCACGTTTGATCGCTTCGGTCATTTCGGAAAGATGGGCTTCGGCGTCTTCCACTACACGTGCGACGCGATCCTGTTGAAAGGTGTCTATACCTTCCATGCCCTTGTCTTTCATCGGATCAAGGCCAAACGAGACCGAGTGCAGAACCGCCGCCGCTGCGCCAAACAGAACAGGCGCCAGCAGGCTGACCTGCGATACCGCCTCGGCATCCAGATACTCGGTCCGGAACGAAGCAAGCGCCACACCCAACCCGGTCAGAATGCTGGCGAAAATCTTGCGTGGAAAGGCGGGGCGGCGGGCTGTGCGACGGGCGTTATAGGCCCCTTCGGCGCGCAGGCCTTCGCGCAGCAGAAACGCAGCAGCCGTCAGCAAACCGGCAGCCACAAGACCCATGGTCATGCCGATGGCACCGTCGTTCAGAGACAGGAACACCAGGGGGATTGCCGGAATGAAAAGAACATTCGCCCGTGCGCCCGCAGGTTCGACCCGCGCACTGTCAAATTGTCCGCGCTTGGGCTGATCCGAAGGTGTCGTATCACCCTGGGGGCTGTATTTTCCGCCGTACTTTTTGGCCATGCGCCTATAGCCCTCCCAGCAGGCCGGTGCATACTCCAAACAACAGCACCAGCAGTGCCGCGTAGGCCAGTTTTTGCACTCCGCTTCCGGACATGGCACCCCCAAGGACTTCCGCGTTCACAGAAAATTTAGTGTATGCGCGGGCTTGGCGCTAGGGGGAAGGTTGTCCGACAGGCGTCACTTGCGAGGTTTCTTGCCGACCGGGGGACGTTTTCGTTGTGGGCGCGTGGTCCGTTTAGCGGTGCCATCGGATTTTTCGCCGCCTTCCAGCCCCAGCTGATCCCGCATCACGCGGCGGCGCACTTCCTCGACCTCGCCGGGCTTCAGGTCGCCCAACTGGAATGGTCCATACGAGACCCGGAGCAGGCGGTTCACCGCATACCCGATATCCTCGATTGCGCGGCGAATCTCGCGGTTCTTGCCTTCGCGCAGGCCGATCGTCAGCCAGGCGTTCGCCCCTTGTTGGCGGTCCAGGGAAACGGTCATCGGCTGAAACCGTTCCCCGTCGATCACCAAACCCTTGCGCAGCGGTTCGAAATCTTCATCCTTCGGCCGGCCGTTCACCCGGACGCGGTATTTGCGCAGCCAACCGGTCGAAGGTAGTTCCAGCTTGCGCTTGATGCCACCGTCATTCGTCAGCAGCAGCAACCCCTCGGAATTGAGGTCAAGCCGCCCGACGCTCATGACCCGGGGCATGTCCTCGGGCAGTTTGTCAAAAATCGTCGCGCGGCCCTTTTCGTCGCGTGTGGTTGTCACCAGCCCAGAAGGTTTGTGATACAGCCAAAGGCGCGAGGGCTCGGGTTCGGATACCGGTTTGCCATCGACCACAATTCTGTCTTTCGAGGTGACATTCAGCGCCGGGCTGTCGATCACCTTGCCATTCACGGCCACGCGACCTGCTTCGATCATGCGTTCAGCCTCGCGGCGCGAGGCGACGCCCGCGCGGGCAAGGACCTTGGCGATCCGGTCGCCGGGAGGAGGGGTGTTGCTCATGGACCCGGCCATAACCTATCCTGCCCGCTTGCGAAAGGCAGGTTTCTGATGCAGTCAGAGATATGGAATTCAGATCGCATATGAGCGCGGCGCTGGAACAGGCCAGATTGGCAGGCGAACGCGGAGAGGTTCCGGTCGGTGCGGTTATCATCGCGCCCGACGGTCGGATTGTTGCGACCGCAGGCAACCGGACGCGCGAGTTGAATGATCCGACCGCCCATGCCGAGATTCTGGCCCTACGCGCTGCCTGCGCCGATGCCGCGTCCGAGCGACTTCCGGATCATGACCTTTATGTCACGCTGGAGCCGTGCGCGATGTGCGCTGCCGCTTTGGCCGCCGCGCGCATCCGGCGTGTTTATTTCGGGGCTGCCGATCCGAAATCGGGCGGTGTGGCACATGGCGCACGGGTCTTTACCCACCCGCAGACGCATCACAAGCCGGATGTTTATGATGGTATCGCAGCCAAAGAATGCGAAACCCTGCTGCTTGAGTTCTTTGCCGATAAGCGGGCCGGCAAGTGATCTTACCCTGACGTGGTTTGAAAGGGTCTAGGTCCAGTCCAAAAGGTAAACTGTCTGGTGCCCGCCGAACCCTTTCAGCTGAACTGGTTTTGGGGCACTGAACTTCAATCCGGCGGTGTTGCCCACCAGCAGCCTTGTCACTTCAGTCACGTGGATTTCGTATGGCCCGCTGACATTCGTAACCCGCGCCGCCTTGTTGACGACGGACCCAAAGAAATCTTCGTCTTTGTGGATGACGTCGCCGGTATGAATCCCAATCCGAAGGCCAAGCGCCGTGTCGACTGTGGCCGACCTGTTTTCCCGTTGGAAATTGACGGCCGCCTGAACTGCGTCATGGACGGACGGAAAAATCGACATGGTGCCGTCGCCGAGCGATTTGACCAGACGCCCCTGATGCGCATGGATCACTTTCTCTGCCAGATCAAAGTGATCCGATATGATTTTGATCCACTCCTGATCGCCCAGTCGCCGTGTGATTTCGGATGATCCGGCAATGTCTGTGAACATGACCGAGGCGGTGCCCTCGCTCTGCTCCTGCGTGAACTCGCGCCGTGCCGCTTCGATCAGCGCATTCAGGGCCTCATGTTCGATCCCGATCTTTTCCATGTTAGAGGTCGGATTGGAGACATGCATCTGCATTATTTTCCAGACGCCGTTTTCCAGATGGAGAACAAAGGTAAATCGGTGCAACGCGGCTTTGCCGTTCGTGGAAAAGGTCATCGTCGCTTCACAATGTGCCCAACCGGCGTTTCCGCACTCGAAGGCTTCCAGCGAATGTTCCTGCCAGGCATAGTCGGGAATTTCTTTCGTATGATCGACGAAACCCTGTCGGAACACCTGCCCGGACCAGGATTCTTCATCCGCCGATCCCTGATAACGCAGGTGTTCCGAAGTTGAGAGCATGTTCTCCAAAACCGCGCGGTCCCTGTCTTGCACGGCCTTGTTCCATCGCCGCACAACCGCGATCAATTCCGGTGAAGGAGAAACCTCGCCGCTCACATCGGACCTATAGTTTAATCGCCTGCATCACTTCAGGCTCGATCACATCGACGCCGGGCAGGCCGTCTTTCAGATCCTGCGCAGATTGCTCAAGGATCGGGAAGGTTTTGTAGTGGCAGGGTATCACGGTCCGAAAATTGAAATAGCGCTTGGACGCATAAGCCGCGCCTTTCATGTCCATGGTGAAATGGCCGCCCGCGGACAGAATGCCGATATCCGGTTTGTAATAGTCGCCCATCCAGTTCATGTCGGCCATGATATCGGTGTCACCAGAGATATACAGCGTTTTGCCCTCGGTGACGATCATGAACCCGACCTCGGTGCCGCCGGTGCGCAGCCCCTCCGGCGTCGAAAAGGTTGAACTGTGCGACGCAGGTACCATCGAAACCTTGATGCCGTTCAGGTCGACCGTGCCGCCTTTGTTGAACCCGACCGTTTCAATGCCTTCAGTTTCGCCCCAAAAACCCATCAGGTCGTATTGGCCGACAACCGGCACGCCCAGGCGCTTCGCCAAGGGAAGGATATCGACCACATGGTCGAAATGGGTATGAGTCAGCAGAATATGCGTGGCCCCTTCGACCGCCGCGTCATGCTGAGTTTCGGGCAGGACGGGGTTACCGCTCAGCCAGGGATCGATCAGCAAGACCTGACCGCTGGTTTCGATGCGGAAACTGCCGTGACCCAACCAGATGATATTCATGAAAATCCTCCCATTCAGACTGTTGTCCTCAGCCTAGCATCGGCTATGTAAAAATCCATGGACTGGATGCAGGAAATCGATGGCTATTGCGAACGACTGTCGCCCGCCTATTGGGCTGAACCGGTCAATGCGCTGACCAATGCCGCCTTCCTGGTTGCAGCATGGGTAATGTGGCGCCGGGTGCGAGGGCAGGGTTTGCCCTTGGCGATGGTGCTGGTCGCAGTGCTCGCCCTGATCGGATTGGGCAGTTTTCTGTTTCACACTCATGCACAGGTTTGGGCGGCTATTGCCGACACAACGCCCATCCTTCTGTTCATTCTGATCTACATCTATGCGGTAAACCGCGACATCTGGCGGATGTCTCCGGGATGGGCGCTGGCCGGCACCGCGCTGTTCATCCCTTATGCGGCTGCGACAATCCCGCTGTTTCGGTTTGTGCCGGGTCTTGGCGGGTCCGCTGCCTACGCGCCGGTCCCGTTGCTGATCCTGATCTATGCTGCATTGTTGCGGTCAAAAAAACCTGTTCTGGCGCGCGGCATGGCCGCCGGGGCAGTACTGCTGATCCTGTCCATCACGTTCCGCGCGCTTGATCCGGCCCTGTGTGCCCAATTCCCGATGGGCACACACTTTATGTGGCATCTGTTGAACGCAACGATGCTGGGTTGGATGATCGAAGTCTACAGAAAGGACCTGGCCGAAAATCAGGTCTGATCGGCGCGAAAAGCATCGGCCAGATGATCGGGCAGGTCGAATTCCCGCAACACCCGCGCGCGCCCTTCGCCAGACATCTTTCGGGCCGTTTTCTCGACGATACTTTGAATCTTCTCGGCCGAATGTTTTGCAGCAAAGGGCTGGAAGTACCATTTGAGAAAGACGAAACAGATCACGTCTTCCAGGGCCTGAACTTCGGCATCGCGTTTGATGCCTTGCTTGCGCAGCATCCGGCCCGCGGCATCGATCTGATCGGTGCCGTAGCCTTCCTTTTTCATCAGGCCCATGACGACTTCGGCATGGTGAACGCCCTGCGCCTTGCGCCAAGCCAGATAACCGGTCCGCCCTTCGGGGTATTCGCTGCGCGCCAGTTTCCAGCGTTCCACGTGCTGACCGCGTGCCGCAATCTGCAGCGCGTCAGAGGCGTCGGGGAACAGCCGCGCAAGCTCCTCGCTCATCCGCTTGCCATAGAGCAGGGCCTCCGGCTCTCCGCCATCCTGGTTGGGATCTTGTATGTTGACTGCGTCGATTGCGTCCAGGACGGCTTGTTTTTGTGCGCTCATGTATGGCTCCATAGTCTGGCAAGTCTGCGCCTGCCGGATCTCCCGGCGAGTCATTTCGCCCTATGGTAGCGGCTTGTCGCAGGGTCCGCAGCATGCAATTGCAGCAACGCCGGATCAGTCGCGCCATATCTGATCCGGCGTTTTCTTCTATTTAGTTTCCGCGAATTGTGGTGTCCTTGGTGACCGGCTGGGTAACCGGTTCGGGGAAGGTCAAGGTGCGGGTCAACGGGGTGAAATCAAAGCCCGAAGCCATTGCTGGCGCAATGGCGGCAGTTGCGGACAAAACGAAGGCGGTGATGAAGGTTTTCATGATCTTTCTCCGGGTTTTGTGCTGTTGCACATGTTAGAAAGTGAACAGCGCAGTTCAGTTTTTCAAGGCGCAAAGTGAACCGTATAGTTCACTTTTTTGCATATGAGATATTCAAAATTGAATGGGGTGCTGCGGACCTGCCATGATCACCTTCGATCATCCGCCGAGTCTGTTGGTCTTGCGACCGGTGCGGCAGACGGGTAAATGCCCCCTAACGCATATGAGGTTTTCCGATGTCGATTGACCAAAGCACCGCCGCCAAGGTGGCCAAACTGGCCCGGATCAAGGTCGAGGACGACGCGCTGCCGGCGCTGGCGTCCGAGTTCAACACCATTCTTGGGTTCATCGAGCAACTCAACGAAGTGGATGTCGAAGGCGTCGAGCCGATGGTCTCGGTCGAGCCGATGCGCCTGAAACGTCGCGAGGATGTGGTCACTGACGGAAACCAGCAGGACAAGGTTCTAGCCAATGCCCCCGACGCCCGCGAAGGCTTTTTCGCAGTCCCCAAAGTGGTGGAGTAAGACATGAGCGATCTGAACAAACTGGGCCTGGCCGAAGCCCGAGACGCGCTGCGCAAGGGTGATGTGACCTCAGTCGAGCTGACCGAAGCCTGCCTGAAAGCAATCGATCAAGCAGATGCTTTGAATGCTTTTGTCCACAAGACGCCCGAGATTGCACTGGAGCGCGCCAAGGCGGCTGATGAGCGGATCAAGGGCGGCGACGCACCGTCGATGTGTGGCTTGCCAATCGGCATCAAGGATCTGTTCTGCACCAAAGGCGTGCCCTCGCAGGCGGCCTCGAAGATTCTGGAAGGTTTCAAGCCGGAATACGAATCCACCGTTTCGCAGCAACTGGCCGATGCGGGCGCGGTTATGCTGGGCAAGCTGAACATGGACGAGTTCGCCATGGGCAGCAGTAACGAAACTTCTGTATATGGCAACGCGGTCAGCCCCTGGCGCCGTGGCAATGACGACGCGCAACTGACACCAGGCGGTTCATCCGGTGGGTCGGCTTCGGCCGTGTCTGCCGACCTTTGCCTAGCGGCAACCGGTACCGATACCGGCGGTTCGATCCGTCAGCCTGCCGCCTTCACCGGCATCACCGGCATCAAGCCGACCTATGGTCGTTGCTCGCGCTGGGGTATCGTCGCCTTTGCCTCTTCGTTGGATCAGGCTGGTCCGATGACCAAGAACGTGCGCGATGCTGCGATCATGCTCGAGGCGATGTGCGGTCACGATCCCAAGGACTCGACCAGTGCCGAACTGGCGGTGCCGAACTTTGAGGCGATGCTGACCGGCGACATCAAGGGCAAAAAAATCGGTATCCCCAAAGAATACCGCATGGATGGAATGCCTGCTGAGATTGAAAAGCTCTGGGCCGAAGGGGCCGAGATGCTGAAAGCAGCGGGTGCCGAGATTGTCGATATTTCGCTGCCGCATACTAAATACGCGTTGCCCGCGTATTACGTGATCGCACCGGCCGAGGCGTCCTCGAACCTTGCGCGTTATGACGGTGTGCGTTATGGCCGCCGCGCGCAACTGGCGCAGGGTGACGGCATCACCGAGATGTACGAAAAGACCCGCGCCGAGGGTTTCGGACATGAGGTGCAGCGCCGTGTCATGATTGGTACTTATGTGCTGTCAGCCGGTTTCTATGACGCCTACTACAACCGCGCTCGCCGCGTTCGGACCCTGATCAAGAAAGATTTCGAGGACGCGTTTGCCGCCGGAATCGATGCGATTCTGACACCTGCGACACCGTCGGCCTCCTTTGGTCTGGGCGAGATGACCGAAGCCGACCCTGTTCAAATGTATTTGAACGACGTGTTCACAGTGACGGTGAATCTGGCCGGTCTGCCCGGTATTTCGGTGCCTGCGGGTCTGGATTCACAAGGTCTGCCCCTTGGCCTGCAACTGATCGGACGTCCGTGGGACGAAGGCGATCTGCTCAACACCGCCTATGCGCTGGAAAACGCGGCCGGTTTCGTGGCCAAGCCGGGGAAATGGTGGTAAGCCTCTGTCAACCAGAGCAGCAGACACGGAGCAGTCACATGCGCTTTTTGCTTCTGATCCCCGCCATCGGCGTGGTGGCGGCTTGCACCGACGTGGCACCAGTGGCCAACACGGGATTCAACACGCCTGATTACCAGGCGCAACGCGAGGCTGAACTGGCCGGGCAGGGACTGGGCGGTAATCCGTTGCTTGGCCCGGTGGACGTGTCCGCACAACCGCTTGGCGCTCCGGGTGCGGTGACACCCGTGGCGACCGGGGCCAATGCGGACATCGCTTCTCAGACAGCCGCCGCCTTGGCCAGCACTTCTCCGCAGGGCGCATCCACTCCGATCCCGGTGTCCAATGCACAGGGAATTTCCGACGAACAGGATTTTGCGGCCGTATCCAACCGCCGCAGCATCGAATCCGACGCCGCCCTGATCGAACAGAACCGCCAGACATACGAGGTGGTCGCACCAACCGCCGTACCGCAGCGCGGGTCGGACGGACAGCCCAACATCGTTCAATATGCTCTGAACACGTCGAACCCCGTGGGGACCCAGCTTTACAGCCGCGCCGGGTTCAACCTGCAGGCTAAGGCGCAGCGCAACTGCGCGAAATATCCTTCCCCGGATCAGGCACAGATCGATTTTCTGTCAAATGGCGGCCCGCAGCGGGATCGTCAGGGGCTTGACCCGGACGGTGACGGCTATGCTTGCAACTGGGACCCAAGCCCGTTCCGCAGTGCCGTCAGCAACTGATCCCCTGACGCCGATCTGGCACCCGTCGCCAAATTTCGGACCGCGCCGCGACAGGTTGAAGCCGTCTTTGGTTGTACTCCACTACACGGCGATGGACAGCGCACAGGCGGCCTTGGAACGTCTGTGCGATCCGCAGGCCGAAGTCTCCGCACATTACCTGATCGGAAATGATGGCACCCTCTGGCAAATGGTGCCCGAGGAAAACCGCGCATGGCATGCCGGGACAGGGGAGTGGCTCGGTCAAAGCGATATCAACTCGCGCTCGATTGGGATCGAGCTGGACAACACAGGCTTTCATCCCTTTTCGCACCTTCAGATGAATGTGCTGGAACACCTGTTACCCCAAATCATGACGCGCTGGTCGATCCCACCGCAAGGCGTGATCGGGCATTCAGACATGGCACCGGGCCGCAAATCAGACCCCGGCCCCCGCTTTGACTGGCCTCGACTCGAACGTCAGGGGCTTGCGGCGCGGCGAGGGCAGGGAAGCGGCCCTCCGAACGCGTTAAAACAAGAGTTCCGCACCAAGGCCCGCTTGGCAGGCTATACCGCTGACACGGATGACGAAACACTCCTCACCACCGTTCGGCTCAGATACCGCCCCTGGGCTAAAGGTCCGCTCACACCCGCTGACCTTGCGCCGATCAGCTGAGCATCCCCCAAACAAATCCGGGCTTTATCTGGCTATAAGTATCCCGGGGTTGAATTGGCCGCAGGCCAAGAAGGGGCTGGCCCCTTCGCACCCTGTCCACTCTTGACGTCACCGCCCCCAAGGCATACCCAACGCCAGCGCGGAGGGCCGGATGGCCGCTGGGGTGCAAGCCCGAGAGGAAAGTCCGGACTCCACAAGACAACGGTGCCGGGTAACGCCCGGGCGGGGCAACCCGACGGAAAGCGCCACAGAAAACAAACCGCCTTGCTTGCAAGGTAAGGATGAAACGGTGGGGTAAGAGCCCACCGCGCCGCTGGCAACAGCGGCGGCACGGCAAGCCCCACCGGGAGCAATGCCAAATAGGGTCCCAGCGCGGGTCGGTCGGCGCAAGCCGATACCGCCGCTAAGCGCGTCTTGGCCGAGAGGGACCGGGTTGGCAGCTTGAGCCGCGCAGCAATGTGCGGCCTAGAGGAATGGTCATCGAAGGGGGCAACCCCGGAACAAGATCCGGCTTACAGGCCCTCCGCGCGTATCCTCTTACCCTCCGGGCGGTGTGTAGGCACCGGTCAGGGCTGCCGCTTTTTCCGTGATGGCAACAAAATCCTCTGCCGTCCACGCGCGGACCGTCTCTATCTTGTCGACGGCGCCCGATGCGCCGACGGCCATTCCGACCGCAACTGCGTCGGTGCCGTCAGGTGCCTCACTGATCACAACCACATCGTTCGATCCGGTGGTCATATAGAATGCCAGCAGCTTGCCGCCCACCTTGTCAAGCAGGGCTTTGACCGGCGCGGTGCGGTCCGATGGCTTTTGCAGCATTCCTTTGATGCCGGATTGGGAATAGGTGGCGTACGTTATGAATAAAGGCATTTTCTCCTCCTGGGATCAATGTGACGGAACCCTGAATTCGGCCGGTTCCCTGGCCGTTTGAGCGCCTAGGTGCCGGAAGATATCGCGCTTGCCAGCACCCAGGCACCTGTTGCAATCAAACCGATGCCCGTCGCCGGGATCAGCCAACGGGCTCGGGGCAGAAGTTTTTCCAGCGCAACGTAAATTGCGATGGCGACAATCCAGTAGAGGTTCATGATGCCGCCGACGAACAGCAAGAGCATCAGGGCCCAGCAGCAGCCCAGACAAAATGTCCCGTGAATGACGCCCATGCTGAACGCACCCGATGCGCCGGGCCGATTGTGTTCGGCAAGAAACCGGGCGGGGCTTTGGCAATGTCGCAGACAAGCGGATTTGAGCGATGAAAGCTGATAGAGGCCCGCCGCAATCAGGACACAGCCTGCAAATGCCTTTGACCGGACGGTCATCATGGGGCCATCAGACAGGCCGACATGCTCAAGACCCCATTGCGCCAGTGTCGCAAGCAGGCTGAAGCCCCCCCAGGCGATTAGGTATCCTGCGAGGAACAGCAAGCTGAGGCGGGCCGCATTGGCCTTGTCAGCGCCGACACGTTTGAGGGCCAGAAACAACAGGACAACAGGGGCCGCGCTGGGGGTCATCATGGCGATCATCATGACCCACCACATCAAAAAGATGAGCAGCGCGTAGGGCAGGCTCCATGGCCGGTCGACCGGCATCTGCATGGGCTCACCGATTGGCCGGGCCATCCTTGTCATTTCGACGGCAGACATGTTCATGCCGATCCCGGCAATCGTGTACCATGAGGCCCCGAGAACGATGACCAAGACACTGACCAGAACGATCAGCCTGTCCTGTCGCAGCAACCGCTCAGCGACCGCCACGGGCGGTGCGTCAGAGTTTCGTGTCATGCGACGCCCCTGTTAAGCGCCCAAAACACCGTGGCCGGAAATGTTGAGATGCGCCAAGTGCGCGTGGGTGGCATCAAATGTCAGGCTTATGGCACCCCCGGATGTTCTCGTCGTACCTGCGGCGGATTCCGCGTGGCGGTACTCGAACCCGTTCGGCAGCTGGATGGATGCGCGGTGCGGCGCTCCGGATACGATATGCGGGATCGGGTTGACCTCGACGTCGAAGATACCGTGGACTTTCGCGAACCCCTTACGTTCCTCGCGATCCCAGTCCAGCTCGATCGGAAGGTACAGAGTTTCGTGTTTCTGCGGGGCCATGGCGCTGTAGACGTACCACATGGTGGCCATTTCATCGGTGTCCTCGCCGGTCATGATCGCTTGCAGGGCCGCCCGCTGATCGGGACTGGCGCTTTCGTCGATGATAAGCTGCATCTGACCGCCGCCTTCGTGGATCGGTCCGGGCCAGTAATAGACGCCGGCAGCGCGTAAGCCCGCCAGATCGGTATCGCCATATTTGCCAGCTTCAATGTCAAAGACGACAACCGCTTCGCAATTCCCATGTGTGGGAAGTACGCTGAACTGGCAAGGACAACCGAAATTGCAGTTACAATTGGCCAGCTCTTCCCCCTGAATAGTCCATTCTGTCATGATAGCCCCCCAGAAAAACATGCCTAAAAACTCTGCTGACAGAGGTTTCGCCTGTTTTCGGTGCCTCAAGCGTTAAGCGCTTAGATGGCTTCTTGGGTCTGTGAACTGGCGGCACGGTATCACGAATTTGTGATCCGGGCAATTGAAGCTCCGCATGTGCGGGAAAGCGCCAATTTTCTGATGGAAATGCGCGAGTGCGTACATGGTTTTTCGTTTTCGTATAGTCTTGTGTCTGCTGAGTTTTCAGTCCGCAACAGTCCAGCCGTTGTCCGACGAATTTCGAAAGCCGGGTTCAAGGACGTCTGAGTAGGTGCGGTGAGGAGTAATTTTTGAATCGGGAGGACGATTATGAGTTTCATGAAAGCACTTGCCTCGGTGGCCGTAGGGTTTGCTGCCGCGAAAGGACTGGAGAAATACAAGCAGATGGGCGGCATGGCTGGCCTGCAGGATGCAATGCAGGGTGCGGGGGGCGGATTTGGCATGGACCAGCTTGGCAAGATGGCCGAGCAGTTCGGCATGCCTGGCGGGGCCGCTGGACTTCAGGAGATGATCGGCAAGCTGGGTATGGTCAACCCGGCTGGTGCCGCCGGGCTGGGCGGTCTGATGAACGCCATGCAGGGCGCGGCAAGGTCGGGCAGCCAGCAAACGGCGGACATGATGGATACCGTGTTCCGGGGAACACCCGGTGGCGCCGTCATGGAGGAGCAGGCCAAGCTGATGCTGCGGGCGATGATTCAGGCGGCCAAGGCGGATGGTGAACTGGACACCCATGAGAAAGAAACAATTCTGGGAGAGTTGGGCGACGACGTCAGCGATGAGGAGCGAGCCTTCGTTCAAGAACAACTGAACGCGCCGATTGATGTCATGGGCTTGGCGGCCGCTGCGGGCGGACCTTTGAAAACACAGATATACGCCACGTCTCTGGCTGCGATTCGCCTGGATAACGCGCGTGAGGCGTCATACCTGCGTCAGCTGGCAACCGCATTGGGGCTGTCGGACGCGGAATGTAATCAGATTCATACCTATATGGGGGCACCGACACTTCCTGCATAAGGCCATCCCACCTTCTGCTGCCTCGATGCGCGCGATAGCCCTTGACATGGGCTGTGCAGCGCGTAAAAGCGCACGCTCATAGGAATTCAACCGAAAGGCCCCTGCCTTTTCGGACGCAGGAGATAACCATGGCGAAGCCGACGACAATCAAGATCCGTCTGAACTCGACCGCGGGCACGGGCCACTTCTACGTGACCAAGAAAAACGCTCGCACCATGACCGAGAAGATGACCATTCGTAAATACGACCCGGTCGCTCGCAAGCATGTCGAGTACAAGGAAGGCAAGATCAAGTAATCTGCCTGTCCATCCGGACACAGTTAAAGGGTTCTGCGAAGCAGGACCCTTTTTTGTTTTTCAACGTTTCACAAGCGCGTTTGTGCTTTCCTATGCACGTCCATGGCCGTTGCAGCAGAGCATCAGCATATGGCCCAATCGCATCGCCGGCGTCTTGCTTTTCGTGGCGACCTGCCGCTACGGTTGAGCAAACCGCCACAAAACGTTGAGCGCCATGAAAAAAATCTTGTTATCTTCGACCCTCGTTCTGAGCCTGTCGGCCTGTGAGGACCCGTTCAACCGCCAGGGCGTTGGTTTTACCGGCATTGATGGTGAACCGCGCACGGTCTCGGAAGTCGAAGGCGCAGTTGCATTTGCACCGCCAGCGACCAATGTACCTGCGGAACTTGCGAAAATTCCGACCGTTTCGGTCGTCTCGGATGAGACTGAATTGTCAAAAATCGCCGGTGTGGCGATTGCCAATGGCGGGCAATCCGATGTCAGCGCGGTTCAATTGTCTACCCAGGGCAACAACCTGTACCTGAGCACTGTCAGCGTAAACGGCACGCTTTTCGGGGTTCTGCGCACCGCCAGCAACGGTGGAAAAGTGGACAGTTCCACCGGAGCGGCGTTTGGCGCCAACACGGAACGGTTCACCGGGTGCCTGCCAGCTGGCGAAGTTTACCGGAAAGGGTCTGACAGTCGCAGCTCCGGTTTTGCGGTGCCGCTGAACTGTAGCTGATACTCGGACTGACAACGAATTTGATTGGGCCCCACCTTTTCGGTGGGGCTTTTTCATTGAGGGCTAGGGTCACGCCATTCCATTATGGTCAGAGAATGGTTCAGCCCGGAATGGGCCATAAGGGCCTGGGACGGTGCGTTGAAACTGGCGACCGAGGCCGTAAGAACGCTTCGGCCCACCTGCCTCAGCCGCGATTTGACGGTTTCCAGCAGCGCTGTGCCGATGCCACGGCGGCGCGCGGCCCTGTCGACGCTGATCTGGTGGAGAACAGCGCGGGTATCAACCGAGTGAAAGGGTGACGCGGGACGCCGGGAAATCTCGAAAATTGCGTAACCCAGCAGCTTGTCGCGTTCGAAAAAACCGACAGCGAACAGGTTGGGTTGCATGAGCCAGGATTGCAGGTAATCGGCCAGCTCGGCATCCGGCGGCAGCGCTGCGTATCTTTCAGGCTGATGTTCCAAATGGAGGTCATGAACCTGGTGCAGCAGGGGTAAAATCAGATGGGCCTGATCTGGCCGGATATCCTGGATCGTCATTGGTTTTCTTTCCGCAAAAGAAAAGGGCGGGTCTTTCGGACCCGCCCTTTCGTATTGGATTGTGCGCCGCGTTATTCGCGGTTGCCAAACAGCTGGAGCAGGAACATGAACATGTTGATGAAGTCCAGATACAGGCTCAGCGCGCCCATGATGGCGGCTTTGCCCAGCCATTCCTGATCACCCGAGTGGGCCATTTGCAGGTATGTGGCCTTGATGTTCTGCGTGTCATACGCGGTCAGACCGGCAAAGATCAGAACGCCGATGACCGAAATGGCGAAAGCCATGGCAGACGAGGCGATGAAGATGTTGACGATCGACGCCACGATCAGGCCGATCACGCCCATGATCAGGAACGTACCCATCGCCGAAAGGTCTTTTTTGGTGGTGTAACCATACAGCGACAGGCCCGCGAAGGCGATCGCGGTGATCAGGAACACCTGAATGATCGACTGGCCGGTGAAGACCAGGAAGATCCAGCTGATCGATACACCCATGACAGCGGCAAACAGGTAGAACACCGTCTGTGCGCCGGCTGCGGACAGGCGATTGATCCCGGCGCTGAAGCCAAAGATGAAGGCCAGCGGAGCGAACATGATCACCCATTTAAGCGGCGAAGCGAACAGTGCGTATCCGAGCGACGTCAGATACTTGGTCTCGCTCAGCTGAGCTGCCGCGGCAGACGGATCAGTTGTGGTTGCAAGGCCGGCGATGGCCCATGCAGCCAGGAAAGTGATCAGCATGCCCACGGACATGGTGCCGTAGACTTTGTTCATGTGGGCCCGCAGGCCCTCGTCAATCTGGGCGGCGCGCGCACCGGTCGCCGTCCGGATCGTGTCAAATTGTGCCATTAAGGGTCTCCCTTCGCAATTCTGGTTCAGCCCGCAGTTGCAGACCGATTTCCCTGCAAATATCGGAGAGTGAGGCACATGTTTCAAGAGTTTTACGCCCAAAACCTGCTAAAATACTCGACAAATCTGACGGCATTGTTTCAGTTGCCGCCAGATCGCGATGCTTGGCCGGTCAATACAGACGTTTGTGCCAGTTTTCGGGAGCATCCCAGAACGGGCGGGCTGCTTCGCGACTGGCCTCGGTGTGTGTCACGCCGATGTCTTTCAGTGCGTTGCCATCCAGCTTGGCAAGGTCACGACGCTGCCGGGCAAGGCCAAGAAGATCCCGCAATTTGAAGCCTTTCGATGGCTGTTTGCATACGTGCTCGTGTGATGCTGCAATTTGGGTCATAACGATTGTCCTTTCCTTGCTCGGTGATGATTAATGCGGTTTGCATCAACTTCCTTGATTTATATGGATCACTGTGGCACATTTTAAAAATGAATGTTTTTGACGTGAACCATCAGGATTATTGAAATGAGAAATTTGGACATCACCACTTTGCGGTCCTTCGTTGCCGTGGCCGATCAGGGCGGCGTCACACGCGCCGCCGGTTTTCTGCACCTGACGCAATCTGCGGTTTCGATGCAGCTCAAGCGTTTGGAGGAGCTTCTGGGCCTTGAGCTACTGGATCGCAGCGGCAGAACCATCGCGTTGACGGCGTCGGGCGAACAATTGCTGGCCTACGCGCGCCGCATGATCGCCCTGAACGACGAAGTGATCTCGAAACTCACCGATCAGGCTTTCGAAGGCGAAGTCGTGCTGGGCGTGCCGCATGACATTGTTTATCCGGCCATCCCGCGCGTGCTACAGCGTTTCAACGCAGATTTTCCGCGTGTCCGCGTCCAGCTGGTTTCGTCCTATTCGCTGCAACTCAAGGACATGTACAAGCGCGGCGAATGTGATCTGATACTGACGACCGAGGCCTCGGCGGCCGAAGGTGCGGAAACCGTGGCCGAGTTGCCGTTGCGCTGGATTGGAGCTTCTGGCGGGTCGGCGTGGCGCAAGCGCCCATTGCCTTTGGCGCTTGGTCGGCGCTGTTTGTTCCGGCCTCAGGTCATTGCGGCGCTGGACGCGGCGGGTATCCCCTGGGAATTGTCTGTCGAAACAGAAAACGACCGTACAATCGAAGCGACCGTCAGCGCCGATCTTGCCGTTCACGCAATGCTGGATGGAACGGAGGCCGCGCATCTGCAGCAAATCGACTCGGGTGGAGCATTGCCAGAGCTGCCTGCCCACATGATCAACCTTTACGGAGGGGATCCCGGTCGCGGCGCGGTGATCGAGGAGCTGGCGTCGCTGGTTCGTCAGAATTTCCGCATGGTGGGCGGCACACCATTGAAGGCTGTGGTCGGGTGACAGGCCTCAGATCGTGATGACGATCTTGCCGGTTGATTTCCGTTCTTTCAGCAAACGCATGCCCTGTTCCACGTCCTCCAGTGGCAGGGTGTGGCTGATATGCGGTTTGATCCGGCCTTCGGCGCGCCAACGGAACAGCGTGTCAAAGCTGTCGCGCACGATCTGCGGCCTGAATTTCAGATACCCACCGATATAAAGCCCGATTACGGTCAGGTTCTTGACCAGAAGATGGTTGGCCGGAATTTGCGGAACCTCTCCACCCGCAAAGCCGATCGGTAGCAGTCGGCCTTCGGGGTTTGTGGCACGAAAGGCGGCTTTGAACACGTCGCCGCCAATCGCATCATAAACCACGTCCGCCCCACCCAGTTCCCTGACGCGGGCGCGGAGGTCTTCGGAGGCATCCACGAGATGATCCGCACCTGCCGCGCGGGCCACCGCAAGCTTTTCAGAACCACGGGCCTGCGCAATCACTGTCGCGCCCATCAGTTTGCCGATTTCAACGGCAGTCAGGCCGACGCCGCCCGCCGCGCCGGTGACCAAAAGGGTTTCGCCGGGTTGCAGGCGCGCACGATGATCCAGCGCGATATGGCTGGTGCCGTATGCAATCTGAATGGCGGCAGCGTCCTCGAAGTTGATCTGATCGGGCAGGAGAATCGCCCTTTCGGCATCGAATACGCCAAACTCGGCCAATCCACCCTGACCTGAATAGACCGCAACACGGTCCCCGGGCTTCAGATGAGAGACATTGTTTCCAATTTCATCAACAATACCCGCGATCTCCATGCCCAACGTAAACGGAGTATCCGGGGTGTCCTGATAGGTGCCGTTCTGCATAAGCAGATCCGCAAAATTCAATCCGCACGCTTTAATAGCGACCCGAACCTGATCCCGCCCCGGCTTTGGGACGTCGATGTTGCAGAGCCGGGCTGTTGATTCTCCGGATTGAAGGCGAAAGGCCAGCATCGTCGCGCTCCTTGTTTTTCGCATAGGTCAGCGATGCGGGGGGAATGTCAATCAATTACCAGAGGGCGCGTGAATGATGTATAATAGGGCTTCGTGGATTGTGTCTGTTCGGGAAACAGAACGCTCAAAACCGGCGGTTGTACAACCACAAACCATTATACGATGTTACTGATTCAACCTTCTTGAAAAAAAAGACAAAAGAGGTGATATTGAAATCTGGTGCTGTTTCGGGGGAGCACATTCCTGAATTAGGGAATAGTTAACAGCGGCTCGCTAGGTTGGCGAACACGTTTGTTTTTTTGCGTAACCCCCGGCAGTTGTGTGTGTAGTAGAGGAGAATACCAATGACTCATCACGTCGATGTCCATGTGGGCAAACGCGTAAGGCATCGCCGCTGGCTGATTGGCATGACCCAGCAGCAGCTGGCCGAGCAGGTTGGTATCAAGTTTCAGCAAATCCAGAAATACGAAACCGGGGCCAACCGGATCAGCGCTTCGCGCCTTTGGGACATCGCCGAAGCATTGGATGTGCCGGTCAGCTTTTTCTTTGAGGGTCTGGAAGAAACCCAGAAAGAAGATGCCGGGAAGAAATCGGTGCCTGCCGATCTGATGGGAGATAAGGAAGCTTTGGATCTGGTTCGCTCGTACTACGCGATCCCGGAAAACCAGCGCCGGCGTCTGTTCGAACTGGCGCGTGTTCTCAGTGACGTCGCCTGATCAGCAGGCTTGACTTCGGAACGCGCTGACCGCACGGGTTGCGCATGTATCAAAGTTCAGCAACCGATCTGGAAATCGCCGGGGAAATGGCCGATGCGGCGCGCGCGGCCATACTTCCTTACTTCCGGCAGTCCGATCTTGAAACGTCCAACAAACTGGCTGATGGGTTTGACCCCGTAACCGTCGCTGACCGCGAGGCGGAAAAGGCGATGCGGGCCGTTCTGGCGCGGCGCTGCCCGCAGGATGGTATTTTCGGCGAGGAATTCGGCCATGCCGACGGCACCAGCGGGCGGACCTGGGTTCTTGATCCGATCGATGGTACGCGAGGGTTCATCAGCGGTACCCCGACATGGGGCGTTTTGATTGCTTTGAGCACGCAGGACGGGCCGATCCTGGGTGTGATTGACCAGCCTTATATTGGTGAGCGGTTCGTGGGGTCCGCACACGCGGCACAGGTCACAGGCCCGACAGGTACCCGACAGCTCAGGACCCGGTCTACGCAATCGCTGGATCAGGCGATGGTGTTCACAACCTTTCCCGAAGTTGGAACGCCTGAAGACCGGGCCGGGTTTGAGGCGGTGTCTCAGCAAGCCAGACTGACCCGTTATGGAATGGACTGTTACGCCTACGCCCTTCTGGCGGCAGGGCAGGTTGATCTGGTGATCGAGGCCGGACTGAACGCTTATGACATTCAGGCGCCGATCGCCGTCATTCAGGCGGCGGGTGGTATCGTGACAGATTGGCAGGGCAGACCGGCCCACAATGGAGGCCGCGCACTGGCGGCTGCCAACCCGGACATCCACGCCTCTGCGCTAGAGATTCTTCGCAATTTCTGAAACCTGTTGATGGCACCCGCAGCCGCCGGTACAGTGCCGATGGCTGGTTCTTGTGTCCGTTTTCCGCCAGCCCATGCACTTCTTGCACGAGACGGACTGATGCAGGAGGGCACAAATTGACTGATACTCTAATAAAGAATGCCGATTTCATTCTGACGATGAATGACGATCGGCAGGAACTAAATGGCGCGGATATCCTAATCCGGGACGGCGTTATTGCTGAATTGGGGCAGGGGCTTACCACAACCGGTGACGTGCACGACGCCAAGGGCTGCGTCGTGACCCCCGGCCTGGTGAATACGCACCACCACCTTTACCAAACTCTGACCCGGGCGGTTCCCGGAGGTCAGGATGCGCTGTTGTTTGGCTGGCTGCAAACACTCTACCCGATCTGGTCCCGCTTTGGCCCGGAAGAGATGTTCGTTTCTGCTCAGATCGGATTGGCAGAACTGGCGCTTTCGGGATGTACGCTCAGTTCCGATCATCTGTATCTTTATCCCAATGGCGCGCGACTGGACGACACCATCGCCGCCGCCGCCGAACTGGGCCTGCGCTTTCATCCGACACGTGGTGCGATGAGTATCGGTGAGAGCGATGGTGGCCTGCCGCCGGACATGTTGGTCGAGGCAGAGCAGGATATTCTGTCTGACATGATCCGGGTTGTGGACAAATTCCACGATCCATCCGAAGGGTCGATGTGCCGCGTCGGTCTGGCCCCGTGCTCACCATTCTCGGTCAGTCGTGAACTGATGCGCGACACGGCGGTGCTGGCACGGGACAAGCGCGTGATGCTGCACACGCATCTGGCCGAAAATGACGAAGACATTGCATATTCCCAGTCACAATTCGGATGCCGTCCGGGCCAGTATGCGCAGGAGTTGGGGTGGACCGGTTCGGACGTCTGGCACGCCCATTGCGTCAAGCTGGACAGTGCCGAGATCGATCTGTTTGCCCGAACCCGCACCGGTGTTGCGCATTGCCCGTGTTCAAACTGCCGGTTGGGGTCAGGCATAGCGCCGGTCCGCGCAATGCGCGACGCGGGCGTTCCGGTTGCGTTGGGCGTTGACGGGTCGGCCAGCAATGACGGCGGCAATCTGGTGGCCGAGGCCCGGCAGGCGATGCTGTTGCAGCGGGTCGCGAATGGCGCGGATGCCATGTCGGCCCGCGAAGCGCTCGAGATAGCAACCCGTGGCGGTGCAGACGTGCTCAATCGCCCCGATTGCGGGCGGCTTATGCCGGGCAAACGCGCCGATATCGCGATCTGGGATGTATCCGGCATAGAAAGCGCGGGAAGCTGGGATCCGGCCGCCTTGCTGCTTGCGGGGCCGTTTCGGGTCAAACATCTGTTCGTCGAAGGCAGACAAATCGTGCGAGATGGGCACATAACCACGCTGGACATGCCCCGCGTGATCGAACGCCAGAATGAACTTGCGCGGGCGCTTGCCAGATAAGCGTCGATCTCGTCGTCTGTTCAGAAATTCCGTTGCCGGAGGAATGCGCCGTCAGGCGTATTCCTTCAAACCGTGACTGGTTTGCCGGCAATCCGGACCTCGGCAATGGCCCGGTCATCCCCCATCATGATGGTTGGGAAAACGGCTTCCCACAGGTCTTCTGCGCAGGCTTCGCGCTGGGCAATGGCCGGGGTCGAGGCCAGGTCGAGAACCACCAGATCCGCCTCCATCCCCGGGGCGATATTGCCGATGCAATTGTCCATTCGCAGCGACCGGGCCGATCCGACGGTGGCCAGCCACAACAATTGTGCCGCATGCAACGGCGATCCGCGCAACTGGCCGATCTCGTAAGCTGCGGCCATTGTCCGCAACATCGAGAAACTCGATCCTCCGCCGGTATCCGTCGCCAGCCCGACCCGGTGACCGTCTTTCATCAGCCCGGCCATGTCGAACAGGCCCGAGCCTATGAACGTGTTTGAGGTCGGGCAGTGAATCAGGGCCGCATCCAGTTCGCGCAACCGGTCGCGTTCGCGTGGCTCCAGATGAATGGCGTGACCATACAGGCCATGGCTGGCCAGCAGGCCGAACTTTTCGTAGGTGTCCAGGTAGTCGCGCGCGTCGGGAAACAGCGACCGGACCCATTCGATCTCATCTGTCTGTTCGCTCAGGTGCGTCTGCATCAGGCAATGTGGGTGCTCGGCCCACAATGCCCCCATGGCTTCAAGCTGTTCCGGGGTCGAAGTTGGTGAAAAACGGGGCGTAATGGCATAGGACAGCCGGTCGATGCCGTGCCACTTCTCCAGCAGTGCTTCGGACTGATCATAGGCCGTCTGTGCCGTGTCGCGCAGACCCTCGGGTGCATTGCGATCCATACAGGTCTTGCCGGCCACGACCCGCTGTCCACGCTGCTGCGCCGCAGTGAAAAAGGCGTCGACGCTTTCCGGGTGGATGGTGCAGAAACTGCACATCGTTGTTGTCCCATGCGCAGCCGTCAGGTCCAGATACCGGTTGGCGATCTCGGTGGCATAGGTGATTTCACCAAACTTCATCTCTTCGGGGAATGTATAGGAGTTTAGCCAATCGATCAGCCGCTTGCCCCAGCTGGCAATCATGGCTGTCTGCGGATAGTGCACATGCGCGTCAACGAACCCTGCCATGATCAGGTGCTGTCCGTGATCGACGATTGCGGCATCCGGATGCGCTTCTGTCAGGCTCCGGGTGTCACCAACGGCCGCGATATGGCCTTCATCGATGACGACCGCCTCGCTGATGGTGACGGCATCTTTCGGTTCACCTTCGAAAGGTGAGCCCGAAAAGCTCAGGACACGTCCCTTCAACAGTGTTTTTTGCGCCATTTCCGCTTTCCTCCGCCCGGCTGAGACCGCGAAACACCATAAGCGCGCGGAAGATGCCGGTAAATTGGCGCATTGTCATTGTTTTCCGGTAGCTGCTTCTTCTAATTAGGGGCAAATGGAAATGCGCGGGGGCAGCATATGACAACAGGCTTTGATGAACCCGTAACCGAGTCCGCCGAGGACGAAGATGTCTACGCGCTGGACCGCCGGACTGTGGCAGCCATCCTTTATGCTGTCGATGTAGAAGATCGCGACAAACTCGTCGAATTGATGGAGCCGCTGCACGCGGCTGACATCGCCGACCTTCTGGAGCAGATCAATCCGTTCGATCGTGCCCGGCTGATCCGGCTGTATGACAAGGAGTTCGACGGCGACATTCTTTCCGAACTGGATGAAGTGGTTCGGGAAGAGGTGATTGGCGTTCTGCGCCCGGATGTTCTGGCCGATGCTGTCCGCGATATGGAAAGCGACGATGTCGTCGACCTGCTGGAAGACCTTGAGGAACCTCAGCAGGAAGCCATCCTGGGCGCGCTGGAGCATGCCGAGCGGATCGCGGCCCTGCAGGCGCTGTCTTACCCGGAAAATTCCGCCGGTCGCCTCATGCAGCGCGAAGTGGTCATGGCGCCTGAGCATTGGACAGTGGGTCAGGCCATTGATTTCATGCGCGCCAATGACGACCTGCCCGAGCAATTCTATCACGTCATTCTTATCGATCCACGCCTGAAACCGGTGGCGCAGGTCGCCTTGGGAAAACTGATGGCAACCCGGCGCGAAGTTCCGCTGCGCGACATCGCAGAAGAGGAATTCTATACCATCCCCGTCGATCAGGACGAAGAGGATGTGGCCTATGCCTTCAACCAGTACCACCTGATCTCGGCTCCGGTCATGGATGACGATGGGCGGCTGGTGGGTGTAATCACCATCGACGATGCGATGGTTGTTCTGGACGAAGAACACGAGGAAGACATCCTGCGTCTGGCTGGGGTTAGCGACGAAAGCTCGCTGTCCGACAGCGTGGCTGCAACCAGCAGGCGCCGACTGCCGTGGCTGGCGGTGAACCTGTGTACCGCCATCTGTGCCTCGCTGGTGATTTCGCAGTTCGAAGCGGCCATCGACCAACTGGTAGCTCTGGCGATTCTGATGCCGATCGTTGCATCAATGGGCGGCAATGCGGGCACTCAGTCGCTGACGGTTGCCGTGCGGGCACTGGCAACACGCGACCTGACGGGTTCGAACGTTAGGCGCGTGATCCGGCGGGAGTTGCTGGTTGGGATGCTCAACGGTCTGTGTTTTGCGGTCGTTCTGGGCACGGTTGGCATGTTGTGGTTCGATTCGCCGCTATTGGGTGTCGTGATCGGGTCCGCGCTGGTCGTGAACATGATCATCGCGGGCTTTGCAGGTACGGTAGTACCGGTCTTGCTGGACCGTATGGGTGTTGACCCGGCGCTGGCATCTGGAACCTTTGTGACGACAACCACGGATGTGATGGGGTTCTTCATCTTTCTGGGGCTTGCCAGCGTGGTGCTATTGTGACCGAAACGACCGATCTGACAGAAATCAAGGCTGCCGCCCGAAGGGCCGCTTTCGCCCGCCGCAAGGCGGCGTTTGACACGCGCATGCCCGGCGCGGCAGGGCGGTTGTCAGAGGTGCTGGCCGGGTATCGCGGGGTGCCGCTGTCGGGCTACATGCCGATCCGCACCGAGATCGACCCGCTGGCGGCAATGGCCGAGGCGTCGGCCTACGGGCCAGTCGGCGTTCCGGTGATTCAGGCCGCGGGGCAACCACTGAGGTTTTCCCGTTGGACCCCCGATGGTGTTTTGAAAGATGGGCCGTTTGGCGCCAAAGTGCCCGAGGTCGACGATTACTTCGACCCCGAGATCCTGATCGTGCCATTGGTTGCCTTTGACGCGCAGGGCGGCAGGCTGGGTTATGGCGGCGGGTTCTATGATCGCACGCTGGAGGGGCTGCGCGCCAAACGCCCGACGTTGGCCATCGGGTTTGCATTTGATGCGCAGCAGGCCGAGGGGTTGCCTCTGGAAGCGACAGATCAGCCGCTGGACATGGTGATCACTGAAAGCCGCGTTCTGACCTTTTCCGATTGATCGTCAGGCCGGGTTGTTTTCGCGGAAATATTCCCAGGCGTCGACTTCGCGCCCGTCTTCCAGAATGCAGACGCCGAACTGGCCGTCAGCACCGTCCCGGATCTCATACCGTGCGCCGCTTTCCACGCAAAAGGTCGCGGCCGGGTTGGCCAGCTGAGTGGAAGACTCGCCGGAAGAAGGCTGATCACATGCTGCCAGCGGAGCCAGACCAAACATCGCCACAAAGATGCGGAACATATAAATTCTCCTGTGTTGGGTGTATTGACGGATTATGCAGACAGTTTAACCGCTTGTGCTTGCCTGATGCCACACTTAGGACGGTTTGAATGAGGATACTTTTTCTGGGTGACGTCATGGGCCGTGCGGGACGCGCGGCCATACAACAGCATCTGCCGCGTCTGCGCGACGAATGGCGGCTGGATTTCGTTGTGGTCAACGGTGAAAACGCCTCGAACGGGATGGGGCTGACAGGTGATCACGCAAAGCTGTTGCTGGATGCGGGGGCCGATTGCCTGACACTGGGCGATCATGCGTTCGACCAGAAAGACATGCTGCAATTCATCGAGAAAGAATCGCGCATCGTGCGACCGGTGAATTTCGCCAAGGGTGCGCCCGGTCGGGGGCATCGTCTTTTCAACGCGCCGGGTGGGCGCAAGGTGCTGGTTGTGCAGGTTTTGGGGCAGGTGTTCATGAAGCGGCCCTTTGACGATCCGTTCTCGGCCATCGAGCCGATCCTCAAGTCGCATCCCCGTGGCGGGCAGGCGCAGGCCATCATTGTCGACATGCATTGCGAGGCAACGTCCGAAAAAATGGCCATGGGTCACTATTGCGACAGGCGTGCCAGCCTTGTGATCGGCACGCACACGCATGTGCCGACGGCAGATGCGCAGATATTGCCGGGCGGCACGGCTTATCTGACGGATGCCGGGATGTGCGGAGACTACGATTCGGTCATCGGCATGGACAAGCAGGAGCCGATGAGGCGGTTTATCACCGGAATGCCCAAGGCCCGGTTCACACCTGCGAATGGCGAAGCCACTCTAAGCGGAGTTTTTGTCGAAACCGATGATCGCGACGGTCAGGCCAAGTCGATTCACATGGTGCGGGTGGGCGGCCGACTGCAACAAGCAGGCCCGCCGGGTGCATGACAGGCTTGCTCAACCCCGAGCAATGCGTGAAACTGCATGTCAGGCGCTCAGGCCGGGTTAGGGTTCGGACAGAATACCACGAATGCAATTCCTTCAATTGACAGACACCGGCAGCGCGATACTGGCGCTTGCGATTGTCGCGGGCATGTTCGTCATGTTCCTGCGCGAAATCTATCCGACCGAGGTCGTTGCCATCGGTGGGGTCGCACTGATGCTGGTAACCGGCATTCTGCCCTACCAAAGCGCGCTTGCGGTCTTGTCCAACCCGGCCCCGTGGACCATCGCCGCGATGTTTATCATCATGGGCGCTCTGGTCCGGACAGGGGCGTTGGACGCCTTTACATCGACGGCGCAGAAACAGGCGCAGGTCAATCCACGAATAGCAATTGGCCTGTTGATGGGGTTCGTCATTCTGGCCTCGGCCGTCGTGTCCAACACACCGGTGGTTGTTGTGATGATCCCGGTGTTCGTACAGATCGCACGAACGCTGAACATGCCCGCCTCGAAGTTGCTGATTCCGCTGAGCTATGCTGCCATTCTGGGCGGAACCTTGACGCTGATCGGCACCTCGACCAATCTTTTGGTCGACGGCGTTGCCCGGGCGCAGGGAATGACCCCCTTTACCATCTTCGAAGTGACCCCGTTGGGGATCGCTCTGGTGATTTACGGAATGATCTACCTGCGCTTCATCGCGCCGCGCCTGCTGCCTGCACGCGACAGTATGGCCACGATGCTCAGCGACCGTTCGAAGATGAAGTTCTTCACCGAAGCGGTGGTGCCGCCTGACAGCAACCTGATCGACCGAGAAGTGATGGGCGTGCAACTGTTCAAACGCCCCGGAGTGCGCCTGATCGACGTGATCCGGGGGGACGAGTCGCTGCGGCGAAATCTGAAGGACGTGAACCTGAAAGTCGGGGATCGCGTTGTTCTGCGGACCGAGATGACCGAGTTGCTCAGCCTTCAGCGCAACAAGGAACTCAAGCGGGTCGATCAGGTTTCCGCTGTCGAAACCAAGACGGTCGAGGTTCTGATCACACCGGGCTGCCGCATGGTTGGCCGAACCCTTGGTGCGCTGCGCCTGCGCCGCCGTTATGGCGTTTACGTGCTGGCCGTGCACCGCCGGAACCAGAATATCGGACGTCAGCTGGATGATCTGATCGTGCGCGTGGGCGACACTCTGCTGCTGGAGGGCGCGCCCGCGGACATTCAGAGATTGGCGGCGGATATGGATATGGTCGATGTTTCCCAACCTTCGGCGCGGGCGTTCCGGCGCAGTCACGCGCCAATTGCCATCGGCGCTCTGGTGGGCATCGTCGCTCTGGCGGCCCTTGGTGTGGCACCGATATTGCTGTTGTCGATCCTTGCGGTTGCCGTCGTTCTGATCACCCGATGCATCGACGCGGATGAGGCGTTTTCCTTTATCGAAGGCCGGCTGCTGGCCCTGATCTTTTCGATGCTGGCAATCGGAGCGGCCCTGGACAAATCCGGCGCCGTGTCCCTGATTGTCGAGGCGATCGCGCCGGGCCTGAGTGCCCTTCCGCCGTTCCTGATTATCTGGGCAGTCTATCTGCTGACATCCGTTCTGACCGAGCTGGTCTCGAACAATGCGGTGGCAGTTGTGGTGACGCCTATCGCTATCGGACTTGCACAAGCGGTCGGCATCGATCCGCGCCCGTTGGTGGTGGCGGTCATGGTGGCGGCGTCCGCGTCTTTTGCGACCCCGATCGGGTATCAGACCAATATGATGGTCTATGGCCCCGGCGGGTATCGGTTTACCGACTTCCTGAAGGTCGGCGTTCCGCTGAACCTGACAGTTGGTTTACTGGCCTCGCTTCTGATCCCGCTGATCTGGCCATTGTAACACCGGCGTGGAACCGCCGAAATTGGCGGGCTGCTCTTGTAAATGCCGATCCGGGCACAATCTTTTCTGCTTAGAGTATCAAAGCAAGGACAGAACAATGCCTTTTCCCAGGATCGGGCAGGTCATCGTCGCCTGCGCAGTATTTTTGACCCTGCTTGGCAGTCAGAGTTCCGCCGGAACTCTGACCGGAACCGCCACATATCGCGAACGGATAGCGGTTCCGCCCAATGCGACCCTCTATGTGCAATTGCAGGATGTTTCGCGTGCGGATGCCCCGGCGCTTACGCTCGCCTCTCAGCGTTTTGCCCTTGATGGTGTACCGGCGACATACGAACTGGCTTACGATGACGCGCTGATCCGTGATGAAATGCGCTATGTCGTCCGTGGATCGATTTTTCTGGGCGACAAGTTATTGTTCACCACCGATACCGCTTATCCCGTGTTGACCGGAGACGCTGGTAACACCGCAGACCTTTTGCTGGTGCAGGCCCGCCCACAGGGCGCGGAAGCTTTGCAAGGGTCGACCTGGGTGGCGATGGGTCTGAACGGTGCGGTTCTGGAAACGGACAAATTCCCCGAAATAACATTTGCTGAAGATGGCAGTTTTTCTGGCAGCGGCGGATGCAATCGCTTTTCCGGTCAGGCAGAGATAGCCGGCACCGATATCGCTTTTCCTGACAACATGGCGGCCACACTGCGGGCTTGCCCACCGCCACAGGATGAGGTCGAGCGGGAGTTCTTCCAGGCACTGCAGGACGTGACCACCTTTGCGTTCAAAGGCGACACGCTGAATTTTCTGAACAGTGCCGGCGAACCGGTCGTGCAGCTAAACCGCGCAAAATAGATCCTCAGGCCACGGCCCGGGACCGTCCTGCGTTGCGGCCTGAGAAAATGCAACCACCCAGAAACGTGCCTTCCAGCGCGTTGTATCCGTGATAGCCGCCGCCGCCAAATCCCGCGACCTCGCCGGCGGCGAAAAGGCCGGGCACGGTCTGCCCGTCTGCGCCGATCATCTGGCTGTCCAGATTGGTTTGCAGACCGCCCAGCGTCTTGCGTGTCAGAACATGCAGTTTGACGGCGATCAGTGGCCCGTTTGAAGGATCAAGGAACTTGTGCGGCTTGGCCGTGCGGATCAGCCGGTCGCCGCGATAGTTGCGCGCCGCCAGGATCGCCATCATCTGTGCATCCTTCGAGAACGGGTTGTCGACCTGCGAATCCCGCGCTTCGATCTGGGCGCGCAAGTGAGCTTCGTCAATCAGGTCATCGCCCAGATGGTTCATGCCCCGCACCAGTTCGGTCAGGGTGTTGGCAACGACGAAATCCTCGCCCTTTTCCTTGAACGCCTCGACCGGCCCGGTGGCTTTTGAGCCGGACAGGACACGTTGACGGATCACCTCTTTCCAACTGCCCGAGGTGAAGTCCGGGTTCTGCTCGGACCCCGAAAGGGCAAATTCCTTCTTGATCACTTTCTGGGTCAGGACAAACCAGCTGTATTCGTACCCAGTTTTCAGGATTTCGCGCAGCGTGCCCAGAGTGTCGAAACCCGGCAGGCAGGGCGGTTCCATCCGGTTGCCCTTGGCATCGAACCACATTGAGCTGGGGCCGGGCAGAATGCGGATTCCGTGGGCTGGCCAGATCGGATCCCAGTTCCGCACGCCCTCGGTGTAGTGCCACATCCGGTCGCCGTTGATGACATGCCCGCCCGCCTTTTCGCTGATCGGGATCATCCGGCCATCGACGTGAAAGGGAACGCCCGCAACCATGTCCTGCGGCGGGGCGCCCAGACGCTCGCGCGGCCAGCTTTTGCGCACCATTTCGAAGTTGCCGCCAATGCCGCCGGACGTGACGATGATTGATGGCGCATAGAACTCGAACTCGCCAACCTCGTCACGGTTGGTCTTACCACCGCGCTGGGCGTCGTCGTCGGCCAGAACCTCGCCCGAAACGCCTTTGGCCGCGCCGTTCTGCATGATGATGTGGCTGACCTGATGGCGGAATTCCAACCGGATCAACCCGGCGCTGACATGTTCATGCACCCGGCGGATGAAGTGTTCCAGCACGCCCGGTCCGGTGCACCATGTAATGTGAAAGCGCGGGACCGAATTTCCATGTCCATCCGCGAAAGATCCGCCGCGTTCGGCCCAGCCCACCACCGGAAACCAGCGCAGGCCCATATGATGCAACCACGGGCGCATCTCGCCAGCGGCAAACTCGACATAGGCTTCTGCCCATTTGCGGGGCCAGAGGTCATCGTCACGGTCAAACTGCGCACTGCCCATCCAATCGCGCAGGGCAAGATCCTGACAGTCGCGGATGCCCATGCGGCGTTGCTCGGGCGTGTCGACCATGAACAATCCGCCAAGGCTCCAGAACGCCTGACCGCCCAGAAAGTGTTCAGGTTCCTGATCAACGATGATCACTTTCTTGCCGCGGTCGCCAAGTTCCGCCGCCGCTGCCAGACCGGCAAGACCGCCGCCAACGACAATTGCATCTGCAGTATTGTTGGTCATGAAATGTCCTTTCAGCGGTTGCGGAACCAGACGAGAAACGGAAGAGCCACGAAATACATTGTGATGCCATAAACGGCCGAGGGCAGGGCCAGCGGGCTGAACCCGCTTTCTGTTCCAGTGATCAAGGCCGCCAGCGTGATACCCAGTGTCGAGTTCTGAATGCCGGTTTCGATGGAAATCGTCTTGCTTTCATTCCACGACAGATTGGCCGCACGCGCCAGCCCCAGTCCGATCAGCAGCAGCGCCAGGTTCAGTGTGACTAGCCCCGCACCCATGATGCCGAGGTTGTCGATGAACAACTGCCAGTTTCCGGCAAGGGCGGCGATGACGATCAGGATGAATAGGATAGTAGCGGTTTTGGCCAGCGCAGGTTCGACCCAGTCGGCAAACCCGGTTGCAAAATGGCGCAGGCCGACACCAATTGCCACGGGCAGGGTGGTGATCAGAAACATGGCGATGGCCAGTCCGCTGATCGACACCTCGGGCGCATCCTCGGCCATGAAATGGCTAATTGACCATGCGGCCAGTACGGGCACGGTCACGATGGACAACAGGCTGATTACGGCGGTCAGACTGACGGATAGCGCGACATCGCCCCTGGCAAGCCGGGACAGGATGTTGCTGGTCACGCCGCCGGGACAAAAGCTCAGCAACATGAAACCGACTGCGATTGCGGGCGGCAAGGCGAACAGCTTGACGACGGCAAAAGCGGTGACGGGCAGCAAAACTACCTGAGACAAGGCACCGATCGCGAACGGATACCGTCGGCTTAGCACGCGACGGAAATCGGCCGCCTCCAGTCCGATACCAAGAGACAGCATGATGATGGCCAACGAAACGGGCAGGCCGACATTGATGAGCAGATCCAAGAACAACTCCTCCCAAAGCTGTTCGGATCAACCTATGCGAGGGGCGACGGATCAGGCAACCACGTCGTTGGGTCAGCCATAGCGCTGAGCGAACCGCCGCAGGATTTCGCCGGGTTGGGTAACGTCGGCGGCGTGGCACAGATCGATCAGCGTTTGCGCATCTTCTGGCGGGAAATAACCGTGGTCTTTGTAGATGTTGATGCGCTGTTCAAAGTCCCCTGCATCCGCCTCGGGGTGGAACTGCGTGGCATAAACGTTTTGCCCCCATCGGATCATCTGGAACGGGCAGGGGTCCGAAGCCACCAGATGCACGCAACCATCCGGCAGGTTCTGGACGGCTTCCTTGTGGCCAACAAAGGCTTCGAATTCTGATTGCAGACCTGCGGTCAGCGGGTCGGCCGCGCCGGCCTCGGTCAGGCGGCAGATCGAAGGGCCGACCGGCTCGCCAAAGCGGTTCTTGCTGACGTCGCCCCCCAGATGTGCGGCCAGAATGCCCAACCCGTAACAACAGCCCATAAAGGGATGATCCAACGCGGTGATCTGCGGCATCAATCCCATGATGGTGTTTTCGATACGAGCATCCAGCGGCGATTTCGAAGCCGGATCGTCACTGACGCAGCCAGGACCTCCCCCCACGATAATGCCCGCGTAGTCCGAAACACTAAGCCCCTCGGGCAAAGTCTCGCAATCCAGCCGGATGCGATGGGTCTGGTCCGCGTGAAGCCCGGTTTTGTCGAGAATCGAGGCGTACTCGGCGTCCGATGCATCAGTTTCAGGGCGCAGTTGCAGGATCAAAAAGCGTTTCATGTTCTGCCCTTACCCGTCAAAGCGGCCAGAACACAAGTATGGCTGGAACCGAAACCGCGATAATCAGGATCTCCAGCGGCAGGCCCATGCGCCAATAGTCGCCGAAACGATATCCGCCCGGCCCAAGAACCAGTGTGTTGTTCTTATGCCCGATGGGCGTCAGGAACGCAGCCGAGGCGGCAACTGCGACTGTCATCAGGAACGGATCCGGCGACACTTCAAGCGTTCGGGCCATCTGGATGCCGACAGGGGCCGCAACGATGGCTGTTGCCGTGTTGTTCAGAACATCCGAAAGGGTCATTGTGACGATCATCAGCACGGTCAGAATGGCCCAGGCCGGCAAGCCGTTTGTCAGTTGTATAAGCGCGTTTGCGATCAATTCGGTGCCGCCTGAAGATTCCAACGCACTGCCCAACGGGATCATGGAACCCAGCAGGACAACGACCGGCCATTCAATATGGTTGTAGATATCGGCAATCGGCATGATTTTGGTCAATACATAGGCGACGACGACCAGTCCCAGGGCAATCGGCAGGTAGATCAGACCGACGCTGGCAGCCAGTACGGCGGCGGCGAAAAGTCCGATGGCAAGCCACGCTTTGTCGTTTGCCGTGACATTCAGCCCGCGCGTGGCCAGCGGAAGACAGCCGAGCCATTCAGTAACGTCCGCCCCCCGATCCCGTGGGCAAAGCAGAAGCAGGATGTCACCCGCTTCAACCTGGGTCTTCCGGACCTGTTCGGTGATCTTGCGGCCTTGACGCGAAATGCCCATCAGTACGGTACTCTGCCGCCAGGCAAGGCCCAGCCCTTGCGCTGTACGGCCCGTGATGCGGGCGCTTTCGGGGGCGACGACTTCGATCACTTCCAACCCGTCGCCTTCGGCGGTCAGCAACTCCTGTCGCCGCGTGTCCGAGAAATCCAGGTTGAGCGCCGTGCGGAACTCATCCAACGCCTCAGGTCGCGCCTCAAGTACCAGCGCGTCGCCCTCGTGCAGCGTGGCATGGGTGGATCGGCCATAACGGCGTTTGCCATCCCGGATCAGCCCGATGATGGCGACGTCCGATTTTTCCGCCACCTCGTAAAGCTCACTGACCCGTTTGCCGATTTGAGGGGACTCGGGCGGAACAGTGAGTTCGGCGATGTACTCGGCCAACGCTTCGGAGGTATCCGTCTGCGGCCCCCGGTCCGGGATCAGTCGCCATCCGATCAGCGCAACAAAGGCCAGCCCGGCAATCGCGGCCAACCCGCCAACGGGGGCGAAATCGAACATGTGGAACGGCTCGCCAAGTGTTTCAGCCCGGATCGATGCAATGATGATGTTGGGCGGGGTGCCGATCAGCGTGGCCATGCCGCCCAGAATCGTGGCAAAACTTAGCGGCATCAGGCTTAGCCCGACCGATCGGCCCGCCTTGCGGGCGGTCTGAATATCCACCGGCATCAGCAGCGCCAGCGCCGCGACGTTGTTCATAAAGGCAGACAGCACGGCCCCGATCCCGCCCATCAGCGCGATATGGGCGCCAAGTCCGCGCGAAGCATCGACCAGGGTGCGGGTGATCAGGAACACCGCGCCAGACCGCACCAACCCGGCTGAGACCACAAGGACCAGCGCAACGATGATCGTGGCCGGATGGCCGAAGCCTGAAAAGGCATTGTCAACGGGCACAACGCCCAGCACAACACCGATCAGAAGCGCCGAGAACGCGACCAGATCGTATCGGAACCTGCCCCACAGAAGCAGTGCAAATACGGTTATGAAAAGTGCGAATAGAATGATCTGGTCAGTCGTCATGAGGCCACCATACCCACGCTTACGGGTTGGACAAGCCGCTCTCTTGATCCTAGGCCCTGCAACCGTCTATATGAGCGCCGAATACGCAATCACTATCACGAGGACGCAACATGGCAGGCCATTCCAAATGGGCCAACATCCAGCACCGCAAGGGGCGTCAGGACGCCGCGCGGTCCAAACTGTTTTCCAAGCTGTCGAAAGAAATCACCGTTGCCGCCAAGATGGGCGATCCCGACCCTGACAAGAACCCGCGCCTGCGTCTGGCGGTGAAAGAGGCCAAGTCGAACTCGGTTCCCAAGGATGTGATCGACCGCGCCATCAAGAAATCGCAGGCGGGCGAGGGCGACGATTACGAAGAAATCCGGTATGAAGGTTATGGCCCCAACGGCGTGGCCGTCATCGTTGAAACGATGACCGACAACCGCAACCGGACCGCATCGACCGTCCGCTCGACCTTTTCGAAGAACGGTGGAAACCTGGGCGAGACCGGGTCGGTCGGCTTCATGTTCGACCGCAAGGGCGAAGTGGTCTACCCGGCCTCGGCAGGTGACGCGGACACCATCTTTGAAGCGGCCATCGAGGCGGGTGCCGAAGACGTCGAAAGCTCGGACGACGGGCACATCATCTGGTGCGCGGATACCGATCTGAACGACGTGTCCAACGCGCTTGAGGCCGCGCTGGGCGAGACCGAGTCGACCAAGCTGGTCTGGAAGCCCACAACAACGACCGAGTTGGGCCTTGAGGACATGCAAAAGCTGATGAAACTGGTTGATGCGCTGGAAGATGACGATGACGTGCAACGCGTCACCACCAATTTCGAGGCCTCGGACGAGGTCATGGCGCAGCTGTAAGGCGTCGTATGACTGATTGAAAAACCCGGCCCGTCAGGCCGGGTTTTTTTGTGCCCTCGGTCTGACGGGTTGTCAGAAGAATGACGAGATGTCTTCCAGCGGTTTCTTTAGTTTTGCAACGGACGGGACGGTCGCGTCTGCAGCGGGATGGCCCACTGCGATGATCATTGTCGGTTTTTCGGAAGCAGGTCGGTTCAGTGCATCATTGAGAAAACGCATGGGGTTAGGGGTGTGTGTTAAAGTGCTGAGCCCGGCGTGGTGCAGCGCCGCCAGCAGAAACCCGGTGGCGATGTTGACGCTTTCTGGGACGTAGTAATTCTTGTACCGGGTACCGTCATCGAACTGCCCCCAACGCTGGGCGAAGACGACAATCAGCCAGGGGGCGACGGTGAGGTGTTCCTTGACATCGTTTGTCCCGATCGGCTCCAGCGCCTTGATCCACTCATCACCAGCACCGCCTGCATAGAACCGGCGTTCCTCCTCCTCGGCCTCCTCCCGGATGCGCTGTTTGAGCCCCGGGTCAGATACGGCCACGAAATGCCATGGCTGATGGTTGGCGCCGGACGGGGCCGTTCCCGCAGTGCGGATGCAACTTTCAATCACCGCGCGCGGAACCGTTCGATCGCAATAGTCGCGGACCGTGTGGCGCTTGCGCATGACGTCATAAAAGCTTTCGGCTGCCGTTGCCATTTCAGCGTCTGTCATATCGCTGCGGTCCGGCAGCGGTAGTGGGGTGTAGTTGAGTCTATCACGTGAAAACATAGTATTCCTCGGGGTATTTAATCTTTGTTTGACGTGGTTATTCCGGGATCAACCACTGGGCGGCGGCTTGTCTGACCGCTTTGGTTAAGGGTTTCAAGGCTGGCGCCAGTACACGGCCCACCTGCCAGCTGAGCGGGATGTCCAAAGGCGTGTCTGGAATGACTTCCTGCAACCGCCCTGCGGCAATCGCCGGACGGACCAGCGTCTCAGGGTTCATGCCCCAACCCAACCCGGCCAAGGCTGCATCGACAAACCCGTGCGAGGACGGCAGATAGTGCGACGGCGGTGAAATCCGACCGCTGAATTGGCGGGCAATCCAAATCTTCTGCAAATTGTCCTTTCTGTTGAACGTCAGACACGTGGCCCGCGCCAGTGACGTCGCGTCGACACCATTCGGAAACCACTTCGCCATGAAAGCGGGACTGGCTGTCGGCAGATAGCGCAAGACGCCTAGCGGTGTGGTATCGCATCCGGTCACGGGCTGTCCGCCCACGGTGATCGCCGCACTGACCTCGCCGCGCCTGAGCCATTCTGCCGAATGGTCCTGATCATCCACGACCAGATCAAACAAAATACCCCGCGTCTGCGCCATCGCATCAATGAACCATGTCGCAAGAGTGTCCGCCGGAATGGCGATGCGTACTCTTGCTGGTTCCGGACCCTGCTTAAGGGTCAGTTCGCGGGACAACTGCGCCTCAAGAAGGCTGATGTCCTCAGCGTGCCGGGCGATGCGAATACCTGCAGGCGTACCCGAGCAGGGCGTGCCGCGGTTGATCAAAGCGGCACCGACGCGGTCTTCCAGCGCTTTGATCCGTTGTGAAATGGCCGAGGGCGTAACGGCCAGCTCGGAAGCAGCCGCTTCGAAACTGCCGTGACGCAGAATTGCCGACAGGGCGGACAGGTGGTTGGGGTCCAGCAGCATTAGCTGCGCTTAATCTGGATCAACATCTTTAATTTGATAGATCGCCTTGTTGGTTTTAGTCAACGGTCGGAACGCAGGAGGTTTCATGTCCACATCTCTGATCGCCGGTTTTGCCTTGGGCTTTAGCCTGATCCTGGCCATTGGCGCCCAAAACGCCTTTGTCCTGCGGCAGGGTTTGCGTCGCGAACATGTCTTCACCCTTTGTCTGACCTGCGCCGTCTCGGACGCCGTACTGATCGCCGCCGGTGTCGCCGGGTTTGGCTCGCTGGCGCAGGCCGCGCCCTGGTTCGAGCCGGTAATGCGGTATGGTGGAGCCACCTTCCTGACATGGTACGGCCTGCGCAGCCTGCTGTCGGCCTGGCGTGGCGGCGCAGTGATGGAGGTGGGAAATGGGCACCGTACCAGCCTGCGGGCGGCTTTGCTGGCCGTTCTGGCCTTCACATGGCTCAACCCGCATGTATATCTGGATACGGTTGTTCTGATCGGGTCGATATCGGCGCAGTATGACGACCGACTGGGATTTGCGGTCGGAGCCATGCTTTCCAGCTTTGTTTTCTTCTTTTCACTGGGATATGGCGCGCGGATCTTGTCGCCCATTTTCACCCGCCCCCGGGCATGGCAAATTCTTGATGTGGTGATCGGGATCATCATGTTGGCCATTGCACTGAAACTTGTTGCGATGTGAAGGGTTGTCCCGCCGCCGGTTTCGGTGTTCAACCACTGACATGACAACAGCAGCAGTATCCATCCGCCCGATCGCAGGTATGTTCTGGATGTTCTCCGCCGGGCTGTCCTTTGTCATGATGACGGCCCTGGTGAAGACCCTTGGCTCGTCCATGGATCCGATACAGGCGGCCTTTCTGAGGTATGCGCTTGGTTTGGTGTTTCTGCTGCCTGCCTTGCGAACGATCATGGCAACGCATCTGACCAAAAGAGACCTGACTTTGTTCGGGCTGCGGGGGATTATCCACGCCGTGGCGGTCATGCTTTGGTTCTTTGCCATGACCCAGATCCCTTTAGCCGAAGTGACGGCGATGAACTACATGACACCGATTTACGTCACGCTGGGCGCCGCGCTGTTTCTGGGGGAAAAGCTGGCCTTTCGCAGGATTGCCGCAATTTTGGTTGCCCTGATGGGGGTTCTGATCATTCTGCGCCCCGGGTTTCGAGAGGTTTCGCCAGGCCATGTCGCTATGTTGGGAACGGCGCTGACTCTTGGCGGGTCTTACCTGTTGGCCAAGCTTCTGGTCCGGGATATCCCGCCTTCGGTCGTGGTCGCGCACTTGTCAATCTGGGTTACAATCGCCCTGATCCCGTTTGCCTATGCCGTCTGGACCCCGCCCAGCCTGCACGATTTGGGTGTATTGTTTCTGATCGCCTGTTTTGCGACAGCCGGTCATTACTTCATGACGCTGGCCCTGCAGGCGGCACCTGTTGCGGTAACCCAGCCGGTCACGTTCCTGCAACTGATCTGGGCAACTTTGATGGGCGCACTGGTATTTCATGAACGGGTTGATGTTTGGGTGGTTGCTGGCGGAACGCTGATCCTCGCTGCCGTCAGTTTCATCTCATGGCGCGAAGCGGTCCTGAACCGCAGTGCCGTAACGCCACCGGGTGTCGGCCCGAAATACTGACGCCGCTCGCTCGGCCTGAACGTTATTGATTGACGAGTCAATAAAACCCCCTTAGCGTTTGGTAAACCCAGCTGCTGAGAGGTAGGCATGCCAAAACTCGGAATGGAACCGATCCGTCGGGATGCAATCGTCCGCGCGACGATTGCCGAGCTTGGTCTGAAAAAGTCCCTCGACGTGACCGTCAGCCAGATCGCCAAACGGGCGGGCATGTCCAGCGCGTTGGCGCATCACTATTTCGGCGGCAAGGATCAGATATTTCTGGCCGCCATGCGCCGCATTCTATCCGATTTCGGTGCCGAAGCCCGCGAGCAACTGAAAGGCGCGGAAGCAGGGGAAAGACCGCAGGCCATTATCCGGGCATGCTTTGCACCCTCGTGTTTCACACCTGATGTGATCGCTGCCTGGATGACCTTTTATGTTCTGGCGCAAACCAATGACGATGCGTTGCGTCTCTGGCAAATCTACCAGTCGCGGATCAGATCCAATCTGATCGACAGCCTGCGACCGCTGATGAGTGACCCGGTTGAAGCTGCCGAGAACATGATTGCCCTGATCGACGGGCTGTATATCCGCGCGGCGCTGAGCGCACCGGAAGAGCCGCAACTGGCCGTTAACCACGCAATGCGTGTCCTCAACACTTTGCTCGAGGCTGAAAAATGACAAAGCCGAACATTCTGATCCTGATGGTGGATCAGCTGAACGGAACCCTCTTTCCCGATGGTCCCGCGGACTGGCTGCATGCGCCCAACCTCAAGAAACTGGCCGCGCGTTCGACCCGTTTTGCAAATGCCTATACCGCGTCGCCCCTTTGTGCGCCCGGTCGGGCCAGTTTCATGTCCGGCCAGTTGCCTTCGCGCACCGGTGTTTACGATAACGCGGCCGAGTTCCGTAGCGATATTCCCACCTACGCGCATCACCTTCGTCGCGCAGGTTACTACACCTGCCTGTCCGGCAAGATGCACTTCGTCGGTCCCGACCAAATGCATGGGTTTGAGGATCGCCTGACCACTGACATCTACCCGGCCGATTTCGGCTGGACACCGGACTATCGCAAACCCGGCGAGCGAATAGACTGGTGGTATCACAACATGGGTTCGGTGACTGGCGCAGGCGTGGCCGAAATATCGAACCAGATGGAGTATGATGACGAGGTTGCCTACAACGCCAAAGCCAAGCTTTACGATCTGGCGCGCGGCAAAGACGACCGCCCCTGGTGCGTGACCGTCAGCTTCACCCACCCGCACGACCCCTATGTTGCCCGGCGCAAGTACTGGGATCTCTACGAGGATTGCGAGCATCTTCTGCCAGAGATCGCCGATATCGGCTACGACAATCAGGATCCGCACGCAAAACGGATCTTCGATGCCAATGACTGGCGCAGTTTCGACATTACCGAAGAAGACATCCGCAAATCCCGACGCGCCTATTTCGCCAACATCACCTATCTTGACGACAAGATCGGCGAGATCATCGAGGTGCTGGAAACGACGCGGCAAGAGGCGATCATCATGTTCGTCTCAGACCACGGCGACATGCTGGGCGAGCGGGGCCTGTGGTTCAAAATGAACTTCTACGAAGGCTCGGCACGGGTGCCGCTGATGATCTCGGCCCCTGATCTTCCAACAGGGCGTATCGACGCCCCGGTATCGACCATCGACGTGACACCGACGCTGGGCGCTCTGGCTGGCGTCGACATGGATGAGATCGCGCCCTGGACCGACGGCGAGAACCTTGTTCCCTTGGCTCAGGGCGGCGAGCGCACCGCGCCCGTGGCCATGGAATACGCGGCCGAAGCATCATATGCGCCGCTTGTCTCATTGCGCTACGGCAAGTGGAAATACAACCGCTGCACACTAGACCCGGATCAACTGTTCGACCTTGAGGCCGATCCGCACGAACTGACCAACCTTGCCTTGAACCCCGAACACGCTGGCACACTGCAAACCCTGCGCGCGAAATCCGAGGCGCGCTGGGATCTGGATCGTTTCGACGCAGACGTGCGAGCCAGTCAGGCGCGCCGCTGGGTCGTGTACGAGGCGTTGCGGCAGGGGGGATATTATCCGTGGGATTACCAGCCGCTGCAAAAAGCATCGGAGCGTTACATGCGCAATCACATGGATCTGAATATCGTCGAGGAAAACGCCCGCTTCCCGCGCGGCGAATAACCTCTTCATCTTTTTGAAAATACTCCCGCCGGAGGCAATTGGGTTTTTCAACGAAAAACCTTGGCCCGGCGGGAACAGGAGACCTGAAAATGGAAACAGATTTTGTCATTGTGGGTGCAGGATCCGCAGGGTGCGCGATGGCCTATCGCCTCAGCGAGGCCGGGGCTTCGGTCCTGGTGATCGAGCATGGTGGCACCGATGCGGGACCGTTCATCCAGATGCCCGCCGCACTCAGCTATCCGATGAACATGTCGCGCTATGACTGGGGCTACAGTTCCGAACCCGAGCCGCATCTGAACAACCGCCGGCTGGCCTGTCCGCGCGGCAAGGTGATTGGCGGATCGTCGTCGATCAACGGTATGGTCTATGTACGCGGTCATGCCCATGACTACGACACCTGGTCGGAAATGGGCGCTGATGGGTGGTCCTATGCGGATGTCCTGCCGTATTTCAAACGAATGGAATCCTGGCACGATGGCGGGCATGGGGGCGATCCGACGTGGCGCGGCACTGACGGGCCGCTGCACGTGTCGCGTGGCCCGCGCGAAAATCCACTGTTCCAGGCCTTTGTCGATGCCGGGCAACAGGCGGGATACCAGGTTACCGGCGACTATAACGGTGAAAAACAGGAAGGGTTCGGCCCGATGGAGCAGACCGTCTGGAAAGGACGGCGCTGGTCTGCTGCGAATGCCTATCTGAAGCCAGCTCTCAAACGGGATAACTGCGACATCCTGCGTGGCCTTGCGACACGTGTCGTAATGGAAAACGGCCGCGCCATGGGCGTCGAATTGGTCCGACGCGGCAAAAAGGAGATCATTCGTGCCCGGCGTGAGGTGGTTCTGGCCGCATCTTCGATAAACTCGCCCAAGCTGCTGATGTTGTCCGGTATCGGACCCGCGGCACATCTGGCTGAACATGGGATCGGCGTAGTCGCGGATCGCCCCGGGGTTGGGGCTAACCTGCAGGATCATCTGGAACTGTATATCCAGCAGGCATCGCTGCAGCCGATCACGCTGTACAAGCACTGGAACCTGTTCAGCAAAGGGCTGATCGGTGCCCAGTGGCTGTTTACTAAAACGGGTCTGGGTGCCTCGAACCAGTTTGAAAGTGCTGCGTTCATTCGCTCGAAACCCGGTGTGCGGTATCCGGATATCCAGTATCATTTCCTGCCGATCGCCGTGCGCTACGACGGGCAGACCGCGGCCGAGGGGCATGGTTTCCAAGCGCATGTCGGTCCCATGCGCTCACCTTCGCGCGGGGCGATAACGCTGCGCTCGGCCCGTGCCGAGGACGCGCCGGTCATTCGCTTCAATTACATGAGCCACGAAGAGGATTGGGCGGACTTCCGCACCTGCATCCGCCTGACCCGCGAGATCTTCGGTCAGGACGCTTTCAAACCCTATGCGGGCAAAGAGATCCAGCCCGGAGCCAGCGTTCAGTCCGACGAGGAATTGAACGAATTCATCGCCGAACATGCCGAAAGTGCGTATCACCCTTGCGGGACATGCCGTATGGGGCGGGCAGACGACAAGAACGCTGTCGTCGACCCGCAGGGGCGTGTGATTGGTGTAGATGGTCTGCGGGTCGCGGACAGTTCGATTTTCCCGCAAATCACCAACGGAAACCTGAATGCGCCATCGATCATGGTGGGCGAGAAAATGTCGGATCACCTGCTGGGCAAGGATGCGTTGCCTAGTTCGAATGACCGGCCATGGGTCCATCCCGAGTGGGAGACCGCTCAGCGTTAACGTTTCTTAACATACCCCGTTGAATGCGTCGCTGGTCAGGGGCATATCGGGGGTATGTTAAGACTTTGTTTGTGTTTTGTTCTGATGCTGCCGCAGATGGTTCTGGCCGCTGACCGGCCAACCGGGACTGTGCGGGTCGTGGACGCGGATACGTGGGATGTCGGTGGGGTCAGGATTCGTCTGTCTGGAATTGACGCCCCCGAATTGGATCAGACATGTCGTGACGCGCAAGGTGTCGAATGGCGCTGTGGCGCGTGGGCAACGCAGGTTGCACGACAAAGGTTCGATGGGCGACCGGCCTTCTGTGAACCGGTGGATCGGGACAGGTATGGCCGTGTGGTTGCTCGTTGTTATGTAGCGGGGAGCGATGCAGCGCTTACGCTGGTCGAGGATGGGCTGGCCTTTGCGTATCGCAAATACTCCCGCGAATATGTGCCGATTGAACAGAGGGCCGCGAAGGAAAAGAAGGGTCTGCACGCAACAGTGATTCCGGTGCCCTGGGTGCACCGCGCCGGGACCGCAGGTTTGCCCCGGCAGGAAACGTGCCAGATCAAGGGAAATATCTCGCCTAGTGGAGAAAAGATTTACCACGTGTCCGGGCAGGCTTTCTATACGGCGACAAAGATCAACAAGGCAAAGGGCGAGCGTTGGTTCTGTGACGCCAGGGCGGCGCGTTTGGCGAGTTGGCGACCTGCAAAGCGGTGAATCCAGCCTTTTGATGTCGCCAATTTGATCCGGGTCAAAGCGGTATCGCCGGAACATGTTTATCCGTGGGGACAACAACATTTCGAGGAGCTTACACGAATGTCTCACACACCACATGAACTGGCCGAAGAGTTTCCGGAAAAGGTCGAAGTGATGAGCCAACTCAAGCAGTCCGACGCGCATTTTGCCCGGCTGTCGGACGAATATCATGAGATCAACCGGACCGTGCATCGGGCCGAGACCAATGTCGAGCCGATGGAGGAACTGGCTGAAGTTGAGTTGCGCAAGAAGCGCGCGGCCTTGAAGGATGAAATCTGGGCGATCCTTTCGAAAAACTGACCCAATCGGGGGCTCTGCCCCCGTCGCGGCAGGCCGCGACTCCCCCGGGATATTTTTTGCCAGATGAAGATCCCGGGGAAAGTTTCAGGTGACTTCGTAGGGCAGCGTTCCTCGGGTATGGGCGTCGATTGTCAGCCTGCGTTCCAGCGGGGGAACGGACCTTTGGTGACAGGTTTGACGTTCGCAAATCCGGCAGGAAATCCCGATCGGTTCATAGGCGCTGGCATTGCTGATATCCAGGTTGTCGGCATAGACCAGAGCCTGCGCGTGACGCACTTCGCACCCCAGTGCAATGGCGTAGCGGCGCACCGGGGCCCCGAATGAACCGCCGGATTTCGATACGTCGCGTGCCAGGGAGATATAACGCACTCCGTCCGGCGTTTCGGCAAGTTGAAGAAGGAAATGACCTGGCGTTTCGAATGCGCGGTGGACATTCCACAGCGGGCAGGCGCCGCCGAAGCGCGCAAATTGCAGTCGTGTGGCTGAATGGCGTTTGGTGATCGTTCCGGCCTGATCCACGCGAACAAAAAAGAAGGGGATGCCTTTGGCTCCGGGCCGTTGCAAAGTGGACAGGCGGTGGGCAACCTGTTCGATCGATGCGCCGAATCTGATGCTGAGCAATTCCAGATCGTGGCGATCCTCTTGCGCGGCGGCCAAGAAGGCACCGTAGGGCATCAGGGAAGCCCCGGCAAAGTAGTTCGCAAGCCCGATTTTGGCGATGGCGCGGGCTTCGTCACTTTGGAAGCGGGCGAAATCCAGGGTTGCTTCAAGTAGTTTGTCCTGAGAAATCAGCGCAACCTGCAGCAGCAACTGAAAGACCTGCGTTTGCGGCGCGGCGCGTGAAGACAGAGAAAGCGTTTTGCTTGCTATGTCATATTTGCGCGTTTCCGAGATGTCCGTGAACTCGACACGGATGCCCCGCTCGGACAGGCTGTTGAGGGCTGCGGCGCGTATGCCTCCGGCTTCTTCCGCGCGTGTTGAAAACCGTTCGGCGGCCCGGTCAACAGCGTCGATATAGTTGTCGCAATAGTGGAAGAAATCGCGCACCTCTTCCCAGGGGCTGGCCTGAATTCGGGAATCCTCGCGCCCCAGGGCCTCGTCCAGCGAGGCCAGCCGTTCGTGCGTCTGGCGATACGTGCGGTGCAATGCAATGAAGGCACGTGCCAGCGCCGGCGCGTTCGATGCAGTCAGTCGCAAGTCGGCAAGAGGGGGCATTGCGTCGTCGAAGACCGGGTCGGCGAGCGCTTCGCGCATATCCGACACCAGCCGTTCGCTGTCACCGGTGCTGAGCTCGGTGACATCCATCCCGAATTCTTGCGCCAGAGCCAGAACAACCGTTGTCGAGATCGGTCGGTTGTTGTTCTCCATCTGGTTTAGATAGGGCAGGGAAACGCCAAGCTTGGTTGCGAATTCCTTTTGCGTCAGGGTCAGGCGCGTGCGCATTTCGCGCAGCTTTGCGCCGGCATAGAGCTTTTGAGTGGCCATGGCGTGTCTTTGCAACTTTTCTTTCAGCGCAGGCTAACTTTGCAAACCGCTGCGTGCAAGAAAGTTCAAAGACCCAGCTGTCGTTCCCGCCAAATGACAAGGCTGATGGCTGCGATGGCCAGAACCGCGGTTGTGAGCATTAGCCAAAGCAACGGCATTGCGCCGGTTTCCTGTGTCAGAAGCGCGCCCGCAAGTGCGCTCAGCGCTGCGCCGCCGCCAAGCATGATCGCTCCGCTCAGACCGGATGCTGTTGCGGCCAGATGGGGGCGAACGGACAGCGAGCCGGATGTTGCATTGGGGATCGCCATGCCGTTGCCGACGCCAACAAATGTCATAAACCCGAAGAAACTGATGGCGGTTCCCAAGCCGGCCAGGAACAGTAGAGCAGACAGGAATACACCAAGCGCGTTCAGCCAGCTTCCCCACAAAACCATCTTGTTGATGCCAAAGCGAACCGAGTAGCGCCCGCTCAGGAAGTTGCCGAAGAAATAGCCAAGTGCTGGCGCGCCGAAATAGATGCCGATTTCTGCCGCGGTCATGCCAAAGACCTCGGTTCCGATGAAGGGGGCGCCGCCGAGATAAGCAAAGAACGCGCCAGACGAAAACGCGGAGGACAGAGAGTATCCCCAGAACCGCGGAGACGTGAGAAGTTCCGGGTATTCCCGAAACTGCTGCAACAGTGTCTTGCCGCTTTTGATGCTGGTTTCACCGAAATCCGAATAGGTCAGCCAGATCGCAAGAGCGCCCACCAGAAAAGGAAACCAGAAGTTGGCTTTCCAGCCAAAGACCTCTTCCAGGATGCCGCCAATTGCTGGACCGATCATCGGAACGACCGCCATGCCCATGGTGACATATCCAATCATCGAGGCGGCTTTGTCCTGTTCGTAAAGGTCGCGAACGGCGGCTCGGCTGAGGACCATCCCGACCACGACAACGGCCTGAGACATTCGAAACGCCAGGAAAACCTCGACATTCGGGGCATAGATGCAGCCTAAAGTCGCCAGCAAAAAAAGCCCGAGCCCCCACAGCATAACGGGCCTGCGCCCGGCCTTGTCCGCTATTGGGCCAATCAGTATCTGCAGCACCGCATTTATCAGCAGATACAGGGCAATCGACAACTGCATCACCCGGTATTCCGTCTCAAAATACTCTGCCATGTTGGGCAGGCTGGGCAGAAACAGATTCATGCTCAGGGCCGAAAGCCCCGATAGGATGACCAGTGTTGTGATTGAAGGCGGCGATCTGCGCACCGAGGTCGAGCTGAATTGCATGATGTGCATGTATAGGGGGCGCAGATGAGATTACCATCGGCCTCGCAGCGCCAATCGAAAAATTAGCAAATTTACACTATTCAATGACTTGATTGCCAATAGTTTGCAAATTTGCCGAAAGTTGCTTTGGTCCTTGCATGACTCCGTATAAGGTCCGGCCAAATTTTACAGGGGTTATCGTCATGAAAGACATCCTTTCCGAGCTTGAAGATCGCCGTAACGATGCGCGGCTGGGCGGTGGGCAAAAGCGGATCGATGCGCAGCATGCGCGGGGCAAACTGACGGCACGCGAGCGGATCGAGTTGCTACTGGACGAAGACAGCTTTGAAGAATTCGATATGTTCGTCAGCCATCGTTGCACTGATTTCGGGATGGAAAATCAGAAACCTGCGGGTGACGGTGTTGTGACCGGATGGGGCACGATCAACGGTCGCATGGTCTATGTGTTCAGTCAGGACTTCACGGTTTTTGGCGGCTCGCTGTCTGAAACCCACGCACAGAAGATCTGCAAGATCATGGATATGGCAGTGCAGAACGGAGCCCCGGTGATCGGTATCAACGACTCGGGTGGAGCGCGTATTCAAGAAGGTGTTGCGTCACTGGCGGGTTACGCCGAAGTGTTCCAGCGTAACATTATGGCCTCAGGTGTCGTGCCGCAGATCAGCGTAATCATGGGGCCCTGTGCGGGCGGCGCGGTCTATAGCCCGGCGATGACCGACTTTATCTTCATGGTCAAAGACACTTCCTACATGTTCGTAACCGGTCCCGACGTAGTAAAAACCGTAACGAACGAGGTCGTGACGGCGGAAGAGTTGGGTGGTGCGTCTACTCATACAAAGAAGTCTTCGGTTGCCGACGGTGCATTTGAAAACGATGTCGAGGCGCTGGCCGAAGTGCGCCGTCTGGTTGATTTCCTGCCGCTCAACAACCGCGAAAAGCCGCCCGTGCGTCCGTTCTTTGACGAACCCGATCGCATTGAATCTTCGCTGGATACGTTGGTTCCGGACAACCCGAACACGCCCTACGACATGAAGGAACTGATCGCGAAGGTCGCGGATGAGGGTGATTTCTACGAAATCCAGGAGGATTTCGCGAAGAATATCATCACCGGTTTCATCCGGCTTGAGGGGCAGACCGTTGGCGTCGTGGCCAACCAGCCGATGGTTCTGGCCGGATGTCTGGACATTGACAGCTCGCGCAAGGCCGCACGGTTCGTGCGCTTCTGTGATTGTTTTGAAATTCCGATCCTGACACTTGTCGACGTTCCCGGTTTCCTGCCCGGCACCAGCCAGGAATATGGCGGCGTGATCAAACACGGCGCAAAGCTTCTGTTCGCCTATGGCGAGGCAACGGTTCCGAAAGTAACCGTCATCACGCGCAAGGCTTACGGCGGAGCCTATGACGTGATGGCGTCGAAGCACTTGCGTGGCGATTTCAATTACGCCTGGCCGACAGCCGAGATCGCAGTGATGGGCGCCAAGGGCGCGACCGAAATCATTCACCGCGCTGATCTGGGCGACGCGGACAAGATCGCGCAGCATACGCAGGATTACGAGGATCGCTTTGCCAATCCGTTCGTCGCGGCCGAGCGCGGATTTATTGACGAAGTGATCATGCCACACTCTACGCGTCGCCGTGTCTCGCGGGCATTTGCGAGTTTGCGGAACAAGAAGCTGAAGAACCCGTGGAAAAAGCACGACAATATCCCGCTTTGATGGCCGGGGTGGGGCGGCCCACCTCGAATTGGCGCCGGTCTGCCGAATTTGATGGCGGAACGATTGCGAAGCTGAAAATCCGACTTTGAGGCCGAAACAGGTTTATGGAACAACCAGCCAAAAACAGATTAGCGCGGCGTGTCAACGCTGCGCCCGCGACCCCGGAGAGAGGAGCCTGCCACTGGCAGGGCTGGGGTCGCGCATTTGTTTTAGCTGGCGCATTGCTTGCATCCCCTGCGGAAGTTTTGGCCCAAAGCCTTCTGCCTGTCCCGTCAGGTCAGCCGGTCGAGCTGAGCGATGTTCTGCTGGACAATAACCCAGGTGAATTGTGGCTGAGGTTTCGCTTCATCGCGCCCAAGATCGGTTCGACAGTTGGGCGGATCGGTTATGATGTGGCGTCGGCCGATATGGCGCATCTTTGTGAAATCCTTGCGGTTCCCTATGTGGCGAAGCATGAACTTGAGCCGGCCCTCGTCGTGATTTCCTTTTCCGACCGCGCCACCGAATTCGGTAATGCCGCGCCCGACGCAACGCAGTTTTTCGAGGCCTACCGGTTGGAGGATTCCCGGTGTATCTGGGAAGGGCTCTGATCGTGATCGGTGATTTTCATGACATCAGTGCGTTTCAGAAAAAACCGGCGACCGTGGAGGTGCGCGCAATGAAACCAGCTCTGGTTGGATGTAAGTCCTGTGTCTTTTTCAACATGTTGATGGCCGAGGTTCAGGTATGCTGAAACATCGTGGTTTCCCCGGCCGTCTGTCCGGCACCGATTTCCAGTTCGTCATCCGGCGCGCCAACCCCAAAGGTGTAACGCCTCTGACCCGGCGCGAGCGTTTCCGGGATCGCAAACCAGCGGACCGGCGCGCGGACGCGGCGTTCATGGAAGCGTTGTGGGAACATTTCGGTGACCAGCCGTTTGAGCGTGGCAATTTGGACGCAGGGCGGCTGAGCTGGCTGTTCGGGCGCGAAGTAATTGCGGCAGAAGACCCGTTCGACCCTGCCAGCTACGACGCGTTGCTGGTGATTGATCTGGACGTCGCGCGCCATTCCTTTCCTGAAATCTTCGACGGGGTGCGCTGATCGTGTTTGCCGCCATGTCCCATATCCGCCAAGGGAAAACCCTGCCCGAAGCCGGGCAGGGCCGGTATGGGATGTCAGAAGTTCAACTGCGCCGCCAGTTGGACCCGGTCGCCGTCAAACGTCCGGCCAGTGGGGGCATCGTTCCGTTCGCCAAAGAAGTATTCGGCGCTGAATGTCAGGTTGTCGGTTGCCTGGTAAAAGGCGTTCACATGGATCGTCTCAAGCTCGGTGAAGGACAACGTGCCGGTCGAGGTGGGCAGATCGTAATCTTCGCGACCGTAGGCGATACCGACATTCCATTTCGTACCAATGTCCTGGCGGAACTCGATGGTATAGCCGTCGACGTCATTTGCCCGGCCGTTGACGATGGCATCACCCAGGCCGATCAGGTAGGGGCCAAGCGCCTCACCGTCTACGTAGTTGACCTGAAACAGCCCCCCCTGCCACGGCCGGACCGAGCCCGAGAGGGTAAAGCCTGTCTGATCGACTTCGACCGTGCCGGATTCGGCCTTGCCATAGAGGGCGGATGCGCGGGCAATATATGTGCCGTCGTCGTACTCGATGGCACCGGTGAAAACAGGATTTCTCGAATTGGACGCGCTGACGTTCTCTTCTATCGAAGCCGAGAATGTGGTGTTGGACCCAAGGGTACTGGAGTAGCGCACCTGTGGCACACGAGCGAATGGGATACCGACAGGACCGTTGAATTCAACCGAGGTCGGATAGGTGTCCAGCGGCTGGAAATTGGTCCAGTACTGACCGATCAGCCAGCTATCTCCGATCGTGATATTGGCATGGCGCAGGCGCAGTTCAGCCGCTCCGCCCGAGGCGAACAGATCCAGTTCCAGCTGACCTCCGATTTCGCCGATACCGGAAGGCGTGCTGGTACGCAGCCCGATTCGGGACTGACGAACAGTCGCGCCGAATGTGCCACTGGTCTCGTTTGCAGGCTCACCGATGTTGTTTACGAAGGCGGTGTCACCCTGGTCGTAGTCGAAGTCGTAGAAGAAATCGGCCTTGATATATCCGTAGACGTCCAGAGTGGTGTTGCCGATCCTCAGATCGCCGGTCCCGGCACCGGATTTGGCGGCCTCCAGCGCTTCGACACGGGCGCGCAGGGCATCCAGTTCGGCCTGGGTCTGAGCATCCTGGGCGTTGGCCTTCAATCCGCTGAGTCCGAGCGCCGAGACGGCGAGCAGAAGGGCCGTTTTTCTCTTTATTATCATTTGGGTATTTCCTTGTATGCGAGTGTGCACAAGCACAGTTCCACGTCCCAAAATCCGATGGAAATCACGACAACGGGACAAAATGGGCCCGATTTCTCAAGCAATCGTGCGGGAAATCCCAAGCACCTTCACGTGTGGGTGAAAGAGGGTCGTAACGCACGGAAATCGAGAGAAAATTTGGCTTTCGAATTCCAAGGCGTTCGTGATTTGCCTTTTGCCCAAATCGCACTTGGAAGCCAGGTCTGTCACAGGAATGTGACACCTTCTGGTGTGCTGGAATATGGATACGGCAAAGGTCTTGTCGGCGCGAAATTGCGCGGCATTACGCAGGATGGGCAAAATCCAGCCGGTATTCGGGGTGGAAACAATACTTTGTTTGCCGCCGGGATTGTGCCGTGCATGGTGGAAGGGCCGTGCGGCTCTACTTTGCCTGCGTCGCACAAGCACCTACTATTCCGTACCCCTTCCTATCGCGGGCAGGCTTGTGTTCCCCACAATATCCTGCCCGCGTTTTTCTTTTCTCAGACAGTAGGCAACAAGCGGCAAAAAACTCCGCAAAAAGTTTGGTTGCCGCCGTTGTTATTGCATAACAATGCGGGCTTCCGGCATCTGGCCGCAAGGAAACCAAGAAATCTGAAGGGGCAGAAACCATGCAAACCTCACGCATCTTCCTTGTGGTCGCGGCCTGCGCAGGCCTTGCGGCCTGTGGCGAAACCACCGGCGAACAAGCGGTCATCGGCGGCGGAGCGGGCGCCCTGGGCGCGGTCGTTCTGGACGCAAACCCGGTCGTCGGCGCTGCGGTCGGTGCCGCGGGCAACGTACTGTATTGCAAGTCGCAGGGTACCTGCGACTAACTCAAAGCTTTTCGGGGCGCGTTCCGCCCCGTCCGCCATCATGCAGAACGCCGTCGCGGGGGGAGTCCCCTGCGGCGGCGTTTTGCATTTTCAGAACACCAAGCCAAAGGACGTCTCATGTTCAACAAGATCCTGATCGCCAACCGGGGCGAGATCGCCTGCCGGGTCATCAAGACCGCTCGCAAGATGGGTATCGGTACGGTCGCCATTTATTCTGACGCCGACAAGAACGCGTTGCACGTTTCGATGGCTGATGAGGCGGTGCATATCGGACCGCCACCGGCGAACCAGTCCTACATCGTGATCGACAAGGTGATGGATGCCATCCGTCAAAGCGGTGCACAGGCGGTCCATCCCGGCTATGGCTTCTTGTCCGAGAACTCGAAATTCGCCGAAGCGCTTGAGGCCGAAGGCGTCGCTTTTGTCGGCCCCCCGGTGGGTGCCATCGAAAGCATGGGTGACAAGATCACCTCGAAGAAGATCGCGCAGGACGCCGGTGTTTCGACGGTTCCCGGTTACATGGGGCTGATCGAAGATGCCGACGAGGCGGTCAAGATCTCGAACGACATCGGCTATCCCGTCATGATCAAAGCCAGTGCCGGTGGTGGCGGCAAAGGGATGCGGATTGCATGGAATGACGAAGAAGCGCGCGAGGGTTTCCAGTCGTCCAAGAACGAAGCGGCCAATTCCTTCGGCGACGACCGAATTTTCATCGAGAAATTCGTGACCCAGCCGCGGCACATCGAAATTCAGGTTCTTTGCGACAGCCATGGTAACGGCATCTATCTGGGCGAACGCGAATGTTCGATCCAGCGCCGGAACCAGAAAGTGGTGGAAGAGGCACCGTCGCCGTTCCTTGATCCCGAAACACGCAAGGCGATGGGGGAACAGGCGGTCGCGCTGGCAAAGGCCGTGAACTACGCCAGTGCGGGCACTGTGGAATTCATCGTCGATGGGGAAAAGAATTTCTACTTCCTCGAAATGAACACCCGTTTGCAGGTGGAACACCCGGTGACGGAACTGATTACCGGCGTCGATCTGGTGGAACAGATGATCCGCGTGGCCGCAGGTGAGACGCTATCGATTACGCAGGATGACGTGACCCTGACAGGCTGGGCGATCGAAAACCGTCTTTATGCCGAGGATCCGTATCGCAACTTCCTGCCGTCGATTGGCCGTCTGACTCGCTATCGTCCGCCGCAGGAAGTCGCAGCCGGTCCGTTGCTGGTCAATGACAAATGGCAGGGTGAGGCCCCCTCGGGCGAGGCTGCAGTGCGCAATGATACCGGCGTCTATGAGGGCGGCGAGATCAGCATGTATTACGACCCGATGATCGCAAAGCTCTGCACCTGGGCACCAACCCGTGAGCAGGCGATTGAGGCGATGCGCGTGGCGCTGGACAGTTTCGAGGTTGAAGGCATCGGCCACAACCTGCCGTTCCTGTCTGCTGTCATGGATCACCCGAAATTCGTCAGCGGCGACATGACCACAGCGTTTATTGCTGAAGAATATCCAGACGGCTTCGATGGGGTTCAACTGCCCGAGGTCGAGTTGCGGCGGATCGCGGCCTCGTGTTCTGCCATGCACCGGGTTGCCGAAATTCGCCGTACCCGCGTATCGGGCCGGATGGACAACCACGAACGCAAGGTTGGCACCGAATGGACGGTGACGTTGCAGGGGCAGGAGTTTGACACAACGATTGCCGCCGACCCCGGAGGTTCAACGGTGAGCTTCGCGGATGGCACCGTGCACCGTGTGTCCTCAGACTGGACGCCAGGTGATCAACTGGCAGTACTGGATGTGGATGGCAATCCATTGGTGCTGAAGGTGGGCAAGGTTTCGGGCGGGTTCCGCATCCGAAACCGGGGCGCGGATATCAAGGTGCACGTGCGCACGCCGCGTCAGGCCAAACTGGCCAGGCTGATGCCGGAAAAACTGCCGCCGGATACTTCGAAAATGCTGCTGTGCCCGATGCCCGGCCTGATCGTGAAGATCGACGTCGAAGTGGGGCAGGAAGTTCAGGAAGGTCAGGCGCTGTGCACCGTCGAGGCGATGAAGATGGAGAACATCCTTCGCGCCGAGAAAAAAGGCGTGGTCTCGAAGATCAACGCAGGTCCCGGCGACAGTCTCGCCGTGGACGACGTGATCATGGAATTCGAGTGACCATGGCTGCGCTTTTGTCATATCTCCAAGGGCCACCGGCGATCATCGCCGGGGCCAATGGGCTTGGCGAAAGTTCTCAGCCGCCCTCGCGCCGCTCGCGAATCTCGCGTTCGCGCAAGGGGGTCTTGTCGATGGACCGGCCAATCTCGCGCACGCTCCACGGGCTGGGTTTGCGCAGTTTCACGACCCCATCCTTGTCGACAAACACCATCTGGAATCCACGCGGGCGCAGTTGTGACCGAATGGGCGACCGCGCCTTGGGATCGGTATCCGTCAGCACGATAACGTCGCGGTCGCGCATGGCGTCTTCACCTTCCAGCAGCATGTCGATCTGTTGCTGGAACCGTGGATCGGCAGGTGTATCGGCAAAGACAACGATGGGTCGGCTGACCCATAGGAATTCGTCCAGTTCGCTGTCGCCAGCGGGTCGGACAAAACTGTCATCTGCTGGTGCTGTGCCATCGGCGGCCAGCGCGGCCAGCGGGAATAGTGCCGAGAAAACAAGGGCAAGCGTGCGTGTCATATGGCCTCCTGTTCCAATGAATATAGCCACTGTGCAGGCGATTGCGACCAGCGATTTGCACTCAACGCTCAATTTTCCGCGCCCGGGCCGGATTGAAGGGCGGGATTGAACATACGCGTGCTGTCGCAAACCGGCCGCGCACCGAATTGATAAGAGGAAATCGAAATGACCGACACGAAGGACTGGAAAGCGCTTGCCGAGAAAGAGCTGCGCGGTCGTCCGTTGGATGATCTGACCAAAGAAACGCTGGAAGGCATCGACGTCAAACCGCTGTATACGCCTGCGGACACGGCGGAACTGCCGCATATGGGGTCTTTGCCGGGTTTCGGGCCGTTTACACGCGGTGTGAAGGCGACGATGTACGCAGGCCGTCCGTGGACCATCCGCCAATATGCGGGCTTTTCCACCGCCGAGGAATCGAACGCTTTCTATCGTCGCAACCTGGCGGCCGGTCAGCAGGGCGTGTCGGTGGCCTTCGATCTGGCGACACACCGGGGCTATGACAGTGACCACCCGCGCGTTGTCGGAGACGTGGGTAAAGCCGGTGTGGCCATTGATAGCGTTGAGGACATGAAGATTCTGTTCGACGGCATCCCGCTGGACAAGGTCTCGGTCTCGATGACGATGAACGGCGCGGTGATTCCGATTCTGGCGAGCTTCATCGTTGCGGGCGAAGAACAGGGCCACGACAAGTCCGTCCTGTCCGGCACCATTCAGAACGACATTCTGAAAGAGTTCATGGTGCGCAACACCTATATTTATCCGCCTGAACCGTCGATGAAGATCATCTCGGACATTATCGATTACACGTCGAACGAGATGCCCAAGTTCAACTCGATCTCAATTTCGGGCTATCACATGCAAGAGGCCGGAGCGAACCTGGTGCAGGAACTGGCCTATACGCTGGCTGACGGGCGCGAATATGTTCGTGCCGCGACGCAAGCCGGGATGGACGTGGACAAGTTCGCAGGTCGCCTGTCGTTCTTCTTTGCGATCGGCATGAATTTCTTTATGGAGGCTGCCAAACTGCGTGCCGCGCGGACCCTGTGGCACCGCGTGATGACCGAGTTCGGGGCAAAGTCCGAACGGTCCAAGATGTTGCGCACCCATTGCCAGACTTCCGGCGTGTCGCTGCAGGAACAGGACCCCTATAACAATGTGATCCGTACCGCCTATGAGGCGATGAGCGCGGTTTTGGGCGGCACCCAGTCGCTGCACACAAATGCTTTGGACGAAGCGATTGCGTTGCCGACCGATTTCTCGGCCCGTATCGCGCGGAACACGCAATTGATCCTGCAGGAGGAAACCGGCGTGACGGATGTGGTCGATCCGCTGGCGGGTTCCTACTACGTCGAAAGCCTGACCAACGAGCTGATCGACAAAGCCTGGGCCCTGATGGAAGAGGTCGAGGAGATGGGCGGCATGACCAAGGCCGTGGCCAGCGGCATGCCCAAGCTTCGGATCGAAGAAAGTGCCGCGCGTCGTCAGGCCATGATCGACCGGGGTGACGAGGTGATCGTCGGCGTCAACAAGTACCGCAAGGAACAGGAAGACCCGATCGACATTCTCGACGTCGACAACGTCGCCGTGCGCGAGGCTCAGGTCGCGCGGCTGGAACGTATCCGCGCAACGCGGGACGAGGCAGCCTGCCAGCAGGCGCTGGACGCATTGACCACCACAGCCCGCGAGGGTGGAAACCTGCTGGCCGCTGCCGTTGAGGCCGCCCGTGCCCGCGCATCCGTAGGAGAGATCAGCATGGCAATGGAGAAGGAATTCGGCCGCCACCGCGCCGAAGTGAAAACGCTGGCCGGTGTCTATGGAGCGGCCTATGAGGGTGACGAAGGTTTTGCCGCGATCCAGAAATCCATCGAAGATTTCGCCGAGGCTGAAGGCCGCCGCCCCCGCTTGCTGGTCGTCAAGATGGGGCAGGATGGCCATGACCGGGGTGCCAAGGTGATTGCGACGGCCTTTGCGGATATCGGGTTTGACGTCGACGTTGGCCCTCTGTTCCAGACACCGGCCGAGGCGGCTCAGGATGCCGTCGACAATGACGTCCACGTGGTCGGCATTTCTTCACAGGCGGCAGGCCACAAGACACTGGCCCCGCAACTGGTCGAGGAACTCAAGAAAGCCGGTGCCGAGGATATCATCGTGATCTGCGGCGGGGTGATCCCACAGCAGGATTATCAGTTTCTCTATGATCACGGCGTTAAGGCGATCTTTGGTCCGGGCACCAATATCCCCGAAGCGGCACAGGATATTCTGCGCCTGATCGGCGAAGCCAAGGGGTAAGGCCCAGACAAGATTTTTCAACGAAGAATCTTGTGGCGCAGATGTCCGAGGACAGCTTTATTGGGAAAGGTAGCGCGTTTTCTGCGCTGCCTTTTTTGATGGGGTGGAAATGGAACTGGATCATCTGGCCGTCGCAGGGGAAACGCTGGAGGCTGCTGCCGCGCATGTCGAGGACGCCTTGGGGGTCAGGCTTGAGACAGGCGGCAAGCATGAGAAATTCGGTACTTATAACAAGCTGCTCGGACTTGAAGATGGCTTGTATCTGGAAGCGATTGCAGTTGACCCGAATGCGGCGCAACCCGAGCGCACCCGGTGGTTCGATCTGGACCGGTTCCAGGGTGCACCGCGCCTGACCAACTGGATCTGCCGTGTGAAGGATATCGAGGCGGCCATCATGCCAGGTGGCCCGTTCGACCCGACAGATCTGGAGCGCGGCGCACTGTGCTGGCGTATGATCGTGCCGTCGTCCGGGCGCCTGCCTTATGACAACCTCTATCCCGCACTCATACAGTGGCAGGGCGATCTGCACCCCGCCGGAATGTTGCAGGCCAGTGGTTGCCGGTTGCTGAGATTGCTGGTGTCCCATCCCGAAGCCGCGAAACTTGCCCAAAGCACCGGGCCGGTTGAGGGTGTTGAGTTTCACCAGGGCCCGCCGGGTCTGCGCGCTGAATTCGAGACACCAAACGGACGTCGCGTTCTGGAATGAGGGTTCGGCAGGCACAGATTGCGGATGCACCAGCGATTGCGAATATTGCCAACGCGATCATCAGGGATACCCTGGTTACGTTCACATCCGAGGAGCGGTCTGCCGCGGGAATTGCAGCCGACATAGAAGCCCGCGGTGCGGGGTTTTTGGTGGCTGAACTGGATAGCGAGGTTGTCGGTTTCGCTTCGTATACTCGGTTCCGATCCGGGCCGGGGTATGCCGAATGCCGCGAGCACTCGATTCAACTCGCTCCATCAGCACGTGGCAAGGGGATCGGCCGCGCGTTGATGAGCCGGTTGGAAGAGGTGGCCCGGTCCGACAGCGTCCACGTGCTTGTGGCGGGAATATCTTCTGAAAATCCGGCGGCCATCGCCTTTCACGGTCGCATCGGTTTCACCGAAGTCGGACGAATGCCCCAAGTGGGCTGCAAATGGGGCCGCAGGTTGGATCTGGTACTGATGCAGAAAATTATTGGTCAGGACTGATCTGTCGCACCTGACACGCGCGATTTGTGGCGCTAGGGTGCGGCCATGTCGATCTGGACCCGTATATCCGATGCGCTGAGCGCACTGGCACAAGGTGAAAGCCTGACGGCCGTTTTTGAAAAACTGCGCTCACCGCCTGAAAGGTCGGTGGCCTTTACAATCGCTGTGATCGCGCTGGGCGCCAAGATGGCCAAGGCAGACGGGCAGGTGACGCGGGACGAGGTTACGGCCTTTCGCGATGTGTTCCAGATTGCCCGCGAAGACGAAGAAGGCGCGGCGCGGGTGTTCAACATGGCCCGAACCGACGTGGCCGGCTATCAGGACTATGCCCGCAAGATCGCCAGGATGTTCGACGAAGACAGCACGACGTTGTGCGACCTGATGGAAGGCCTGTTTCACATCGCAATGGCCGACGGGTTTTATCACCCGAACGAAAACGAGTTTCTGGAAGAAGTCAGCCGGATATTCGGGCAAACCGACGCTCAGTTTCTGGCGCTGCGCGCCCGGTTCGTGCCGGATGCCCCAAACGATCCGTATACCGTTCTGGGCGTGACAAGGGACATGCCGTTGACCGAAATTCGCAACATCTGGCGCAAGCTAGTGCGCGAAACCCATCCTGACGCCATGATGGCGCGCGGCGTGCCCGAGGAGGCAATCCGGCTGGCCGAGAAAAAGATGATCGACATCAACCGCGCCTGGGACGAAATAAACGGTGCAAAGGTCTGAACGGATGCGTTTGGCGACCTACAATATCGAATGGTTCGCCAACTTGTTTGATCGCCAGGATCGTCTGATCGTCGATGACGGCTGGTCCGGCCGCTATGATGTCACCCGGGCCCAGCAGGTCGAGGCGATTGCCAAGGTTCTGACGGCCATCGACGCAGATGCCATTCTGATCGTTGAGGCCCCAAACACCGGCAAAACCCAGAACACCGTCCGCGCGTTGCAGGGTTTTGCGGAAGCCTTCGATTTGCGCACCACTCATGCGGTCATGGGCTTTGCCAATGAAACCCATCAGGAACTGGCACTTTTGTTTGATCCTCAGTTGATGATGGTGCGCCATGATCCAAAGACGCGGTCTGCGCAGCCATTCGACCATCAGACAGCACCCCGGTTTGACACCGAATTTCGGATTGATCTGGATATCGACGCAACCGAGGATGTTGTGCTTTTTTCAAAGCCACCGATGGAATTGGCGGTGGAAACAAAGTCGGGTGCGAAATTTCGCCTGATTGGGGCACATCTGAAATCCAAAGCGCCGCACGGCGCGGAAAGCCGGGACGAGGCGATCCGGATTTCAATTTCCAACCGGCGCAAACAACTGGCTCAGGCGATCTGGCTGGCCCGGCGCGTCGAACAGCACATTGCCGAGGACGAACCGGTGATTTTGCTGGGTGATCTGAATGACGGCCCGGGCCTGGACGAGTTCGAGAACCTGTTCGGGCGCTCATCCGTCGAGATTTTGTTGCAGTCCGGTTTGTTTGATCCCAATGCCGCAACCGCCTACGGCTCTGTCGGCGGGGAAACACCTTCGACGGCCCGGTTTGTGCGCCGGGACAAGGGAGATTTTCTTGAGGCATTGCTGGATTACATCATGATCAGCGATCCGCTGCGCCAGCGAAATCCGGTCTGGCGAATCTGGCATCCGTTGCGGGACGACGCGATCCGTTCGAACGCGGAATTGCGGGACGCACTGCTGACGGCCTCGGACCATTTTCCCGTAACTCTGGATATTGACCTGTGATCTTTCAACGCCTTCCCGCAGTGCTTATGTTTGGCCGCATGAAACGAGTTCTTTTGATAAGTCTGATCGTGACGTCCACTGCGTTCCCAGCCAGCGCGCAGGAAGATACCGGCAAGTCCCTGATGGAGCGCGGCGCCGAGCTTTTCTTCGAAGGCCTGCGCAAGGAGATGGAACCCACGCTGGATGATTTACGCGACCTGGCTGAACAGTTTGGTCCTGCCATGCTGTCCTTTTTTGAGGAAATGGGACCGGCACTGGCAGAAATGACCAAGGAGATACAGGACTGGAGCGTTTATGAGGCACCGGAGATCCTGCCCAATGGCGATATCATCATCCGCCGGAAACCGCAGGACGACACCCCGCAAACTCTTGAGGAAAAACCAGAACCGGACGAAGGTGTAACGGATATCTGAGCGTTTACAGGGGATTACCCCTTGATGATAACCTTGGTCTCGGACTTCAACGCCTGAGCCAGAGAGCCGAAACGTGCTTCGGCGGTTTCGTTGAACAGCGGTTCGGCGGCTTTCGGCAAAATCAGATCCAACTGGCGTTTCTTTGGGAAATAACGAAGTTTGCCCATCGTGGCGTCATTCTTCATCCACAGCATTGCGCCAAAACGCATTGCCTTGCCCAGAATCTCGGCCTGCTTCTGACCCTCTTCATCCAGCAGTTCATATTGTGGCGCGAACCGGTTGCCTTCGCGTTTGTTGCGGTAGCGGTGCTGCAACGCCAGACCAATGAACACCCGTTCCGAATGCTTCAGCCCACCCAGGTTGGCGCGGGTCACGTAGTCGAAACAGACCTCTGCCCGATAATCGGGATGAGCGCGCCAACTGACATCGTGCAGAAGGCAAGCGGCCTTGACCAGCCGGACGCGGGTTGACGGGGCCGATTTGAACAGCGGCATGACGAAATCGAACAGATGTTTTCCAAAACCGGGCAGACGGGCGTCCTTGGCTTCCGAAAAGCGGCTGGCCTCGATCAGCGGGTCGCAATCGCGCAGGCTTTGCGGCATCTGTTCGTACAGAAGCCCTTCGCGGATTCCATAGCTTGAAATGGCGATGTCCTTGGGTTTGAAAGTGCGGATCAGTCGGGACAGCACATCCATCGCATAAGGGATAAGCGCCATGCGCGAGCTGGACACACCAGCCCGGCTGCGCAGTTTCTCGGGGTCGCCCTTTTCGATGAACCGGATGGTTTCGTGCACCTGCTTGTGGGTCATCCTGTATTCATGCAGAACGTTCAGCGGATAACCCCGCCGCAGCATGTCCAGCCGTGCAAAGGCGCGCCAGCTGCCGCCCACCAGGAACAGGCGATCCCGCTGGGGGCCCAACTGATCGCGCAGTTCTTCCATGGTGGATTTGATGTGCGCCTTGCGGGCACGACGCCCGCCTTTAATGTCCCGCAATTTCAACGGACCCAGCGCGGATGTCACGCGGCGACCGGTCTGGCCTTCGCCGATCTCGGCCAGTTCCATGGATGAACCGCCAATATCGCAGATCAGACCGTATGCACCCGGCCATCCCAGAAGCACGCCTTGAGCGGAGAAACGGGCCTCTTCCAGACCATCAATGATCGAAACGTGTAGGCCGGTTTCGGCTTTGACCTCGTCGCAAAACTCCTGCCCGTCCTTGGCTTCGCGTACTGCGGCGGTTGCGACAACGTGCAGACCGGGCAGATCAAGGTTGTCGGCCAGATGCTGGAACCGGCGCAGGGCATCCAAGGCGCGAACACGCCCTCTGGGGTTCAGGTGCCCGGTCTCCGACAGACCCGCGCCCAGTTCGCACATCACCTTTTCGTTGTAGAAATACGCGGGTGAGCGGGCCGCCCCGTCAAATATGACCATACGCACCGAGTTCGACCCGACATCGACAACACCGACCCGGGACAAGTCCCTGACGCGGGGATCAGAAAATAGCGGTCTTCCGAAAGGTCCCCAGTCGGGGATGGTGGTATCGATAGTCTGATCCATGTCTTTCCCAGATATTCCTGTCTCAGGATGCGAAATCACCGGATTCGGGTCAATCTCTTCAATGGCCGTCGCCGGCATGGTGTTTCAGAACCCGGATCGCCAGCGCCCGAGTGATGTCGCGTCTTTCCGACAGTGCGAGCTTGTCCAGTTGGGCCACGACCTCTGCCGCCGTTTCGAAACGCCGGTCCATGTGCTTGACCAGATAGGAAATCACCTCGGGTCCGGGGTTGAGCTGCCGGTCCACGAACAGCTTGGCCAGCACGGCCCCCAGAAGGGCGTCATCGGGCGGGTCCAGGGCGACCTGATGGGCGCCTTCGATACGGCTTTGCAAATCGGCCAGAGGCAGCTGCCATAGCTTCGGCGCCAGCCGTCCGGTCATCAACAGCGCGTGGCCTTCGGCCAGAACAAGATTGTGCAGATGAAACAGCGTTTTCTGTTTTTCAGCGTCGGCTGCGATCATGGGTACATCTTCGACCGCGACCGAAGTCTGGGCCAACTCGGGCACCTCGCCGTGCTTCAGATCGGTGGCCGAAATGATCCGTCCGCCGGTTTCCGCCGCCCATACATGCGACAGATGTGTTTTCCCCGAACCTGCCGGTCCGCTGAGCACCAGTTTGTTGCCTGGCCAGGACGAGGCGGAAATCATTGCCACCGCCAGAGCGTTGGCGGGGGAAACAAAAAAATCCTCGCGTCCCAGCGCGGTTTTCGCCGGAAGGTCAAAGCTGAGCTGGCGTGCCATTCACTTGTCTTCCTGATCCAGCCCTTCCAGCCCGGTATACAGGCGGCTTTCCAGATATTTCGAAGTGGCAAACCGGGCCAGTACGCCGAGTGCTGCGGCGACCGGAACAGCCACCAACATGCCCACAAAACCGAACAGTGCCCCAAACACGGACAGCGCCAGCAGCAGCCAGACCGGATGCAGGCCGACCGAATTGCCGACAAGTTTGGGTGTCAGGAAATTGCCTTCGGTCACTTGCCCAAGTGCGAATACACCAGCGACCAGCCCGATATGGGCCCAGTCACCCCAGAACTGAAACAGCGCCAGCCCGATCGCCAGCGTGCCGCCGATCAGCGCCCCCAGATACGGGATGAAGGTGACGAGTCCGGCAATGAACCCGACAATCAGCCCGAACTGCAGGCCGACAAGCATCAGCGCGATGGCATAGTACGTGCCCAGGATCAGACAGACCGTTCCCATGCCCCGTACGAACGAGGCCAGGACATCATCGATTTCCCCGGCCAGTTTCTTGATTGTCGGCGCATGGTCACGCGGCAAAAGCTCGGCTATTCGAGCAATCATGCGGTCCCAGTCCAGCAGCAGGTAAACGGTAACCACCGGCACGATGACCAGCAAAACGACCACGTTTATTGCCGACCCCAACGAGGCGACGACCGTTTGCAGGACATCGCCGGTCTTCGACTTCAGGGTCTCGCCAAGAGAAACCAGAAACTGATGCGAGTTGGACTGACGGTCCAGCAGGGACGGGAATTGTCGTTCGATAAACCCGCGCAGTTCCTTGAACAGGCTGGGCATGATCTCGACCAGATCGATCAGCTGAGTGATCAATGCGGGAACTACCATCAGGATGGCCAGGACGAAACCCAGCACACCAACGACGGTTATGATGCCCGTCGCCGCCATGCGCGAGAGACCCAAATTTTCAAGCCGATCCGCGACCGGATCCAGAAAATATGCAATCGCACCACCGATGACGAAGGGCAGAAGCACGTCTCCAAGAGCCCACAAAAGAAGGGCAATCACCACTGCGGCGATGCCCCAGTATCTGAGCTGATCCTTAACGGGCAAGGCCATATCGGTCCCCTGAGTTTGGCTCTTGCACGTGTTCTTGGCCCATGCGCGCCCGCGATGCAAGTGGTTCATGCCCGCTGAGATTTTGGGGTGTCAGCTGTGCAATGTTCCCAGTTCGGGGGTTTCCTCATCCGCCGTTTCATCTGACCAGTTTGTGCGCCATATCTCTGCCGACCAGTGCCCGCAATGGACTGCGGGCCGGTCAAAGCCGGGTAGGGGTGGCAATTGGGGTTGGATGACAACATCATGACGCGGCACGGCGAAATACGGAAAGGAATACCGTTCCCGCCCCGAGCGGTTGACGACCCGGTGCGGAGTTGATTTCAACCGTCCCCCCGACCAAAGCTCCAGCATGTCGCCGATATTGACGACAAAGCCTCCGGGCGGGCAATCCGGAGTAATCCAGTCTCCGGCCCGCGTCTGAACCTCAAGCCCGCCGACGGGATCGGGCGCGATGATGGTCAGTGCGTCGGTATCTTTGTGCGGATGAATGCCATAGCCCGCTTCCTCGGCGGCCTGAGGTGGGTAATGCAGCAAAGTCATATTGGTCATCGGATCGCGGAAAGCGTCGCGCAGACTATCCGGCTCAAGCTTCAACCCGACTTCCAGCGCCCCAAGCAAATGGTCTGTTACGCGATCCAGTTCAGCCCAGTAATTCAGGATGACGTCCCGAGCGCCCGAGACTTCGCGTGGCCAGAGATTTGGCCCATAAAGCGCGCAGTCCTGACGGATAGGCGCATCCGATGAGGTTTCGAAGTGCAACTTGTAGCCTTCGTATTTGTCGGCGGTCCCCGATCCGTCGTTCGGGGTAAAAAATCCCATGGGAATATAGCCGCGATAATTGTCACGGGTGATGGCCTGATCCCATTTGCTGCTGTCATCGACGCCGAAGATCTCACGAACGCAGTCCCGAACCTGCTCGACCATATCCGGGGGAACGCCGGTGCCTGTAATCGATAGGAAGCCGATGCTGGTGCAAGCGTTCAGGATTTGCTGAACGGTGGTGTCAAAGCCCGGATGAGCCTTGTCGTTCAGGGGGGCAATGTCGATTGTAGGTATATGGTCCATCAGTTGATCCTCACCCCTTGGCGTTCAAGTTCGGCGTGAACCGGGCTCAGGTTCAATTCGTGCACGTCCTGATTGCTTTTGAGGGACAACGCCGCTGCAATTCCGGCGCCCTGACCCATGACAGCACAACAGGCCATGTTTCGGGTCGCGGCATGGGCGACGCGGTCTGCGCCGTGCGAACGCCCCGCCACCAGCAGGCCCTGCACACCTTTTGGCAGCATGGATCGGTAAGGGACCTGCATGTATCGGCCTGTGGTCGGCAAGATCAGGATGCCATAGCCGTCGATGAACTCGGGGTAGATGCCGATCGTGTCTTCGAACCGACCCTGATGGCGGGCGTCATCCTCGGTCATGTTATAGATCGCGTCGATCTTACGGGTGTCGCGGATGCCGATAGTCATTCCAAAGTTCCGCAGACGGGCGTTTTCACAACCGGGCATGAACCTGCGCAGCGCCTCGATGGCCAGCATCGACTGACGTCGGCCTTCGATCTCGCCCCGCGTCAGGCTGTCGGGGTCGGTGCCGTCTATCTCGGCCAGATGGATGAGGTTCATGTAGGTCAGCTCACCCGTGTCATGCATTGCACCCCATGTACCGGCGATGGTGTTCAGATGCGGCGGGATCAGCCCCTCATCAATGGCTTGTTGGAACGGTTTGTGCACGAAGGGTGAGAACATGTCGTCTTCTTTGCCGCTCGTCTCGATATTCCACTCACCGCCGCCGCCCCAGTCCTTATAGGTTTGCGGGTCGGACTTGACACCTTCCATGAATGCGCGTTTGTCGACGCCGGCCAGATGGAACATGACCGAGGCCGCCATCATGTCTTCGCGTGGGGTCTTGTGGGTCGGTGCGCCTGCACGGTGAGCCACATCAGCGTCCCCGGTGGCATCAATCACCACCTTGGCCAGTATCGCCTCGCGCCCTGCCTTGGATTCGGTTATGATCCCGGTGATCCTGTTGCCTTCCATGATCGGCGCAACAAACTGACGGTGCAGCATCGGATGCACGCCAGCTTCTTCGACCAGCTTGTCTGCCACCAGTTTGAAGCCCTCGCTGTCGAGCTCATAGCTAAGCGACTGGCTTTCCGGCACCGCAGCGCCCATCTCCTTGGCACGGGTTTCGAACTCCATGCCGATGCCGCCAGCTTCGACCGTCTGTTCGTGGCGATACCAGGCGAAACCTTCGACCCCGACAGCGGTGATGTTCCCCCCCATGCAACCGAAGCGGTCGACCAAGGACACTTCCGCCCCCGCCCGTGCCGCTGCCAGTGCGGCGGCAAGGCCGGCGGGGCCGGAACCTACAACTAGAACGTCGGTCTGATGAACTACGGGGATCTGGCGGGCGGGTTCCTGAATGGTTTGCACGGGGACCTCCTGAGAAAATGTTCCCGCTACCATCTTGAATGCTGACTGGCGGGTCAATCAAAAAACCGACTGCTCCGAGGTCGCAAAATCGCCAATGGCCGATTGCCCCCGGCGGGGCTTTGCAATAAGCAGCTTTGAAGTCGAATTCTCACCTTTGAAGGTCATACAATGCGCCTCAGCCGTTACTTTCTGCCCGTTCTCAAGGAAACCCCCTCGGAGGCCCAGATCGTCAGCCACCGGCTGATGCTGCGCGCCGGGATGATCAAACAGGCCGCGGCCGGGATTTATTCGTGGCTGCCGTTGGGTTTCAAAGTTCTGCGCAAGTTGGAAAACATCGTGCACGAGGAACAGGCGCGGGCGGGTCACATCGCCATCCAGATGCCTATTTTGCAATCCGCGGACCTGTGGCGCGAATCCGGACGTTACGACGATTACGGTCAGGAAATGCTGCGAATGCAGGACCGTCACGGGCGCGACATGTTGTATACGCCGACGGCTGAGGAACTGGTGACCGACATCTTCCGTGGCCATGTCAGCAGCTACAAGGATCTGCCGCTGACCCTCTATCAGATTCAGTGGAAATTCCGCGATGAAATCCGCCCCCGTTTCGGCGTGATGCGTGGTCGTGAATTCTACATGAAGGACGGCTACAATTTCGACCTGAACAAGGAAGACGCGCTGCACGCATATAACCGCCATCTGGTCAGCTACCTGCGCACTTACGAGCGTATGGGGCTGCAAGCCATCCCAATGCGTGCCGATTCCGGCCCCATCGGTGGTGACGACACGCATGAGTTCCTTGTTCTGGCCGATACCGGCGAATCCGAGGTCTTCTATGACAGCGCCGTCACCGATCTGACCTTTGGCGACCGCGTGATCGATTATGACAACCGCGAGCAGTGTCAGGCGATCCTCGAGGAGTTCACCTCGAAATACGCGCGCACCGACGAAACCCATGACGAGGCGCTGTTCAACCAGATCCCGGAAGAGCGCCGCCGCGTCGCGCGCGGAATCGAGGTCGGCCAGATCTTCTATTTCGGCACCAAGTATTCCGAACCGCTGGGTGCAACCGTGCAAGGCCCCGACGGCAAGCCGGTTCCGGTCCACATGGGCAGCCACGGCATCGGTGTCAGCCGCCTGATCGGCGCGATCATCGAAGCCAGCCATGACGACAAGGGCATCATCTGGCCGGAGGGCGTGACCCCGTTCCATTGCGGTATCGTCAACCTGAAACAGGGTGATGAAGAAGCGGATACGGCTTGCGAAAGGATCTACAAGGCACTGACCGCGCTGGGGCTTGAGCCGCTTTATGATGACCGCAACGAGCGGGCAGGGGGCAAATTCGCAACCATGGACCTGATCGGCCTGCCGTGGCGCATCACTGTCGGTCCGCGCGGCCTGAAGAACGGTGTGGTCGAACTGACCAGCCGTCGCACCGGCGAAAGTGAGGAACTGAGCCCCGAGGCCGCGGTCACCAAGATCGCCGGGATTTATGAGCAGATCGCCTGAGCAGACCGACACGCCGCTGATCTCGGTGATCACGGCGACTTACAACCTGCTGTCCCAAGGGCGGCAGGACAGTTTTCTGGGCGTCATCGAATGCATGGCGCGGCAGAACTGCGTTCGGGCCGAGCACGTCATTCAGGATGGCGCTTCGTCGGATGGAACCACTGCGTTTTTGAATGAGGCGACGGCAGACGCCCTGCGTACACGCGTGATCAGTGCACCGGATGCCGGTCTGTACGATGCGATGAACAAGGGGGCACAGGCCGCGCGCGGAACGTATCTGCTGTTCCTGAACTCGGACGACGCCCTGGCGTCAGATGATGTGCTTAACATGGCGGCGGATCGGCTTGAGGCAACCGCGCCCGATTTCCTGTTCGGGTCGACACTGCGCAAACACGCGGACGGATCGGAAAGCCGGGAGAAACGGATGTCACTTACGGCGGTCCTGCAGCGGATGCCGTTCTGCCATAACTCGGTTTTCATAAAACGGGATGTCTTTCTTGCACTGGGCGGACATGACACGCAGTTTCGCGTTGCCGCCGATTACGACCTGATGCTGCGCCTGGTCGGTGGCGGCTATCAGGGTGAGCGGATGGATGATCCGGTCTCGTTGTTCTGGGAAAGAGGTGTGACCAGCGACGATGAGGCAACAGGGCAGGACTATACCCGTGTCTGGATGCAATACTACGCGGATTTCAAGACGGCCCATGGGCTGACGCAGCAGGATTTCTTTGGATACTATCGGCGCGGACACATGCCGGCCAACCTGATGCTTGAAGTTCTGCGTCGACCTGATACGCCCGAGGCGATCAAACTGGCCGCGCGCCATTGCCTGTTTAAGACCCTGCGCCGTTCGGTGCAGTTTTGGCGAAAGTTCTAGTTTCTTAATTCAAGTGCCGTTCCGGGATGGGCGTGCCGCAAGAACTTCTCCATCTGCCTGCCCGCCATGGGCGACGACAATCGGACGCCCAAGCTTACGCACCAGATCCTTGAATTCGAACCCAAGAAAACGCAGTCCACAGACCCGCTCGCCGGATGTTCTGTCGGTGATGCACAGGCGGCCCTTTCGGAATGCCAGCCTGTATCCCTTGTCTTTCAGGATGTCAGCCAGGCTACCCCAGCTTGCCGCGCTGGCGAATAACGGGCGGATTGCTGCGCGCAGCAGAGCCGCTGTTTCGCAATCGAGTTCTGTGGATGCCGTTCGGGCCACAATAGAACCCGACACCTCAGTCTTCCGCTTAATTAACATGAGCGACCCCCGCTCTGAAATGTGTTCCCCCATTACAGGGTGTCAAAATTTCTCAGAATAATCAAAATTTGAAATAAAATTACTCTGAAAATGTTGCATTTTGAGTTCAATAATTCACGCAATGCCCGCATTGATATCATAGGTGAAACAATTCAGCGCTGTCTGTGAAGGATGTCACAACTATTGGTATAGCCCGCTTGTTACTCTGTCGCCTTAAGCCCGAGCCCTTCCAGACGGACCGACCGCGTTTGATTCGTTCCGGCATTGCAATTGCCGGGCTGGACACAAGATATCAGAGTGGTAAATCAGTCTGGTTCAGACGGGGGATACGGACGTGCTGAGTTTTGCAACGGTTGTGTATTCCAAGGACTATCCCTTGCTGGAATTGCAGGCGCTGTCATTTGCCCGGTTCGTTGACCCCCGAAGTGTCGCATCGATCCATGTTATCATGAACGACATTGACGAGGCGTCGCTCAGACAGAAGATCGATCCAATCCTGCCGTCTTATGGTCCGTTGCTGCCCAAGGTTAAGGTGCTAAGCGGCGACGACGTATTGCTGGGCACCGGGCATTGTTCAGAACGGCCCTGGCGTGACCGGGTCCTGATCGAGAACCGTTTCCGGATTCCGTTCGCCCGAAAAGGCGGGTGGCGGGGCAACAACGGGTATCGCGCTCAGCAGGTGCTGAAACTGGGTGCCGCACGCGTGGTAGATGCCGAGAATATCGTTATCCTGGATACCAAGAACCTGTTTTTGCGCGCTTTCGAGCAATCTGAGTTCTTTTCACAGGATGGCGCCGCCCAAATCCCGTTCATTCCGGTTCAAAGCGATTTTCACCGCAATTGGTTGTCTGAGAGTTTGGAGGCGCTTGGGGTTAACAAACCCGGTACTACCGATCTTGAAACAACGAACTTTGCGACACCGTTCCCGGTCCGAAGATCGCTTGTTTTGGCGCTGCTGGACGAAATCAATGCGCGTTACGGTTCGGTGCAGGCTCTCTTTGCGTCGCGGCGGCGGCCTTCCGAGTTCATGCTACTTAACGCGTTTTGTATGGGCTCACCTGAAGGTTACGTACCTTGGTTTCAGCCGATTGAAAACAACAGCGTCGGTATGTGGCCCACCTATTCGCAGGACGTTCTGAGCGCGCAGGTGTCACGACTGGACTATCCGCAGTCACTCAGCCTTGGATTGCACAATCGGGCGGTTTCGAAACTGCCCGAAGATCTGCGCGAACGGGTATTCAAGGCATTGGAAAGCCGCGGCATCAGCGACCCGGCCAGAACAAAGGCTGTATTGGATCAAACTTCGGCCCTTTCCGGCTAGCAAAGACACTGGCGGTGACAAGTCGCTTGACCATCCGGGCAAATGCCGAAAGGGTCGCCGCAAACAGAAAAACCGGAGCAGGCATGGCCACCACACCCCCGCCCTTTGCCCCTTTTGAATGGAAAATCGCCTGGCGTTATCTGCGCGCTCGTCGCGCCGAAGGCGGCGTCAGCGTGATGACCTGGATTTCCCTGATCGGGATCACCCTGGCCGTGTTTGCCCTGATCGCGACCCTGGCGGTGCGGTCCGGGTTCCGGTCCGAGTTTGTCGGTACCATTTTGGGAGCCAACGCGCATGTCACCGTCTATTCGGCTGGCCAGGTGGGTCAGCAGGGCAGCGTGGACAGGACGATTGCGGACTTTGACCGCATGGCCGCGCGTATCGCGCAGGTTGACGGGGTCGAGCGGGCCGCGCCGTTGGTCAAGGGACAAGTGCTGATCACCAACCGCGACCGCAGCAGCGGGGTCGAGGTCTTTGGCATTCGCCCCGACGACCTGCGGGATTTGCCGGGTATTGCTGAAAGTGAACAAGCCATTGGTGATCTGTCCGGGTTTCAGGACGGTGAAGAAGTAGTTGCCCTGGGTTCGGGTGTTGCCCGCAGCATCGGGGCGACAGTCGGCGATACGATCAAGCTGACCTCGCCCAACGGGGTCAAAACCGCCTTTGGCACGTCGCCGCGGGTGAATGCTTACCGCGTGGTCTATGTCTTTTCGGCCGGCCGCTACGATATTGACCGGACCAGGGTCTACATGCCGTTTGACAGGGCGCAGAGCTTTTTCAACCGCGAAGGTGTCGCGGACGAGATCGAGGTAATGGTAACGCAGCCCGAGACTCTCAACCCGATCCTGATACCGATACTCGAAGCCGCAGGCGAACGCAGCCAGATCTGGACATGGCAGGACGCTTCGGGCGGGTTCTTGCGCGCGCTCGAGGTAGAGGACAACGTGATGTTCATCATCCTGTCGATCCTGGTGCTGATCGCGGCGATGAATATCGTCTCCGGCCTGATCATGCTGGTCAAGAACAAGGGGCGGGACATCGGCATCCTGCGCACCATCGGTCTGAGTGAAGGGTCCGTTCTGCGGGTGTTTTTCATTTGCGGCGCATTTACCGGCATCATCGGAACGGTGATGGGCGTGGTCCTTGGGTGCCTGTTCGCCATCTATATCGATCCGATCTTTTCCTTCGTGAACTACGTCATGGGAGGCGGTGTCTGGGATCCGTCCATTCGCGGCATCTACGCTTTGCCCGCCGAATTGCACCTGACCGATGTGCTCAAGGCAGTCGCGCTTTCGTTGGGTCTGTCCTTTCTTGTCACCTATTTCCCTGCTCGTCGTGCGGCGCGGCTGAACCCGGTTGAGGCGCTGCGCTATGAATGATGTGACGATGCGGCTGAACGGTCTGACCAAGACCTATCTGAGGGGCACTCCGGGCGAGGTTCAGGTTCTGCGCGGTGCAGATCTGGAACTTCGCGCGGGTGAGGCTGTGGCGCTGGTGGCACCGTCGGGTGCCGGAAAGTCGACGCTTCTGCACATTGCCGGGCTTCTTGATGCCCCCGATGCCGGATCGGTTGAAATTGCGGGTCAGGATGCCTCGGGCAAAGGCGACCGTACCCGCACAGCATTGCGGCGGCGCGATGTGGGATTTGTCTATCAGTTCCACCATCTGCTGCCGGAATTCACGGCGCTTGAGAATATAACCCTTCCGCAACTGGCCAATGGCGTATCCGAAAAAGCTGCCCGTGAACGGGCTATGTCACTGCTGGGGCGGGTTGGGGTTGCGTCCCGCGCCGATCATCGCCCGGCGGCCCTGTCAGGAGGAGAGCAACAGCGCGTTGCATTCTGCCGGGCGCTGGCCAATGCGCCGCGCGTTTTGCTGGCGGATGAACCGACCGGCAATCTGGACCCTGAGACCTCGGATCAGGTTTTCGATGCGCTGATGTCACTTGTGCGGGGTGAGGGGCTTTCGGCGTTGATCGCCACTCACAACCCGGATCTGGCCGCGCGGATGGACCGGATCGTGCGGTTGGACGGCGGTGTTCTCAAGCCAGTTGAGTGATGGCGACGCCAACTGCCATAACAGCAATCCCGCCCGCCCGCATCCAGGTTAGGGGTGTGATCTGGGCGCCAAACAGACCAAAATGGTCAATGGCGGCTGCACTGATCAACTGGCCCAGCAGGACAAAGAACACTGCGTTACCGACGCCAAAATGCGGGGCCACGTGGGTGATGGACAACACATAAAAGGCGACCAGAACGCCGCCGAGGAACAGGTGTTTCGGGGCTTCTGAAATTTTTGAAAGCGCGTCGAAGCCGGGAAACACCAACATGACCAGCGCCGAAGCGGTCAGGGCAACGGCGAACAGAACCACTGCCGCCGTGGTCGGCGACCCGATCAGTTTACCCAAGGCCGCATTCAGACCCGCCAGCAGAGGCACGCCGACTCCGGCTGCCAGCATGATGGCTGCGTATTGTGTCATTGCCCGATCCTTTGCCCTTGTTGCGTTGATCTGGATCATTGCCCCTAGCCGCAGAACGGGCAAGCCTGCAATTGCCAATCCTGACAGGAGATTACGATGAAAATGTCCGCCGCCCGGGTCACATTTCTGACAGCCGTCTTTCTGGCATCACAAGCGCCAGCACAGGATGCCGAAAATGGTGGCCATTTGTACCTGCGCCACTGCGCCACCTGTCACGGGATCGAAGCAACGGGTCAGGGTCCGATGGCCGGTGTCTTGGTTATTCAGCCCACTGACCTGACCAAATTGGCGGATGCAAATGGGGTGTTTCCACGGGCAAGAGTTGTGGCACGGATCGACGGACGCGATCCTCTGGTCTCGCACGGCAGCCCGATGCCTGTGTATGGGCCGTTCTTCGAAGGGCAGGACACGGCGATCAAAACGCATGATGGCCAGCCGATTCTGACGAGCCAGCCAATTGTCGATCTGGTCGCCTATCTGGAAACGCTGCAAAAGTGATGGTGATCAGCTGCAAATGCCGTTGATTTCCGCGCCCCGCCACGGCAGGGCGACGTCGCGCTCGCGCCCCTTCTCGGGCAGCGGTGACAGGTCGAAGTGCACACCCAGCATGTCGTGCAGACGCTGCGTGCGGGCCGCCTGGGGATCCAGCGCCCGGCAGCACACATATTCCTCGACGATCGCGCCCTGTTGTTCGAACCCGTAAGAAAGGAAGTCAGGCGAAGTTTCGAGGTCGAACAAATAGGGATCCTTGCGTCCGCCATGTTCTGCCGCTGCGCGTAATGGATGATACCCGGTGGTTTCGCGGTTCTGCCACTGCCAGACATGGGTCAGTTCATGCGCCAGCAGCATTGCGGCTATCAGGTTCATTTCGTCCGGAAATCCGGACATGTAATTCTCAAGATACCAGTCACGCGAGAAATAGACCCGGTTGAACAGGGCCACTGCGGCAGGGGTGCTGGTGACAAGCCCCTCTTCGGCTGGTGGCAGAATGCGATCCCGGCAGGCCAGACGCGGTCGCGCCTCGCGGTAGTATGTAATGGGCAGCACGGGCGCGCCATCGACAAGTCTGACGCGATCAATGTTCAGGCTTTTGCCCTGAATGGTGTCGGTGAACGCGCGTTCGGTCTCTGTCAGCGGGCGGCTGCAGGACGCAAGCAGAAACAGGGCGACTAGCATAACGCGAGTGATCATGCCTTGCAGCCTAGTACGACGCATTCCGCCTGCAAGGTGATTTTAGAGGCTCATCGCCAGAACACGGCTGATTTCTGTCAACGATCGGCCGGATTGCTCCATCCATGTGTTGAAAGCCTGCTGTACTGCGGCCATTGCCTTTTTCGACGTAGCGGGCCTATCAATGATGCCCTCGGCGATCAGCCGCGCGGTGACGTCCTGTGACAATATAAAACTGTCACGCCCGGCAAACCGCATTGCATATTGAGCCGAAGCCCCTCCAAGGCGCGCCCCGCGTTTGGCCAGCATGGCCAGCAGGCCAATGTAGTCGTGCGAAGGCCAGCCGCCCAGAACCTGACCCGCTCCGCCTTCTTCACGCAGTCCCAGCAGAAACGCGGCGTTGTCCCGAACGGCGGCGATCTTTGTTCCGTTGCGCACGATACGCGTGTCCTGCAGCAGGCTGTCGAACTTTTCGTCGTCCATGAAGGCGCACCGCCCGACATCAAATCCGTCAAATGCCGTTTCGAACCCATCCCACTTGGATTCGATGACTTTCCAGCTGAATCCCGCCTGAAAAATGGTTTTTGTTATTGTCGACAACCAGCGGTCGTCCGGCATGGCGGCCAGCTCAGCGGTGCTTTTGGGTTTGCTCAGCTTTTCCTCCAGCCTGTCAGGGCCGCCATGCCGGCCGGCGGCAATGCTGTAGATTTCGTCAAAATGGCGCATCATTCGGTTCCTCCGGCGCTAGTGTTTCCTTTTTGTTCCTTTCTGGCAAGGGGGCAAGTTGCGCCCGGTTGGCCGGATTCAATAGATCGCGACTATTGCGAAATGCAGAAATTTAGACGGTTTTGCAAAGAAATGCTCGACAAAACAGGGGATTCGGGTTTGTGATTGACTCGTCAATCAATGTCCGGTGCCCTGGCAAACCTCAGCAACAAGCCAGGACGGTGCAGTTGCGTTGCAAAGCGGGTGGGGGAAATCGCGCCAAAAAAGTGAAATTAGCTTAGCTCTGGTGTCAGTGTTCACTTTCCTTTTCCGGCTAAATTTGTGCATGTTGCGACATGGTATTGTCACCAGACAAGTCAGCCGGCGTAAAAACGCGTCGGGTGGGCAAAACAAAGAAGACAGGGAGAAAAATCATGAAAAAACTGAGTGTAAGCCTTTTGGCCCTTGCGGTCGCGGGATCGGCAAAGGCGGCGGATATGGGCGCCGTGGACGAGCCGATCAAGCTGGCAATCAACGAATGGACCGGTCAGCACGTTACAACGCATGTCGCGGGCGAGATGCTGAAGGCCGCAGGATATAACGTTGAATACGTCACAGCGGGCATGATGAACCAGTTCCAGGCGCTGGCCGATGGCGACATCGACGCAACGCTGGAAATCTGGTCGTCTAACGTGTCGGACGAATATGCCAAGAAAATCGACGAAGGCACCGTGGTCGAAATCGGCGATCTTGGGCTGGATGCCAAAGAAGGTATCGCATACCCGGCCCATGTGGCCGATCTGTGCCCCGGCCTGCCTGCTTGGGAAGCGCTGAAAGACTGCGCGCAGGTCTTTGCCACGGCCGAGACACTGCCCGGCGGGCGTCTGGTCGACTATCCTGCAGACTGGGGTACACCCGGCGCCGATCGTATGACGGGTCTTGAGCTGCCTTTCAAAGCGGTTCCTGCGGGCTCGGAAGGTGCTCTGATCGCGGAACTGCGCGCTTCGACTGAACGCAAGTCGCCGCTGCTGATCACATTTTGGCAGCCGCACTGGGCGATGTCGGCCTATGACGTGCAATTCGTTGACCTGCCTGCGGGAGAAGAGGCTTGCTTCAACGATCCGGCCTGGGGTCCGAACCCGAACGCGGTGAATGACTGCGACTTCTCGCCTTCGCGCATCTTCAAAGCCGGTTGGAGCGGCATGGAGGAGAAATGGCCGGCCGCATACGAGATCCTGACCAACTACCAACTGGCGGTCGAAGACCAGCAGCCGATGATGGGTGCAATCGACGTTGATGGCGGCTCGGTCGAAGAAGTTGTCGCTGCTTGGATGGCCGAGAACGAAGGCAAATGGCGTCCGGTCGTCGACGCGGCAACCAAGTGAGCCGCATAAGTGACTGACGCAAACACGCCAGCCATCGCCTGCCGGAATCTCTGGCAGGTCTTTGGCCCTGGTGCTGAAAAAGCCCTGACCGACGCGCTGTCTCGGTCAGGGAACGACTCTGAAAAAGCCGCCGCCGATCTGCGCGAAAACGGGTTAATTCCGGCCGTTCAGGACGCGAATTTCGAAGTCCAGGAGGGCGAGCTTTTCGTTATCATGGGGCTCTCGGGGTCGGGCAAGTCCACGTTGATCCGGTGTATCTCGCAGTTGCTGCCCGGAACGGGCGGAGAAATCCATGTGGACGGCGAAAATGTCATTGGCGCATCAAAGAAGACGCTGACCGAGTTGCGCCGCAAGAAGCTGGGCATGGTGTTCCAGCATTTTGGTCTGTTCCCGCACATGACTGTTGCCGAAAATGTGGCCTACCCGCTGCGTGTTCAGGGCGTTGGCAAAAAGGAACGTCTGGCCCGCGCGCAGGAAGTAATATCGCTGGTCGGATTGGAAGGCCGCGAAGACAGTTTCCCACGCCAGCTTTCGGGCGGTCAGCGCCAGCGTGTTGGCATCGCACGGTCATTGGCCGTGAATCCCGATATCTGGTTTCTGGACGAGCCGTTTTCGGCCCTCGACCCCCTTATCCGCCGCCAGTTGCAGGATGAGTTCCTGCGCATTCAGGCGACGCTGAAGAAATCCATCGTCTTCATCACGCACGACATTCAAGAGGCGCTGAAGCTGGCCGACCGGATAGCGATCATGCGCGATGGCAAGATCGTTCAGATCGGAACGCCCACGGATATCGTGCTGCGCCCGGTCGACGACTACGTGCGCGAATTCTCGAAAGATGTGGCCAAGGGCCAGCACGCCAAGGTCGCCTCGGTCATGCGCGGAGGCGAAAGTGAGTGTGGGCCGGATGATCCGGGACTGACCACGGCGATGACGCTGGACGCCGCCCTTGCACATTGCATGGAACTGTACGAACCGGTGCCTGTGCGTGACGAGGCAGGCAACATCGTCGGTAGTGTCCACCCGTCGGATCTGGCTGCCGCGCTTCAGGTGGATGACACATGACTGCAGCTACGGATATTTCTGCGCATCGGGCGCGGCTGACTGCAGGCGCGCAGGCGGCCCTGATCACCGTGATCGTCGGTGCCGTGTGTCTTGCACTGGAAGGCGTCGCCCCGTGGCTGGTGAAATGGCCCACCGCGTGGGAACTGCCTGCGACCCAATGGGTGGGCGCGTTCCTGGACTGGTTCCTGAACGGTATCAAACCCGCCATGCGGTTGTTTTCCGATCTGATGACCTATCCTATGAATGCGGCCAACTATGTGCTTGCCAATACCCCGTGGCCGATCCTCATCGGTCTTGTCACGGCATTGGGCTGGTATCTCGGCGGCTTGCCGATGGCGGCGTTGGGGTTCTTCGGCCTCACCTTCGTGCTGGCCTCAGGCTACTGGGCCGAGAGCATGAACACCCTGGCGCTGGTCGCTGTCTCGGTGCCGGTCGCGCTGATCGTTGGCGGAGCGATCGGTATCCTCGCGAATGAGGTGCCAAAGGTAAAATCCTTTGTGCAGGCGGTGCTGGACGTGATGCAGACTGTGCCGACTTTTGCCTATCTGACGCCGCTGCTGCTGCTCTTTGGTTTCGGCCCCGTTGTTGGTCTGATCGCCTCGGCAATCTACGCCGCGCCGCCGATGGCGCGAAACGTGATGCTGGGCCTCGAAAGGGTCGAGCCCGAAATCAAAGAGGCTGCCATCATGTCCGGCGGCACCCGGTCTCAGCAACTGTTTCAGGTGGAAATCCCCGCCGCCGCGACGCAGATCATGGTTGGTGTCAACCAATGTCTGATGGCGGCGCTGTCGATGGTGATCATCGCCGCAGTCATCGGCGGATTCAACGATATCGGCTGGGAGGTTCTGCTGACCATGCGCAAGGCGCAGTTCGGTGAATCCCTGCTGGCCGGTCTGGTGATTGTGGTTTTCGCCGTGGTGATCGACCGGATGAGCGGCACTCTGGCGACCGAGCGCAAGCGTTATGACCAACGCGTCGTTTGGGCTGTCCTGGGCTTTACCGTGCTGTTCACGGCCGCCTTTTGGGCATGGCTGCCGAACCCGTCCGAACTGACGCTTCTGGACCCCATGGCCGAAGCGGTCGACAGTGGTCTGACGGCGTTCACGCAGGCGAACGGACCGTGGCTGGATGCGCTCAAGAACAACTCGCTGTTCTATGTTCTGTTGCCGTTGCGGATCGGTCTTGATCAGGCGGTTCTGCCGTTTACCTGGGGGTTCCAGTGGACACCCGGGATGAGTTACGGCCTGTTCGCCGCCGGTGCTGGTATCACCCTGCTGATGGCGTGGCGCGGGCACCTGACCGGTGGACTGGTCGTGTTGATCCTGATTGGCATGCTGGAAACCGGAATTGCCAACCTGCCTTGGCCGTTTGTCCTGACCGGAACCGCCGCCCTTGGCTGGGTTGCGGGCGGCTGGCGTCTGGCAGCGCTGTCGGTGGGGCTGCTCTGCACCATCCTCGTCTCGGGCCTGTGGGAAAGGGCGCTGCTGTCGCTCTACCTCAGCGGTGCTGCGGTGTTTTCCTGCGCCGTAGTTGGCGGGCTGATCGGTCTGGCCAGCGCGGTATGGGAGCCGGTGTGGAAAATCGTCCGCCCGATCTGTGACATGCTGCAGACGATTCCGCTGTTCGTGTTCCTGATCCCGGTGCTGATGGTGTTTCAGATTGGCGAGTTCTCTGCCTTTCTGGCGATCTGCGCCTATGCCATCGTCCCGATGATCCGTTACACGCGGCACGGACTGGTCAATACACCGGAAGAGATGATGGAGGCCGCCATTTCAAGCGGCGCGACCGAGTGGCAGATCATGCGTGACGTGCGTGCGCCTTACGCGGCGCCGACCATCCTGCTGGGGTTGAACCAGACCATCCTTTATGCATTTGCCATGCTGGTGATTGCGGCGCTGATCGGGACAACCGGTCTGGGCCAGTCGATCTATCTGGCGCTGGGGCAGGCCGATGTGGGGCTTGGTATCTCGGCTGGTGCCGCGATGGCCATCCTGGCGCTGATTGCCGACCGCATGGTGCAGGGCTTTGCCGAAGAACGGCGCAAGGCACTGGGCTTGTGAACAAGGGCAGGGGCAGCGTATCTGCCCCTGCGCCCGACTTGATTTCGGACAAGGACCACCCCCGCGCCGCAGCCTAAAACCGGGCGCAATATGTTCGGAGTTTATCATGACCGGTTGGGCCCTCTTCCTTGCAGCGCTGATCACCTTCCTTCTGACTCACGTTGTCCCGGCTCGTCCCGCCGTGCGTGGCAGGTTGATCGAAACGATGGGGCGCAGGCGGTATTTCGCGACCTATTCCGCCTTGTCCCTGCTGGTGCTGGGCTGGCTTGTCGTCGCGGCCGCGCGGGCGCCGTATGTTGAAGTCATACCGCCTTTTGCGCTTTTTCGCTGGATACCTTTGCTGATCATGCCGATAGCCTGCTGGCTGGCCATAGTGGGGCTGTCGATCCAGAACCCGTTTTCGTTCGGAGGGATGGGACACCGCGCCTTTGACCCCGAGAACCCGGGCATCCTGCGCACAACGCGCCATCCGGTTTTGGCAGCGTTGATGTTGTGGGCCGGCGCGCACCTACTGGCCAATGGCAGCCTGTCCCATGTCATCCTTTTCGGGCTATTCGCGGGTTTCGCTGTAATGGGTATGGCGCTGATCGACCGCCGCAAGGCGCGGGCGATGGGTATCGAATGGACGCGTCTGTCGCGCAATACCGCGCGCTTCTCGCTACGCGCACCGCGCCCATGGCCGGGCAAATGGTCCGGTCTTGTCGCGCTTGCCGTATTTGCGGTTCTGCTTCACCTGCACACACCTGTGATTGGCCTTTCCCCTCTGCCTTGACGCGAGGTGTGGCCGAGCACAGACATGCGTGCTATCTGGAATGTCATGTATTTGTACGAAGAGGGTCTCTGAATGTACCTGGCCTATGTCACCACCACCGATCGCGGCGCAACCGACCGCCTGCTGAGCGCTGTGGCCGAGCATCTTCTGAACGCTGACGCGCGGCTGGCTGGTGTGGTTCAGACCAACACCGAATGCGCGGACAGCAGCAAATGCGACATGGACGTCCGGGTGTTGCCCGAGGGTGAGACCATTCGGATTTCCCAGTCTCTGGGCACCCAGGCGCGCGGTTGCCGTCTTGACCCGGCCGCGCTGGAGCAGGCCGTCGGATATGTAACTGCTTCTTTGGACGACAATCCGCAGCTTCTGATTATCAATAAGTTCGGCAAACACGAGGCGGACGGCCGCGGCTTCCGCCCTGTCATCGCTGAAGCCCTGGCGCGGGATATTCCCGTTCTGGTCGGTGTCAACGGCCTGAACAACGAGAAATTTCAGGAGTTCACAGGAGGCGCCGCTGAGGAAATCACACCTGACCTGCAAGAGATCGTCAGCTGGTTCAATCGGGTAACGGCGCAACGCGCGACGGCGGCCTGAGCCAGCCATTCTCGCTGCAACGGCATTGAACCTTCGTGACAACGCGCTCAGTCAGAATTATCGGTTGTTGGCAGGGAGATATGGAGGCGAGTACCGGAATCGAACCGGTGTACACGGATTTGCAATCCGCTGCGTCACCACTCCGCCAACTCGCCTTTTTAAGTAAAATCAATTACTTGCTGTGGTGTGAGAGGCGTTTTAACAGCTTTCGTCTGGGGCGTCCAGAGGATTGATTGCAATTTTGGCATCAGGCTTTGGAAATGCAGTCCCGCATTGTGTGCAAACCGGGCATCATCGGCAAGATTCAGTGCATGAGCCGTTGCTGGCTGGCAAGGGATGTGGCACAAGCCAAACAATCAAGAGAGCAAGTGAGCGATCCAATGACAGACTTCGCAAAACGTCGCCAAACGATGGTCGATACTCAGGTCCGGCCTTCCGATGTCACCAAGTTCCCCATCATCGATGCGATGCTCAGCGTCAAACGCGAGAATTTTGTGCCGCACGCACAGCGCGAAGCCGCATATGTCGAAGATCTGATCGATCTGGGCGACGGGCGGTACATGACCGAACCGCGGACGCTGGCCAAGATGCTGGATGTGCTCAACATTTCCAACAACGAGGTGGTGATGGACATCGCTCCGGCGCTTGGGTACTCGACTGCGGTTGCCGCGCGCATGGCGCAACTGGTCGTCGCTGTCGAGGAAGAGGAAAGCCTGGCCGGCGAAGCGCAGACGCTTTTGATGGAAGCTGACGCCGACAATGCCATCGTGCATGTCGGCCCTCTGGAACAGGGGGCTGTTGAACATGGGCCGTATGACGTGATCATGGTGCAGGGTGGTGTCGAACAGGTTCCGCAGGACTTGCTGGCGCAACTCAAGGATCACGGTCGGATTGCCTGCCTGTTCATGGAGGGTGAACTGGGGGCGGTGCGCATCGGTTATAAATCCGGCGGACGTGTCACCTGGCGCCATGCGTTCAATGCCAGCGCGCCGGTTCTGAAGGCATTTTCGGCCGAAAGTGCATTTTCGCTATAGTCCGAAAGCAGATTATTTCGCTGCCTTGATTAGTTGAAAACAAAGGCGCAAACTGCCCAACGAGCAGTGTTATTTTGATTTGAGAGGACTTGGTTATGCGTGGTACGCCAACTGGTAGACTGGTCAGGGCAGCGGCCTTGACCACCGCCATTGCCTTGAGCGCAATACCCGGCCGCGCGGTCTGGGCCGATAATCTGACCGATGCGTTCATCGGCGCGTACAATACAAGCGGTTTGCTTGAGCAGAACAGGGCGTTGTTGCGTGCGGCGGACGAAGATGTCGCCATTGCGCTGTCAGCGCTGCGGCCGATCATCAACTGGGCCGTCCAGGTAAGCCAGGACTACACCCGTGCACGGACCAATAATGTGGTCACGACCAACGAACCTTCTCGGTTTTTCACGGGGCTGACGCTTAACCAACTCGTGTATGATGGCGGTGCATCGATCTTAGGGAAACAATCGGCTCAAGAAACTGTGCTGGCGACCCGACAGAGCCTGATTGATATCGAGCAGGGGGTTCTGAGCCGGGCGGCAAGTGCCTATCTGGATGTGTTGCTGCAGGAAGAAACTGTGGCCATTCGCCAGAACAACGTCGAGGTTTCGGCAGAGGAACTTCGCGCATCAAATGATCGCTTCGAGGTTGGTGAAGTCACCCGGACTGACGTGGCACTGTCCGAGGCTCAATTGGCTGGCTCACAGGCCGATCTGGCCGTTGCACGTGGCGATCTGGATATCGCGCAAGCTGAATATGTAAATGCGGTCGGTAATGCTCCCGGACGAACAGCCGGTCAGCCAAGTTTGCCCAGTCTGCCTCGCTCCGAAGCGGAAGCGATCAGCCTGGCGCAACGTAACCATCCAGCGATTCTGTCGGCGCAGCATCAGGTGCGAGCGCTGGATCTCATCGTGCAGCAACAACGGGCAAACTTGGGCCCAAACGTTTCCCTAGATGCTGACGCCGGTGTTACAGAACGCTATGACAACAGCGATTACATCAACGATGCCAGTGTCTCGCTAACTTTCAGGCAGCCGATCTATGCCGGTGGCCGACTGGCAGCTAACGTCCGTCGGGCCATGGCGCAACGCGATGGGTCGCGCGCCAATCTGCTGAATGTTCAAAAGAACATTACGCAAGGCGTAACGAACCAGTACGCGGCTTTTCAGGCGGCCAGCGCAAGCTTGAGAGCATCAACCGAACGGGTTCGTGCGTCGCAGGTTGCTTTCGATGGTATCCGTGAGGAAGCGACCTTGGGGGCCCGGACAACGTTGGATGTTCTGAACGCTCAGCAGGATCTACTGGATGCGCAACTCGCCGAAGTCAGATCGCGCACAGAGCGAACCCGCGCAGCCTATGATTTGTTGCAGGCCCAGGGCCTTCTGACCGCAGAACGCCTTGGTCTGGCCGTGCAGATTTATGATCCGACGCTGTACTATAACCTCGTCAAAAAGGCTCCGGCACGGGTCAGCAAGCAAAGCCGTGACCTGGATCGCGTCCTCAAAGCGTTGCGTCGTGACTGACGGGCAATACTATCGGTTGTGAGGTTCGAATTGTTTGGCTACACTTATCCGTAAGGATAGAGCGGTAGAGAACAATGACGGATAATGTCGTAAAAGCAGGGATCGAGGACGTCCTGTCCTCGGTCAAACGTCTGGTCAGCGAAGAAAGCCGCAAGGTTCCCGATCTGGCGTCCAAACGCAAGCCAAGCCGGCTGGTTCTGACCGATTCCCTACGGGTCGATGATCCCGTCAGGGTTGAAAGAAAGCAGGAAGCGCCGGAAGGTGTTCCCGGGTGCGAAGCAGAACGCACCGCAAAACCTCTGGTGCTGAGCGCCAGCGACATCATCAAAAACGGTGAGCGTGAGCCTGCCAATACATCAGTGTTGGAAGGCGGGCCCAAAGCAGAGGCCGCGGACGATCTGGCGGGCAGTCTGAGCGCAAAGATCGAGGCGCTTGAGGCCGCCATAGCCCGGACCGAGGACCAGTGGGAGCCTGACGGGAACAGCGATGACGCTTATTCGGGGACGCAGGTCAACCCACTGAGCTGGGATGGGGCAGGCGGGTTCGTGGCTGGATCCGAGCAACTTGACGACCAGATTGGCGAAACTGAAGACGAAAGCTTCTCGGCGACATTTGTACGATCTTCGCAGGCGTCATATTCTGAACGGGCAGAGCCTGAAGCCGATGATCTAGACGATTTGGATGTTCCCACATTGGACGAGGATGCATTGCGGGAACTGGTGGCCGATGTGGTCCGGCAGGAATTGCAGGGTGTTCTTGGGGAACGTATCACGCGAAATCTGCGCAAACTGGTGCGGCGGGAGATCCACCGCGCATTGTCTGCTCAGAACCTCGAATAAACTGTTACTGGCGGGTCGGCGGTGCGGCCAGTGACAGCAACAGGTCCAAATCCATGTGCTGTTCCAGATGATCCGCCAGATCATCCAGCGTCTGTTCCACACCGTCATCGTAGCTGAGGTCTGAAGCCACACCGAACTGCGCCAGATAACTGGCGCGGAAAGTGTCTGACGAAAAGATGCCGTGCAGATAGCTGCCACGGATACGGCCATTTCGACTGGCAGCGCCTTCCGGGCGGCCGTCAATCTCCAGCCAGGCATGGTCACAATCGGCTCCGTCGGTGCGTCCCATATGTATCTCATAGCCGGTGACGGTTTCTCCGCCTGTCAGTGCCTTTGCAGTGCGCAGTCTGACGTGCTTGTCCCCGGCCATGACAGTTTCGACGTCCAGCAGGCCCAACCCGTCGACTTTGCCCGGACGTCCATCGACGCCGTCCGGGTCAGAAATGGTTTTGCCCAGCATCTGATAGCCGCCGCACAGGCCCAGAACGTGGCCGCCGCGGCGGACATGCGCCATAAGGTCCACATCCCAACCCTGTGCCCGGAAATAAGCCAGGTCGCCGATGGTGGACTTGCTGCCGGGCAGCAACACAAGATCGGCATCACCGGGCAGGGCCCGCCCGGCGGGTACGATCTCGACCGTCACGCCGGGTTCGGCCGACAAAGGATCCAGATCGTCAAAATTCGCCATGCGCTCCAGCTGCGGGACAACTACCTTGCACGCCCCGCCACCATGAGAGCGGATGTCCATCATGTCTTCAGCAGGCAGTTTCCAGGCGTCGTGAAACCACGGAACCACGCCCAGACAGGGCCAGCCGGTCCGGGCGGCAATGTCATCGCGCCCTTCATCGAACAGTGAAACATCGCCCTTGAACCGGTTGACGGCGAACCCTTTGATCATTGCAAGATCGCGATCTTCCAGAACGGCCTGCGTTCCGACGATCTGCGCGATCACGCCACCGCGATGGATGTCGCCGACCAGCACCACCGGCACCCCCGTTGCGCAGGCAAACCCCATGTTGGCAATTTCGCCCTTTCTCAGATTGGTTTCGGCCGGGCTGCCCGCACCTTCGATAAGCACCAGATCGGCGTCGCTGCATAACCGGTCAAAGCTTTGCAGCGCGGCGCCCAGTAGTTTGGATTTATCCTTGCGATAGTCGCCAGCCTTCATCGTTCCCGCGCGTTTGCCCTGCACGATAATTTGCGCCCCGGTATCCGTTTCCGGCTTCAGCAGGATCGGGTTCATATCCGTATGCGTCGGTCGTTTCGCAGCCATGGCCTGCAACGCTTGAGCGCGCCCGATCTCGCCACCGTTCTCGGTCACGGCCGCATTGTTTGACATGTTCTGCGGCTTGAACGGAGCAACCTTCAGCCCGCGCTTTGTGAAGGCCCGCGCCAGACCGGCGACCAGAACCGACTTGCCAACATTGCTGCCGGTTCCCTGAATCATGATGGCGCGAACCATGGGCGTCTCCTATACGTTGAGGCGCAGATGACCTGATTTGAGGCCAAAGGGAAAGCCCGGATGAACACGCCCGCGCATCTTTTGATCGGTGTGGCCGCATTTGCGCGACCAGCCCGGGGCCGAACCTTGTCGGCGGCGTTGCTGGGGTCTCTGCTGCCGGATTTGTCGCTCTATCTTATGGCTGGCGTGTCGCTGTTAGTTCTGGGCATTCCTGAACAGGTGGTTTTCGGCCAGCTCTACTATTCGAAATCATGGCAAACGGTCTTTGCCATCGACAATTCCTTCTTTCTGTGGGGGGCGATGTTGCTGATCGGTATCTGGCGCGGCTGGCCCTTACTGATCGTCGCCACCCTGGCCGCGCTATTGCATGTGACAATGGATTTCCTGCTGCACGCAGGGGATGGTCGCCCGCACCTCTGGCCCCTGACGGACTGGGTGTTTGATAGCCCGGTCAGCTATTGGGACAGCACACATCACGCCCTATGGGTCGCGCCTGTGTCCGTCGCGGTCTGTGCAGGTTCATACCTGCTGTTGTGGCAAAGAGGGTTGTCGGTTTCAGCCAAGCTGTTCTTTGCGGCAATGCTGGCAGCCGAGATCTGGGTCGCGCGCCAGTGGCTTTTGTTCTTCTGAAGCGTTCAAAAGAAAAACGCGCCCGTAGTTGGGGGCGCGTTTTTTCACCGGAAGACGCCGTTGATCAGGCGGCTTCAGCTTGCTGTGCGGCGTTGCGACGCTCGCTTTCTTCACGCGACAGCGCGACCGAAGTGCGCACGCCACGGCCAACGAACTCCATCAGTCCGCTGACGACCCGCTCGTTGGGGTCGATACCCGCGCAGGACAGCACCTCGCGACCATCGCGCGAACGGGCCCAGCGGGCGATTTGTTCCGGGCCGTTGCCGTATTTCTTGTCATCGGCAATGGCATCGTCCAAAGCAGCCAAAACAACGGCTGCAAAAAGTTTGCGAGCACGATTGCCTTGCTCGTTGTTAAAGGCAGTGCCGTCAACGAAATCTCTCATCTCGTCAATCCTTGTTGTTCTTGCTCTTGCATTTTCGGCGTGGCGGCTCTTATGACCTATTAGGTGCGATTCGGATACACTTAAAATGCATAGTTGCGTTGCGTCATGTGCATGGCTTGCTGCAAGTGCAGCACTAGGTGTCGTTGTCTTGTCAGGTGTGGTCACGCCAGATATAGGGACGGGAACTGACGCATCAACCGTTTGTGAAGGATTTATGTAATGCCCAAGATAAATGGGAACGAAATTCGCCCCGGCAATGTGCTTGAGCATAACGACGGGCTTTGGGCCGCGGTCAAAGTTGACCACGTAAAGCCCGGTAAAGGTGGTGCTTTTGCCCAAGTCGAACTGCGTAACCTGCGCAACGGCTCGAAGTTGAACGAGCGATTCCGCTCGGCGGACAAGGTCGAACGCGTCCGCCTTGAGCAGAAAGATCAGCAGTTCCTGTACGAATCCGATGGCATGCTGGTGTTCATGGATTCCGAAACCTATGAGCAGATCGAACTGCCTGCCGATCTGCTGGGCGAGCGCCGCCCGTTTCTGCAGGACGGCATGACAATTGTTGTCGAATTTTATGAAAGCGAAGCATTGAACGCCACGCTGCCGCAAAAAGTGACCTGCAAAATTGTCGAGACCGAGCCGGTCGTCAAAGGCCAGACCGCCGCGAATTCGTTCAAGCCGGCCATTCTGGACAACGGTGTCAAGGTCATGGTGCCGCCCTTCATCGGGCAGGACGAAATGATCGTCGTGAACACCGAAACCATGGAATATTCCGAGCGCGCATAACGCGCCCCTTGTTTGAAAAGTGAAAAACCGCGCGGTTCCGTGCCGCGCGGTTTTTCTTACCTACTTCTTTCGATCTGCCGATAGCGCTCGGGGTGGGGGCCGAAAAGCTCGAGCATGAGTTCGTATTTGATGCGGTTTGCGCTGACCTGCCGGTAGAACGCGATCAGGAACGCGGTGGGGCCCTGAATTCGGCCAAGCCCGCTCGTGGCTGCGACGACCGTCCCGACATCCGTTTTGCCGTTCAGCACCAGATAGCCGCCCAGCATCAGCACGCCGACAGTTCCGGCCCCATTGATTACGCTAAGCAGAAACTTGGCGGACAGCTTCCAGAGGAACATTTTTCGCCGGGTCTCATAAATATCATCGAACAAGGCGTCGACCTCTTTCGAGACTGCGTCGATCTCCTCGATGGTCAGCTTGTCGGTTGCGCCCCGCAGGATATGAACACGCTCGGCGACAAAGACGTTCACCTTACGCTGCGAGATCAGCACGATGACGATTTGCGGGACGATCATCGAAAAGGCGATCATGCCCAGACCCGGTTGGGTCGAAGAGATATAGCCGATCACGCTGATCAGAGTTCCGATCTGAACCACGGGGTCTGAAAATGCGCCGCCCGCAAACTTACCCAATTCTTCGGCTTCGGCCGAAATGGCGGTGGTCATGGTTCCCTTGCGAACAGCCTCGCCTGACGCCTTTACATCCGAGGCCCGCACCAGCAATCGCTGGCGGATCATGCGGATCATGTCCTCGCCCAGTGTTCCGGCGCGAAACCCCAAAAGCCATTTCAGCGCGAGGCTGAGCAGAATGACGGACATCATTCCCGTGCCCAGATAAATCAGCTTTTCCGTCGTGACATCGTCCGAGGTGAGGTGGTTGATGATATCGCGCTGAAATTCCAGCGGAACGGCCGCCAGACCTGCGATTGCAATGGACAAAACGATTAGGAAGATCTGCCGCCCGGCGCTGGCACGCCAGATCGCTCTGTATAGCTGAAACATTGAAGCATCCGGTTTGCTGAACTCAAACCAGTGTGACAGCGCGGGTGGCCATGTTCAAAGGGCAGGGCAGAGTTCCTGGGCGCAGTCGTGCCGCTTTGGCAACATGTTAAGGGGCCAATGTAACCTTCGCGTCTTCGGCTGTCATGTCGTCCCCGACGCGGTCCAGGCGCAGGTAGGCGATCCCTAGGCCATTGGACTGGGTGAAAAGGGTCCCGGCAGGTTTTCCGCCTGAGGTAATCGGGGTTCCGACCGCCGCAATGCCATCAACGCTCACCCCGCGCAGACCCTTGCGCAGTTCGGTCTTGTGCTTCATGCGGGCCGTGACTTCCTGCCCAACATAGCAGCCTTTCTTGAAATCCACGCCGTTCAGCGCTTCGAACCCGGCTTCAAGGATAAAGGTGTCGGGTGTCAGTTCGACCCCGGTTTCCGGAATGCAGCGCCGTACCCTTATCGCGTCCCAGTCGGTGCCATCATCGCCGTCCGCCGCCGATGTATAGGCACGCCAGCCCAGTTCGGGATGGCGCGGGTCGGGCAGGGCGCCTTCGGGTGCAGGCCCGGTTCCGCGTTGTACGTTCAAATCACTGTTTTCGATGGTCACATCGGCGCGCAGTTTGTACATGCCCAGCCGTTTGGCCACCCCGTCCGCCAATTCTTCGGCAACGTCCAGCAAAATGGCATCACCGTCCCGTTTCAGAAAGAAATCGGCCAGATATTTGCCCTGCGGCGTCAGCAATGCAGCGTAGACGAGGCCATGGGCCAGCTTGTTGACGTCATTCGTGACCAGCCCCTGCAAAAAGCTGTCAGTGTCCTTACCGGAAAGGCGCAAAATGCGGCGATTGGGCATGGGGTGGTCCTCGTCATTTCCTTGGGCTCCGTGATATAGGAGTTTCCGTGACCATGACCAGAGGTTAACGGACGTGCCCGCGCCAATCAGCATCGTGATCCCGACCCTGAACGCTGCTGGCTCGCTGCCCGGAACCTTGCAGTCGCTGATGGAGGGGGTGCAGGCGGGTCTTATCCGCGAGTTAGTGATTACCGATGGAGGGTCAACGGATGAGACGTTGGCCATGGCGGACGAGGCCGGAGCCAGGATCGTTGAAGGCGCGCCTTCGCGCGGTGGACAATTGCGGCGCGGATGCCAAACGGCTTCGGCTGAGTGGTTGATGATTTTGCACGCGGATACGGTCCTGCAAAATGGGTGGAGCGACGCGGTGGCCTCACATCTGGAAACCGGTGCACCGGCTGCGTTTCTGTTGCAGTTTCAGGCCCGGGGATTTGCGCCCCGATGGGTCGCCGGCTGGGCCAATCTGCGCAGCCGCCTGTTTGGCTTACCCTATGGCGATCAGGGGTTGCTGGTGCCGCGCAAAACCTATCTTGCTGCTGGCGGCTATAAGGAGCAGCCTTTGATGGAGGATGTCGCGTTGGTCCGGGCGCTGCCGCGCGTGCGCATCCTGCCCGTGCGTGCCGTTACGAGCGCGGAGCGCTATGAGCGTTTGGGCTGGCTGCGTCGGGGAGGGCGGAACCTGTGGCTGGTGTTTCGCTATTTTCTGGGGGCCGATCCGGAACAACTGGCACAGCAGTATCGGCGTTGAATGCGGTGCGCAGTTCGACCAGCGATTTGCCCAGCCGGAACGGAGCGGCGAAACTGACCAGGCACAAAGCGACGATCTGCAGACCCAGAATATGCGCGTTGGCCTGCAGGTATTCCCATTCATCCTTCAGCTTGCCGACCTGTTCGATCAGGTCATCATAGCTTTGCGCCAGAATTAGATAGTCCCCGGCGATTGCAGGCACTTTGCGACGCATGTTGTCGATTGCGGTCTGGGTTTTTTCATCCAACGAGGTGAAGACAAGAAACTGGTCGATGTTGAAAGCGTCGGCCGTGGCGGCCATGTCGCGCATTTCGTCCATGTCGTCCTTGGCCCCGGTTCCGAACAGAAAATGCAGACCTTGTAGCGGCGCTACCTCGTTCGTGACGGCAATGAACAGGGGTAGATCGGCATTGCTGGCGGTTGAGGCCGACAGGAACTCGACCTTGTCGCACAAAACTGCTGTATCCGGGTCATAGGCCGGGTCGCAGAACCGCAGCCGGAACCGCGCGGCGTCGCGGTCAAAGGCCAGCGTTGCTGCATAGGCCACGTCGATCTGCCGGTCCAGCCGCGAACTGTCCGAGGTATAAAGGCCCGCCAGCACCGCCACCAGCGCGCCGATGCCGCCCAGCACGACCCAGACCAAGTCGGCAAGTTTCCAGGCTCGGTGCCCGGCCGGCTTGCGAAACAAGAATGCCGTTCCGACCGAACCCACGAGAAAGAACAGGATCAGCAGTGGCAGCTGGTTTTCCGTAATGAACGTCATGGGTTCAAAGTGTACGGACTGCCGTCCGGCTGGCAACAGTGTTCACGGGCAGTTGTACCGATTGGGATGGGTCGCCATTCGGCAGATGTTAAGACCCTGAACTCTGCCCGAATTTCCGAAAGAGTTTCGTGCGGTCGAAGGCCTGTTCCAGCTCGTCGGTCCGCGCTTTCACCGAATCCCACAGACGTTCCTGTACTTCGGCAATGGCGCACTCCATCAAAACCAGAATGGCGGCCATCGAGTCCCACGCTGACGGTACCGAGATGCGTGCGCTGAACGTGTGCTTGGCCAGCCTGTGAATAGGTGAGCGCCATTGGTCAGTGAACAGCACAATTTCCGCCTCACGCTCATGGCAGAGCTGCCCGATCAGCAAGGTCGAGTTTTCATACCGCCGGACATCCAGCGCGATCAGGACATCCCCTTTTCGCACGTCCAGCAAGTCATGTGTCCACGAGGCGGCTACAGGCAACAATCTGACATCCGGCCGGATCATTTGCAGGTGCAGGTAGAGATACTGCGCCAGAGTGCCGGTTATTCTTCCTCCGGTTAGGAAAATGCGCCGGTCCGGGTCGCACAGCAACCGGCAGAAACTGTCAAATTCCGCCGGATCCACTTCATCGATCGTGCGTTTCTGGTTTTCCAGCGTTCGCCCGGAGTAGCGATTCAGGATGTGTTCCTCGGGCAGATCGTTCTGCCAGAGATCGCGCTTGGCCTCGGGCCCCGAGATCATCTCTTTAACCTCGTGGCGCAGCGCTGCCTGAAACTGCGGGTAACCGTCAAACCCGGTTTTCTGCAACATGCGCGCGACTGTCGTGGTGGAAACCCCCGCTGTGCTGGCCAGTTCTGTTATGCTGCCCAAACCGGCCATCGGATAGTCATCCAGCAACACGCTGACCAGTTGCCTTTCAGATGGGGTCAGCTTGTCCCGGTGTGTCAGCAGCCTGTCCGTTACCCGCACGGTTGGACCCTCCTGTTTGATGACGTCGACTGTGATGTGAATATTTTTTCACTGCAATCAAGGTTGGGGAAATTTGTACAGGAAAAATATTGACAGGTGAATGTCCGATGTGGAATTTTTTCCACACGCCCAATCTGGGGCGCTTTCTGGAATCACGGGATTGCACATTGGACTACGGACCGGTCGTTCATATCGAAGCGAAAAACGATGCTCCCGCCGTGGTTGTGGTGTGCGAGCATGCGTCGAACCGTGTTCCCGAAGCGCTTGGCGATCTGGGGTTGCCCGCTGCGGCGCTGGAAAGCCACATCGCGTGGGATCCTGGTGCGTTGGCGGTAGCCCGGCTGATCGCGGCGGACATGTCTGCGGTATTGGTTCATGGCGGAGTGTCTCGGCTTGTCTATGATTGCAACCGCCCACCCGAAGCGATCGGGGCAATGGTGGTGAAAAGCGAAGATATCCGAATCCCTGCTAACGCCGATCTGACCCCGCAGCAGCGGCAGGACAGAATAGACAGTGTTTACAGGCCCTTTTGCGCCGGCTTATCCAATCAGATTCAATCGCATCGCAAGACATTGCGGCTGATGGTGACAGTCCACAGTTTCACGCCGGTCTATCACGGCAAGCCCCGATCGGTAGAGCTGGGGTTACTGCATGGCGAAGATGATCGGTTTGCGCAGGCCATGATGGCGTCTGCACCTGTTGATCTGAAGTTTGAAACCCGCCTGAACGAGCCGTACTCGGCCGCGGACGGCGTAGCGCATACGCTGGATGCGCAGGCGAAGCCCAATGGGCTTTTGAATGTGATGATCGAGATCCGGAATGATCTGATCCGAACGGAGGATCAGCAAAAGGCGATGGCGGCGTGTCTTGTGCCATGGATCAGCCGCACGTTGAACGATTTCGGGGAAAGGACAGAAATGTGATCCGGGCGATGGAGATATATGTGCGGGTCATCGACGCGGTCAATCACAAGGTTGGCCGCGTGATGATGTGGGGGCTGTTCGCCATGATGGCGATCCTGCTGTGGTCTTCAATCTCGAAAACCTTTTTTGTTCCGTCGCTCTGGACCCTGGAAATGGCGCAGTTCGCGATGGTTGCCTACTACATGCTTGGCGGGCCGTACTCGATCCAGATGGGGTCGAATGTGCGGATGGATCTGCTGTACGGAGAATGGTCCCATCGGCGTAAAGCGTGGACTGACGCATTTACCGTCATGTTCCTTATTGTCTATCTGATCATCCTGTTGTGGGGCGGCTGGGACAGCCTGATGTACTCGTTCCAATACGGAGGAGAGCGCAGCGCAACCATCTGGCGGCCGTATCTGTGGCCGGTCAAACTGATCATGGTTGTCGGCATCTTCCTGATGCTTTTGCAGGCCATTTCCGAGTTCTTCAAAGACATCCTGCGCCTTTGCGGCCACGACATCCCCCGAGAGGTAATCTGATGTCCTACGAGATGATTGCCTTGCTGATGTTCGCATCAATGATGTTGATGCTGCTGACAGGTCAGCGGGTGTTTGGTGCGATCGGCTTTGTCGCGGTGGTGTCGGCCTTGTTCCTGTGGGGGGATCGCGGCGGCTATGATCTTGGATTCGCGGCTGCGATCAAGGTTATGAAGTGGTATCCGCTGCTGACACTGCCGATGTTCATTTTTATGGGATACATCCTGTCCGAAAGCCGGATCGCGGATGATCTGTACAAGATGTTCCATGTCTGGATGGGCGGACTGTCGGGCGGGCTGGCGGTCGGAACCATCGGGCTGATGGTGCTGATTTCGGCGATGAACGGGCTGTCCGTAGCGGGCATGGCCATCGGGGCCACGATTGCTCTGCCGGAACTGCTGCGGCGGAACTACGACAAACGCATGGTCACCGGGGTGATCCAGGCAGGGTCATCATTAGGAATTCTGGTGCCGCCATCTGTGGTTCTGGTTCTCTATGCCATGATCGCCCGTCAGCCGGTTGGTCAGCTTTGGCTGGCCGGGGTTCTTCCCGGCCTGATGATGGCCGCCATGTTCATCATCTATATCATCATCCGGTGCCGGATCACCCCGTCGCTGGGCCCGGTTCTGCCAGCCGAAGAACGCGATATTCCGCTGAGAGAGAAGCTGCGCCTTCTGCAGGCCGGATTACTGCCGGTCGGGATTTTCATGGTGATGATGGTCCCCTTCGTGAACGGCTGGACTTCGCTGGTTGAATCTTCGGCCATTGGTGCGATCACGGCGCTGCTGGCGGCAGCGCTGAAAGGGCGCCTGACCCGCGAAGTGTTTGAAAACTCGATGCGGCATACGCTGGGAATATCCTGCATGTTCATGTGGATCATTCTGGCGGCATTGGCATTTGGTGCCGTGTTCGACGGGCTGGGCGCGGTCAAGGCCATCGAAAGCCTGTTCACTGAAAAGCTGGGGCTTTCCCCTTGGATGATCCTTGTCCTGATGCAGCTCAGCTTTATCCTGATGGGCACGTTCCTGGACGACACCGCGATGCTGGTGATTGTGGCCCCGCTATATGTGCCGCTGGTCGGAGAACTGGGCTTTGATCTGATCTGGTACGGCGTTCTCTACACCATCACCACGCAGATCGCCTATATGACGCCGCCGTTTGGCTATAACCTATTCCTGATGCGGGCGATGGCCCCGCCGGAAATTACGCTGCGCGACATCTATGGCTCGATCATTCCTTTTGTTCTGGTGATGGCCTGCGCTTTGGCCACGATCATCATCTTCCCCGAAATCGCGCTTTGGCTGCCGAATTATGTCTATGGAAAATAAGTCAGAAGACCCCGCAAAGGGGCGAAACTCAGTTCGACTAAACAGAGGAGAAGGATAATGACAACAAGACGCAGATTTCTAAGGTCGGCGGGGCTGGCCGGGGCGGCCACTCTGGCAAGCCCTGCAATCGTCAAAGCACAGTCGGCCATCAAGTGGCGGTTCCAGACCTACGCCGGCAGCGCATTGGGCGAGCACGTGACCAAGCCTGCCATCGACTACATCAACGCCAACGCAAACGGCGAACTTGAGATCGAGCTGTATTTTGCCGATCAGATCGTTCCCACCGGCGAACTGTTCCAGGCGCTGCAGCGCGGTACCATCGACGGGGTGCATTCAGACGACGACTCGATGGCGTCGCCGACGCCGCTGCGCCAGTTCGGCGGCTACTTCCCCTTTGCGACCAAACATATCCTTGATGTGCCCGTGCTGTTCAATCAGTACGGTCTGGCCGATATCTGGCGGTCAGAATACGAAAAGGTCGGTGTGGCGTGGTTGTCTGCTGCGGGTCAGGACCCGTGCAACTTCAACACCAAGAAGGAAATCAAGACGCTCGGCGATCTGGACGGGCTGAAGCTGTACACCTTCCCGACGGCGGGTCGCTTCCTGGCCAAGTTTGGCGTCGTGCCGGTGAACATTCCTTACGAGGATGCCGAAGTGGCGGTTCAGACCGGAGAGCTGGACGGTATGGCATGGTCGGGCATCACCGAAGATTACACCGTGGGCTGGGCCGATGTGACCGACTACTTCCTGACCAACAACATCTCGGGTGCCTGGATCGGTTCGTGGTTCGCAAATCAGGAACGCTGGGCCGAACTGCCCGATCACCTGAAATCGGTTGTCATGGCCGGGATCGAGGCGGGCCACACCTATCGCAACCAGTGGTACTGGGGTGGCGAAGCGGCGTTGCGTGCCAACGGCGACAAGCTGGAACTGCGGCAAGTTCCGGCCTCGGAATGGAAAGAGGTTGAAAACGCAGCTATCGAATTCTGGGATGAGGTCGCGCAGGAAGGCGAGATTCACCAGAAGATTGTTGGCATCTTCCGCGAGTACAACTCGGTCATCAACCAGGCCGGTGCTCCCTATACCTTCGATTGATACCAAACTCGGGGGCACCGCGTTTGGTGCCCCCGTCAGCAGCTAGAGGTTTGTTTCATGACCGCAACTTTGACATTCGAAACCCTGAAATCCCAGGTCGCATCCGGTGACATTGATACAGTCTTGGTTTGTTTTGTTGACATGCAGGGCCGTTTGATGGGGAAGCGGTTTCATGGGGGTCATTTTGTTGCGGGTGCGTGGGAAGAGACGCATTGCTGCAACTATCTGCTGGCGACGGACCTCGAGATGGGGACGCCGGATGGGTATGCCTCGACCAGCTGGGAGCGGGGGTATGGCGACTATGTGATGAAGCCGGATCTGGGCACGTTGCGCCCGGTGCCGTGGCTGGAGGGCACGGTGATGGTGATGTGCGATGTGCTGGATCATCACACGCATGAAGAGGTGCCGCATGCGCCGCGTTCGATCCTGAAGAAGCAGGTGAACCGCCTGAAGGCGATGGGCTATGAGGCGATGTGCGCCACCGAGCTGGAGTTTTTCCTGTTCGAAAAGAGCTTTGATGCGATCCGCAAGGAGGGGTTCCGCGATCTGCAACCGATCTCGGGCTATAACGAGGATTATCACATCCTGCAGACCACCAAGGAAGAGCATGTGATGCGACCGATCCGCAACCATCTGTGGAATGCGGGCATTCCGGTCGAAAACTCGAAGGGTGAGGCCGAGACCGGGCAGGAAGAGCTGAACATCAAATACGCTCCGGCGATGGATACGGCGGAATATCACTCGATTGCCAAAAACGCGGTGAAAGAGATCGCCTGGCAGCATGGCCATGCGGCGACGTTCCTGCCGAAATGGCATCACGACAAGGTGGGCAGTTCGTCCCACGTGCACCAGTCGCTTTGGGCCGATGGCAAGCCCGCGTTTTATGACGCGGAAGATGAGCTGGGCATGTCGGCGCTGATGAAAAGCTACATGGCGGGCCTGCTGAAATACGCCGCCGATTACACGTACTTCATGGCGCCTTACATCAACAGCTACAAGCGGTTCATGAAGGGCACCTTTGCGCCGACGCGGATCATCTGGTCGGTTGACAACCGCACCGCCGGGTTCCGCCTGTGCGGGGATGGCACCAAGGCGGTTCGGGTGGAGTGCCGGATCCCTGGGTCGGACATGAACCCCTATCTGGCGATGGCCGGAATGTTGGCGGCCGGGATTGCGGGTATCGAAGAGGGGCTGGAGCTGCAACCGCCTGCAAGGGGCGATGTCTATCAGGGCGACACGGGCATGATCCCCGGCACTTTGAAGGATGCGCGCAACGCGCTGCATGGCTCGGCGATGTTGCGCGGGGCTATGGGGGATGATGTGGTGGATCACTATACCCGCGCGGCCGAGGTCGAGATTGAGGAATTCGAGCGCGTGGTGACGGATTGGGAAGTGGCCCGGGGCTTCGAGCGGGCGTAGGCTAGGGGAGAGCGGGCGCTGCGCGCCCGGGTGCCTTCGGCGAGAGTATTTGGAAAAAGATGAAGCAGGGCGCGCCCTGCGAACAGTCAAGAGGTTGGGATGGCCCAGACACTGAAGTGTATCTCTCCGGTCGATGGATCGGTTTTTGCCGAGCGGGAAGTGCTGTCGCGCGAAGCTGCGTTTGAGCTGGCCGCAAAGGCCCGCGCGGCGCAGGCGGGCTGGGCGGCGCGGCCGTTGCAGGAGCGGATTGATCTTGTAATGGCGGGCGTAGCCGCCGTTGGCGCGATGAATGACGAGATCGTGCCGGAATTGGCTCATATGATGGGTCGCCCGGTGCGCTATGGCGGTGAGTTCGGCGGCTTCAATGAGCGCGCCAGTTACATGGCCGAGATTGCCGCAACCTCTCTGGCCGATATCGCGGTGGGCGAGGATGAGACGTTCAGGCGCTATATCAAGCGCATCCCGCACGGGGTCGTGTTTGTGGTGGCGCCGTGGAACTACCCCTACATGACCGCAATCAACACGGTGGCACCGGCGCTGATCGCGGGCAACACTGTGATCCTGAAACATGCCACGCAGACCCTGCTGGTGGGGGAGCGTATGGCGCAGGCCTTCTATTCGGCAGGTGTGCCCGAGGATGTGTTCCAGAATGTTTTTCTGAGCCATGACGTGACCAATGATCTGATCGCTGGCAATGCGTTCGACTTCGTGAACTTCACCGGCTCGGTCGGGGGCGGTCGGGCGATGGAACGCGCGGCGGCAGGGACATTCACCGGTGTCGGCACGGAACTGGGCGGCAAGGATCCGGGCTATGTCATGGAGGATGCCGATCTGGACGCGGCAGTTGATACGCTGATCGACGGGGCGATGTTCAATTCGGGCCAGTGCTGCTGCGGGATTGAGCGGATTTACGTCCATGATAGCCTGTATGATGACTTCGTTGCCAAGGCGGTTGAGGCTGTGAAAGGTTATAAGCTGGGCAACCCGCTGGATACCGGGACGACAATTGGTCCGATGGCGAATGTGCGCTTTGCCGACGAGGTGCGGGCGCAGATTGCCGAGGCGGTTGCGGCTGGCGCGGTGGCGCATATCGACACTTTCCCCGAGGATGATGGCGGCGCCTATCTGACACCCCAGATTCTTACAGGCGTCACCCATGACATGCGGGTGATGCGGGACGAGAGCTTTGGCCCCGTCGTTGGCATCATGAAAGTGTCCTCGGACGAAGAAGCCATCGCGCTGATGAATGACAGCGAATTTGGCCTGACCGCCAGCCTCTGGACCCGCGATGTGGACCGTGCGGCGCGGGTTGGCGACCAGATCGAGACCGGGACGGTCTTCATGAACCGGGCCGATTATCTGGATCCGGGCCTGTGCTGGACCGGCTGCAAGAATACCGGGCGGGGCGGGGGGTTGTCCGTCATCGGCTATCACAACCTGACCCGTCCGAAATCCTACCACCTGAAAAAGGTGACCGGCTGAAAATGACTTGCCTGCCCCGATTATTCCCTCTCCGGGGTGGGCCCCTGCTTTGAAGGAAACTCTGAAATGAGTCTTGTTGGAAACTGGTCCTATCCGACCGCAATCAAGTTTGGCGCCGGCCGCATCAGGGAACTACCCGATGCCTGTGTGGCGGCGGGGATGAAACGCCCGCTGCTGGTCACCGACAAGGGGTTGGCCGATCTGCCGATCACCAAGGCAACGCTGGATATCATGGAGGCCGCCGGTCTGGGGCGCGGCCTGTTCAGCGACGTGGACCCGAACCCGAATGAGAAGAACCTTGAGGCCGGTGTCGCGGCTTACAACGCGGGTGGCCATGACGGGGTGATAGCGTTTGGCGGCGGCTCGGGTCTGGATCTGGGCAAGATGGTGGCCTTCATGGCAGGTCAGACGCGGCCAGTCTGGGATTTTGAAGACATTGGCGACTGGTGGACCCGCGCCGATGCCGATGCCATCGCCCCGATCATCGCGGTGCCAACAACGGCAGGCACCGGGTCGGAGGTAGGTCGCGCCAGCGTCATCACCAATTCCGAGACGCACGCCAAGAAGATCATCTTCCACCCGAAAGTGCTGCCCACGGTGGTGATCTGCGATCCGGAACTGACCGTGGGCATGCCCAGGTTCATCACCGCAGGTACCGGGCTGGATGCCTTTGCCCATTGTGTCGAGGCCTATTCCAGCCCGCACTACCATCCGATGAGCCAGGGCATCGCTTTGGAAGGGATGCGCCTGGTCAAGGATTACCTGCCGCGCGCCTATGCCGACGGCACCGATATCGAGGCCCGCGCCCAGATGATGAGCGCCGCCGCCATGGGCGCCACCGCCTTCCAGAAGGGCCTGGGCGCGATCCACGCCATGAGCCACCCGGTCGGCGCGCACTTCAACACCCATCACGGCACCACCAACGCGGTCTGTATGCCCGCCGTGCTGGACTTCAACGCCCCCGCCATCGCCGACCGGTTCGCGCAGGCCGCGGCCTATCTGGGCATCGATGGCGGATTTGACGGCTTCCGCGCCTTTGTGCAGGACTTCAACGACAGCCTCTGCATCCCGCGCAAGCTCTCCGAACTGGGCGTCACCGAATCCGCAATCCCGGACCTCGTCCAGGGCGCACTCATCGACCCCTCCTGTGGCGGAAACCCGGTCGAACTTACCCAAGAGAACCTCACAAACCTCTTTAACACCGCGTTGTGATCCACCTCTCTTTGTGACAATAGGACACCGGCCCGTTTTGCGGGCCGGTTTTGTTTCACGAAAGGTTCGGACGTGACCCCGTTTGTCATCGCCATCACTTTGGCGGCTGCAATGCTGCATGCAGTTTGGAACGCAATAGTCAAATCTGCGGCCGACCGAACCACGACGATGGGCTTGGTGGCTCTTGGGCAGGCTATTCCCGGTGCGATCATGGTTGTCATGCTGCCCATGCCCAGCGCCGAGAGCTTCCCCTACATCCTGATCTCGACCTTCGTGCATTTTGGGTACTATTTCATGCTGGGCAAGGCGTATCAGCACGGTGACCTGAGCGTCGTCTATCCCATCGCCCGCGGGATCGTACCGGCGCTGGTGTCCCTCTGGGCGATGCTGTTGGTGGGCGAAATGCTGCCCCTGCAGGCTTGGGCCGGGATTGCTCTGATCGCGGTTGGTATCCAGCTCAGCAACTGGAGGGCATTGCGTTCGGGGCTCGGGCGCTCGACGCTGTTGTTCGCGATAGGCACAGGGGTGTGTATCTCGATCTATTCGGTGTTCGACGGGATCGGGGTGCGCTTGTCGGGAAACACGCTCAGCTACTGGGCCTGGGGGGCTTTTCTGCACCTGTTTATTGCCGGATTCGTCGGCATCCGCAGGCGAAAGAAACTGGCGGATTATCCTATTAACGTGTGGGTTGTTGGCCTGTTGGGCGGCCTGGTGTCGATGGCGGCCTATGGGTTGGTGCTTTACGCCAAGAACTTTGCCCCACTGGGCGCGGTTTCGGCGCTGCGCGAAACCTCGGTCATCTTCGCGGCGCTGATCGGGTTCATTTTCCTGAAAGAAGGCAACTGGATGCGGCGGCTGGGGGCCGCGGTTCTGATGGCCGTTGGCGTGGCGCTGATCGGGCTGGCCGTTTAATCCCCCCAAGACCATCTTGCTGAGTGCGCCCCCGATCTCTCATATTGAGTCGGAGTGATGAGGGAGCGTTTTCATGACCAAAGAGATTGTTCTGATCCACGGGGCCTTTGCCGGGCCTTGGTGCATGCAGGATTACGCGGGTTTCTTCCGCGACAGGGGTTGGACCGTGCACACCCCCGCATTGCGACATCATGGCGGAGATCCGAAGGCCGAGCCTGATCCGGGCCTGACCGATACCAGTGTGACGGATTATGCGGACGACATCGCGGAACTTGTGAAGGGACTGGACAGAAAGCCGGTTCTCCTTGGCCATGCGATTGCGGGCGTGGTGGCCCAGCAGGTGGCGGCGCGCGGGTTGGCCAGCGCCATCGTGCTGATCAACCCGAATGCAGCGTGGGGCACCTTGCCCGAAACCGACGACGAACGGGCCATCCCCCGCGCGCTGATGGAGGGCGGGGCGTTCTGGAAGCAACCCATGCGAGTCGAGTTCGACCTGATGGCGCCCTTTGCGCTGAACAAGATGCCCGAGGCGCAACAACACGCGGTGTTTGACCAGTTGGGCGCCGAAAGCGGCCGGGTGATGTTCGAGATGTTCTTCTGGATGTTCGACGACCACCACGCAATGAAGGTCGACATCGACAAGGTCGACTGCCCCGTGCTGATCGTTTCAGGCACCGAGGATCGGGCGGTGAACCCTGACACCTGCCGCGCTTTGGCGGAATTGTACGGAGACCGCGCGACCTTTATGCCCGTAAAGGATCACGCGCATTTTCTGTTCATGGAACCCGGCTGGGAAAAACCCGCCGGGCAGATTGCCGATTGGTTGGATGGAAAGGTGGGCTAGCAGGCCCGCCATTGCATCACCGGCTGGTCTGAAAGCTGCTTTGTGGCCGCCAGCTCATCGTGCCATCATCCCGTTTGACACAGCGGAGCAGATGTTCCTCTCGCGATGTTGAGGTAGTGGTGACGGTGTTGTCGCCCGAGATCACTACGAAGGAATCCAGTGAATAGGCCATGCCCTGATAGTAGCAGAACCGTAACTCTGCCCCGACCGGAATTGGTGACGCGGTGAGCAGAGCCTGCTGCGCGTTTGCCTGGCTGGCCAGCACGGCAAAGGCCAGCCCGAGGGTTAATGATTTCATGTCGTCCTCCCGTTCGAAATCTCGTGTTCGTTGAAATTGGGTCTTGGACGCTCGGAACCTCAAATGTCGTTCTTCTATGACGGATTGTGCGCAAGTGTGAACGGGGTCAACGGGTTAGGCAAGGGGGTTGCGGTGTGCCGGGCTGAAGTCCGGCCTACCGGCGCGTTGAGGTGTTGCACATTCGCGCTCGCGTCTTGCACGAGAACTGTGGTGAATTAGGATGGGTGTTTCATCCATCTAGATGTGGAAAAATTGATGGGTTAGAAACCCATCCTACGCTTGCTAATCATCTCCGATCGCTGGAAACCCATTCTTCTCAAGCAAGTCGCGTATGTCTAGGTCAGGATGCTCTTCCTGTACCAGACCAGCAACTCTTGAACCAACATTTGGAAGAGTTGAAGTATCGATTTTTTCGAAAAATTTCTTCGGGTCTGAAAAAATCATTGGAATTCGAACAATCTGAATCGGATTGAATTTGTTATTGCTATTAATAAAGCTAAGATAGTTTCTTTGTGGAATGGAATTCATGAGCTCATCGAGGTCAGCGAGAGTTTCGATTCCAAATTTCTCTAACTCAACAATGGCGGTTTCACTCCAGTTCTTATATTTGGGGTTATCATCAATGTTTGGAATACTGTTTTTTTCCACGTAGCTCTTAACAAACGCTTCAATTCCAACGCTCGTTAAAGGGTCTGAACCGTGGCCAGTAGCGCCGCTGGCTACTAGCTCAAAATATTCGTTTGCTTCTTTCGTTACAGTTGCGAGGGTCGCGTCTACGGTTTCTAATACGGCAGAAGCGCCAAACAACTTACGCTCTAAAGCAGCAGGAAGAGCGGCTTTGGATTTGTAATTGAAAGCGTGCTCAATCTCAGCCCAGGTGTCTTGTAGGGCTGTACGAATTTGAACTTCAAACTCTAATGCGTGCAAGTCGGAGTACTCAGGTAAACTACTTCTCGCATCCCCAAGCTTACAAATTAGGTGTAAGGATCTGTAGCCAAATTCGCGAGTGCTTTCTGGTCTTCTCTTGTCTATCGAATCTTTTTCGTTAACGCTAAAGAGATCGCAAACTATAGACTCTATCTTTTCGATATCGCTTTCAAGATAGGAAATAACTCGAATTCCAAGGATGTCTGTGCATTCATCTAGGCGTTGTTCATATTCCTTTTTCTGGCATTTTTCGAGAAAGCTATCAATGCATTTTACGCGGCTTTTAACTCCTGAGTACTTCAGTTTATTCTCGTCTAACTTGTGGAGTATTAGGTCTTCGACAATGTCGTTAAGGCGATGATAACGATCTATGACACGCTCATAGGCGACTTCGAGGTCGTTTCTATTATTTGACTTCAAACATCCAACTCCTCCACAAACCGTGCGTTCTCTTGAATGTATTGGAACCGCAGTTCGGGTTTTTTGCCCATCAGGCGCTCGACCAGGTCGCCGGTCTCGCCGGGTTCGTCCTCATCAATCGTGACGCGGATCAGTTTGCGGGATGCCGGGTCCATCGTGGTCTCTTTCAGATCCTTGGCGTCCATCTCACCCAGACCCTTGAAGCGGGACACGTCGATCTTGCCTTTGCCGCCCAGACCTTTCTCAAGCCACTCGTCGCGCTCAGCCTCGTCCAGGCAATAGACGCGCTTGGCGCCCTGGGTCAGGCGATAAAGGGGCGGGCAGGCCAGATACAGGTGGCCCGCGTCGATCATCGGGCGCATCTGGGTGAAGAAGAACGTCATCAGCAGCGATGCGATATGCGCCCCGTCCACATCCGCGTCGGTCATGATGATGACCTTGTCATAGCGCAGGTCGTCGACGTTGAACCTGGTGCCAAGGCCGACACCCAGCGCCTGCGTCAGATCGTTGATTTCGGCATTGGTACCCAGTTTCGAACTGGCGGCGCCCAGCACGTTCAGGATCTTGCCGCGCAGGGGCAGCAGGGCCTGTGTTTTGCGGTCGCGGCCCATTTTGGCGGACCCGCCCGCCGAGTCGCCCTCGACGATGAATAATTCCGTACCGTCGCGTGTTGAACTGGAACAGTCCACCAACTTGCCGGGAAGACGAAGTTTCTTAGTGGCGGACTTGCGTTGTGTTTCCTTCTCGGCCCGTCGGCGCAGGCGTTCTTCGGCCCTCAGGATGAGGAAGTCGAGGATCGCCCCGGCGGATTTCGTGTCTGCGGCCAGCCAGTTATCGAAATGGTCGCGGACCGAGTTTTCGACCAACCGTTGTGCCTCGACCGTGGCCAGACGGTCCTTGGTCTGGCCGACGAATTCCGGCTCACTGATGAAACACGACACCAGGGCGCAGCCGCCTGTGATCAGGTCGTCGCGGGTGATCTGACCGGCCTTTTTGTTGTTGATCAGTTCCCCGTAGGCCTTGATCCCTTTGAGAACTGCGGCCCAGAACCCGGCCACATGAGTGCCGCCTTCGGGCGTGGGAACGGTGTTACAGTAGGATTGGATGAAACCGTCGCGCGAGGGCGTCCAGTTGATCGCCCATTCGACCTTGCCGGGGGCGCCGAATTTCTCGTTAAAGTCAACGGTGCCGGCAAAGGGCTGCTCGGCATAGGTGGACGAGCCGTTCATGGTCTCTTTCAGATAGTCCGACAGACCGCCGGGAAAGTGAAAACTCGCCTCGGTCGGGGTTTCACCATCATCGATGGCGGATTTCCAGCGGATTTCGACGCCCGAGAAAAGGTAGGCTTTGGATCGGATCGACTTGAACAGGCGGGCGGGCTTGAACCGGTGATGGCCGAATATTTCCTCATCCGCGTGGAAGGTGACGGTGGTGCCGCGCCGGTTGGGGGCCGCACCGATTTTCTCAACTGGGCCCAGCGGGATACCGCGCGAGAACCGCTGTTCGAACAGTTGTTTGTCGCGCGCCACCTGCACGACCATCGAATCCGACAAAGCGTTGACAACGGACGCACCCACGCCGTGCAAACCGCCCGAGGTCTGGTAGGCCTTGCCCGAGAATTTACCGCCCGCGTGCAGGGTGCAAAGAATGACCTCCAGCGCCGATTTGTCCGGGAACTTTGGGTGCGGATCGATCGGTATACCGCGCCCATTGTCGCGCACCGTCAAAGCGTAATCCGAGTGCAGTTCGACCTCGATCCGGTTCGCATGTCCGGCCACGGCCTCGTCCATCGAGTTGTCGAGGATTTCGGCAACCATGTGGTGCAAAGCGCGTTCGTCCGTGCCGCCGATATACATGCCGGGGCGTTTGCGGACCGGTTCCAGCCCTTCAAGCACCTCAATCGAGGAGGCGTCATAGGCGGCGGTGGCGCTGGGCGTCAACAGATCGTCGGGCATGGGTGCTGCTCTTGTTTTTGGGTTTACTCCATTATGGCAGGTGATGTGTGCGGGGGGAAGAGGGGCGCGAGGTGTTGTGGATAGATGTGCTGGCGGCTGAGTTTTCGCCTGATCGACGGTAATTTGCTAGTCTGGGTTCGAGCAACGGCCTTATTGCAAAGGAGTGGGTTGATGAACACGAGCGCGTCCGGTTTTGTTGGAGAGATTCCTGAGCATTACGACAAGGGGCTAGGGCCCAATATTTTTGTCGACTATGCAGACCGGCTTGTCGACGAATGCTGTGCAGAGGCCGTGGCAAATGTAATCGAACTGGCGGCTGGCACCGGAATTGTCAGTGGCAAGCTGCGCGACAGATTACCGAAGGACGCCAGTTTGCTGGTGACGGATCTGAACGGGCCGATGCTGGAGGTGGCAAAAAAGAAACTCGAAGAGGGCGATAATCTCCGGTTCTCAGTCGCGGATGCAATGGATCTACCATTTGAGGAAGCCCGTTTCGATCTTATGGTTTGCCAGTTTGGAGTGATGTTCTTTCCCGACAAAGTTGCCTCATTCCGCGAGGCAGCCCGAGTTATCAAGCCCGGCGGCCGTTACGTTTTCAACGTGTGGAGCGCAATGTCCGAGAACCCGTTTTCGCAGATGGCTCACGAAGTGGCCCGACAGTTTTTTCCGGATGATCCGCCCGGGTTTTATAAGGTTCCCTTTCACTACGGTGATCCACAGTTGGTCAAGGCGGACCTTGCCGAGGCAGGATGGGGTGACATCAAGTACGAGACCATTCGACTGAACAAACGCATTGAGGCACCCGAGACATTTGCGAAAGCTCTGGTTTTCGGGAATCCATTGATTGATGAAATCAGATCCCGAGGCGGAGTTTCTTCGGATGACGTTGCCAGGGAAATGGCGTCTGCTCTGCACCGCACTTTTGGCCCAAGCGAAATGACGATGCCGTTGTCGGCTACGACTTTTGTTTGCCGCAAGACCCAAGCGTGACAGATCCGGGCTTTTCTTAGTCTGCTGTTTTCAGGACTTTTGTTCCGCCTATTCCTTTGGCATCAATATCCCGACAGAGCGCTGAGGGTTCACGGCCAAGGGCGTTTGGCCCATAGAGAGGATTGCGAATGAGCTGGATCAAAACCATTCCGTTTGACGAGGCGAAAGGTAAGTTGCGAAAGCTGTATGAGCGAGTGACCGGCCCGGACAACAACGTGGACAATATCATGATGGCGCACAGCCTGCGCCCGCATTCGATGGAAGGCCACATGGCGATCTACAAGAACGTGCTGCACCATTCAGGCAACCAGATTCCCAAATGGTTTCTCGAAGTCCTGGGTGTCTGGGTCAGCTCGCTGAATCGGTGCGGCTATTGTGTGGAACATCACTTCAACGGGTTGCAGCGGTTGCTGGGTGACACTGAGCGAGGTGATGCCATACGCGCAGCGATTGAGGCGCGACAGCCGGAAACGGCGCCACTGGATGCGGCACAGGTGGCAGCGATGGGATATGCCCGCAAGCTGACCGAAGCGCCGGCCGAACTGACCGAGGCCGATGTGATCGCTTTGCGAGATGCGGGGTGGGACGACGGAGAGATCCTCGAGATCAATCAGGTCTGTTCCTATTTTTCCTATGCCAACCGGACAGTTTTGGGATTGGGGTGTTCGACCAAGGGGGATGTTTTGGGATTGTCGCCAAACAACTCCGACAATCCCGACGATTGGGGCCATCGGTAAGGGCGCAAGCGAGCGTGGGCAGGCTGTTGCGCCTGTCAGAGTTTGATGCCGATCAAAGCGAATTTTATGAGTTTCTGCTAGGCGTTCCGGGAAACATTGAAACCCAGGAGCATATGCATGGCGGCAATCGTCCAGACCGACTTGAAACCCACTCAGATCAATACTGTACAGGCTGAAGTTCAGGATGCCGCGCAGCCATGCGCCGAGAAAATCCGGCACGCTTTCGAGAGCGGCAAGTACCCTTACGGCCACAAGATGGCGCGCAAAACCTACGAGGCGGAAAAGGCGAAGCTTCAGGCTGAATTGCTCAAGGTGCAGCTTTGGGCGCAGGAGACGGGCCAGCGGTTTGTTCTGCTGTTTGAAGGGCGCGACGCGGCCGGCAAAGGCGGCACGATCAAGCGGTTCATGGAGCATCTGAACCCCCGTCAGGCCCGCGTGGTGGCCTTGAACAAGCCGACGTGGGAAGAGAAGGGGCAGTGGTACTATCAGCGCTATGTGCAGGAGCTGCCGACGGTCGGTGAAATGGTGTTCTACGACCGGTCCTGGTACAACAGGGCAGGTGTCGAACGCGTGATGGGGTTCTGTTCGCCAAACGAATACCTTGAGTTCATGCGGCAGACGCCCGAACTGGAACGGATGCTGGTGCGATCAGGTATCCAGTTATACAAGTACTGGTTCTCGGTTACGCAGCCCGAACAGCAGCGGCGGTTCAAGAGCCGCGAAACCGATCCGCTGAAGCAGTGGAAGCTGTCGCCGATCGACAAGGCCAGTCTGGACAAATGGGATGATTATACCGAGGCGAAGGAGGCGATGTTCTTTTACACCGACACTGCCGATGCGCCCTGGACCATCGTCAAATCGAATGACAAGAAACGCGCGCGGCTGAACTGTATGCGGCATTTCTTGTCGACGCTGGATTACCCGGACAAGGATCACGAATTGGTTGACGAGCCTGATCCCCTGATCGTCGGGCAGGCGCATCACGTCATACATCGTTCGGATCACGTGCTGGGTACGTCGCTACATCCCGAAGCGCGTTCATGAACAATCTGGCCTTTGGGGAATTCGGAGTCTCAGTTTGAAAATTCGCTGATCGGCTCTTGTCCCTGACGATGGCCGGGCCTATGGCTGTTGCGATGAGCAAAGTCATGTCATATCCCGGCCATTTTCGCGCGATTGCCGTTCTGGGCCTGCCCCTGATCGGCGGGCATCTTGCGCAGTATGCGATCGGCCTGACCGATACCATCATGCTGGGATGGTACGGGGTCGAAGCGCTGGCGGCGGTGACGTTGGCCAGCAGCTACTACTTTGTTCTGTTCCTGTTCGGCGCAGGGTTCGGCTTGGCGGTCATGCCCATGGTCGCAACGGCCGCGGCGGAGGAGAACGAAACCAGCATCCGAAGATCAACCCGCATGGGGTTGTGGCTGTCGCTGATTTACTCGGCCCTGATCATGCCGCTGCTTTGGTGGTCCTATCCCATACTGATCGCCCTGAAGCAGGAGCCGGAGGTTGCTCAAACAGCCTCGGAGTACTTGCGTGTCGCAGGGTGGGGGATCATCCCGGCGCTATTGGTCATGGTGCTGAAGTCTTATCTGGCTGCGTTGGAGCGTACACAGATCGTCTTGTGGATTACCGTTGCCGCTGCCCTGGTGAACGCGGTGACGAACTACGCGCTGATCTTTGGCAATTGGGGGGCTCCGGAACTTGGTGTCATGGGGGCCGCCATCGCATCGGTTGTGACGCAGATCGTTTCGTTGATTTGCGTCATCTACTATGCGGTACGCGTTTTGCCTGAACACAGCCTGTTTCAGCGTTTCTGGCGGCCGGATTGGGAAATGTTCCACAGTGTTCTGCGGTTGGGCGTTCCTATCGGCCTGACCATGCTGGCCGAGGTTTCCCTGTTTGCCACTTCGGCCCTGATGATGGGATGGATCGGGCAGGTTCCGCTGGCCGCGCACGGTATTGCGCTGAACCTCGCCTCGGCAACGTTCATGGTTCATTTGGGCCTTTCAAACGCCGCCACCATAAGGGCAGGCAACGCGCTGGGCCGGAAGGATCGAGCGCACCTGGAAAAAGGCGCGATTGCCGTAACCGGGATGTCGCTGGTTGTGTCAGTGCTGACGATCATCCTGTTTCTGACCTGCGCCGAACCGTTGATTTCGCTGTTCATGGAAGCGGACAACCCCGAGCGTCCGCAGATTCTGGCGATCGGCACCGGGCTTCTGGCCATGGCGGCCCTGTTCCAGCTGGTTGATGGCGCTCAGGTCATCGCGCTGGGCCTGTTGCGCGGTGTGCAGGACGCCAAGATCCCCATGGTGATGGCCGCGCTCAGCTATTGGGTGATCGGCATTCCAGCCTCTTACTACTTTGGCTTCATGCGGGGTATGGAGGGTATCGGAGTTTGGCTTGGCCTTGTCATTGGGCTGGCCTGCGCTGCGGTGATGCTGATGGCCCGTTTCTGGCTCAGGTCCGTGCGTGAGGTCGGGTTGCCTGTCGAAAGACCGGCGGCCTGATCAGTTTTTGTTCAGGCGATCGGCCTTCTTCCTTACAAGCACAGTCCGCAGGTCGTGCATCGCCATCAGCAACCGATCGCTGACATCTTCAAGCTGTTCTTCCGTGGCCTTGGACTGGGCCCACTGTGTCGTCAAGTTCAGGTAGTCGACCGCGCGGTGAATGTCGTCAATGTCACGTTCCGCCAACAGGGCTTTACGTTCTGTCATCCAGCGTTGGATTTCGGCCTTGTCAGCATCGGAAAGCGTGTGCTGTCCATGCGGTCTGACGTCGTCATTGCGGATGTTGATAACGGCGATCTGATCCATTTCGATCCGGCGATGTCGATTTGCCGTATCAATTTTGAACACAACCGCTCCGTTTTCGCGGACGCGGAAATAGTATTCCGGCAGGTCTGTCGACAAGATTTTTCTCCGATCAGGTCAGTGCGGCGCAAAACCGTTGAATGCGGGTACACGCCTCTTTCAGGGCCGCGTCCGAAGTCGCGTAGCTGATCCGGAAATTCGGCGAAAGCCCAAAGGCCGCACCAAAGACAACAGCGACGTCCGCTTCCTCCAGCAATGCGGTGGCAAAGGTTTCGTCACTGTCAATCAGGGTACCTGCAGGGCTGGTCTTTCCGATCAGACCTGCGATGGACGGGTACACATAGAACGCGCCTTCGGGCGTGGGGCAGGAAATGCCGTCGATTTCATTCAGCATCTCGACGACCAGATCGCGGCGTCGTTTGAAGGTCTCATTGTTGGGGGCCAGAAACGCCTGGGTGCCGTTCAGTGCCTCAACCGCGGCCCATTGGCTGACCGAACACGGGTTCGAGGTGGATTGCGACTGGATTTTGCGCATGGCCGCAATGATCTCGACCGGGCCCGCGGCGTAACCGATCCGCCAGCCGGTCATGGCATAGGCTTTGGATACGCCGTTGCAGGTGAGCGTACGGTCATACAGTCCCGGCTCAACCTCAGCAGGGGTGCAGAACTCGAACCCGTCATAAGCCAGGTGCTCATACATATCGTCCGACATGATCCAGACATGCGGGTGGCGCATCAGCACATCGGTCAACGCCTTCAGTTCTTCCCGGCTATATCCGGCCCCAGTTGGGTTCGATGGAGAGTTGAAGATGAACCACTTTGTCTTCGGCGTGATCGCGGCCTCAAGCTGTTCGGCGGTCAGCTTGAAATTGTTTTCGAGTTTGGCTTCGACCACAACCGGCGTGCCCCCGGCCAAAAGCACCATGTCCGGGTAGCTGACCCAGTACGGCGCGGGGATGACAACTTCGTCGCCCGGATTCATCGTCGCCATCAGCGCGTTGTACAGCGTCTGCTTGCCGCCCGTTCCGACCGAGATCTGCGCCGGTGTGTAATCAAGCCCGTGATCGCGCTTCATCTTGGCGCAGGCCGCCTGCTTGAGTTCGGGGATACCGTCGGGCGCGGTATACTTGGTCTTGCCGGCGGCAATGGCAGCGACCGCCGCGTCCTTGATGTTCTGCGGGGTGTCGAAATCCGGTTCGCCCGCGCTGAGGCCAATGACGTCGCGTCCGGCGGCCTTCATTTCAGCCGCCTTTGCCGTCATCGCGATTGTGGGCGAAGGTTTTACGCGTGACAGTGTCGCAGACAGGAAACTCATGAGTGGCCTCGGTTTGTATGTTTTGTCTGTCTGTCATAGGGTGCGCCCGAATGACGATCAAGCGCTATGAAGAATAGATTTGGAGCCCCAGATGACTGAAGAATACGACTGGTTCGGACCGGATGCAGCAACGTTTGGGGATCGTCTGGCAGGCGCGCGCGAAGCGGCCGGGATGTCACAGTCTGAGATGGCCCGCAGGCTGGGTGTCAAAAAGGCGACCATTGTTGCGTGGGAGAACGATCTGTCCGAACCGCGCGCGAACCGTCTGTCGATTATGGCGGGCATGGTGAATGTCTCGATCATGTGGTTGCTGACCGGAGAAGGTGAGGGGATGGGCGCCCCCTTGGAGGAGGATGCCGAAAGTCTGGAGTTGGCAGGCGTCGCCGCCGAGTTGCGCGCAATTCGCGGCGAAATGCGCGCCAGCGCCGAACGCGCGGCGCGTCTTGAGAAAAAGATCCGCCTGATGTTGGAGCCTCAACAGTGACGGAAACACGCGATGTTCGGATCAAGCGTATGAAAATGCGCTCGATGCGGCGGGGGATCAAAGAGATGGATCTGATCCTGTCGGCCTATGCCGACCGCAACCTTGCGGGCATGGATACGGTCGGTCTGGATGCCTACGATGCGCTGCTGCACGAAAACGATCAGGACCTTTATCAATGGGTGACTGGGCAGGCCAGGCCTCCTGACAACTTTGCAGACCTGATCGCGGATATCGCGCAGACCTTTCAAAAGTAACGGAAAATCCCGCTTAACCGATTTTTCGGGAATTCGGTTCATCGTGTCAGAAACTGCGCGACTGAATCGGAGGGTCGGATGAGTATGGAATTGCAGGTTTCCGCGCCGGGAACCAAAGGGTTCATGACCAGCTATCTTGAGGCGCTGGCCCTTGTCGAACGGCTGCATCGGTTGCTGCTGGATGTCATCAAGGATGAATTCGAACGTGTCGGTGTGCTGGAAATCAATGCGGTGCAGGCGCTTCTTCTGTTCAATATCGGCGATCACGAGGTGACGGCGGGCGAACTAAAAAGCCGGGGTTATTATCAGGGCAGCAATGTCAGCTACAACCTCACGAAACTGGTCGAAATGGGTTACATGCATCACCAGAGATGCGAGATTGACCGGCGGTCCGTCCGGGTGCGCCTGACCCCACGCGGCCGAGAGGTTCGCGACATCGTGGCCGAGCTGTTCTCGCGCCATGCCGAAGGCTTGCAGAGCCGTGGTGTTCTGGAATTTGACGGGATCGAACATATCACCACCTCACTGCGCCGGGTCGAGCGATACTGGACCGATCAGATCCGCTATATTTACTAAGCTTTCGGACACGTCGCTCGGCAAAAGGTGAACGCCAGGTATCGGAGTGCAATCCAAGCTCTAAGGGTGCTGACCGGAACGTCGTATTCGCGGCAAATAGCGACTGAAGGTCGAGGGCCGGACAACTTCGAGCCCTCTCAACAAAAAGCCCAGTACGCTAACTGGGCATCTTCCTTCCGTGGTTTGATCGCCGGCCTTCGGGCAAATTTGAGTAAAACCTTGAGCGTGATGGGTACCGGATCACATCGCGTTCAAGTCGCTGTTCGCTCTCACCGAATATGCTACACCGTGGCACGCTCGAATCAGAAACCCCAGTGCTCCGGAACCGGCAAGACAGGCTGGCCAAATCTCGGGGCGCTTTGCTTGCACGAACACGGAGCCAGCGCATTGACGAAAAACGCACAGAAAGCAGCGCGTCTGAGCGTGGCCCCCATGATGGACTGGACAGACCGGCATTGTCGGTTTTTTCATCGGTTGCTCAGTCGTCAAACCCTGCTTTATACGGAAATGGTGACCGCCCCGGCATTGGTCCGGGGTGGGGCACTTCATTTGCTGGACTACAGCCCGCAGGAGCACCCAGTTGCCCTGCAACTGGGCGGGTCGGGTCCTGAAGAATTGGCACAAGCAGCGCGCTTGGGCGCGGAAGCCGGGTATGATGAGGTTAACCTGAATTGCGGCTGCCCTTCCGATCGGGTTCAGTCGGGCACGTTTGGGGCGGTGTTGATGAAGGACCCCTCTCGCGTCGCCGAATGCGTGGCGGCGATGATTGATGCTGTCGATATCGAAGTTACCGTCAAATGCCGCCTTGGTGTCGATGATCAGGAAGCCGAAGAAGTGCTGCCTGCGTTTCTGGAGGCAATCCGCGCGGCAGGCTGCGGTCGTGTTACGATCCACGCGCGCAAGGCCTGGCTTCAAGGGCTCAGCCCAAAGGAAAACCGCGATATTCCGCCGCTGGACTGCGGTCTGGTGCATCGGATGAAAGCGGCTTTTCCTGATCTGCATGTCTCGATCAACGGCGGTATCACCTCGCTGAAACAAGCGAGGGAGCATCTGGACGCCGGGCTGGATGGTGTGATGATCGGACGTTCGGCCTATCATCAGCCCGCCGACATTCTTTGCGATGCTGACCCGCTGATCTTTCAAACAGGACTTGCCACTGACCCGTTTGAAGTTGTCCATGAAATGGTGCCTTATGTCGAAAAACACCTTGCCGACGGTGGGCGACTGCACCAGATCACGCGTCACATGCTGGGCCTATTCGCCGGACGACCCGGTGCGCGGGCATGGCGACGCGCACTGTCCGAGGGGGCAGTACATTCCGGGGCCGGGCCCGAGGTGATGCTGCAGGCGCTGGAACAGGTTGCGCCACTGGCTGAGGTTTAAACGAAATCCGGTTTGACACCGGTTTGGGGGGACAATGCCCGAGACGATGTTGCTGGCCCAAATGCTGGGCCTTTTGCTTGTGATCGGGGCCCTGGCCGGAGTGCTGGCCGGGTTGCTGGGAGTCGGGGGCGGAATTGTTCTGGTACCTGCGTTTTTCTATGCGTTTCAGACGCTTGGATATGGCGGGCCGCAACTGATGCAGCTGTGTCTGGCGACGTCTCTGGCCACGATCATCGTCACGTCTGTCCGGTCCGTGCTTGCGCACAACAAGAAAGGCGCGGTGGACTGGGATATCCTGCGCGGATGGGGCGTTGGTATTGCTATTGGTGCCGTTCTGGGTGTGCTGGTGGCTTCGGCCTTGCGAACAGAGGCGCTGCAGGCCCTGTTTGGGATACTCGGCATGGTCATCGGGGCTTATCTGGGGCTGGGCCGGTCAGAATGGCGGCTGGGTGACGCCATGCCGATAGGGATGCGCCGTGCGGTTCTTTCGCCATCGGTCGGCTTTTTGTCCGTGCTGATGGGGATTGGCGGTGGCAGTTTCGGTGTGCCTTTGATGAGCCTTTTCAACACCCCCATTCACCGCGCCGTGGCCACTGCCGCCGGGTTCGGCGTGATTATCGCCGTGCCATCGGTCCTGGGCTTTCTGTTTGTGGAAATCCCGGTCGAGCATCGTCCGCCTCTGACAATCGGGGCGGTTAATCTGGTTGCATTTGGCGTGGTGGTCGCAATGACGATGATAACGGCGCCCTGGGGGGTGAAACTGGCCCACGCGATGGATCCCAAACCCCTAAAACGGGTTTTTGCCGTGTTTCTGACACTGGTCGCCCTCAACATGCTTCGCAAGGCGGTGGGATGGTAGACCATTTTCAAGATAAGGGCTGGATCTCGTTTCCTTATGATCCGGTTCTGGCCGAATGGGTTGAAGAGGCTTTGCCTGCTGCCCGAAGCTCGGTCTCGGACCCGGCGCACGCTCCGTGGCTCGATTGCGAGGGGACGTGGTTCATCGGCGTCGATGCTCTGACCAATGATCGCCAGGGCAGGGTGGGGCGTTCATTGCCGCTGGCCGGGCATGCGATGGACTTCATCACTGGGCAGTACGGTGTTCTGCCGCTGCACAAAGGGCAGGTCTCGGTCATCTACCCCGGCTACCCGCGCCCCCGACGTGGCGAAAGCGAGGCGGCCGCACGGTACAGGCGAAACAAGGATGCCGCCCATGTGGACGGACTGCGCCCCTCTGGCACTGGCCGACGCCGCCATGTGGATGAGCCGCACGCATGGATTCTAGGAATACCGCTGAACAAAGCCAGCGCCGATGCTTCGCCGATGGTTCTGTGGGAGGGGAGCCACAAGATCATGGGGGCGGCCTTTCGGAACGCCATGGCCGGACACCCGGATGAGGCACTGCATCAGATCGACGTGACGGAAATCTACCAGACGGCACGACGAGAAGTCTTCGACACATGTCCGCGAATCGAACTGCCGGCGGCACCGGGCGAGGCTTATCTTTTGCATCGACACTGTCTGCATGGGGTCGCCCCGTGGGCTGAAACCGCAAGTTGTGGACCCGACGGACGGATGATCGCCTATTTCCGCCCTGAATGTGCCGGGGGTGTAGCCGAGTGGCTCGAAACTCCGTAACGTCCTGCCATTGTTTAGCTTTGGAGGATTTTCGGTATGATGACCGTCCACACGAATTCTGATGGCGTACAGATTGAAGTTGAACTGTCTGGCCAGATCACTGCCGACGACTATGCTTCGACCCTTGTTCCGGCCATCGAAGCTGCTTTGACCGAGCATGACGCGGTTCGCCTTCTGGCGATCGTGCATCCGGAGTTCAAAGGTTACGACCTTGGAGCCGCGTGGTCTGACACCAAACTTGGTCTGAGCCATTGGCGCGGCTTCGACCGGATCGCAGTGGTGGCGGATCAGGGCTGGGTTCAGACAAGCATCCGGCTGGCAGCTCCGATCCTGCCGTGCCCGGTGCAGGTGTTCGAGATGACCGAGTTGGAAGCCGCGCGGCGCTGGATGCGCGAATCCCTCGGGGCCATTCATGTCACAGATCTGGGCGGCCCGTGTATTCAGATTTCCTTGATGGGCAAGTTGGACCCCGATGAATACAAGCAGGCCGAGACCGATCTGGACAGCCTGCTTCGCGAGCGTGACGGGTTCAGGTTACTGATCGATCTGCGGGAATTTGATGGCTGGCAAGGGCTGACGGCACTGGCTGCACATTTCCGTCTGGCGCAGGGGCATATCGGGATGCTTGATCGCGCAGCAATTGTTGGCGACAAGGGCTGGCAGAGGATTGCGCAAAAAGTGGCAAGCCACGTGTTGGGAGCGCGAACGCAGTATTTCCCATCGGACGAAATCGAAAACGCAAAATCCTGGCTTACGGCTGGCTGATCCCTTCGCGGAGAGACAACTGAACTGATCGCGCCGCTGTGCTGGCCACTCACTCACGATCCGCGAACTCAACCCCCTCGGAGTTCACCCGGCCCGAAGCGGCGCAGCTTTAGATCGGTCTATTCTGGAATTGAAGTGTCAGCCTTTGTTCAGACGGGCAGCGCGGCCACCACGCCGTTTCGCGAGACGCGGTTTACGAGCCGGCAGGTCTGTCATGATTTCCGCCCGCTCGCTGCTTTCCATCTTGGACCAGCGCGAAATCTCGTCAAGGGTGCGGTAGCATCCTGTGCAGATACGTTCCGTCGGGTGCACAACACAGATCTGGACGCAGGGGCTTTCCACCTCATTCCTTTTCCAAACCATGTTTGTCATCGCGCCAACCAGCCTTTTTAAAGAAAGCGCAACCTGTCGAGCGCTCCTTGCAAAATATAACCAGCAGCGACGTGATCAATAACCTGTCCGCGACGTTTTCGTGTCGTATCCGCCTCAAGCAGTGCCTTTTCTGCCGCAACTGTGCTTAATCTCTCGTCCCAAAAACCGATGGGAAGGTCCGTCAGGCGCGACAGATTCCGGGCAAAAGCGCGGGTTGACTGGCATCGGGGGCCTTCAGTTCCGTCCATGTTTTTGGGCAGGCCCAGAAGTATTCCTCCGATTTCGCGGTCAGCAACAATTTCCAGAAGCCGCGCGGAATCGAGCGTGAATTTCTTGCGCCGGACCGTTTCGAGCGGGCTGGCCACGCCGCGCATCCGGTCCGAAACCGCCACGCCGATCGTCTTCTCGCCAAGGTCCAACCCCATGAGCGCCGTCATCGGGGCCAGCGCGGCGGCGAAATCTTCGAACTGATCGTGGATCATGGTTCCAGACCTGCCCTTCGGGCGGCCGTGGCCAGCATGTCCAGCGCATCGGCATTGCCGGCGAAAACAGATTGCGCTTCGTCGTATATTCCGCTTGCCCGTTCCGCTTCGCCAAGAACGCCCAGTGCTGCAATCAGGCGGGCCCATTCTTCGGGCGATCCGCCTTCGGTTGCCAGCCGGTCCGACAACTGGTTGACCATTCCGCGGATCATGTCCTGACGTTCTTCCGGCGTCAGTTCCGCTGCTGCGTCGACAGCGGCCTGATCAGGGCCTGGCGCGGTGGAAGGTGCCGGGATTTCCGGAGCATTGAAAACGCCCGCCCTGAAGGCCAGTTCGTCAATTTGGGCGCGGATCGCATCTGCCCAGGGTGCGCCGGCGGGCGCTTGGGCCAGTGCATCGGCCCAAAGCCGGTAGGCCAGGTCGGGTCGTCCGGTCTGCACAAGCATCTGCCCCCAATAGTACCGAGCAGGTCCATGAAGCGGGTCGCGATCCAGCGCCTGTTTCAGCGCGTCCTCAGCCTCGGGCGAAACATATCCGCCTGCGGCCAGAATCATCATCTCGGCCAGGTGGGAATAGGCATCCGCTGGCGCTGCATCACCCGACAGTTCGATCACGCGTTGCTGCGCCTTGTAAGCAGCCTGAAAATTGCCTGCGTTGGCCTCATGTTGGGCCAGCAGTATGTGACCCTGCAAGTCGTCGGGCCGGCTAGCAACGGTTTCGCGCAACTGGCCCAGCAGTTCGACATAGCTTTCTTCCAGCTGAGGCGCCGGCGCGTGTGGTGTCGACGCTTCAAATTCGGCCTGAGCCGGACGATCGGCGCGCAGGCTCTTGGCCATTTCCAGTCGCATTTCCAGTGGTTGATCCGGCAACCCGTTGGCACCGAGTTGACGATAAAGCCCCATTGCACCACCCACCAGAACAAGCGCCACGACAACAAGTGATCCGACCGTAACGGCACGCGACGGGCCGTTGCCCGCTGCAGACTGCTGCATCTGCGCATCCGCAGCCAGAATGCGACGAGAGATTTCGGTGCGTACCCTGTCGGCATCCGCTGCTGGGATTACACCCCGGGCCAGGTCCCGGTCCACGCCCGCCAACTGTTCACGGTAGACGCGCAGGTCGTAGGCCGCGGCAGGTTCGCGGTTTTTCCTGTTGCGCAGCATGGAATATCCCAAAAACACGGCAATCAGCAGTGCAGTCAGTAAGATCAGGACCCAGAACGTCATAGTATCTCCGAAACGCTTGCCCTGACTTAGACCCGCTGGCCGCCCGACAAAAGGGACAAATGGCCGCGAATGGCGTACATGTCGCAATAGTGCGATATTGCGGCGTTGTGCGGCAGGGGTAAACTGTCGCCACAGGTCATATCTGCGCCCAATCACCGAACCGGATGGATTCGCTTATGAAACACTATTCAGCCTTTGCCGTTGCGCGCGAAGCGCTTCGTTACCACACAGGATGGGAACGCGCCTGGCGGTCGCCCGAACCCAAGAAACGCTACGACGTAATCATCGTTGGTGCGGGGGGACATGGCCTGGCCACTGCATACTACCTGGGTAAGAATTACGGCATCCAGAACGTGGCCGTGATTGAAAAAGGCTGGCTGGGCGGTGGTAACACCGGCCGGAACACGACGATCATCCGCTCGAACTATCTGCAGGACCCGTCGGCGGCGATCTACGAAAAGGCGCGCAGCCTCTATGAGGATTTGAGCCAGGACCTTAACTATAACATCATGTTCAGCCCGCGCGGCGTGATGATGCTGGCGCAGACACAGCACGAGATCCGCGGCTATCAGCGCACAGCACACGCCAACGCCTTGCAGGGCGTCAAGACCGAGTGGATTACGCCTGAACGTGTCAAGGAATTGGTGCCGATCATCAATCTGGACGGCCCGCGCTATCCGGTTCTGGGCGCGCTTTGGCAGGAACGCGGCGGTACCGCACGCCATGACGCGGTGGCGTGGGGCTATGCCCGCGCCTGTTCCGCGATGGGCATGGACATCATTCAGCAGTGCGAAGTCACGGGCGTCCGTTCGGACAATGGCCGCGTGGTTGGTGTCGATACCACCAAGGGCGCCATTGACTGTGACAAGCTGGGCATCGTTGTTGCCGGGCACTCGGGGCAACTGGCCGAGATGGCAGGCTTCCGCCTGCCGCTGGAAGCCATCGCGCTGCAGGCGCTGGTGTCAGAGCCGATCAAACCCTGCATGGACGTTGTCGTAATGGCCAACACCGTGCACGGCTACATGTCTCAGTCCGACAAGGGCGAGATGGTGATCGGCGGCGGAACCGACGGGTTCAACAACTTCACCCAGCGTGGATCGTTCCACCATATCGAGGAAACGGTGCGCGCGCTGGTCGAGACCTTCCCGATGATCTCGCGTCTCAAGATGCTGCGCCAATGGGGCGGGATCGTGGATATGACCGGCGACCGCTCGCCCATTCTGTCGAAAACACCGCTGCAGGGCTGCTTTATCAACGGCGGCTGGGGCACGGGCGGCTTCAAGGCGATCCCGGGTTCGGGCTGGGGCATGGCACAGCTGATGGCCACCGGTCATTCGCCGCTGACCGAAGCCTTCTCGCTGGACCGCTTCAAAGAGGGCCGCTTCATCGACGAAAGCGTCGCCGCCGGGGTGGCGCATTGATGGAGATTTTTCGCCGAAAAATCGTCTCTGCCCCTGACTACGAATTGCGCGGACGTCAAACGACGGCTTGCTGCTGAAAGGATGACAAAATGCTGATCCTGAATTGCCCCTATTGCGGCGTTGACGCCGAAGAAACCGAACTGGCCGCTGGTGGCGAGGCTCATCTGAAGCGCTTTGGCCCCGGCTCGTCGGATGACGAGTTCCACGACTATCTGTTCATGCGTGAAAACCCCAAAGGCGTGCATTTCGAACGCTGGCGGCACGCCAATGGCTGCGGCAAGTGGTTCCACGCCGCGCGTTGTACGCAAACGCTCGAAGTGTTCGGCACCTACACCGCTCAGACCTCCGAGCCGCCGCAAGACATCAAGGACGCCATCACCGCAAAACGGCCCGGCTGGACGTGGAGAGAGTTCTCCTGATGCTTCGCCTTTTTAAAAATACTCCCGCCGGAGGCTCCGAAACCTCCACCTGCGAAAGGTCCGCAAAATGAGCACCCGTCTCGCAAAACTAGGCCGACTGATTAACCGGTCGAAACAGGTCACCTTTACTTTCAACGGCACCGCGATGCAGGGCTACGAAGGCGATACGCTTGCCTCGGCCCTTCTGGCTAATGATCAGATGATGATGGGCCGGTCGTTCAAATATCACCGTCCGCGTGGCGTCGTCGCCAGCGGGGCCGAGGAACCGAACGCTCTGGTCGGTCTCGGGCAGGGCGGCCGCTTCGAGCCGAACCAGCGTGCCACCACGACCGAGCTGTTCAACGGCCTGACCGCGATCTCGCAAAACCACTGGCCGAACCTGGAATTCGACATCGGTGCCGTCAACACTCACCTGTCGCGGTTCCTGCCGGCCGGCTTCTACTACAAGATGTTCATCCATCCCAAGCCGTTCTGGAAGCATGTCTACGAACCGTTCATCCGCCAGTCCGCCGGTCTGGGCAAAGCGCCGGACAAGGAAACCAAGGACGCGGACACCTATGAACACTTCCACGCCTTCAACGATGTTCTGGTGATCGGCGGCGGCGTGGCCGGTCTTCAGGCGGCCAAAGCAGCGGCGCAATCCGGTGCCAAGGTTCTGCTGATCGAGCAGACTGCACATTGGGGCGGTCGCGCTCCGGTTGACGGCGGAACCGTCAATGGTGAGCCTGTGGATAAGTTCGTGGAACAATTGGTTTCCGAACTCGAAACAATGAGCAACGTTACCATGCGGTCCCGTTGCATGGGCGCAGGGGTTTATGACCATGGTTACGCATTGGGTTACGAGCGTCTGAACGATCACAAACCGGGCACGCAAGGCCCGCGCCATCGCTTGTGGCGGATCCGGGCCAAACAGATCGTGACTGCAACAGGCGCGATCGAGCGTCCGCTGTCCTTTGCCGGTAATGACGTGCCGGGTGTGATGTTGGCTTCGGCCATGCGCGACTATGTGATCAATTGGGGTGTGACCCCCGGCGAGCGTGTCATCGTCGCCACCAACAATGACGATGCTTATCGCACGGCGATCCTGATGAAACAGGCGGGTGTCGACGTCCTGCGCGTTGTCGATGCACGTACATCTGCCGGGCCGTTGGCCGAAGAGGCGCGTCAGCTTGGCATCCGTGTCGATCCGGGCAAGGCCATCGCCAAAGTCAAAGGCGGCAAACGTGTCAAGAAAGTTGCGATCTGCAATCAGGAAGGCATCGGCGGCGCTCGCGAAGAAGTTGAGTGCGATGCGGTTGCCATGTCGGGGGGCTGGTCTCCGGTGGTTCACATGTGGTCGCATTGTGGGGGCAAGCTGATCTGGGATGAGGCGCAAGCCCATTTCCGTCCCGATCCGGCGCGCCCGCCTCTGGGTGCAAACGGTGAAGGTTTCGTTCTTGCCGCGGGTTCCTCGAACGGTCCTCTGGCGCTGGGCGAGGTGCTGTCCGATGCCCATGCCGCTGGCAAAGCGGCGGCCAAGGCGGCCGGGTTCAAACCGAAGAACACCAAGGCCCCTGCTGGGGAAGCTACCGGCGAAGCGGCGATGGAAGCTGTCTGGCTGATGCCTGCCAATGCCGAAATCCAGCTGCGTATGAAATCCTGGCTCGACTTCCAGAATGACGTCAAAGTTTCCGACGTCCAGCTGGCTGCGCGTGAAGGGTACGAAAGCGTTGAACACACCAAGCGTTACACCACGCTGGGCATGGCGACCGATCAAGGAAAGCTGAGCAATATCAACGGTTTGGCAATCCTGGCTGATGCGCTGGAATCCGAAATTCCGAAGGTCGGCACCACAACCTTCCGCCCGCCCTATACCCCCATTTCGATGGGCGCGATCGGCGGCGAAGCGCGTGGTGAAGTGTTCCAGCCGATCCGCCAAACACCGATGCACAACTGGCATGACAAGAACGGCGCCGACTGGGAGCCGGTCGGCCACTGGCGCCGGACCTACGCCTACGTGCGTCCCGGAGAGTCCGTGCATGACGCGGTCAATCGCGAGGTCAAGAACACCCGCGAAAACCTTGGCCTGCTTGATGCATCGACGCTGGGCAAACTGATTGTCAAAGGCCCGGATGCCGGCAAGTTCCTCGACATGATGTACACCAACATGATGTCCACGCTGAAGGTCGGCAAATGCCGCTATGGCCTGATGTGCTCGGAAAACGGTTTCCTGATCGACGACGGCGTTGTTGCCCGCGTCGACGAGGACACATGGCTGTGCCACACCACCACCGGCGGGGCCGAGCGTATCCATGGGCACATGGAAGAGTGGCTGCAGACCGAATGGTGGGACTGGAAAGTCTTCGTGGCCAACGTGACCGAGCAATACGCGCAGGTCGCCGTGGTCGGCCCCAACGCCCGCAAGGTGCTTGAGAAGCTGGGCGGCATGGACGTCAGCAAAGAAGCGCTGCCGTTCATGGAATGGCGTGATGGCAAGATCGGTGACTTCAACTGCCGCGCCTACCGCATTTCGTTCTCGGGTGAGCTGTCCTATGAAATCGCGGTACGGGCCTCTCAGGGGCAGGCTTTCTGGGACGCGCTGATGGAGGCAGGTAAAGAGTTCGGCGTGATGCCTTACGGCACCGAATGTCTGCACATCCTGCGGGCCGAGAAAGGCTTTATCATGATCGGCGACGAGACCGACGGCACCGTGATCCCGCAGGATCTGGGGCTGCACTGGGCGCTGTCGAAAAAGAAAGAGGACTATCTGGGCAAACGCGCCCATTCGCGAAGCCACATGGCCGATCCTGAACGTTGGAAACTGGTCGGGCTTGAGACTGTGGATGGATCGGTTCTGCCGGATGGTGCCTACGCAGTGGGTGAGGGCGTCAACGCCAACGGTCAGCGCAATATGATCGGACGCGTGACCTCGACCTATTACTCGGCCAACCTGGACAAGGGCATCGCCATGGGTCTGATCAAACACGGGCCTGACCGGATGGGTGAGATTGTCGAGTTCCCGGGAACGGATGACAAAGTCTACAAAGCCAAGATCGTGGATCCGATCTTCTACGACAAGGACGGGGAGAAGCAGAATGTCTGAACCCATCAGCGCACTGAATCACGCAAGCTTCGACGGCATTGCCAAGGTCGAGGAATGCGGTCTGCAGGGTATGATCACTCTGCGCGGCGACCTGTCCGACAAGGTGCTTGCCAAGGCGGTCAAAGACGCCACGGGCCAAAAGGTTCCTGGCCAGCGCGAGGCTTTGGTGAACGGCGATACCGGCGTTTGCTGGATGTCGACCGACGAATTGCTGGTGCTGGTGCCCTACGCCGAGGTCGAAGCCAAGCTGGCCGCGATGACCAATGCCCTGAGCGGCACACACGCCCTGGCCGTCAACGTCTCGGATGCCCGCGCAGTGTTCCGCATCTCGGGCGGCAGCGCTCGCGAGGTACTGGGCAAGCTGGCTCCGGTCGAGTTCTCGGAAGAGGCATTCCAGCCCGGCCAAATTCGGCGCTCGCGTCTGGCACAGGTGGCAGGTGCGTTCTGGATGGATGACACCGAAACCTTCCGGGTGGTTTGTTTCCGGTCCGCCGCAGATTATGTGTTCAAACTGCTGAAAGTCGCGGCGCAGCCGGGCAGTGAAGTTGGGGTTTACTGACCTCTGCCTAAGTGCAGTTGAAATAGAAGCCCCGGGTCATCCGGGGCTTTTTTATTTGACCAACGCGCAGTTTCCGGTCCCGTAAGGTTTGTTTGATGCACTTACGTTGCCAAAGCTGCCGCGGACTTTGATCTTGTTTTTGGCTTGATCGAGGTTTGCCTGATACCGCATGCGCACCGCCTGACCGTCCGAACTCGGCAATGTGACCTTCCAGCTCATCTGGTAAATGTCGTTTCTGCGGGTATTCAGGTTTGCGTCCATCCAGTCGTGGTAGTTACTGACGACCTTCGCTTTGTTGGCTTCTTGATCAATGCGAAAGTAGTATTCCGGTGCGATCCAGCCTTCCCGACCCTTGACCTTGCAATGATATGTCAAATCTTCAGCCGCTGCCGTCTGAGCGGCAAAAGCCGCAACGATAAATCCAAATAGTCGTTTCATTTCTTATCTTATTCATCAATAAGTTAATGGCGGAAGGAAACGGGTTTGGCTCGGGGAAACGAGCAGAACCGCACGTAAAATGAGAAGGTGGATTGTCGCATTCTACCCGTGCAGAACAATCGCGCGATAGCGTGTCAATTCTTCGGGTTTGAGCATTGTCTGAACGTCTGCCGGTTGCCCGCTTTCGTCACAAGCATTGGAGTAAAAGGAAAGGCTTTCCAGCAGCTCGGATGTGCGGGTCAGGCGATCTTCGTCGGCCAACAGGGGGGAGTGGAGAGAGAGATACAGTGCAGGCCGCACCTTTTCCAACCATGACAACAGGGTTGGCAGTACGAAGAACTCGGCCCCTTCGATATCCATTTTGACCAGTGACACGCCAGACAGATCATTAACCGCCTCGAACTGATCCCAGGCAATGGTCAGCGCATCGCTGCCATGTGCGCCGTCATGAAGCAATGAACTGGTGGAATCGCCGGGCTCTCCGCGCAGGGATGCCATGCGGGCCACACCGAACTGGTCTGACAGCGCCACACCAAAGGCCGACACGTTGTGGATGTCGTTCAGGTCCAGATTCCACGCCAGATGTCGGTAGGCCGTCGGGTCCGGCTCGAAACACCAGACATGCCGCGCCTTGCGTGCGCCATAAAGGACGGTGGGGCCAATCCACGCACCGATGTCAAGGTAATCGCTGCCCGGCGTCAGGTACTCATCAAGGACGGCGAAGGTCTCGGGTTCCCAGTCACCCGCAGACGCCTCGCGCCAGAATTTCGAATGATAGGGGTCCAGACGGAACGGCTCGCCGTTCAGGTTGCCCGCATAGTATCCGCGGGCGCGGTAGAACATCTTGCGGGCCTGTGTCAGCATCGTCTGCCTCCGGGTTTTCTTGTCTCGGCTCTTGACCTGCGGCGGCTGCCAAAGCATTTAACCTTGGGAACCGCAACTTACATTTTAAACAGGGGGCCGATATGGCTTTTGAACTTCCTGATCTTCCTTATGCACATGACGCGCTGGCAGCCAAGGGTATGTCCGCGGAAACACTGGAATATCACCACGACCTGCACCACAAGGCCTATGTCGACAACGGCAACAAGCTGATCGCCGGGACAGAGTGGGACGGAAAGTCGCTGGAAGAGATCATCGTTGGCACCTACGACGCAAACGCAGTCGCACAGAACGGTATCTTCAATAACATCAGCCAACTGTGGAACCACAACCAGTTCTGGGAAATGATGGGCCCCGGCGGCAACGCTATGCCCGGTGAACTGGAGAAGGCGCTGACCGAAAGCTTCGGCTCGGTTGACGAATTCAAGTCGCAGTTCAGCGCCGCTGGAGCAGGTCAGTTCGGCTCGGGCTGGGCGTGGCTGGTCAAGAACGCGGACGGTTCGCTGGCCGTGACCAAGACCGAAAACGGCGTGAACCCGCTGTGCTTTAACCAAACCGCACTGCTGGGTTGCGATGTGTGGGAGCACTCCTACTACATCGACTTCCGCAACAAGCGTCCGGCTTACCTTTCGAACTTCCTCGACAATCTGGTGAACTGGGAAAACGTTGCATCGCGGATGTAATCATTGACCCGACGAGGGTTCATACGGGGTCTGCTGGCGGTTACGCTGGCAGGCCTTTTTACTGCGGCTTATGGCTTTTTCATCGAGCCGGCCTTGCGGCTGCGCGTACGTAAATGGCGCCTAAAACGAACCGACTGGACTGCGCCCCCGGTTCGTATTGCGGTTCTGGCTGATCTGCATGTCGGAGAGCCGATGATCGGGCTTGACCGCATTCGCCAGATCGTGCGGCGCACCAACGCATTGGCGCCGGATCTCATATTGCTGCTTGGGGATTACTCGGCAGACCTGAAAACCTTCATGCAGCCGGTCAGGCCGGACGATCTGGCCGACGTTCTTTCTGATCTTGATGCGCCGCACGGGGTGTTTTCGGTGTTGGGCAACCACGACTGGTGGGATGACCGGCAGGCTCAGTTAAGGGGTGGTGGGCCGAATATCTACGCCGAGGCGCTGGGACGCAAAGGCATCACGGTTCTGTCGAACACTGCGATCAAGCTTGAGGCGTTAGGATTCTGGCTGGCCGGGCTTGAGGATCAGTGGGCTATCCGGCGCAAAGGCGGCGGGTATCAGGGGCTGGATGATCTGCCGGGCACCTTGAGTCAGGTAACGGACGATGCGCCGGTCGTGATGATGGCGCACGAACCGGATATTTTTCCAAAAGTACCAAAGGAAGTTGCGCTTACCCTGTCCGGGCATACTCATGGCGGACAGGTGCGCCTGTTTGGCTGGTCGCCCGTGGTACCATCCCGCTATGGCAATCGGTACGCCTATGGGCACGTGCAGGAAAACGGGCGGGATCTGGTGGTTTCAGGCGGTATTGGCTGTTCAATCCTGCCCGTGCGGCTGGGGGTCACGCCTGAGATTACAGTGATCGAAATGTCGGCCTGATCCTTTTCTTAGCGCTGGTGAAAACCTGCCGATACGTCGACTTTTGCCTTCGCCGGGATTGTATCGCGCCCCGCAGACCCTACGTAAAGTAGGCGGCAGGAGAGAGCTGCAAATCAAATAGACAAGCGACAGTAAGCGCGCCAATCCACTGTTGGCACGCTACAAAAGACTTGTGCCCAAAGGGCGGGGGGCGACCTCAACGGCCGATACAGGAGATCACTATGGTCGCAATTGAACAGGGAACATGGGTTATCATCGCAGACGGGGAAAAGGCGCTGGTGATGGAAAACATCACAGACGCCGAAGATCCCAATCTTGTCGTCGTCTCGGTTGAAGAGCAGGACACAGCGGACAACAAACCCAAGGACAGGGCAGGACGCCGGTTCGATTCCGGGCCGAACCAGAAGTCGGCCATGGAAGAGACGAACTGGAAAGCCCACGCCAAATCCTTGTTCGTTCAGGATGTGGCGGATTTGCTGAATCGAAAGGGGTTGAAAGGTGCGTTCAAGCGGCTTGTTCTTGTCGCCAGCCCTCATGTTCTGGGCCTGTTGCGCCGCCGCCTGCACAGCGAAGTGCTGGCCAAAGTGGTCGCCGAGGTCGACAAGACCCTGACAAACCACCCGTTGCACAAGGTCGAACAGGTTTTGCGTCAGCGATTGGCAAAGCCTGCGGTTTCCTGACTATTTTTTTCCCCGGGAGGCCAAACGGTCCCCCGGGGTTCCGAACATCCTAAGTTAAGTCAGAAGCGAACGCAGGCCCTCAATGGCCCCTGTTGGGGAGTCCACCCAGGTCAGGAACTCGCCTAGCGATGGATCGGCAAATTCCTGATCCATGACCTGCGCGACCAGTTCGCGCAGCTTGTCCCAGTATCCATCAACATTCAGGATCAGGATGGGTTTGTCGTGCAGGCCTAGCTGCCGCCATGTCAGGGCTTCGAACAGTTCGTCCAGCGACCCGGGGCCACCCGGCAGAACGACAACCGCGTCTGCATTCATGATCATGACCTTCTTGCGCTCGTGCATGGTCTCGGTGATCACGAAATGGGTCAGGTCGGTCTTGCCGACCTCGCGCCGGACCAGATGCACCGGGATGACACCGAAAGTTTCCCCTCCGGCGGACTGCGCCGCGCGCGCGACCTCGCCCATCAGCCCGACATCTCCGGCACCATAAACCAGACGCCAGCCTTCATTTGCCAGCAATGTGCCGAACGCTTCGGCGGCTGCGGCATAGGTGGGATTTGTGCCATTGCGTGACCCGCAATACACACAGACTGATTTCTGAGACATCAGATGGGTTCTCCGGGCTTGTGTCTGAGGTTTTGACCCCTGATAGCGGGATTGATAGGTTGCCTCAACCGTCAGGCAGAATGTGTGAAAGTCAAAGCATTTGCGCTGCGGAGTGAAAGGAAAAGAATGGACGCCAAGTCGGGAAGCGGAAGCTCTGGAAACTTCCTCTGGGGATTGATCGCTGGAATTGCAGCTCTGATCGGAGCGGGAGGTTTGTATCTGTCCGGCATTTTTGGCGATGAACAGGACACTCCGGTGCCTCAGCAGACCGAACTCGCTGCCGAAGCGCCACAGGAAGATGTCACCACCGAAGCAGAAGAAACCGCTGAAAAGTCTGTGCAGCCTGCGGAAACGGCGGAGCCTGAGCAGTCTGTAGATCAGGCCGGGCAAGGCGATAGCCAACCGGAACCAGCGGGCGAGGAAAAGGCTGAGACCGGGGAGGCAGTTGAACCTGCGCCCACGCCGGTCATCGCGCCTGCTCTGGATCAGGTTTTCATAGAAACGGACGGGAACGCCCTGTTGTCCGGCACCGCCGAACCGGGTTCCGAAATCCGCGTGTTGCTGGATGGAGAGCCTGTGCACAGCTTCACGGTCGATGCCAGCGGGCAATTTGCCGAGTTTCTGGTGATCCCGTTCTCCGATATCGCAAGGGGCTTGGTGCTTGAGACATCCGACGGAGCCACGGCGTCGCGTTCGGATGATTACCTGATAGCGGCGCTGCCCGCGCCCGAGCCGCAACAGACCGAGGTGGCTTCGGCCGAGCCGTCAGAGGAAGCCGGAGCGCAAACGGTTGAGCCCGGTGCATCCGAAGTGGAAGTCACGGAACCCGAACCGACCGAGACCGCAGCAGCGGAAGACACGGGAACAGACCAACAGCCTGTGATTTCGCAAGAGGAGCAGACGGCTGAGGCATCTTCTGAGGATCAGCCCCAGCCCGAATCCGAAACGGCAGATACTGAAACCGCCGAAACCGACACCGCAGAAACTGAACAGGCAGAAACTAAACCTATCGTATCTGAACCGGCAGCCGAGGCTTCTCAGGATCAGCAGGTCGCCGTATTGCGGTCTGGTGAAGAAGGTGTCGAACTGGTGCAGCCTCCGGCGACGCAAACTCAGCAGCCGGATCAGATTGCTTTGGATACAATCGGCTATTCGGAAACCGGCGAAGTCGAGCTGACGGGGCGTGCGCAGGGCGGATCGGCTGTGCGCCTTTATCTGGACAACCGCCTTGTCGGCGATCTTCCGTCTGCGGAAGACGGAAAATGGCGGGGCGAGATCGAGGGTATCGACCCAGGTATCTATACATTGCGGGTGGATGAGGTAGCCCCCGACGGAACTGTCGTCAGTCGACTGGAAACCCCATTCAAGCGAGAGCCAATCGAGACGCTGCAAGCCGCTGATCAGTTGGATGAAGCGGATGCCGAGAGCCAAACCGCCGCAATCCGGTCGGTCACGGTTCAGAAAGGCGACACACTCTGGGCGATTTCGCGGGAACGTTTTGGTGACGGTATTCTCTACGTCAAACTTTTCGAGGCCAACCGCGACTCGATCCGTGATCCGGACCTGATTTATCCGGGTCAGATCTTTACCATTCCCGAATGACCACCCGGCTCTGGCCCTTTTGGGGGCGGGGGACTATTTCTGATCTCAGGACAGACACGTGAAGCGACGGACAGCCCAAATGCAATCTGATAACGGGTCAGAACCTGACGAACGGCGCTCTGGCTGGCGCACGATCCGAAAGGTTTCACCTTACCTGTGGCCCGATGACGAGCCGTGGGTAAAGCGCCGCGTTGTTCTGGCGCTGACGATGCTGGTCGTGGCCAAGCTGATCGCGGTATATACGCCGATTCTGTACAAGGGCGCGGTCGATGCGTTGGCGGGCGAAGGTGTGCCGCCCATAGCGCTTGGTGCTGTCGGGCTGACGGTGGCCTATGGCGTCGCGCGGATGATGACCGTTGGGTTCCAGCAATTGCGCGATGCGGCTTTTGCACCGGTTGGACAGCGTGCTTTGCGTGCGCTTGCGCTGGAAACCTTCCAGCATATCCACCAATTGTCCATGCGCTATCACGTGACACGCCGAACAGGCGGCCTGAGCCGGATTATCGAGCGGGGCGTCAAAGGGGTAGAGTTCCTGCTGCGGTTCCTGTTGTTTTCGATTGGGCCGCTGATCCTGGAACTGCTGCTGGTTGCGATCATCCTGATGTGGCTGTTCGACGTGTGGTACCTGGTTGTCGTCGCCGTCACCATCACACTTTACATTTGGTTCACGTTCGCGGTGACGGAATGGCGGGTCAAGCTGCGCCGCGAGATGAATGATCAGGACACCGAAGCCAATCAGCGCGCTATCGACAGCCTGCTGAACTTCGAAACCGTCAAGTATTTCAATGCGGAGATGCGCGAATCCGAACGGTATGACGTTTCGATGAAGGCTTATGCAAAGGCCGCGCTCAAGACCGCTTATTCGCTGGCCTTTCTGAATTTTGGACAGTCCTTCCTGATCACCTGCGGGCTGATCGGTGTCATGGTTCTTGCGGCCATCGGCGTGCAGAACGGAGGCCTGACGGTGGGCGATTTCGTGATGGTGAACGCCTACATGATCCAGATCACCGTGCCGCTGAATTTCCTGGGCACGGTCTATCGCGAAATCCGCCAGTCTCTGGTGGATATGGGGCAGATGTTCGATCTGCTCGAACAGCCCGCCGAGGTAACCGACAAGCCTTGTGCACCCAATTTGAAGGTGAATGGCGGCGAGGTGACGTTGGAAGATGTGCGGTTCGGGTATGAGGCCGACCGGGAAATCCTCAAAGGGGTATCCCTGACCGTACCGGCAGGGCAAACCGTTGCAATCGTCGGGGCGACTGGGTCCGGCAAGTCGACCATCGGGCGGCTTTTGTTCCGGTTCTACGATGTCACCGGTGGCGCGCTGAAAATCGACGGACAGGATGTCCGCGATGTCAGTCAGACCAGTCTGCACGCGGCCATCGGTGTCGTGCCGCAAGACACCGTGCTGTTCAATGACACGATCCGCTACAATATTGCTTATGGCCGCGAAGGGGCCAGCCAGTCCGACGTGGAAGAGGCCGCGAAAGCTGCTCAGATACACGACTTCATCGCCAGCCTGCCTGACGGCTATGACACAAAGGTTGGCGAGCGGGGGCTGAAACTGTCAGGCGGTGAGAAGCAGCGCGTTGGTATAGCGCGCACCTTGCTGAAGAATCCGCCGATTTTGTTGTTGGATGAGGCGACCTCGGCGCTGGATACCGACACCGAACAGGACATCAAGGACGCCCTAGCGCGGGCGGGAGAGGGGCGGACTGTGCTGACCATCGCTCACCGCCTGAGCACGATTGCCGAAGCGGATCGCATCGTTGTGCTGGAACGGGGCGAGATCCTGGAACAGGGCACGCATGACGAGTTGCTCTCTCGAGCCGGGCGCTATGCGCAGCTATGGAACCGGCAGCAATCGGACACGCAGGCTGCCTGACGCGCGTTGTGTCCGGCAGGATGATTTTGTGATAAAATAAGCCTGTTCTTACAGGAGATTTCCGATGCGTCGATTTGTTCGAAAAGGCACAATTGCGGGCATACTTGCCGTGGCAATCAACCTTCCCACACTGGCCGCAGCTGATCCGATCGAAGGCGTCTGGAAGACCGAGCCGGATCGAAAGGACTTGATCTCGCACATCAAGATTACGGCGTGTGGCGGCAAGTTTTGCGGTCAGATTTTGTCGGCCTATGACAAATCCGGAAAAGAGGTGCAGACGCCCAATATCGGGAAGAAACTGTTCTGGGATGTGTCCAGCGAAGGTTCGGGCACATATGGCGGCGGAGAGTTCTGGGTGCCACTACTGGATGTCGAGGCGGTGCCTCAGATGACGTTGCAGGGCGACACGCTCAAGGTCAAAGGATGTGAACATCACCTTTGTGGCCATCAGACCTGGACACGATTGCAGAATTGAAAAGGGCCGGTGTTGGCCGGCCCATGATCTTTATTCTGCTGCTTTCAGAGGCGGATTGGGTGGTTGATCCGACGCCTGGTCCGGTTTGGCCACGGACAGAGCGTCTGTGACCTCATCGTCCTCCCAGATAACCTCGGTCGCCTGCGCTTTTCGCGCCGCCCGTCCAATGGCCATATCCTGTGCCAGCCGGCTGGCGCGGCCTGCCGAGGCGCGGGCCAGTGCCTTGCCCAGCCAGATTGTGTAGGTCGCCACCCAGACTCGCAGCGCCAACAGCGATGGTGTCACGATCAGTGTCAGTACGGTCGCGATACCCAGGCCAAAGACAACCGCAGTGGCAAGCTGTTTCCACCACAGGGCGGTGGGGCTATCGATGGAATAACCGCCGTTGATGAAGTCCAGCGACAGACCGAACATCATCGGTGTCAGACCCGCCATCGTGGTCAAAGTGGTCAGCAGAACCGGACGAATGCGCGCCTCGGCCGTTCGGACGATGGCCTCGATCCGGGGCATGTAGCGGCTGTATTCCTGATAAGTGTCGATCAGAACGATGTTGTTGTTCACCACGATCCCGGCCAGCGCCACGATGCCCGTCCCGGTCATGATGATCGAGAACGGCTGTTGCATGATCATCATTCCGATCAGCACCCCGGTTGTGGATAGAACAACCGCCAGCAGCACCAGCACCGAGTTGTAGAACGAATTGAACTGCGCCAGCAGGATCACGAACATCAATCCCAGCGCACCCATGAATGCATTCACAAGGAAGGCGCCGGATTCTTCCTGTTCCTCCTGGTCGCCGGTCCATTCCCAGCTGACCGCTTTCGAGAAAGGTCCAGTATCCAACCACTCCGTCAGGACGGCAATCCGTTCATTGGGGTTGATCAGTGAGAGCTGCGCGTCGCCATCCTCGATCGCCGACCGGATATCCTCGGCGCTCTGGCTGCCGGTCAGCTCGACAATCTCATACGCCTCACCATCGGGGCTGGTCAGGGTCGCGCCCTTAGGCTCCGCGCCTTCCGCAACCGCTCGGACAACGGCCAGCCTTTGTTCTGTGCCGTCCGCGTCGGTGATAACGACTTTGCTCAGCCCCGGTTCTACGTCCGCTTTGATGTCGTAATACCGCTCCTGATTGATGCGGTTGATCTCGGCCAGTTTTTCAACCGGCTTGCGGGTTACGAAATTCGATAGTGGCACCAGACCATCCGAAGTGCGGACCTTCAGCGAATCCAGCGTGGAAAGAACGCGGTCTTCTTCGGGCAAGCGCACACGAATCTCGACCTCTTCATCGGTATTGTCCGGGCGCATCTCACCCAGCAGGATACCGCGTGTCACCAGTTGCACCATCGCTCCCACAGTCGCCACATCGGCCCCGAAGCGGCCCGCCTTGGCCACGTCTACGTCGATCTGCCAGTCAATGCCGGGCAGGGGCAGGGTGTCTTCGATCCTGACCAGACCGGGGGTGGTGTCGAACGCCTCGCGCGCGGACAGGGTTGCTGAGGTCAACTCCTCCCAATTGTTGCCCTTGATGCGCAGATGCACCGGTTTGGCCGAGGCCGGACCCTGATCCAGCGGCTGAAGCTCGACGATGATGCCGGGCAGTTTGGCCAGATTTGCGGTCAGTTCCTCAAGCACCCTATCGCCGTCGTATTTGGGGTCGATGAAATGACGGTCAAACAGCCCGCCAAGGATCGGCTCTGACACGTTCGGGCGGTCTTCCCACGGGATGATTTCGAATTGCACACGGCCAACGGTGTCGCCGGGGGCCTGCGCGCCACCGGTGTTCTGGTTCAGCCCACCTTCACCGGCAAAGGCGAAGACGTTGATAACAGCCGGGTGCGCGCTGATGGTCTGTTCAGCGGCCAGAACAATTGCGTCTTTTTCCGCCAGAGACAGGTTGCCACGGGCGCGGACATAGGCGGTGGCCTGTTCGGGCTCAGTCTCAACAAAAAACTCGACGCCGCGGTTGTTGTTCGAAAAGGCCGTCATCACAGATACAACGGCAAAGCCGATCACCGCGATCGAGACGATCGGCATGATCGGATTTCCAACGAGGAATTTCACCATATAGCCAAAGACCGTGTGTTCCTTGGCCGTGTGCACATGGTCGTCTTCGCGGCGTTCGATCTTTGCCGCGCTCAGCGTGACCGACCCTGCAAAGGCGCCCGTCAGAAACAGAAACGCGCCGAACAAACTGCCTGCTGTACCACCGATTGGAAACAGATAGGTCGGGTTCAGAACCTGCATCGCACCCAGGAAAATCAGGTAAAGCGATGGCGGAACCAATAGGGCGCGTACCCACCAGCGGGTTCGCGCGCGCAGCCAGTTCGACGTGCGGTCAAAAGTCCGGCTCAAACGGCCCGAAACACCGCCCATCACGGGCAGATAGATCAGCGCTACAATCAGCGAGGATGACAGAACGAAGATCAGCGTGATCGGCAGCATCTTCATGAACTCGCCCGGAACGCCAGGCCAGAACAGCATGGGCAGAAACGCACAAAGCGTGGTCGCCGTCGATGATACGATGGGCCAGAACATCCGCTGTGCCGCCTCGACATAGGCGTGCATCGGGCCGACGCCTTCCTTGATGCGCTTGTCAGCGTATTCGACCACCACGATGGCCCCGTCGACCAGCATCCCGACCGCAAGGATCAGGCCGAACATCACCATGTTCGAAATGCTGACGCCCATCATGGCCAGGAAGGCAAAGCACAACAGGAACGAGGTCGGAATCGCAAAACCCACCAACAGCGCGGCACGTGTACCCAGCGACGCCAGCACAACGATCATCACCAGCGCAACGGCCGTCAGGACGGAACCTTCAAGCTGGCTTACCATCGAGCCGACGATACGGCTCTGGTCATTCGACGTGCCGACATCGACTGCTGCCGCCAGTTCCGGTGGCCAGATCTTCTGAGCCTCGGCAACGACCTTTTTGACCTCGTTGACCGTGTCGATGACGTTAAAGCCTTTGCGCTTTACCACTTGCAGGGCAACGGTGGCCTCACCATCGAACCGGGCAGTGCCTTCACGGTCTTCAAAGGTGTAATTGATCTGCGCCAGTTCGCCCAACGTGACAACGCGGTCGCCATTGACCTTGACCGGCAGCCCGTAAACATCCTGCGCCGTCTTGAAGGACGAAGGGATTTTGACCGAGAATGTGCCTTGCGCCGTCTCGACCTCACCAGCAGCGATCAGCTGGTTGTTGTTCTGCACAACGTTGATCAGTTCTGCGGCGGTGACGTTGTATGCCTCAAGCCGCAATGGGTCGATCACCACTTCAAGCAGTTCGTCCCGATTGCCGGCAATCCCGGCTTCCAGAACGGAATCCAGTGCTTCAAGATCGTCCTGCAGGTCTTTGGCAACACGGGCCATTGTGCGTTCGGGAACCGCGCCGGTCAGGTTGACGATGACGATTGGAAATTCGGAGAAGTTGATCTCGTTCAGCGAATACTGCTCGGCACCTTCAGGGAAATCTGCCTGCGCGCTGTTCATCGCGTCGCGGACATCGGCAGTGATCGCGGTCTTGTCCCAGCCGAAGTCGAATTCAAGTGCAATCCCGGCATAGCCTTCTGCGGCGGTGGCGGTCATTTCCTTCAGACCGTCCAGATCCGCCAGTTCGGTTTCCATGGGCTTGATCAGCAGGTTTTCGGAATCTTCGGCCGAAATGCCGGGAAACGAAACCGAGACGAACAGGGCCGGGATTTCGATATCCGGCTCGCCTTCTTTTGGCAGGCTGACATAAGCAAACCCGCCAACCATCAACGAGATCGCGATGAAGGCCAGGACCATTCGGGCCCTGTCGGCGGCCCAACTGACAATACCCGTCATTGCGACAATTCCCGGTAGGTCGGCGCAACACTGACGCCTTGGGTCACGAATTCCTGCCCGACGACAATGATATCCACCGTTTCAGGCAATCCGTCGATCCAGACACCGCTTGAGGTGTCACGCAGCAGATGAACAGGCATGAAGTCGACTACATTGCCCGCTGCAATTGTGCGAACCCCCAATTGGCCTTCATTGTTCAGCGTCAATGCGGATTGCGGCAGCAGGTGCGCCTTGGCGCCTTCGGCTGCGATGCGAATGTCAGCGGTCTGGCCGTCGCGGATGGCCAGTTCCGAGTTCGGAACGGTGATCTCAACCTCGAAGGTCCGGGTGGTTTCATCGGCGGAACGGCTGAGGAACGTCACACGGCCCGTAACCTCAAGACCGGTCACCAGTTTGGCCGAAGCCTCGGACCCCACAATGATCCGGTTCACTTCGGTCTCGGGAACAAAACCCACCAGCTTGATCGGATCCAGCTGAATGACGGTTGCACAAAGCGATCCTGGCTGCATCAGGCTGCCCAATTCCGCCGTGTCGCTTTCCAGCACGCCACGGAACGGCGCTTCGATGGTGAGGCGGTCAATCTCGCGCTGGGCCGCTTTCACCTCGGCCGCGGCAGCTTCGATACCGGCGCGAGTGGCCTCCAGACCCGCTTCGGCCGATTTCACACCTGCTTCAGCGGTGCTCATGGCGGCCTCGCTGGAGATCCGACGTGTTTCCGACCCAAAACCCGTTTCAGACAGCTTACGCGCCGCTTTCAGGTTGATCTCGGCCTCGGCCACGCGCGCATGTGCTTCGGCAAGCCGGGCCTCGGCTTCAGGGATACGGCTTTCGGCCTCAAGCTTGCCCGCCATCGCTTCGGCCAGGCTGGCCGGGCGGGTGCCAGGGTCGAGTTCGCACAAAAGATCTCCGGCCTCGACAAAAGTGCCCTTGCGCTTGGGTTCCGACACTACGGTCGATATCGTTTCGGCCAGCACTTCGACCTGACGGTTCGCCTTGGTCTGGCCACGCAACAACACTGCGCTGTCGATCTCGCGCGCCGATGACCGCAAGGCGACGACCTTGATTGCATCCGGATTTTGGGCAGCTTCCGCGCCCTCACCACCTTCAGCGGCTTGTGCTTCCGTTACGTCATCTTTTCCAGCAAAGGCGAACAGGGCGTCCCTTTCGAACACCAAAAAGTATAATGCAACAATTACCAAAAGTGCGTTTGCGAATGAAATCAATCGCATGCAGAAATTCTCCTAGGATTCATTGCCAGATTTTCACTGGCGCTTATGCCTCAAAATGGGGTCCGGCATAGGCCATTTCCATACTGAACTGAATAGTTCGGTTTAGTTTTTTTCGCAAGGGCGCACTAAGCTGGTGAAAATGTGCGAAATCGGACCCTTGGCTTGGACGTGGTGCCGGGGTATGACATGGCGCTAATATGACAGGACACTAAGCCTGGGGGCAGGGATGAGCGACGTCGACAGTTTCATTGATGAGGTGACAGAAGAGGTGCGCCGCGACCGGCTGTATCTGCTTTTGCGCCGCTGGGGCTGGGTGGGCATTGCGGCGGTTGTACTTATTGTAGGCGGGGCCGCTTTCAACGAATATCGTAAAGCCAGCATCACAAGTCAGGCTCAGGCGCTGGGCGATGAAATTCTTGCGGCGCTGTCGCAAGATGATTCCGCCGAACGTGCCGCCGGTCTAAGCGGGATACAAACGCAATCTCCGGGTGGGGACGCAGTTCTGAAAATGCTGCTGTCCGCATCGCAGAACGAGGCCGGTTCGGCGCAGGATGCCGTGACCAGCCTGAACGCGGTTGCGACGCAAGCTGATCTGCCCGAAATCTATCGCGCCATCGCGAGCTTCAAGGCGTTGTTGTTGCAAAGCGAGACCCTTTCGGCGGACGAGCGTCGCCTGCAATTCGAGGCACTGGCCACGCCCGGTGCGCCGCTGCGCCTGTTGGCAGAAGAACAGCTTGCGCTGATTGATGTCGCCGAGGGCAACACCGCCGCCGCGATCGATCGTCTGCAAGCGCTGCGGCAGGATGCCGAAGTTGGTGTCGATCTGCAACAGCGTGCGACCCAGCTGATCGTGGCACTTGGGGGCGAACCGGAACAACTGGTCGCCCAGCAAGGCTGATTGAGACAGCGAAACAAGAATGACGACAGGCGAGTTCGGAACATCATGGTAACGAGACTATTCCCCCGCATTGGACTGCCATTGGCGGCGATTGCCCTGACGACGCTTGCGGCCTGTCAGGAACCCGAAGTCATTCTGCCCGGTGAGCGCGAAGACATCCGTCCTGCGTCCGATACCGAAACTGTTGAAACCCGTGGGTCCAAACCAATCAGCCTGCCGGGGCAGACATCGAACGCCAATTGGGCGCAAAGTCCGGGCACAGCCGCTTTCCGAACCACAAACGCTGCGCTCAGCTCAGCACCGCAGCGCATCTGGTCCACTTCGATTGGCGAAGGCGATTCCCGTAAGAAACGGATTACAGCGGAACCGGTTGTTGCAGGCGGGCTGATTTATACCCTTGATTCCGGAGCCACAGTATCGGCCGTTACACCTCAGGGGCAGGTCGCCTGGAGCACCAACCTTATCCCTCCAAGCGACGGCGATTCCGACGCGACAGGTGGCGGAATGGCCTATGCCGACGGGGTTTTGTACGTCTCATCCGGGTTTGGTCGCCTCACGGCGCTGGATGCCAAGACCGGCGCGCAACGCTGGCAAAAACGGCTGAACGCAACCGGCAGCGGTGCGCCGCTGGTGAAAGACGGGTTGCTTTACGTCGTCGCCGGGGATGAGACCGGCTGGGCTGTGAATACCAAGGATGGTCGTATTGCTTGGCAGGTCGAAGGAACACCCAGCGTTGGGAACGTGCTTGGGGCGCCGTCGCCCGCGCTGACTTCGGACCTCGCGGTTTTTGCCTTCGGGTCCGGCGATATTGCCGCGACGTTCCGCAGGGGCGGCATCCGCCGCTGGAACGCTTCCGTCGCGGGCGGACGTCGTGGTCGCGCGGCGGCCAGGATCGTTGATGTCACCGGGGGGCCAATGGTAACCGGGGACACGATCTACATTGGCAACCACTCGGGCCGGACCGTGGCACTGGAAGGTGGGTCCGGAGAACGTAAATGGACCGCCAACGAAGGTGCGGTTGATACGGTCTGGCCGGTCGGAAACAGCGTCTTCCTGATCAGCGACCGCAGCCAGTTGGTGCGACTGAACGCAACAGACGGATCGGTGATCTGGGCGCAGGACCTGCCCGGCTTTGTCAAGGACAAGCCCGGACGGCGCGGGGCGATCTTTGCGCACTATGGTCCGATCCTTGCAGGCGGGCGCATCGTTGTGGCCTCAAATGACGGGTATGTGCGCTTTTACAGCCCGGTTGACGGAACCCTGGTTCACCGGATCGAAGTCCCCGGCGGGGCGACCGCGTCGCCCGTTGTTGCGGGGCGCACGTTGTATATCGTGTCCACCAAAGGTGCACTGCACGCTTTCCGTTGACGGCAAGATGCGCTAAAGGGCGCATCTTGAGTCTTGAAAGTTGAGTATCATGTCGCTGACCCTCGCTATCGTGGGGCGCCCGAATGTGGGCAAATCCACACTGTTCAACCGCCTTGTGGGCAAGCGCCTGGCCCTGGTCGACGATCAGCCCGGCGTGACACGTGACCTGCGCGAAGGCGAAGGGCGGCTTGGCGATCTGCGATTCACCGTGATCGATACGGCGGGTCTTGAGGATGCAACGGATGACAGTCTGCAGGGGCGGATGCGCCGCTTGACCGAGCGCGCGGTGGACATGGCCGATGTCTGCCTGTTCATGATCGATGCGCGTGTGGGGCTGACCCCCACGGACGAGATGTTCGCGGAAATCCTGCGCAAACGATCCAAACATGTGATCCTTGCGGCCAACAAGGCCGAAGGGAACGCGGCGGATGCCGGCGTGCTTGAGGCTTATAATCTGGGTTTGGGAGAGCCCGTGCGCCTGTCGGGCGAGCATGGCGAAGGAATGACCGACCTTTACGCCCACCTCATGCCTCTGGCGGACGCGATGGCAGAACAACAGGCCGATGAGACGCCTGTGACAGATGTGGAACTGGACGAAGAGGGCGAAGGCGAAGCGCGCCTGATCACCGATGCGAAACCGCTTCAGGTCGCTGTTGTCGGTCGTCCAAACGCCGGAAAATCCACCCTGATCAACAAGATTATGGGCGAAGATCGTCTGTTGACAGGTCCCGAAGCCGGGATTACCCGCGATGCCATCAGCTTGCGGATCGACTGGGCCGATCCCGATGGCAACAGCACGCCGATGCGGATTTTCGACACCGCCGGCATGCGCAAGAAGGCCAAGGTGCAGGAGAAGCTGGAAAAGCTGTCCGTTTCGGACGGGCTGCGCGCGGTCAAGTTTGCCGAGGTCGTGGTGGTTCTGCTGGACGCGGCCATACCGTTTGAACAACAAGACCTGCGCATCGCCGATCTGGCCGAACGCGAAGGCCGTGCCGTGGTCGTCGCGGTCAATAAATGGGACATCGAAGAGGAAAAGCAAGAAAAACTGCGCGATCTGAAAGAATCCTTTGAACGGCTGTTACCCCAGTTGCGCGGTGCCCCGCTGATCACCGTTTCAGCGAAAACGGGCAGGGGGCTTGAGCGTCTTCGTGCCGCCATCCTGCGCGCTCATGACGTCTGGAATCGCCGTGTGCCGACCGCAGCCCTGAACCGCTGGCTGGCAGCCATGCTGGAACAGCACCCGCCGCCGGCACCGCAGGGACGTCGGATCAAGCTGCGCTATATGACCCAGGCCAAGACCCGCCCGCCTGGGTTCGTGGTCATGTGCTCGCACCCGGACAAGATGCCGGACAGTTATTCGCGGTATCTGGTGAACGGGTTGCGTGAGGATTTCGACATGCCCGGCACACCGATCCGGCTGACCCTGCGAGGGCAAGGGGACAAGAACCCGTACAAGGGGCGGCGCAAGAAAAACGCCGGGGCCCTGGCAAAGCACCTGAAGGGGCGGGGCTGATCTTTGGGTCAGGTCCGGCTGACGCAGCCGGACCCGATCATGGATTTTGATATGTGCTCGATTCCAAAGACTCGGTACGCTTCGGCCGGTTCATGAAAATTGCGAAGCACGCGGCCCCGATTTTCGGTCAATCGCGAACATGAGTCAAAAAAGATAAGAATATCGCGATATTTGTACGTACTGGCGCCGTCAGTTTTGATCTTGAGAATGCGAGACAAAGGTGCCGTGGGGTCAATCTCGGCGCCGGTGACGGAACAGCTTGGCAAAGACTTGAGCGGATTTCCCCGATCACTTGGACAATGTCTGAAAGAAAATGCTATCTATGCCATTGTTGGAGCATAACAATTACCCGCGCCGGTCTTGCTTTGAGACTATTCGTGTATAATCTGACGATGAACGTTCACACCGGCCAACAGAGGAAAGTGGGGCGGTTATGGATCTCAGGGAATATACCCGCCGATATGCGGTTCAGGACAATCGGCTTGCCAGCCTGAGCTATTTTGGGACTTTTGCGGTGTATTTCACATCGCTGGCTTTGGCGATCATCTTCGTGGACCGGTGGTATGTCATGGTCCCGGCCGGCATTGTTTTCGCATTTTCGGCAGTGCGCCTTTACGTGTTGCAGCACGATTGCGGCCATCATTCCCTGTTTGAGACGCGTCAACAGAACGAATGGGCGGGGCATGGCTTGTCACCCTTCACCTTTGCACCTTTCGAGGTGATGAAGCAGAACCACAATCTGCACCACGCCGGTATCGGCAATCTGGAACATCGTGAGACCGGTGAAATTCACACCATGACGCTGCGCGAATGGCAGCGCGCAGACTGGAAATCCCGTCTGTTCTACAGGCTTTATCGCAATCCGTTCATCCTCGTGCCGGTTGGTGCGCTGTTCACCTACTTCATTCGCTATCGCTGGCCCAAGAACACCGTGCGATTTGGGGCAGGTGGGGTGCTGTTGCACAATCTGTCGATCATCGTGTTTCTGGGTTTGCTTTATTATGTGGCCGGGACAACGGGGATTCTGGTCTGGTTGGTTTTTTCGTTGTTGGGCGGAATGCTGGGGGTGTTTCTTGTGTATCTTCAGCATAACTTTGAAGACACATACTGGGATCGCCGCCCGGATCTGGACCCACAGGTTGCCGCTTTGCAGGGTTCTTCAGCGCTGGACTTCGGCTGGTGGTTCGACAATGCGGTCGCCTGCATCACGCTGCATGATATCCACCATTTCAACGCGCGCATCCCGTCCTATCGACTGCGCGCCTGCCACTATAACCTGCCGCCTGAATTCACCCCGCGGCGGATCAAGTTTCGCGAGGCGGTGGCAGCACTGAACCTGAAGCTCTGGGATGAGGATGCTAAACGCCTTGTTCCGTTCCCCAGGAAGTCCACGACAGGCGATCTGGCTCATAGCGGCTAACATCATGCGGTGAGCCAAGCTATCAGGGGGTTGGGGGGATGTACATCCGACGTATATATGTATTCGAGCGACGAATTGGAAAGGACCAGTAATGACCGCAGTGACCAACATAAAAGGTGCGGGCCAAGCGCTTGCAAAATCGTTGAGCGACAATGGATTCAAAACTGCGGAAGCCATCGCCAAGGCAAACGCCGCTGATCTGGTCAAAATCCCGCGCATTGGTGCATCACGTGCGCAAACACTGATCGCAGCCGCCAAGGAAGCTGTTGCCAAGCCAACTGGGACCAAGCCGACGTCCCGGCGCGCACCGGCCCGAAAACCTGCGGCCCGCAAAACCGTAGCTGCGGCTGCCGCTGAAAAGCGGGCAAAAGAAGAGGCGCGCAAGGCGGCCGAAGAAAAAGCTGCGAAGGAACAGGCAGCAGCCAAAGCCCAGAAAAAGGCCAAAGCCAAGGCCAAAGCCGAAAAAGCCGCCAAGAAGCGGCGCGAGATGGAGGCGGCCTTTTCCGAGGCGAAAGATAAAGTGAAGGCCAAGTCCAAAAAGGCCAAACAGAAGGCCAAGTCCAAAAAGGACAAGGCGAAGAAAGACGTTGCCAAGAAGTCAGGCAAAGACGCCGCCAAGAAGTCCGGCAAAAAAGAGGGAAAAAAGAAGAAGGACAAAAAAAAGGCGAAGAAGTAGTCCCTCTCCGCCTCGACTTGTTTCGAAAACCGGCACCGTTTCAGACGGTTGCCGGTTCTTTGTTTCAGGCCAGCGTGCCGTCCGTCTGCAAAGTCAGCTTGCCGCCCAGATAGGGGGCCAGGACATCCGGAATGGTGACGGTTCCGTCTTCATTCTGACCGTTTTCCAGGACGGCAATCAGGCAGCGCCCAACCGCAAGACCCGAGCCGTTCAGGGTGTGAACATATTCCGGCTTGCCGCCGCCTTCGGGGCGGAAACGCGCGTTCATGCGGCGGGCCTGAAAGGCCCCTGTTGTCGAAACCGAACTGATCTCGCGGTATGCATCCTGCCCGGGCAGCCATGCCTCGATGTCGTAGGTCCGGCGCGCGCCGAAGCCCATGTCACCCGTGCACAGAACCACAGTGCGATAGGGGATGCCCAATTGCTCCAGCAAATCCTCGGCGCAGCGCAGCATGCGCTTTTGCTCGTCATCCGAGTTGTCGGGATGGGTGATCGAGACCATCTCGACTTTTTCGAACTGGTGCTGCCGCAGCATGCCTGCCGTGTCCTTTCCCGCGCTTCCGGCTTCGGACCGGAAACAGGCGGTGTGCGCGGTCATGCGGATGGGCAGGGCGCTTTCTTCCAGAATGTCACCGGCGACGGAATAGGTCAGCGTAACCTCGGATGTCGGAATAAGCCACCAGCCATTGGTGGTCTGATAGCTGTCCTCGCCGAACTTGGGCAGCTTGTCGGTGCCATACATCGCCTCGTCCCGCACCAGAACCGGCGTCTGCATTTCCGTCAGGCCATTCTTGTCGATATGCGTGTCCAGCATGAACTGCGCCAGTGCGCGATGAATGCGGGCGACGCCTTTCGACAGGTTCACGAACCGGCTGCCGCTGGTTTTGGCGGCGGTTTCAAAGTCCATCGCCGCGGCAACGGAAGGGATTTCGTAGTGCTCTTTGGGTTCGAATGCGAAATTACGCGGAGCACCCCAGCGATTGACCTCGACATTTTCGTTTTCATCCGCGCCTTGCGGCACGTCGTCGGCAGGGACGTTGGCAATGCGCGCCAACTGGTCGGTCAGCATGGCGTCCAGATCCTTGGCTTCGGTCTGCATCCGGGCGATCTCGGCTTTTTTCTCGGCCACCAGTGCGCGCAGACGCTCGAACTCGGTTTCGTCGCCGCGCGCCTTGGCGGCGCCGACTTCTTTGCTGGCCTTGTTCTGCTCGGCCTGAGCGGTCTCGGCGGCAAGTATCTTGGCGCGGCGGCTTTCATCCAGCCTGAGCAGGTCCGACGACACCGGCGCGTCCCCACGGCGCGCAAGGGCGGCGTCGAAGGCGGCTGGGTTTTCGCGAATGGCGCGGATGTCGTGCATTGTTCAGATCCTTGAATACGTGAATCACTGGAACCGCTTATGCACTATCTCGCGGGGAGGGTGTAGCCGGGACAAGACGCCCGGACTATTTCTCTTCCTCTTCGGTGACTTCATGCGCCAGATGGCCGTCCCAAGCCTCGGCAGGGATCTTGGGTTCGGGTGGATCGGCCATATAAGAGGGCGTCATGATCTGAACACTGTTTTCGTTGAAAACGGCCACGATATTGCGATGCAGATCCGAGCGGATTTTCGGGATTATGCTGCCGCGTGTGGTGTACCCGTTGATCTGGTAGTTGATCGCGTAATCGGCCAGCGCGGTCCACAGTACAAAGGGGACGGGCTTGGACTTGATCCCTTTGGTACGGTTGGCCGCCTCGATCAGCATCGCCTCGACCTTTTCGGGCGGCTCTTCATAGCCGATGCCGACAGTGGTGTGCAACAACAGGCCGGTGCCATCTGTTTGCTTGGAAAAGTTCACCACATCCGAGTTCATCAACTGCGCGTTCGGGATCGAGATCAGCTCATTCTTGATGGATTTCAGATGCGTCTCCATCAACTTGATCTGCACCACGTCACCGATATGGTCACCAATCTGAATGCGATCCCCGATCGAAGTTGAACGGCGATAAATCACAAACAGGCCAGCAAGCATGTTCGACACGACCGAGTTCGCACCCAGCGACAGCATGGCGCCGACCAGAATGGTCAGCCCCTGAAACGCGGCCGAATCCGAGCCCGGAATGTAGGGCACTGCAAAGACCAGCGCGATCAGGATCACGATGACACGGGCAATGTTGAATGTCGGATTCACCCAGTGCTTTTCGAAATCGCCCATTTCGAAGGACCCGGCCTCGACCGCATCAAAGAACACCCTCATGCCGCGGATGATGTAGACGGTGATCCAGGCGATCAGGCCCAGCATGATCAGATTCGGGATATAGCTGAGGATGCCCTTGAAGATCAGCAGGACGGGTTCCGTCAGATAGGTCAGAAGCAGTTGCGCGAAATACCGGGTTTCGGCAAAGGCCAGAAGGACAAAGGACAGGTAGTAGTAAAAGCCCAGAAAGAAGATGACCAGCAGGATGAAATTCAGGCCGTATCGGATCAGGGCGGCAATCGCTTCGGCCTGAACGCTTTTGGCGGTCGCTGTTTCGACGTCCTTGAGATAGCGCTTGACCAGCTTCAGGGTGCGTCGCCGGATGCGCCGGTGAAGCCACATGATAATGATGACAAACAATGCAAAGCCGACAGTCCAGGCTAATGCCTCGATCGCGCCTGACACGCGCGCCTGGTCCGTCCGGTTCGCACGGTAGTCGACAATCGCCTCTTCTATCGCGTCGCCATGCAGAAGGCTGAGAACGTCCAGTTCCATCTGGTCCAGTTCCGCATCGGCGACGGTAACGATCGAAACTCTGACGCCATCAGCGAAAATGCGTGTACCGAGATCGGTTTTTTCGAAAGTAATGTCGACTTCGGGGTCTTCCGAAGATTCGGCGACTTCGACAATAATCTTCTGAACCTGCTCGGCCCGTTCCGATGCCGGCAATGCGCTTGAGCCGCGCAGAAAGAACAGTGTTTCGCCGTCGACAACCACCGGGGCCTTGAAAACATCCGTGTCATCGGTCTCGGGGGCCAGAATTTCAGGGGGTGCTTCCTGTGTCTGTCCGGCAGTGCACATGGCAAAAGCCAGCAGGGCTGCGATCAGCAAAACTTTTAATGCTTGCAGGTATTTATATAGCTGATTCATTGCGACCCTCACGGCCTGACTATACCCCGCCTGACCGTCGTTCCTAGGGTATATCTGCAACGCTTGGAAACATCTTTCGACACGGTGACACAATCAGGACGGGTTACACCGCCGCCTTTGCTTGCAAACGGACACCTCAAAGCATAGGTTCCCGCCAAATTTGCGGAGCTTGTCCGCGATCCAAAGTAAAAGGAATGTCCCATGGAAGGTGGCGCAATCGCCCAGTTTCTCCCGCTGATCCTGATTTTCGCGATCATGTATTTCCTGCTGATCCGTCCGCAGCAGAAGAAGATGAAGGAACATCAGGCGATGGTCGACGCCGTGCGCCGGGGCGATCAGGTCGTCACCCAGGGCGGGATGATCGGCAAAGTGTCCAAGGTCAAGGAAGGCGAAAACGAGATCGAGGTTGAAATCGCTGAAGGCGTCAAGGTGCGTGTGGTCAAATCGACCATTGCACAGGTTCTGAACAAGACCGAGCCTGCGAAATAACTTCGCGCGACAATCCCTTGAAAAGGCAGGGTAATGCTGCACATTGATACCTGGAAGCGGGTTCTGATCTGGTCGGTCTGTGTGATCGGTCTGCTCATGGCCCTGCCGAATGCGTTCTATACGCGTGTCGAGCAATCGAACGACGCCAAAACCGCCATTGAACTTGGCATTGATACTCCGGAAATGCAGGCCGAGGCCGCCCAGTGGCCAAACTGGCTGCCGTCTTCTCTGGTCAACCTGGGCCTCGATTTGCGCGGTGGCGCGCATCTCTTGGCCGAAGTCCAGACCAGCGATGTCTACGAAGCCCGAATGGAGGCGATGTGGCCGGAAATTCGCGACGCCCTGCGCGATGAACGCGGGACGGTAGGCACCATCCGCAAGCAGCCATCTGCACCGGATGAGATTCGCGTAAGGATCAGCCAGCCCGAGGGCATGTCGCGCGGGCTGGAAGTTGTGCGTGGTCTTGCGCGTCAGGTGCAGACGCTGACCGGTGTTGGGGCGACCGACATCGAAGCGCGCGCCGACGGTGACATGATCGTCGTGCAATTGTCCGAAGCCGAGAAACTGGCATCGGATGACCGGACCGTGCGTCAGGCGCTGGAAATCATCCGTCGCCGTATCGATGAGGTCGGAACACGCGAACCCACCATTCAGCGTCAGGGTGCGGACCGTATTCTGATTCAGGTCCCGGGCGTCGGCAGCGCAGGTGAGTTGAAAGAGATCATCGGAACGACCGCGCAACTGACCTTTAATCCGGTTGTGGGCCGTGGGACCGACCCGGATGCCGTACCGGGTATCGGTGAAAAAGTCGTGCCCTCGCTGGACGAAAGCGAAGTATTCTACACCATCGAATCCGCTCCGGTCGTGACCGGCGAAGAACTGGTGGATGCGCAACCGTCCTTCGACCAGAACGGTCGCCCCGCAGTCAGCTTCCGGTTCAACACCTCGGGTGCGCGCAAGTTCGGCGACTATACCCTCGATAACATCGGCGCACCGTTCGCGATTGTGCTGGATGATGAGGTGATTTCGGCCCCAGTGATCCAATCCCACATTCCGGGCGGGTCCGGTATCATCACCGGCAATTTCACAGTGGAAGAAAGCACCAACCTGGCTGTGCTGCTGCGCGCCGGTGCCCTGCCTGCCGGGCTGGAGTTCCTCGAAGAACGTACCATCGGCCCCGAACTGGGGCAGGACAGCATCGATGCGGGGAAGGTGGCCACCACCGTGGCCTTTGCCGCGGTGCTGGTCTTCATGGCGCTCAGCTATGGCCTTTTCGGAGTGTTCGCTAATATCGCGCTGATCATCAACGTTGGTCTGCTGTTCGGCCTTCTTTCGGTGATCGGTGCAACGCTGACCCTGCCGGGTATTGCGGGCATCGTTCTGACGGTTGGTATGGCAGTCGACGCCAACGTGCTGATTTTTGAGCGCATACGCGAGGAACTGAAATCCGCCAGAGGGCCCTCACGTGCCATTGAACTGGGCTACGAAAAGGCGCTGTCGGCCATTCTGGACGCCAACGTCACTACATTTATCACTGCGACGATCCTGTTCGCCATGGGCAGCGGTCCGGTGCGCGGCTTTGCCATCACTCTGGGTCTGGGCATTCTGACCTCGGTCTTCACCGCGATCTTCGTGACGCGCCTGATGATCGTCATGTGGTTCGAACGCCGCCGCCCCAAAACGATCGAGGTTTGATATGCGACTGAGACTTGTTTCCAAGGAAACCTCGTTCGATTTCTTCAACCGCTGGAAAGTCTGGCTGGGCATTTCGGCTTTGCTGATGATCGTGGGCTTCGCCTCGTTCCTGATCCAGGGCCTGAACTTTGGCATCGACTTTCGCGGCGGCACCACGATCCGGACGCAAAGCGCGCAGGAAATTGATGTGGGCACCTATCGCGATGCCATCGCGCCGCTCGAACTGGGTGACGTGACCATCACCGAGATTTTCGATCCGACTTTCGGCGAAGACGAAAACGTCGCAATGATCCGCATTCAGGCGCAAGCCGATGCCGAAGCCGTTTCCGCTGCAACCGTGACAGCAGTGGAAGGGGCGTTGCAAGCTGCGGTGCCGGATATTCAGTTCGTCTCGGTCGAATCCGTTGGTCCAAAAGTGTCCGGCGAGCTGATCCAGACTGCGGTTATCGCTGTGGCTTTGGCCATCGCTGCGGTGCTTGTCTACATCTGGCTGCGGTTCGAATGGCAGTTTGCCCTAGGCGCAGTGGCCGCGCTGGTACATGACGTGATCCTGACCATCGGTATCTTTTCAGAGCTGCAGATCCGCTTCGACCTGGCCATCATCGCGGCGCTGCTGACCATTGTCGGCTACTCTCTGAACGACACAGTGGTTGTGTTCGACCGGGTGCGCGAGAACCTGCGCAAGTACAAGAAAAAGGACCTCAAAGAGGTTCTGAACCTTTCGATCAACGAAACACTCAGCCGGACGGTGATGACCTCGGTCACCACTCTGCTGGCGCTGATCTCGTTGTATGTACTGGGCGGGGACGTGATCCGCGGCTTTGTCTTTGCGATGATCTGGGGCGTGATCGTGGGCACCTATTCCTCGGTCTTCGTGGCATCGACCATCTTGCTGTGGCTGGGGGTCAAGCGCGACTGGTCCAAGCCGTCAAACACGGCGGGAAACCAGTTCGCGAACATCGATGCCTGAGCTTTCGGGCCAGTCCCCGGCGGGGCTGGCCATTGTTTTGTTCGCGGCTTTTCTGGGCGGTGTCGTACGCGGCTTTTCCGGGTTTGGCACCGCTTTGATCTTTTTGCCCCTGTCTGCGCCATTTCTGGGCCCGTTCGGTGCGCTGATTGCCTTGACAGTCATGGATATTTTCGGTCCGGTCCCGAATCTGCGCCGGGCCTGGGCCTCCGTCGATCGGTCGGATCTTCTGCGGCTGGTCCTTGGTTGTGCGGTGACCTTGCCGATCGGGTTGTGGCTGCTGACGCAGGTGGAACCCGTGGTGTTCCGGTACGCGGTCAGTCTGATCTCACTGTTCATGCTCGCCGTACTTGCCTCTGGCCTGCGCTATCGGGGGCGCGTGCGCCGCGCCATGGTTGCGGGGATCGGAGCCGCCGCTGGTTTCCTTGGTGGTGTCGCAGGGTTGCCGGGTCCTGCTGTCATTCTGTTCTACATGTCGCGCCCGCTGCCGATTGAAGTTGTTCGGGCCACCATTCTGTTGTTCCTCTTTGCCTTTGATTTCCTGTTGCTTGGGATATTGACAGGAATGGGCCGGGTCACCCTGGCGTCGATCGGGCTGGGTCTGGCGCTGGCCGTTCCGAATCTGGCTGGAAACTGGCTGGGAGGTTGGCTTTTCCGGCCCGAGCGCGAGAGGATCTACCGGGCAAGCGCCTATCTGGCGATTGCCGTTGCGGCCTTGTCGGGCTTGCCGCTTTGGGGATAAACACGGGCGATGCGCTTGAACGAGATAACATATAACAGCTCTGCGCCGGTTGACGGCTACGGTCCTGGCTTCTTCCGCATCGGAGGGCAGGTCTACGAAGGGGCTGTTCTAACCGGTCCGACCGGCACCGCCGGTTGGGGCGGCTACGATGATCAGGAGGCTTTGCTGGAGTTGTCCGACGATGTCGATGTGGTCTTCATCGGCACCGGCGCTGAACTGTCTCACATCCCGGCTGGCTTGCGTGTCGCATTGGAGGACGCAGGCCTTGGGGTCGAGATCATGAACTCCCCGGCTGCCTGCCGTACCTATAACGTGCTGCTGTCCGAAGGCCGGCGCGTGGCGCTGGCCCTGATCCCCGTTTGACCGGATCCGCTCTTCATTTGGCCAAAAGTATTCCGGGGAGCGCGAGGGGCTGGCCCCTCGCTCCGCTTCCTTCCTTAAACGCAAAGGCTGTTCTCCTGCGGCAAATCCCGCCTTTTGCGTCTGGCAGCAATAAGATAAGCGGAACTCATGACACTGACCGTTAGCGATCTTGCCGTCACCCGGGGCGGTATCCCTGTTCTCGAAGGACTGAGCTTTGTGCTGGAACCCGGCCGCGCACTGATCCTGCGCGGCCCCAACGGGATTGGAAAAACAACCCTGCTGCGAACGCTGGCCGGGTTGCAACCGCCCTTGGCTGGCCGGATCGAAGGGGCTGAAGACCGGATCGCCTATGCCGCGCATTCGGATGGGTTGAAACCCACCCTGTCAGTGACAGAAAACCTGACTTTCTGGGCTTCGGTTTTTGGCACACCGGACATTCAGCCCGCGCTGGACGCCTTTGACCTGAATGATCTGGCAGACCGCCACGCAGGCAACCTGTCCGCAGGTCAGAAACGTCGTCTGGGTCTGGCCCGAATGCTGGTCACCGGACGCCCGATCTGGATGTTGGACGAACCCACCGTGTCTCTGGATCGCAATGCCGTGCAGATGTTCGCCGATGCGGTGCGGGCACATCTGGGGCAGGGTGGTTCGGCCCTGATCGCCACCCATATCGACCTAGGGCTTGACGGAGAGGTTCTGGATGTCGGTCCCAACAAGGCCAAACCAAAACCCATCGACGATTTTGACGGAGGTTTCCTGTGATCGCCCTTCTTTTGCGCGACTTGAAGCTGGCCTTCCGTGCGGGCGGGGGCTTTGGTCTGGGTTTGGCCTTTTTTCTGATCGTGACCGTTCTGGTACCGTTTTCCGTGGGCCCGCAATCCTCGCTGCTTTCGACGATCGCGCCAGGCGTCCTGTGGCTGGGGGCGCTGTTGGCGTGCCTCTTGTCGCTGGATCGTCTTCTGGCACTGGATTGGGAGGACGGATCACTGGACCTTCTGGCCACCGCGCCACTGCCGCTCGAGGCTGTCGTGACGATCAAGGCGCTGGCCCATTGGCTGACCACCGGCTTGCCGTTGGTCCTGGCCGCGCCGTTTCTGGGCGTGTTGCTGAACCTGCCTGCGCCGGGGTTTTTCTGGTTGGTCATCTCGCTTCTGATCGGCACCCCGGCGATGAGCGTCATCGGCACGTTTGGCGCGGCGCTGACCGTGGGGCTCAAACGTGGCGGACTGCTGCTGTCACTGCTGGTTCTTCCGCTTTATGTGCCGACGCTGATTTTCGGTGCCGAAGTCGCCCGACGCGGCGCGACGGGGATGGAAACACAAACGCCCCTGTTGATGCTGGCCGGGATCACGGCGGCAACCATAGCCCTGCTGCCCTTTGCCAGTGCTGCCGTGCTGCGGATCAATCTGCGGTGAACCGCCACAACTTTGACTGATGTCAATTGAGAACAGACCCGAGTCGGACTAGATAGAGCCCATGTCGATTGCAGCCAAAGCCAACGCCCTCTGGGAATATGCCAACCCGCGCAAGTTTCTTGCCACCAGTGAACGTGTGCTGCCGTTCTTCTGGTTCACCTCGACGGTTTGCATTGTCGTCGGCCTGATCTGGGGGTTTTTCTTTACCCCTGACGACTACAAACAGGGCTCGACCGTCAAGATCATCTATCTGCATGTGCCCGCCGCTTTGATGGCGATCAATTGCTGGCTGATGATGCTGGCGACATCGCTGGTCTGGCTGGTGCGGCGCCATCATGTCAGCGCGCTGGCTGCGCGGGCTGCGGCACCGGTCGGAATAGTCATGACACTGATCGCACTGGCAACCGGCGCGATCTGGGGGCAGCCGATGTGGGGAACATGGTGGGCCTGGGATCCGCGCCTGACCTCGTTCCTGATCCTGTTCCTGTTCTATCTGGGCTATGTCGCGCTGTGGGAGGCGATTGAGGACCCTGATACAGCGGCCGACCTGACATCGGTGTTGTGTCTGGTGGGGTCGGTCTTTGCGATCCTCAGCCGCTATGCGGTGAATTTCTGGAATCAGGGTCTGCATCAGGGTGCATCGGTGATGCGCGCTGCAGCTGTGACCGGGGCGGATACCGAAGAGAAGGTCAGCAACATCTATTTCTACCCGCTGCTTTTGTGCATCGTTGGCTTTGTCCTTCTGTTCATCGCGCTGGTGCTGTATCGCGCCGGCACGGAAATCCGGGCGCGCCGGATCAAGGCGCTGCTGGCACGGGAAAGGGTGGGCGGATGATCCCCGATCTTGGTAAATATGCGGATACGGTTTTGTCGGCCTATGCGGCCTCGATTGTCCTTTTGGTTGCGCTGGTCGTGTTCAGCGTGCTGCGCGGACGCAAGGTGCGCGCCGAAATGGAAAAAATCGAACAGAGGATGACGCGCAATGGCTAAGATCTCGCCACTTATGATCGCGCCGCCGCTGATCTTTGGCGCGTTTGCCGTTTTGGCGGGAATCGGGATGTTCCGCGACGACCCCAATGCATTGCCCTCGGCCCGGGAAGGCCAGACCGCGCCGCCCGTCGTCATGACCGAGTTCCCCGGCAAATCCGGCTTCGACGATGCAACCCTGCGCGACGGAGAGGTCAAGCTGGTCAACTACTGGGCCAGCTGGTGCGCCCCGTGCCGGGCCGAACACCCGAATCTGGAGGCTCTGGCGCAGGAAGGCATTCCGATCTACGGCATCAATTACAAAGACCCGTTGGGTAATGCCGAAGCTTTTCTGACCGAACTGGGCGATCCCTACGCTGGGATCGGACGGGATGAGCAGGGGCGTATGGGGTTGGACTGGGGCGTCTACGGCGTACCTGAGACCTATGTGATTGACGGCGAGGGCACCATCATTCTGCGCCATGCCGGGCCAATCACCCAGCGTGTCATCGCAAGCACGATCCGCCCTGCACTGGAGAAGGCGGCAGTGCAATAGGCTGGTAAGCTTGGGCCGACTGCATTCAAAGGCGATACCCGCCTGAGACCGTCAGAACCTCTCCGGTTATGAAGGATGCCGCGTCGGAACACAGAAATCGCACGGCCCCGGCAATATCGCTTGGGGTTCCGGCGCGTCCCAGCGCGGTGTCCTTGACGAATAACTCGGTCAGGTCATCCGGACGTGGTGCCTCGGGGATGTTGATCGCACCCGGCGCGACCGCATTGACGCGAACTCCGGCCGGCCCAAGCTCTTTCGCCATGGCGCGGGTCCAGAGGTTCAGCGCCGCTTTGCTGGCCCCATAGGTGACCGCGTCACGTGGTGGTAGTACCGAATTGACCGAAGATATGCTGACGAGGGCCGCCCCCGGATGAAGGTGCGGCAGGGCCGCTGCCAGCAATGCGGCCGGAACCAGAAGGTTCAGATCCAGGATCGCCCGATGGTCTTCCGCTTCAAAATGCTCTTTCGGAGTTGAGGCAACCAGACCGGCGTTGTTCACGACCACATCCAACTGGCCAAAATGATCCAGAACTTGTGCTATGACAGCTTCTGGCTGCTCCTTTTGCGTCAGGTCAGACCGTATTGACAGCAGGTTGTGGTTCGCTTTCAACTGCGTCGGCTCAGTGGAGCGCCATGTGAATGCGACCCGGTGATCTTTTTCCAGTTCCTCGACAATCGCCCGCCCAATTCCCCGTGCGCCGCCCGTAACCAATGCCACTTTTTTCATCTGCTTCTCCTGCCCACACCAGAACGGGGTTAGGGGCAAAAGGCAACTTCTTCTGTTTGAAAATACCCTGTAGAGCGAGGCAATGCCGCGCAAGAAAAAGGCGCCCGAAAGGGCGCCCCTCAAAAAGCTATATCTGGTCCGGCTCAGCCAGCTTTGGCTAGGTTCCGCAACACATAGTGCAGCACGCCGCCGTTCTCGATGTATTCGATCTCGGGCGCGGTATCGATGCGGCACTTGAGGGTGATGGTCTTCTCGGATCCGTCACCATAGACGATGGTACAGGGAACCTCTTGCAGCGGCTGGATGGTATCCAGACCGTGGATCGAAACCGTTTCATCCCCCTTCAGACCCAGCGATCTACGAGTATCGCCACCGGTAAACTCGAACGGGATAACGCCCATGCCAACCAGGTTCGAACGGTGAATACGCTCGAAGCTTTCAGCGATCACGGCCTTGACGCCCAGCAGGGCCGTGCCTTTGGCCGCCCAGTCACGCGAAGACCCCGCGCCGTACTGCTCGCCGCCAAAGACGACAAGCGGAACGCCCTGTTCCTGATAAGCCATCGACGCCTCGTAGACCGAGGTCTGTTCGCCATCAGGGCCTTTGGTATAGCCGCCTTCGACGCCGTCCAGCATCTCGTTTTTGACGCGGATGTTGGCAAAAGTGCCGCGCATCATGACCTCGTGGTTGCCGCGGCGCGACCCGTACGAGTTGAACTCGCGCGGCTGAACCTGACGGTCCGTCAGATACTTGCCGGCCGGAGTTGTCGTCGCAAAGGAACCTGCAGGCGAGATGTGGTCGGTGGTGATCATGTCACCCAGGATCAGTAGAACCTTGGCGCCATCGATATTCGAGATCGTGCCAGGCTCGGACCCCATGCCCTGGAAGTAGGGCGGGTTCTGAATGTAGGTCGAGGTCGGAGGCCAGTCATAGGTCTCCGCATCGGTGGTCTCGACCGACTGCCATTTCTCGTCGCCCTTGAAGACGTCGGCGTATTTCGACTGGAACGCCTCGCGGGTCACGGTCTGTTCGACCAGTTCCGCAACTTCCTGCTGGGTCGGCCAGATGTCTTTCATGAAGACGTCATTGCCGTCCTTGTCCTGACCAATCGGCTCGGACGTCAGGTCGATATCCATCGTGCCGGCCAGCGCGTAAACGACAACCAGCGGCGGTGAGGCCAGATAGTTGGCACGTACGTCAGGCGAGATACGGCCTTCGAAGTTCCGGTTGCCCGACAGGACCGACGTGGCAACCAGATCGCCCTCGGCAATCGCATCGGACAGCTCTTTCTGTATGGGACCCGAGTTGCCGATACAGGTGGTGCAGCCGTAACCGACAAGGTTGAAGCCGATCTGGTCCAGATCTTCCTGCAAGCCGGCGGCCTCAAGATAGGCCGACACAACCTGCGAACCCGGTGCCAGCGAGGTTTTGACCCACGGCTTGCGGTCCAGACCCAGCGCAGCGGCTTTGCGTGCCACCAGACCCGCGCCAATCATCACGTATGGGTTCGAGGTGTTGGTGCACGAGGTGATCGAGGCGATTACGACCTTACCCGATTCCATGGTGTAGTCTTCGCCTTTGACGGCGACTTCCTTGCCCATGGGGCGCTTGAACGTCTCGGCCATTTCCTTGGTGAAAGCGGCCTTGGCGTTGGTCAGTGCGACATAGTCCTGCGGGCGTTTCGGGCCCGAGATCGCGGGAACGATGGTGCCCATGTCCAGCGACAGGGTGTCGGTGTAGATCGGCGCATAGTTCTCATCGCGCCAGAAACCGTTTTCTTTGGCGTAGGCTTCAACCAGTGCGATGCGATCTTCGTCACGGCCGGTGTTGCGCAGGTAGCGCAGCGTTTCACCGTCGATCGGGAAGAAACCACAGGTCGCGCCGTATTCCGGCGCCATGTTGGCGATGGTCGCACGGTCGGCCAGCGGCAGACGGTCCAGACCCTCGCCGTAGAACTCGACGAATTTGCCCACGACGCCTTTTTCACGCAGCATTTCCACGACCTTCAGAACAAGGTCGGTCCCGGTGGTGCCTTCGACCAGATCGCCGGTCAGTTCAAAGCCGATGACTTCGGGGATCAGCATCGAGATCGGCTGACCCAGCATTGCGGCCTCGGCCTCGATCCCGCCTACGCCCCAACCCAGAACGGCCATGCCGTTGACCATTGTGGTGTGGCTGTCAGTTCCGACAAGCGTGTCGGGGTAGGCGACTTCATCCCCATTCTGGTCGGTGTCGGTCCAGACGGTCTGCGCCAGATACTCCAGGTTCACCTGGTGGCAGATACCGGTTCCGGGGGGCACAACGCGGAAGTTGTTGAAGGCCGACTGTCCCCACTTCAAGAACTGATACCGTTCCATGTTCCGCTCATATTCGCGGTCGACATTCATCTGGAACGCGCGCGGGTTGCCGAATTCGTCAATCATCACCGAGTGGTCGATGACCAGATCAACCGGGTTCAGCGGATTGATCTTCTGAGCATCGCCGCCCAGTCCCTTGATGCCGTCGCGCATCGCGGCAAGGTCGACCACGGCAGGAACGCCGGTGAAGTCCTGCATCAGGACGCGGGCCGGACGATAGGCGATCTCGCGCGGGTTCTTGCCGCCCTTGGCGCCCCATTCGGCAAAAGCCTTGATGTCGTCGACCGAGACCGAAAAGCCGGCATCTTCGAACCGCAACATGTTTTCCAGCACAACTTTCAGCGCGGCGGGAAGCTTGGAAAAATCGCCCAGACCGGCCTCTTGCGCGGCGGGGATCGAGTAATAGGAAATGGACTTGCCATTCACGCTCAGGCTGCGGCGTGTTTTGGCGGTATCCTGTCCGACTTTGATGGGCATCTAATGGCCTCCCTCTCAAAATGACGTGGATTATGGGATTCGCTGAGGGGTATCTGCATCACGTTTAGCCTTGGTTCAAGGTCCAACACGACAAGTGCGGCAATTTTTGTATACCATTGCACACATTTTTTATAATTTGGGTGTCACAGGTCTCAAGAAACCTTGATTGGCGGTTGATCTTTGAACGGTCTAAACCTGTCTGGCAACCGACCAAACCGAGGCCGCCATGTTCAGAATGACTATCTTTTCAACGCTTACGTCATTGCTACTGGCGGCACCGGTTCTGGCTGAAAACGATCCCGTCGTTGTAGAACTTTTCACCTCTCAAGGCTGTTCATCCTGCCCGCCTGCGGATCGAATCCTGCATGATCTGGTCAAGCGCGACGACGTCATCGGGCTGGCGCTACACGTCGACTACTGGGACTACATCGGCTGGAAGGACGAATTCGCCGATCCCGATCATACCACGCGCCAACGTGCCTATGCCCGTCAGGGCGGGCGGTCGATGATCTATACGCCGCAGATGGTGATAAACGGCCAACAGGACATTGTTGGCGCGCAATTGCGGGAACTTAACCGTTTGATTGATGCGCATCTCAAAGCCGCCCCTAAGGCTTCGGTCAATACCAGCCGGTCTGGAAACGACGTCGTTGTGGATGTGACACCCGTCGATTTACCGGTGGGCGAAACGTATGACGTGCGTGTCGTTCAGTATTCTCCGATGCGACACGCTTCAATCCGCAGGGGCGAGTTGGCGGGACACGAACTGGACTACGCCAATGTTGTCGAATCCTGGCAGAGCGCCGGGCAGTGGGACGGGGTCGCGCCACAGCGGTTTTCGACGGTGTTGACCTCGGATCTTCCTGCGGTTGTGCTGGTGCAGAAAACGGGGCACGGGCCCATCGTTGCTGCAGCTAAGGCAGAATGAATTAGGGCATATCTTCCGGCTGAACCCCCAACCCGTTCCATGTTTTCCAGCGGCGGTGAATCCAGAACCACTGACCCATGTGTTTGCGAACCACGGCTTCCAGATCATCATTGGTGAACTGGGTCATGGTTTTGGCGTCAGTATGCGGAACAGGATCATGCAGAATGATCTCGAAATCGATCCCGTTCGGCTGGCGCACTGCATAGCACGGGATCAGCACGGCGCCATATTTGATCGCCAGTTCCGCATTCAAAACCGAGGTGACGGCCGGTTTGCCGAAAAAAGTCAGTTCTTCTCCGCCATGGGCGTGCAGGTCGGACACGATGGCGATGATCCCGCCTTTTTTGAGCGAACGAACCATTTCGACCATGCCCCGACGACCCTGTTCGAACATGGGCTCACCGGTTTTGTAGAAAGCTTCAACGTATATGTCATTGAAATACGGGTTGGCCATTCGGCGATACAGGCACCCGATGGGTTTGCCGCTGCGGTTCTGCAGCGCAATCCGGGCCGCGAGGTAGTGTCCGAAATGCGCGGTAATCATCATGACCGGTTTGCCTTCGGCCACGGCGGCATCAAAAGCAGCGATGCCGGTACCCGAAATTTTGGCATCCTTCTGCCGCTCGGAAAAGCCTTCGGGTGAAAAATGCTCCATGATCGCCCGGCCCGCATTGTCGGGAACGGCGCTGCAAATGCGGCGAACCTCGGCATCGGGCAGATCGGGGCATGTGAGTTTGAGATTGCGGCGCACGCGGTTTGTGAAGCCAACAATCGGCGACAGGCCGCGCACAATGGCACCCATTGCCGCAATGCGCCGCTCGTACGGCAATAGCCGCATCGTACCGATTACAGCTTTGAGGAAAAGGCTGGTGATGTAGTATTTACCAAGCTCAAAGCGGCTCAGTTCCGACTTTTCGACGGGCATGTAGGTGTCTCACCGGATATTCGATTTGCGGGCTCAGACATACAGGTCAGAAACCGCAACCACAAGCGTTCAGCAATTCCAGAAGGATCACCATTGCGTTCCGGCGTGTAGCATTATTGTCCATCGCCTTCTTCTTCGATCAAGGTGATGGCTCCTTCATCCACCAGTGCGCGAATGACACCGACAATCTGCGCCATCGCGTCGTCCGCATCCTTTTGCCTGACCTTGCCCCGTTCACCCATTTCCTCGCGCAGATTTTCCGCCATGCGCGTAGAAATGTTGGAAAGCAGGAATTCGACCGAAGCCCTGTCTTCATCCGCGATTGCGCCCGCCAAAGCGGTCACTAGCACGGGTTGATCGATACCGCGCAGTGATGCGGGTTGATATGTGAGCAAAGGTAAAGATGGACTGGCGTACCACACTGGCAAAGTCGGAATCCTCTTCATCCAGCGCGGTCAGCAACCCGTCCCGGGTTGTTGCGGCTGACTGGTTCAGGATTGCACCGACGCGGGCGCCGGGGTGGTCCGCAAAGGCCGGTGCAGGGCGCTGATCCAGTTGGGCGGCCAGCGACCATCCAATCCGCTCAACCGCTTCGGGCGTGATGTTGGCCGTTTTGGATACGGCATAGGTTATGCGGCGGGCCACGGGGCCTGGAAGGTGACCAAGCAGTTCTGCGGCCTTGGGCTTATCAAGCTTGGACAACATCACGGCGGCAATTTCGGTGCTTTCCGCCTGTGCCATACTGGCCAGATCTTCGATAGGTATTTCACGAAGGCGCAGCCACGGGTCGCCGATCTGACGCGCGCCGGCAACCTTTCGCAATCGCGCTGCCGTTGCCGGTGTAATTTTGCCGTTGACGGCATCCAGAGCGCCTGCCAGCCCGTGCGGGAAGGCCAAGCCGACGCCTTCAAGCGCGCGCGTGAATTCCCGAGCGACCGCATCAAGCGTGACGCGGTCCACCAGACCCATCTGTCCCAGCTGATGGGTCAGTTTCTCCTGCAAGGCGTCCGGGAGTTCTTCTAAGGGAATGTCGGCGCCCTCGTTCAGAAGAAGCCGAACGATAACGGCGGCTTTTTGCCGGTTGCTGAGCTGTCGGGGCACAACACGCGCCGCGTCTTCTTCTTCCCCTTCGATCACCGGCGTCGAAGCAGCCGGAGATATATGTACCAGAGCTTTGGCGTCTTGCATCTGCCCGCGGTCCCAAATTGCGATTTCACGAGCAGATTACGAAGCAACAGGTAAATTTACCCTGAACCTCAGTAGCTGTAGGTCAGCCCGGTGCGGATTGCATCGCGCAGAGAGGTCTCGGCCCATGTGCCTTCGCCGCCCCGTGCCTTGATCTCGCGCCACTGTGCTATGGCTAGATCGGTTTTCCCTTCTGCAACAAAACCCTGCGCCATATAGCTACGGGCAAGGATGTTGTCCGGGTTGGCGGAGATAGCGTTTTGATAAAAAACGTTGGCCAGTTCCAGTTCGCCCATCTTGCGGTAGGTAAAGCCCCAATAGGTCATGACGCGGTCGTCATTCTGATCCATCACGCGCAATATCGCCTGGGCGTTTTCATACTGGCCATCGTAAGCCAGTTCCCGAACTGCATCATAAAGCTGATCTTCGGTGAAATTGGTTTTGTTCGGTTTGACACAGCGACCGGCCGTCTCGTCATACACGCGCCCGAACAGGCATTTCTTCGTCGTGTTCGTCGGCTTTGGGGGGCTGCTGTCGCCACCACCTGCTGCAAACGCGGCGGGAGCGAGCACAAAAGCCTGAAGGGCAAGTGCTGAAGCTAGTACGAGGCGCATATTCCTACTCCGTTTTCAAAGGAACTTGTCAAAAGCATAGCGTGATCTTCAGAAAAGCTAACAATTGACTGATCGCTTTTATTCACAAGCAGGAAAGATTTTTCAGCTATTGACGATTTTGGTGCAGCTTTGTGTCTCGGTGTCCCAGATTGTGCCGGGTGCGCAGGACTGGGTCTGATTGGTATGATTGCTGCAGGCGAGTGCGACCGATGCAACGCAGGAAAATGTCAACGCGCAGAGAATGGTTCGAAACATTGGACTCTCCCATCCGGAAAATGCACCTGCAGGATAACCCAATTCCGTCAATCTGGCAAAAAACAAGACCCGGATCGGGGAAGCGACCCGGGTCCTGAAAGAAATCAAACGTCTGCGCTATTCACCAAAGACGCGGGCGAAAATCGTGTCCACGTGTTTGGTGTGATAGCCAAGGTCGAATTTCTCTTCGATTTCCTCGACGCTCAATGCGGCGGTGACGTCGGCGTCTGCCAGCAGCTCTTCTTTGAAATCGGTGCGGTGTTCCCAGACTTTCAGTGCGTTGCGCTGAACCATGGCATAGGCGTCCTCGCGGCTGACGCCAGCTTGTGTCAGCGCCAGCAGCACCCGCTGGCTCATCACAAGGCCGGGGAACTTGTTCATGTTTTCGATCATGTTCTCGGGGAAGATCAGCATCTTGTCGATCACGCCTGTCAGTCGTGCCAGCGCAAAGTCCAGCGTGATTGTCGCATCCGGTCCGATCATGCGTTCGACCGAAGAATGCGAGATATCCCGCTCGTGCCAGAGCGCCACGTTTTCCATAGCCGGGATCACGGCCGCGCGCACCATGCGCGCCAGCCCGGTCAGGTTCTCGGTCAGGACCGGGTTCTTCTTGTGCGGCATGGCCGAGGAGCCTTTTTGACCCATCGAGAAGAACTCAGCCCCCTCCAACACCTCGGTCCGCTGCATGTGGCGGATTTCGATGGCGATATTTTCGATGCTGCTGGCGATGACGCCCAGGGTGGCAAAGAACGCCGCGTGACGGTCGCGGGGGATGACTTGGGTGCTGATTGGCTCGGGGACCAGACCCAGTTGATCGCAGACATGCTCCTCGACGCGCGGGTCGATATTGGCGAAGGTGCCGACCGCGCCGCTGATCGCGCCCGTGGCAATCTCGGCGCGCGCATCGCGCATCCGGGACAGGTTGCGGTCCATCTCGGCGTAGAAACGCGCGAATGTCAGGCCCATGGTTGTCGGCTCGGCGTGGATGCCGTGGCTGCGACCGATGCGGACAGTGTCCCTGTGTTCGATTGCGCGACGTTTTAGGGCGGCCAGCAGACCTTCGAGGTCGGCGACCAGAATATCTGCGGCGCGAGTCAGTTGCACGTTGAAACACGTGTCCAGCACGTCCGAGCTGGTCATGCCCTGATGGACAAAGCGGGCCTCATCGCTGCCGACATGTTCTGCCAGATGGGTCAGAAAGGCGATGACGTCATGTTTTGTGACGGCTTCGATCTCGTCGATGCGGGCCACGTCGAATTCCACGTCCTTGGCTTTCCAGACGGCTTCGGCGTTTTCGCGCGGGACCACCCCCAGATCGGCCATGGCGTCACAGGCATGCGCCTCAATCTCGTACCAGATGCGGAACTTGGTCTCGGGCGACCAGATGGCAACCATGTCAGGGCGGGAATAACGGGGAATCATTGGCGGCTGCACCTTTTTGTGTTTGGGATGAGGCGTTGCGCGGGGTTTAGCCGTGCATGCATTAGGGAACAAGGTGCGAGTGCCGAGATGAGACGGTTTGCCCTGATTTTGATGCTGTGGCCCGGATTTCTGGCCGCAGAGGAGTTCCGCCAGTTGTCGGGCAACGAGATACTTGTCGCCTTGACCGGCAAGAAGCTCGATTATGGAGAAGGAGCCTGGCAGAGTTTCGACGCCAATATGCTGACCCAGTATTTTTCGGGCAGGCCCAGTTCGGGCCGCTGGAATGTGCGTGACGACAGGTACTGTTCGCTTTGGCCGCCTTCGGATTTGTGGGCGTGTTACGACGTTCAGGTAAGCGGGCAGAGGGTGCGTTTTGTCGATGACAATGGCGGCGTGACGGATGGGACTTGCGTTGATTGAAGATATGGGTTGGTCAAGTAACTGAGCGCTGCATATTGAAGACCGTTGCCGCCCGGTTTCCCGAACCATGCGCGCCCTGATGCTGGACAAGTACCGTTTTGGTGGGCCAAGCTGCGTGAAGTGAAACCAACAGGTTATTGAGATATGCGTATTATTTTGAATTCCGCACTGGCTACCTGTGCGGGGATGTGGTTGGCATGCATCCCACCCGCATCGGCGGACACACCGGTCACCTATACCGACGACGGGCGCGCGCTGTTCCGATTTGACGTTCCCGATTTCTGGACACTTCGCACTGGCGGAATTCGGGAAATCGAAGATACGCAACTTGGCGATCCGCGTGCTGTGGCCCGGGTCATGGGGATGCGTCCAGTCACTGACGATAATGTCTGGATGGGTTTTGTGTCGCCGAACGGTGTCAAAAGCATCGCTGACGGGCTGCGTTATCTGGAAGATATCGACAAGTTTCTGGTCAAGGAGCCGACGGTCACAAGTACCAGTGACAGGCGCATCGGCGGTTTGCCCGCACGTGTGATCCGCGGGACAGGCAACAGGGATGGCAGGGGGGTGAACTTTACCGCCACTGTGATCGATCTGCCGCGTGACCGGGTTGCGATCGTCGTCGCAATCCTGCGCAACGGAGCGGATCCGGCCTATGCCGATACACTGAATGCCGTTTTCGCGTCATTCCAGCCTGCGCGGTAAGGAGGTTCAGATGACAAGAAGATTTATCAAACCCTCGGTTCTGGCGCTGGGGCTTGGGGCATCCAGCCTTCTGCTGACGGCATGCGACGGTGTCTCGGTTGGTGTCGGGGTCGGATATGGATATGACCCGTTTTACGACTCGATGCTGTGGAACGACTACTACCACGACGTGGATGTCGATATTGACGTGAACAGGCCAGTCAGACCTGATCGACCGAACCGACCCGGCGGGCAACCACCGACACGTCCAAGGCCACCCGTGGCGAAGCCGCCGGTGACCCGGCCTCCGGCCGCCCGGCCGCCGATTCACCGGCCGGCTCCCCGCCGACGGTAATCAACGGGGCGTTCAGGTCGGAAGCAATTCGGTTGTTATGTGGACGGACGCTTCCAAAGTTCTGTGCACGGGGCATTTGTCGGCGATTTCCATAAGCCGGGTGCGTTGGTCCTGCGTCAGCGGGCCTTCCAGCCGGATTTTTCTGCGGAACAGGTCAACCTTGCCTTCCGTGACAAGCCCGGCATCCTGCGCATGAACCTTGTCGTGGCAGACATCGACGCTGACATGGGTCAGCGGCCAGTTCTTGCGCCGCGCATACATGCGGATCGTCATGGACGTGCACGCACCCAGGCCGGATGAGACGAAACCATAGGGCGACATGCCCCGATCCGTACCCCCGTACGAGGCTGGCTCATCCGCGACCGCGTGGTGACGAGGGCCAGCCTGAATATCCTGCAAGAAGCCGGATGGGTCGGCCTCGATCACCCGCACCACACCTTCCGGCGCGCCGGGCGGCGGTGCGGGCGGACACAAGGGTACGTAACGTCCAACCCAGGCCGAGATTACATCGGCGGCGTATTCGGCATCGGAGGCCCGCGTAATTAGGTGATCGGCATCATCGAGGGTGACAAAGCTTTTGGGATGTTTGGCGGCCTGGAAAATCGCACCGGCATTGTCGATGCTCACCGTTTCGTCACGTGGGGCATGCAGGATCAGAAGTGCAGCCTTCAAATCACCGATGGCCGGGGTCAAAGCCGATTCAGATATGTCATCCACAAAGGCTTTTCCGATCCGAAACGGCCGCCCGCCCAGCAGGACCTCGGCCGAACCGTCCTGTTCGATTTCCGGCAACGCGGCTTCGAAATGGTGGGACACGTGCCCGGGATCGGCCGGTGCGCCAAGAGTGACAACAGCCTTGACCGAGGGAATGCCCGCACGTGCCCGCAGAACAGCGGCCCCGCCCAGCGAATGCCCGATCAGCAGGGCAGGAGCCATGTCACGCCCTTCCAGATAAGTCGCCGCCGCGATCAGATCTTCAACATTTGACGAAAAAGTCGTGTTTGCAAACTCGCCTCCAGAATGTCCCAGACCCGTAAAATCAAAACGCAGCACGGCAATGCCCATGACCGCCAGGCGCGCAGAAATGCGCCGCGCGGCAGGGATGTCTTTGGAACAGGTAAAGCAGTGCGCAAAAAGGGCTGTTGCCAAAACCGGCCCGTCGGGCAGGTCAAGGCGGGCTGCCAGTTGGCTGCCATCGTGCCCGGAAAATGTAATGCGTTCGGTTGGCATAAGGAACTCCTTGGTCGTTGGCTTCACAGTGGGCACAGCGACGCCTTATCTCAACCCGCCTGACATGTGCCTCACGCGGAGGTGACAGGAATTCCCTAGTTCTTCTTATGCCAAAAGCATCCGTGAAGGCACGAGAGGGAGAACCTCTCGCAGAATGCCAGGTGACGCGATCTGGTTGGAAGGTGACCTAAGCCAAACCCATCAGGGCTGGATCAAAGGGATATTTCGTCAGGTTCTCATATCCGTCCTCGGTGATCAGAACCTGATCCTCAAGCTTGATCGAAAAGTCGCCGCCGAGTTCTCCGACCGCTGCCTCGACACACAGAACCATGCCCGGTTCAAGCGGGTAGTCGTAGGCACCCGCAACCGCCTGATCCGGATAGGCAACCAGAGGCCATTCATCGCACAGGCCCACGCCATGCATCAGGCAGCCGTATTTCTGGGCCTGGAACTTGTCGTCCAGCCTATGAGCATTGGCCGTCAATTCGGGGATCGTGACGCCGGGCTTCAGCATTTCCATGTTGGTCATGATATGCTCATGCGCGTGCTGCATGGCATAGATCATGTCGGCGCGCGGCTTTTCGTCGCCGATCCACCAGGTACGGGAAATGTCGATGCAGATCCCGTAGGAACCGATCAGGTCCGTGTCAAAGGCAATAATTTCGTTCTTTCGGGTAATTCGGGGGCCACATTCCTGAAACCAGGGGTTTGTTCGCTGGCCCGAGGCAAGCAGGCGCGTTTCAATCCATTCGCCGCCGCGCCGGATGTTTTCGGCGTGCAAGACAGCCCAGACATCATCTTCCGAGGTCTTGCCGTCACCAACATTGGCGCGGGCGAACTTTTCCATCTCGCCAACAGCGGTTTCACAGGCGTGATTGGCGCAGCGCATGGCGAGGATTTCGTCGGGACCTTTGATAGCGCGGGTCTTTTCGGTGACCTCTTCGCCTTCCATGATCTCAAATCCCTGCGCCTCAAGTGCGCGCAGCCCGTGCAGCATGATCTTGTCCACTGCCAGTCGTTTGTTGCCGCCGCTGTGTTCGTCGATCAGAAGGCGCACCTCGTTTGAGAAAACATCGGCGGCCACGTCCACCTTGTCACCGCGGTCGAAATAAAACAGATCAGCGCCCGAACGCTGTTCACGCACCAGTGGATTGAACTTGGACAGAAAGGGAGAATTCTTGTAGTCCCAGATCACCATATAGCCGTCGGCGCATAAGAGAACCGCGCGAAAGGGGTTATGTGTATTCCACAGCTGCATGTTGGTGCTATCGGTGGCGTATCGGATGTTCAGCGGATCGAACATCAGCAACCCGCCGTATCCGCGATCAACGATAGATTGGGTCAGCCGTTTCCACCGATATTCCCGCATCCGGGCCAGATCGGGAAGAACCAGACCCGCTTGTTCCCATTCTGCAAACGCCAATTGGGTCGGGCCGATTTCTATGCGGTCGTTTTCGTTTGGCGTACCGTCACCCAGCGTTGCCCCCTTGGTCGGGTCGATCTTGCGGGTGTCCCGGTAATGCTGATTCATGGCTTCGCTCCCTTTTGGCCCGGCAAAGATGGTCGTACCGTCCCATGCCGTCTTAGTAGTTTGCGACCCATGTTCAGTCGCTTTTGGACCGACAATAGCAAAATACGGTGATAGCCCTAGGCCATGACTAAAATACTGCAACAAGACATTCCCTATAACCCGCTGGCTGCGAAACCGCTGCCGGGGATTCAACCCGCACGCCCTGAAGACTGGTTGACCCGCGACGAAGCGTTTGCAGCCCAGATGCGCAGGCGCGAGGATTTGTTGGCAGAGCGACGCGATGATGTTCTGGCACTGGATCCCGGTGCGGAACCGGCTGCGCAAGAATTGCTGGATATGGTGTTGCGGCAGGTTTATTCCGCAGCCTCCGATCATGTGATCCGGTCTGACGGGGCGGAAGTGCTGATTGACCGCGCAAGGCCCCTGGATACTCTGTGTCGGCTTGTTCAGGAAGATTTTTGCATTCTGCAGAAACAGGGCGGCGAACATGTTCTGACCGGTGCGATCCTGTGTTTCCCGGCCAGTTGGCGACTGTCCGAGAAATTCATGCGTCCGCTGATCGATATTCATCATACCGTCAACAGTTATGATGAAAACGTCGCCAGGCGGGTTCAGCGTCTGTTTGACGGGATTCAGCCGGATCGGCCACTCTGGCGCTTTAACGCGCTGTGGTACGATGACGCCGAGCTGTTTCAGCCCCGCAGTACCAGCGAGCCGCGGAAAATCCGGGATCCGGGAAACACGCCTTTTCTGCGCAGCGAGCGTCAGACCATTCTAAGACTGCCCCAAACGCGCACCGTTGTTTTCTCGATCCACACTTATGTTCTGGCGGCTGACAGGGTGCTGGAAATGGAAAACCCCGCCTGATGGCGGGGCCTCCTAGGAGGGTCTTCTAGAAAAGCTTTATAGACCTAGGGCACCGGCAACACCTGCAAATGCGCCACTGGAATTAAGGGTCACGATCGCGACCGTAAAAGCCAGAACCTGAGTATTGAGTCGGAAATCCTCGCCCCGGATCAGGTTCACGGCCGCCAGAGAAAGTGCGATCGGTGCCGACATGCTGGCCACGGCCCCGGTCAGGCCCCAACTTGTCAGACGCAGGATGTCGCTGGGCTTTTCATCCTCGTCGGTGGTCGGTTCAATCGGTGCGTGGGCCTGTTGATCCGTCTGATCTGTTCTGAACGCGATGCTCAGCAATTGATCGTCCGACAACTGGATCGGCCTTGCGTTCGGTTTCGGTATCGCGGCTTCCGGCTGGTAATGATCTGCGGTATTCGAGGTGCTGACGCCTGCAAACGGGCCGGTTACGGACTGAAATATCTGTTTTCTGTCCCTGGGTTTGCTTGGCATTAGCGTATCAAACGCGCTCATGAACTGTTCGATGGTCAGTACCGCGTTGGGCGAAAGCCACTCCACGCGCTGGGTCGAGCAGATGTCGACCATGCGATACAGGATCACAACCAGCATAAGCTCGGAAATTTCGCTGTCATCCAACAAAGCTGACACCGGTGAGACCGAAATGACCAGACGGTTCTTCGGTCGTGTCACCGGCGGTCTGGGTATCGTTTTTAGGCCAGCAGTGCGGTCCAGCCGGTCGAAACGGTCGTCGACCCCGTTCAATTCCGTATCCAGTGTCAGACGAACCAGATACTGGCTTGAGACGATGCTGGCCTCGGTGCCGCTGAGCAGCGACTTTCGCTCGATCAGATGACCATAGTCTTCTAGCGTTGCCGCGACGATATTGCCAAAGCGTTCAATCGCGCCCTTGGTCTCACCGTCAAATTGCAGACCGCCATGATAGCTGTGCTTCCGACTCACCGCGCATTCCTTTGTCGCTTTCTGTCTGAGACCGCAGACTAGCGGGTGATCTGGGGGAGAATTTGACGAAAATGCAAAAAAAATCAATTTTCGAGGGATTGATTACGCTTTGGAAACCAAGAGACTAGGGGGAAATTCGGGCATCTGTGGCGACAATGTGGCCAAAGTTGGGATCGCCTGTGTTGGAACCTTGTTTCGCCTATTGGTCGATTCGCTGCCCCATGATTGCTATGGATTGCTGATAGACCGAGGCGGAATTCCACTGCTGGATAACCGCAAAATTGGGCTGTCCTTTCTGATAGCCCCGGCCGGGTTTCCACCCTTTCTTGCGAAGAAAATTCGCGGTCGAAGCCAGGGCGTCGGTCATGTTGTAAAAGTCTACCCGACCGTCACCCGTCGCATCGACACCATAGGTCAGGGCATTCCCCGGCAGGAACTGTGTGTGGCCCAGCTCGCCATGTTTTGCCCCTTTTGTCGCCATCGTGACGCTGCCCTGATCCACCAGTTTCAATGCCCCGATTGCGTGCGGAATGAAGAATTCGGAACGGCGACAATCATAGGCCAGTGTCGTTATTGCGGAAACAACCTGGCTGTCGCCCATGAAGTTTCCAAACCCTGTTTCCATGCCGTGAATGGCGATCAGAACACCGGCAGGTACGCCGTATTGCCGTTCAAGCGCGGCGTAAAACTGCGGGTTGCGGGCCTTTCGCTTGCGTCCCTGCGCGACAATCGTGTCGGCGCCGCGCACCTGCATGAACTTGTCCAGCGAGTATTTGAAACTTTTCTGGTTACGATCAGCTGAAATTGTCCGCGTGGCGTATTGGGTCTGGGCCAGTGCCTGCAGCCCTTTCTTCTTTACTCCCGCGCGCCGCGCCTGTTTGGCGAAATCGGCCTTCCATACCTCAAACCCGCTGCCGGTGTTGCCGCAAGGCGCGGAGAATGCCAGGGACGGTAGGGACAAGGCACAGAATATCGCCGTTGCAAGTCGAAGCATGAAACCTATCCAATAACTTGAAACTCTGGGGCAGGGTACGCGCCATGCGGGAAATGGCAAACGAATTCCCGGGACAGGTCAGTAAAGGTCCAGTTCTCCGGCCTCTTTGAGGCTTTCAAACCACTGTTCCGGCGTGGCGTCGATTCTGGCGTGTTTGACCATCATCGCGTTCATATTGGGTAGATGAGATGAATCCGGCCATTCTTCGGGTTGCCAAAGGTGAGAGCGGACGATGCACTTTGGGCAATGGGCAAAAATCGTCTGGATATGGATCAGTAGTGCCAGCTTTGGTGCTTTGCCGTTCATGGTCATACCGCTCAGCAAATCCGGATCGGCGCAAAGCCGGGCCGTGCCGCGCAATCGCAATGTTTCCATTTTGCCGGGGACCAGAAAGATCACACTCACGCGTGGGTCCTGCAAGATGTTATGAAACGTATCCACCCGCTTGTTGCCGGGGCGATCCGGGATAGCGATCAGAGTGTCAGACAGGATTTCGACAAACCCCGCGGGATCGCCGCGGGGCGAGATATCAAGGTGACCGTCGGGATTGGCCGACGCGATCAGGCAAAACGGTGAGGTGCCGATGAAATCGCGGCACATCTGATCCAATGCCGGTATTTCCTTGGCAACAATCTGCGGCAGGGGCGCACCGGTAATCTGTTCCAGTTCGTCCGCAGACGTAATGAAATGCGAATAAGGTGAAAAAGGCGCGTCACTGGCGGGCATGAGATTTCTCCGCTGGGATCTGTGGCCCGAGTGTGAAAGATCACTCGCAATCCGTCAAATCCAGTGCGGCGACAAGAAAAGGGGCGCCCGATGGACGCCCCCTTTGCGAGAATTTTCGTCGAAAGTTCCTGATCAGCAGCTGTAGTACATGCCGTATTCAACCGGATGCGGCGTGTGCTCGTAGGTTTCGACCTCTTCCATCTTCAGCGCGATGTAGCCGTCGATTTGGTCTTTGGTGAACACGTCGCCCTGCAGCAGGAAGTCATGATCGGATGCCAGAGATTCCAGAGCTTCGCGCAGCGAGCCGCAAACGGTCGGGATGTCGGCCAGTTCTTCGGCAGGCAGATCGTACAGGTTCTTGTCCATGGCTTCGCCCGGATCGATCTTGTTCTTGATGCCGTCCAGACCGGCCATGAGCAGCGCGGCAAACGCCAGGTAGGGGTTTGCAGCCGGATCGGGGAAGCGGGCCTCGACGCGCTTGGCTTTCGGGCTTTCGGTCCATGGAATACGGATGCAACCCGAACGGTTGCGTGCCGAATAGGCGCGCAGAACAGGTGCCTCAAAGCCCGGGATCAGACGCTTGTAGCTGTTGGTCGACGGGTTGGTGAAAGCATTCAGGGTCTTGGCGTGTTTCAGAATACCGCCGATGTACCACAGGGCTTCGTCTGACAAGTCGGCGTATTTGTCGCCTGCGAACAGCGGCTTGCCTTCTTTCCAGATCGACATGTTCACGTGCATGCCGGTGCCGTTGTCGCCATAGATGGGCTTGGGCATGAAAGTTGCCGACTTGCCATAGGCATGTGCCACGTTGTGAATGACGTACTTGTACTTCTGCAGCTCGTCCGCCTGTTTGGTCAGGCTGTTGAAGATCAGACCCAGTTCGTGCTGGCACGAGGCAACTTCGTGATGGTGCTTGTCGACCTTCATGCCCAGACGCTTCATGGTCGACAGCATTTCCGAACGCAGGTCCTGCGCCTCGTCGATCGGGTTCACCGGGAAGTAACCGCCCTTGACGCCCGGACGGTGGCCCATGTTGCCCATTTCGTATTCGGTATCAGTGTTCCAGGCCGCGTCGGTTGCATCAACTTCGAACGATACCTTATTCATTGTATTGGAATAACGGACATCATCGAACAGGAAGAATTCGGCTTCGGGGCCCATATAGGCCACGTCACCAACGCCGCTGGCTTTCAGATAGGCTTCGGCCTTCTGTGCGGTGCCGCGCGGGTCGCGGCCATAAGCTTCGCCGGTGTCAGGTTCAACGATCGAGCAGTGCAGGCACAGCGTTTTTTCGGCGTAGAACGGATCGATATAGGCCGATTCAGTGTCGGCGATCAGTTTCATGTCCGAGTTTTCGATCGACTTCCAGCCAGCAATCGAGGAGCCGTCGAACATAAAGCCTTCTTCCAGGAAGTCTTCATCGACCAGATCCACATCGACGGTCACGTGCTGCAACTTGCCCCGCACGTCGGTGAAGCGGATGTCGACGTAGGCGACGTCTTCTTCGCGGAGAGTTTTGAGAACTGCTTCTGCGCTCATTCCCTTGGTCCTTCTGATAGATATGTCAGGATATTCGGTTGATTTACAGGGCGTCCGAGCCGGTCTCGCCGGTACGGATGCGGATGGCTTGTTCGACGGGTGAGACAAAGATCTTGCCGTCGCCGATCTTGTCGGTTTTGGCGGCATCCACGATGGCTTCGATGGCCGCGTCGACCTGATCGTCGTCCAACACCACCTCGACTTTTACCTTCGGCAGGAAGTCGACCACATACTCCGCGCCGCGGTAGAGTTCGGTATGGCCCTTCTGACGGCCGAACCCTTTAACCTCGATGACACTGAGGCCCTGGACGCCAACGTCCTGCAGCGCCTCTTTCACTTCGTCCAGTTTGAACGGTTTGATGATCGCTTCGATCTTCTTCATCCCGGCCTCCTAATCTGCTTGTCAGGTTGGCAGTGATCACGTCTAAGATCGCTGGGCAATCTGATTGCGAAACGGACCGGTTGCTTGTGCGTAGAATTTCAGCGAGCGGTTAAATTTTCATCGAGTTGCACAAAATGTAATCGAAATTGAATCGCGCGGGAGATGAGATGACGGATTTGCTGACGGCGGCGCAGATGCGGGCGATTGAACTGGCTGCGATTGAATCGGGCAAGGTTACCGGTCTGGAACTCATGGAACGCGCCGGGCAGGGCGTTGTTGAGGCGATTTTTGAGGAATGGCCCGAGCTGGCAAAAACGTCCGGTCGCGCATTGGTGCTGTGCGGGCCGGGAAACAATGGTGGTGACGGGTTTGTCGTTGCCCGGTTGTTGAAAGAGTGGGGCTGGGAGGTTGAGGTGTTTCTGTACGGCGACGCCGCAAAACTCCCGCCTGACGCACGAAGAAACTTTGAGCGGTGCCAAGGCAAGTCCGACGTCAGTGTCCGAAAGATCGATACGCTTGCAGATGACAATCTCAATTTCCCTTCAGACCTAGACCTGGTAATTGATGGATTGTTCGGAACCGGGCTGACGCGACCGTTTCTGGGCGGCTTCTCCTTGTTGGCAAATGAGCGGGTAAGGGACCTGTCGTCAGGACGCGGCTTGCGGGTGGTTGCAATCGATATTCCCAGCGGCTTGTGCGCCGACAGTGGGCGCGTGCTGGGAAATGTGATCCAAGCGGATCTCACCGTAACTTTTCACGACATGAAGGTTGGTCACATGATCGGCGAAGGCCCCGCCAATTGCGGTGTGGTTCGGACAAAGTCGATCGGCCTTGAGCGAAAAAAAGACAATCGAATTGTTAAGCTGGTTTCGGAAAAGAGTTTTCGGGTCTCGAAGGAACCGAAGGATCACAAATACTCTTATGGCCATGCCCTGATCCTGTCCGGCGGACCGGGCAAAACCGGCGCCGCGCGGTTGGCCGCGCGGGGCGCGTTGCGGATTGGGGCAGGGCTGGTGACAATTGGTGTGCCCCCGGCCGCGCAGTTGGAAGTTGCCGCACAGGTCACCGCTGTCATGTTGCAACTGGCTGAAGGGGCCGACGAGCTTTCTCGGGTGCTGAAGGACGGGCGACTGAATGCATTGTGCCTTGGACCGGGAATGGGGCTGGATCGCGCTCGTGACTTGGTGCCGGCGGCACTGTCGGCAGGGCGCTCAACCGTTCTGGATGCAGATGCGTTGACGGCGTTTGCAGAGGACCCCAAGGCATTGTTCGATCATCTACATGAGAACTGCGTGCTGACACCACACGGGGGCGAGTTTGCCCGGCTGTTTCCGGATATTGCACAGAAGTTGGAAGAAGTTCCCGACAAAGGCCCGGCATACTCCAAGGTGGACGCAACCCGTGCCGCTGCCGAGCGCGCAGGATGCGTGGTTCTGTTCAAGGGGCCGGATACTGTGATTGCGGCGCCGGACGGGCGGTGTTCCATAAGCTCGGCGTTTTATGACCGATCGGCGCCATGGCTGGCCACGGCAGGGGCCGGAGATGTTCTTGCAGGCTTCATCACCGGATTGATGGCGCGAGGGCTTGGGCCGATGCAGGCCGCCGAAGCTGCTGCGTGGTTGCATGTGAAATGTGCGCGGCAATTTGGCCCCGGACTGATTGCCGAGGACCTGCCCGAGCAGTTGCCAAATGTTTTGAAATAGTTGAATGTTTGATTGTCCGCGCGGTGGGTCGCCGAAAAGCTGGCTGATCGGCGTAATTTTGCCAGCGGCGTTGACGAAAATGCACAGCAAGTGTTTGCCAGTTGCATGGCTGATTGGCAGAATTTTCTTGCAGACTACCTTTGACTGCTGAAAGTCAGATTTAAGCGGTTCAAATTATTGAGTATAAATCTCTGCCTTGGGCTCTCGATGTGGCTAATATGCAATGCTTCTACTGTCTGAAATGCCGGCTATTGGAACCTCAGATTTTCGTGAACAAATGGGCGGGACGTGAAACCAGAACCCCATCATGGTGACAGATATGACTAAGATTCTCAGAAACTCATCAATAGCCGCGATTTTGGCGGCAACAGGCGCGATACCAGCTGCTGCTGAGTTGAAATATGAAAATAACAGCGGCGGATATGTGCATCTATACGGACAGTTCCACCCCGCTCTTGTTTCGGTGGACGACGGCCAGGATACCGAGACACGTGTTCTGGACAACGACCTGTCCAACAGCCGGGTCGGTCTGCGGTTGATGCAGCCTTATGGCAGCAACGAGTTCATGTTCTGGTTGGAAACCGGCCTGGGCTTGCCCAGCACAGGGACGGCCAACCAGTTCGGCACCAACAACAACGGATGGTCGCGCGAAGACATTCGCCACGTCGATTTCTCGCTTAAGGGGGGGTACGGAAAGTTCTCGGCTGGTCAGGGCAGCATGGCATCAGATGGGGCCGCAGAAGTTGATCTGTCTTATGTCGGGACCGCTTTGTATTCGTTCACCAACGATGAAAACGGAGCGTTCTTCTATCGTGATCCCACAGGCACACTGAGCACAATTACAGTGGGCGACTCGTCCAGCAACTTTGACGGGGCGCGTCGCGGGCGCATCCGCTATGACACGCCGGATTTCAACGGGTTCTCGGCGGCAATTGCCTATGGTCAGAACATCCTGTCCAGCAGCGATGACGACGACTACTATGACATCGCGGTTTCCTACAGCAATACGTTCTCCAACGGCGTCGAGTTTGCCGCCAGCATCGCCTACGCCGTGCGCGACTTTGACAACTCATCTGGTGAGCGAAAAGACACGATCGGGTCAGCCTCGGTTCTGCTGCCCAGCGGGTTCAGCTTTACCGCTGCCCTTGGTTCGCGCGATGACACCTCATCCGGTGCAAGCGATCCGGACTATTGGTACACCAAGCTGGCTTATGAAGGAGACTGGGTGTCCTGGGGCAAAACCGGCGTCGGTATCGACTATTTCGACGGGTCGGATTTTGAAAACAGCGGTTCAAGCACCAAGTCCTGGGGTATTGCCATCGTTCAACGGTTCGACAGCATCAACACCGACGCATATCTGAAGTACCGCAACCACGATTTCGACGACACGATCAGTTTCGACAAAAACGAAGCGTGGGTTCTGGGCGCGCGCTGGCGGTTCTGATCCTGCTTCTGAGACAAGCATGCGCTCCGGTTCGTTCCGGGGCGCTTTTTTGTTCAATTCAGCGGCAAAACAAAGCTGATCCGGGCTTTGCCCCCTTGCACGCGGGCGGCTGGGCAAATAGAAGGCGTCAAATTTGCCCGGCGCGCCGTTTTGCGCGCCCCGAATCCTATGGGGACTACCATAATGCAGGTTACCGAGACGCTGAACGAAGGTCTAAAACGCGGCTACAATATCGTCGTATCCGCAGCCGAGCTGGACGAAAAGGTCAATGAGAAGTTGACCGAAGCGCAGCCGGAAATCGAAATGAAAGGTTTCCGCAAAGGCAAGGTACCGATGGCGCTGCTGAAAAAGCAGTTCGGCCAGCGCCTGTTGGGCGAAGCGATGCAGGAAAGCATCGACGGTGCGATGAACAAGCACTTTGAGGACAGCGGCGACCGTCCTGCGCTGCAGCCCGAGGTCAAAATGACCAATGAGGACTGGAAAGAAGGCGACGACGTCGAGGTCGCAATGTCCTATGAGGCGCTGCCTGCGATCCCCGAAGTAGACCTGAAATCGGTCGAACTGGATAAGCTGATTGTCAAAGCAGACGACGCAGCCGTCGAAGAAGCGCTGAACAACCTGGCCGAAACTGCGCAGGACTTCAAAGCGCGCCGCAAGGGTTCCAAAGCGAAAGATGGCGATCAGGTTGTGATCGACTTTGTGGGCAAGGTTGACGGCGAAGAGTTCGAAGGTGGTTCCGCCGAAGACTATCCGCTGGTTCTGGGTTCCAACAGCTTCATCCCCGGCTTCGAAGAGCAGCTGGTTGGTGTGAAGGCCGAGGAAGAAAAAGACGTCAACGTGACTTTCCCTGCGGAATACGGTGCCGAGCATCTGGCCGGTAAAGACGCTGTATTCACCTGCACCGTGAAAGAGGTGAAAGAGCCCGTCGCTGCCGAGATCAATGACGAGCTGGCCACCAAATTCGGTGCCGAAGACCTGGCCGCATTGAAGGGCCAGATCGCTGAGCGTCTGGAAGCCGAATACGCCGGTGCGTCGCGCGCTGTCATGAAGCGTGCTCTGCTTGATGTGCTGGACGAGAAAGTCTCGTTCGACCTGCCGCCGTCGCTGGTTGAGGCTGAAGCCAAGCAGATCGCACACCAGCTGTGGCACGAAGAGAACCCGGAAGTGGAAGGCCATGACCACGGTGAGATTGAGCCCACTGACGAGCACAACAAACTGGCGGAACGCCGCGTGCGCCTGGGCCTGCTGCTGGCCGAACTGGGCCAGAAGGCCGAGGTTGAAGTCACCGACGCAGAAATGACGCAAGCTATCATGAACCAGGCCCGCCAATACCCGGGTCAGGAGCGGCAGTTCTTTGAGTTCGTGCAGCAGAACGCTCAGATGCAGCAGCAGCTACGCGCGCCGATCTTCGAAGACAAGGTCATCGATTACATCGTTGAACTGGCGCAGGTTGCCGACAAAGAAGTCAGCAAGGACGATCTGCAAAAAGCCGTTGAGGCACTGGAAGAGGAGTAATCCTCTTCCACCCCCCCCCGGGCAACGTGGGGCACAAAAAAGCGGAGCCGTCTGAAATTAGACGGCTCCGCATGGGTGGCTTTGTACTTATGAGGTGAGGGGGTCAGGCCTCATGAGCAAAAGCACGGGGGGTTCGTAGCAGAGCGGTCTTTTGCTCTGGCGTAAATCGGTCCGAAAGCTCTTCGATCAGTTTCAGAACATCTTCGACTTCGGCCTTGCTCGTGGCCGCGTTCATCTGTTCGACAAAGTACCGTTCCAGTTGCGAAAGCGGCTGATGGTCGAAGTTAGCGACCGGCTGCTGTGGCGCTGCTTCGGTCTTGCCATGGGCATAAAGATCCAGAGCCGCTTCCTCGGTCAGGAAGACATCATGCTCAATCCCGGCATAGTTGCGAATTCCTGCAATCCGTTCATCCGAGCAATCCATGAGTGCGGCCATGGCGACGACCTTGCCCATGGGCTTGGCTGTGCCGACATAGTCATAGGGCGCGTTGCCTGAACGTTGCAGGACCCGGTTCATCACTGGATCGATCACTGCGATCGAGTCCAGAACTCCGGCTGTCTGTGCGTATTCGAACGAGCCGATCATGACTTCGCTGGTGACGTAGGATACAGAGTTCTTTCCGCGTCCGCGTCCAAGTTTCTTGGTGTCGACGCAGAAGCGCGTCGCTTCCCAGACCTGGGCACTGCGTATGGGTGCCTCGCCATCCAGGATAGAGCTGAAGACGTCGGCCAGCATGTGTGGCCCGGTCGTCTGCAACAGTCGCATACACCCAACGACGTCCCCTTCGTCGTTGATGCTGACAACATGTGCAGGATGCAGGTCGTCAAAGTGATCGCGCTCGCGGCCATCCTTGATGTTGACATCCCAGCCAAGGCGATCCCCGAAAACCCGTGCCCGCAGCTTGAACATGTCGTCCAATACATCTTTGAATTTGTGCTGGTTCATACCATCAATTACGATGATCATTTCCATCCCCCTACAGTCTGGTTACCGTGTCTTAGAATTTAACCAAGATTCGGTTTAAGGCTATTGGGGGTTTCCCGTAATTTTGTCTTTTTTTTGATTAACCTGGGGCAATTAGGCCCATTCCGATGGCCCGTCCGATGGCCTGCGGAGTGGTGAGCGCGCCGAGTTTCTCGCGGCCCGAACGCATGTGCACTTCTACCGTGCGGTGTGAAATGGACAGAATATCGCCAATGTCCTGCTGAGATTTACCCTCGGCGACCCATTGCAGGATCTCTTTTTCCCGGGTCGAAAGGGTCGGCAGGTACAACGCTTTCGCCAAAAGACCGGATTGCATAACGGTGTCATGCGCGTGAACCGCGGCCATCTGAAGATCGCCCATCACATGCTTCTTCAGCTTTTCCCATTCCGCGTCCGAGCAATCCCTTGTGACACTGAGCATTCCGCATTCGCCGTACGGCCCCCGGATCGGAACAGTCAGCCCGCGCGATGTAATCCCGAAATCATTCGCATCGCGGAAGACAGCATGGAATTTCTCGTCATGGTTAAACCGCCCCCAGTCAACGGGCGCGATGCTAAGCACTGACTGATAAATCGTGGGGTCGAAATGGTGATAGCCGTGGCTGCCATAGTGAATCTTCCACTCGTCAGGGTAGTTCGCATAACCCTGCACATCACCTTTGATGGGGTTCATGGTTGCATAGGAAGCGTAGTCAAAGCCGAGCTCATCGCAGACGGCATTGATGATGTCTGAGGCCGACTTTTCCTCATGGTCGATTGCGGCCAAGTCTATCAGTTTCACCGGTCCAACCCTTACAGTGACACTCCTAGCCCCAAAGAAATGCCGTCTTCGTCCTTCACGGTGTATACGTTGCGTCAACCTTGGGGTGTTGTGCAAGCCATTTGTGCAAGCCGCGTATGCTTATTGCGTACTTAAAGCAACAGAACGGGGAAAAACATACCTTTTCGGCACTTAATATCCCGGATTACCTCCGGTTGACGCGAAGTTCGGGGCGTTTTGAGGGGGTTTATTCCGATCGCAGGCCCGTTTCGACCAGCATTTTTCGCGCTTTCGCTTCGGGATAGAAGCCCTTTGCGTACAGAAAAATCGCCCGTTGCTGATCCCCATCGGACAACAACCATGCCCCCCTTAGGTACTTTCCGGCGAATTCCAGATTGGTGTCTGCATCCAGCAAGCCTTGCGCTTTCCCGTCATACCCCATCGAGCGTGCCGTTGCGGGAAGGATTTGCAGCAACCCGTAATACGGCCGGTTGACCGCCCATGGCCGATGTGTGCTTTCCCGGATCGCCAGCTTGTGTACCAGTTCGCGCGGCAGTTCGTAGTGATCGGCCCACTTGTTGATCGATTCGCGCAGTTCGGCGGTCTCGTTCGGATAAAGCGGTGGATCAAATGCTTCGTCTGAGGGCCGGTTGGAGCCGCTACAGGCGGCGATGGGCGTTGCAATCAGAATAGCCAGCACACTGCGGCGAAGGAACAAAGTCATAAGATAGCTCCGACAATGGAGGGGCCGATGATATGAAACGAAATTCTGACTGCAAGGTTGGGTTTTTTGGAGCAGCAAAAACTTGCTGAAACAAAAAAGAGGCCGCGCATGGCACGCAGCCTCTTTCTCGTCATTTCCTGTCGGATCAGGCTTTGGCTTCGTCTTCTTCAGCCGAAGCTTCCGGTGCCAGATCTTCGTCTTCCGAAGCGGCAGAACCGATGTCGTCGAACAGTTCGGCAATCTCGAATTCCGCGGCAGCTTCTTCTTCAGCAGCCAGTTCCTGGATCGATTTACCGGAGGCTTGCAGTTCGGCTTCTTCTTCCGAACGTGCAACGTTCATCTTGATCTCGACTTCGACCTCGGGGTGCAGTTTGACTGCGAGCGAGTGCAGGCCCAGTTCCTTGATCGGAGCAATCAGAACGACCTGTTTCTTATCGACAGTGAAGCCTGCTTCGGTTGCGGCCTCTGCGGCGTCACGCGGAGTGACCGAGCCGTAGAGAGCGCCGGCATCCGATGCCGAGCGAATCACGATGAACTGCTGACCGTCCAGCTTTTCAGCCAGTGCTTCAGCTTCTTTCTTGGTTTCCAGGTTGCGTGCCTCAAGCTGCGCTTTCTGGGCTTCGAACGACGCGATGTTGGCACTCGATGCGCTCAGCGCCTTGCCCTGGGGCAGCAGGAAGTTGCGGGCGTAGCCGGGTTTGACGTCAACGACGTCGCCCATCTGACCCAGTTTCGCAACGCGTTCCAGAAGGATAACTTGCATGTCAGTCTCTCCTTACTTCACGGCGTAGGGCAGCAGGGCGAGGAAGCGCGCGCGCTTGATAGCACGGGCCAGTTCACGCTGCTTTTTCGCAGAAACGGCGGTGATGCGCGAAGGTACGATCTTGCCACGCTCAGAGATGTAGCGCTGCAGCAGACGGGTGTCCTTGTAGTCGATTTTCGGCGCGTTCTCACCCGAGAACGGGCAGACCTTGCGGCGGCGGAAAAATGGTTTTGCGGCCATGGTTTATGTCCTTTCGTCAGGCGTTGATCAACGGCGCTCGCGGCGGTCGCCACGCTCGTCACGCTTTTGCATCTGAACCGACGGGCCGTCTTCGTGGCCGTCGACCTTGATGGTCAGAACGCGCATGACGTCTTCGTGCAGACGCATCAGGCGTTCCATTTCCTGAACGGCGCCCGAAGGAGCGTCTGTCTTCAGGAAGGCATAGTGGCCTTTGCGGTTCTTGTTGATCTTGTAGGCCATCGTCTTGACGCCCCAGTACTCGCTATCAACCAGCTTGCCGCCGTTGTCAGCCAGAACGGTGCCGAAATGTTCGACGAGGCTTTCCGCCTGCGCGTTGGACAGGTCCTGACGCGCGATCATTACATGCTCATACAGTGGCATGTGCACTCCTGTTTATATCAAGGCGCATTTCAAAGGCGGGGCTTTCTGGTCCTTCGCGACCCTGCCACGAGAGGCTGCGCGATTCATAACTCTTGCGAAGGATGGCCCCATATACACGTTTGAGCGCGAGGGGCAAGCCCCGCCACATATGCCTTTGTGAAGTCGCCCTAATTCCTTTGGCGCGCCCAATTCCTGACGCTTTTCGGCTCAAAGTTGTTTTGTATGCCGGGGACTAGCCGGAACGAGCAAATTCAGTACGGCAACCTGAGACGGGGTAAAGAAAATGACCGCTACGAACACAAACGCAATTCACAAGACGGCCACTGGTTCGCGATTTGAACATTCTGTGCCTGTCATGGTGGCCTTCGCACCGAACTGGAAAGCGAGAATGATCTTGGCGCGGGCCTTGGGCCTGATTTTGATCGTAGCCGCATTTTCCATGTGGCTTATGACCGGATCCGTTGCAGGACCCGAAGTGTGGCCTATCAAACTTGCGGCTTCGATGATGTTCCTGCTGGTCGGGGTCAGTTTGCTGACGATCGAGATTATGGATGCCCGGCCGGACGCATATTTTGATCCGATCCGCCGCGAAGTGCGCGTGCTGCAGAAAAACGAAAATGGTCGCCCGCAAACGGTTCTGCGTCGCAGCTATGAAACCCTGGGGGGTGCACGTTTTGCGGATGATCAGGTCGAGTTGTTCGACATGGATGGCAGCCTTCTGATGAAGCTGCCGCTGCAATCAGCGGATGTAAGCCGGGCGCTCAAGGGGCAACTTAGCGTAAACGTTACGATCTTCGCCTAAATCCCGTTCTGTTCAAAAAAGAACAGAATTTGTGAGAGAATAGAGGTTGAGTGCCGCCCTTGGGCGGCACATTTACGTTAGTGAGCAACCATTCTGGGTTGCACCACCAATTCTGCGGAGTTTGTTATGAAACCTATCCTCCTGGCCGCCGCACTGGCCGTATCAGCAACATCGGCTTTTGCTGCTGCCGAGAAATATGTTCTGGACTCAAGCCACAGCCAGGTCGTCTTTACTTACAATCACCTCGGATTTTCGACCACAACCGGGATGTTCTCGGGTTTTGAAGGCGAGATCATGTTCAATCAAGCAGACCCTGCCGCGTCGAGCGTGACCGTCTCGATGCCGGTGGTCGAAATGATCACGGGCTGGAAGCCGCGCGAAGATCATTTTATGTCCGAGGATTTCTTTGCTGCGGCCGAGGGTGACTTGGCCACCTTTACCTCGACCGGTATTGAAGTGACAGGCGAGAATACCGCCAAGATCACCGGCGATCTGACCCTGAACGATATCACCAAGCCCGTGGTGCTGGACGCAACGCTCAATCAGGTTGGCGAGCATCCGATGGCTGGAAAGCAGTGGGCCGGGTTCGATGCGACCACAACTCTGCTGCGCAGCGACTTCGACCTGGGTCAATTCGCACCGTTCGTCAGTGACGAGGTGGAAATTTCTATCTCGATCGAAGCGCAAAAGGCTGAATAAGACAGATTTCAGCTATTGAATCGAAAACCGCCGGTGCTGAAACACCGGCGGTTTTTTTGTCGGTCAATGTTACTTGGCCCGCGACGCGGTCAACTCTACTGCAACGGTCACGGCAAACGCCAGCGAGTCTTCAGCGGGCATTTTTTTGCCAATGTCGAAACTCAGCCGGTCCAGCGTTATTTCCCCGGTCATTGTTGCGACATTATCCTGAATACTCAGAGCGAAGGGCAAAGCGATGTCCAGCGTCTTGTCTCGGATTGTCAGGGGGCCACGCGCCTCGTATCCGGATTCGGTTTTGAACAGGTCGGCATCGAAGCTGGCGGTCGGGAACTGGCCGCTGTCGAAGAAATCCGCGCCCATGGCTTGATCCGTTACGGTTCCGAGGCTCAGCGAGCCGATGGCTATGGTCACGTCCACCGACCCTGCGAGGCCGGGTTCTGCCGGTTGGTCGAAAGTGATCGCGGCGGTCCAGTCAGAGAAACTGCCGGTTACAGGGCTGCCAAGTTGCTTGATCGTAATCGACAGGTTTCCTTCCTGCACCTGCCAGTCCGACTGAACCTCTGCAAGTTCGGCGGTGTCAGTGGAAGCGGCAGAGTGGTTGGTGAAAACCCCAGTGGACCAGCCGCCGACCAGAACACCACACCAGACAACTAGTGCGGCGGCGGCGGGGACAAGTGAGTGTTTCTGGGCGGGCGGCTCCGGCGCATCCGTTGCGCCCGGCAACATCCGACGCAGCGTGCTGTCTTTATCCATGACATGGTGTTTCAACGCTCCTGCGATGTGCAGCACCAGCGAACCCGCCAAGACGATGATGAGCAGCCAATGCAGGCTGGCGGTCAGTTCAGCCAGAGCGGGCGACTTGGGAATGAATGGCAGGTTCTGGCCAAAGGGCCACAGGATAGGCGCGAACCCTTCAGCGGCTGCGTGGTGCAACCAGCCGGTCAAGGGAACCAGCACAAGCGAGCCATACAAAAGCCAATGCACTGTTTCGGCGGCGAATGCTTCGGGCTTGTTTTCTGCGTTCAGCAAACCGGGTTTGGTTTGTGTCATCGCCCAGAGGATACGGGCCAAGGCTACGAAAAAGACGGTGATGCCAACAGTTTTGTGCAGTGAAAACAGCCGTGCGGCCTGCGCGATATCGTCCTCGGTTGTCGGAATTGACGGGTCATAGATCGCCTGGGCCAGGTTGTTGGCAAAAAAGCCCAGTGGCAATGCCGTGAAAATCAGCAATGCCGTCAACCAGTGAAAGGTCTTGGCAATACTTCCGTAGGTAGAGAAGGTATTTTTCGAGTGCATTGATCGGATGCTCCGAAGGTGAAGGTCTGGACACAACCTATATCCGTGTGAACAGGACACAATATGACCGTGCGCACAGCGATGGTGCCGGAATGCAGAGCGCAGGCAATGCTTGTGCCGGGCCAATTGTCGGTTTACACCCCGCCGCAACCTAACGTCATCCATGAGGTTGCAATGACACTCGCGTTCGTTTTCCCGGGGCAGGGCGCCCAGACTATCGGTATGGGCAAAGCACTGGCCGAAGCCTATCCCGCCGCGCAGGCGGTATTTGACGAAGTGGACGAGGCACTGGGGGAAAAGCTGAGCAGCCTGATCTGGGATGGCGAGATCGAAACACTGACGCTGACACAGAATGCGCAACCGGCGCTGATGGCGACCTCGATGGCGGCGATGCGCGCGCTTGAGGCCGAAGGGGTTGCGATTACCACTGCGTCCTACGTCGCGGGGCATTCGCTGGGCGAATACTCGGCGCTTGCTGCTGCAGGGGCTTTGTCGGTCGCCGATACTGCCCGCCTGCTGCGCACACGCGGTCAGGCTATGCAGAGCGCCGTGCCGGTAGGTGAAGGCGCGATGGCCGCAGTGCTGGGGCTGGATCTGGAGGCCGTTCGCGCGGTTGCGGAAGAGGCCGCGCAGGGCGAGGTCTGCCAGGCGGCGAACGACAATGATCCGACACAGGTTGTGGTATCGGGCTCCAAGGCGGCTGTGGAACGTGCCGCAGTCATTGCAAAGGAAAAAGGTGCCAAGCGGGCGGTCATGCTGCCGGTCAGCGCGCCTTTCCACTGTGCTTTGATGCAGCCGGCTGCCGATGTGATGGCCGAGGCTCTGGCCGCGGTCGAAATAAAGGCGCTGGCCGTTCCCTTGGTGGCGAATGTGCGTGCCGAGGCCGTGACGGACCCGGATCTGATCCGCCAGTTGCTGGTCGAACAGGTGACGGGTTCGGTCCGGTGGCGTGAAAGTGTGCAGTACATGGCCGCGCAGGGTGTGACCGAGACATGGGAAATTGGCGCGGGAAAGGCGCTGTCGGGCATGATCCGAAAAATCGACCGGGCTATTGGCGGCAAGGCTGTCGGTACACCCGAAGACGTGCAGAATGCGGTGCAGGCCGAATCGTAATCTCCATACGCGTCGACACAGACGAACCAAGAGGGAAACCGAATGTTTGATTTGACAGGTAAGAATGCGCTGATCACTGGGGCTTCGGGCGGCATCGGGGGCGAAATTGCACGTACCCTGCATGCGGCGGGCGCGTCGGTTGGGCTTTCCGGCACACGGGTCGAGCCATTGCAGGCGCTTGCGGACGAACTGGGCGAACGGGCCCACGTTTTGCCCTGCAACCTGAGCGACGCCGAAGCGGTTGCAGCGCTGCCGAAGCAGGCGGCCGAAGCGATGGGATCCGTTGATATTCTGGTGAACAATGCGGGCATCACGCGCGACAACATCTTTATGCGCATGTCGGATGAAGAATGGCAGAGCGTGATTGACGTGAACCTGACCGCGACCGCCAAACTGTGCAAAGGCGTTCTGCGCGGCATGATGAAGGCCCGCTGGGGTCGTATCATCAATATCTCGTCGGTGGTGGGCGCAACCGGTAATCCGGGGCAGGCGAACTATGCGGCGTCCAAAGCCGGAATGGTGGGCGTGACCAAATCGCTGGCCTACGAAGTGGCAAGCCGCGGAATCACCGCGAACGCCGTCGCTCCGGGCTTTATAACCACCGCGATGACCGACAAACTGACGGACGACCAGAAGAGCGGAATTCTGGGGCAGGTTCCGGCGGGCCGTATGGGCGACCCTTCGGAGATTGCCGCCGCAGTTCTGTATCTGGCTAGCCCCGAAGCGGGATATGTTACCGGAACCACCTTGCATGTGAATGGCGGTATGGCCATGTTGTAAGCGCGGCGCAGGGCAGGCGCGAAACCGTTTGCCTTGTGCGTTGTCTGTGCTATAGGCGGCGCAGATATGTGGGGGCCGGTCATTCAGGTTGGCCTTCGCCATGCCCGGTCAGCCGGGTCTCAAACCGCCCGGAACGGGCAAACCAAAGCCAGCCTGAGCGGGCAAGGGCAGAACCGGGCAATGCGCCCTGAAACGGAATGAGGAAAAGACATGAGCGACGTCGCAGATCGCGTTAAAAAGATCGTTGTTGAGCACCTGGGTGTCGAAGAAGACAAAGTCGCGGAAAACGCGTCCTTCATCGACGATCTGGGCGCGGACAGCCTGGACACTGTTGAACTGGTTATGGCCTTCGAAGAAGAGTTCGGCATCGAAATTCCCGATGACGCAGCCGAAACCATCCAGACCTTTGGCGACGCCGTCAAATTCATCAGCGAAGCGTCCTAAGCGTTTCGTGTCGAGATAGAGCGGCGCTTCCGGGCAACGGAGGCGCCGTTTTTTTGTGCCCGGACCGATTTCCCGCTTGCACGGCGTCTTATTGCTTCGCACTGTTTCCACTGAGGCAAAATTCCAGGCGGGCAGGGCATGATAAGATCCACCCCGATGATAAACACGGCGCGACTGACGCTGTGTGCGATGCGACCGGAAGATTTCAACCGCTTTGCGGAAATCTGGCGAAATCCGTGTGTTGTGCGCCATATTGGCGGCAAACCGAAATCACGGGGCGAGGCGTGGGATGCGTTCCTGCGTAATGCCGGACACTGGCAGATGGCCGGATTCGGACAATGGGCGGTAATCCAGCAATCGAATCGGCAGATGATCGGTCAGGCAGGGTTTTTCTATGGCGATCGGGGTCTGGGTGAGGATTTTGGCCGTTTCCCCGAGGCAGGCTGGGTACTGGCCCCCGAAGCGCAGGGAAAAGGACTGGGATACGAGGCTGCACAAGCGGCGCACGACTGGTTCGACAGGGTCATTCCCGGGCCGTTGGTCGCCATGGTGGATGCCACAAATGAAGCGTCGCAAAGTCTGGCGCAGAAGCTGGGCTACGTTCTGATGCGTGAATGCGAATACATGGATACACCTGTCCATCTGTTACGGCGAAATGGCCCACCGGCACGCGTCTGAAACACAGTAATTGTAGCAATGCCGCAAACAGAGCGTGGTTTGCCGAAACTGTTTGAAACAACCGTTTCGGCGCTGTCTATGCTATGCTGGATTTTACAGCGATTGGGCGAAGGAGCATGCTCATGAGGATTTATCCCACGATGGAATTGCAGAACGGACGGTGTGTCTCGCTGGACAAAGGCCGTCTCGATGAAGCCATGGTCTGGCATGTCGATCCGGTTGCAACCGCGCGCAGCTGGTCCGCGGCCGGGGCCGAATGGATGCAGCTGACGGATTTCGACGCAATCGAAGGGCGCAATACCAACGCCGAACTGATTGAAGAAATAATTCGAAGCGCGGAAATGCCTGTGCAGCTTGCCGGTGGTATGCGAAGCCGCGAGCACGTCGAACACTGGATCGACAAAGGTGCCGGCCGGGTTGTGATCGGAACCCTGGCCGCGCGTGATCCCCACGTGGTCAAGGAACTTGCCAAACTGCACCCCGACCAGATCGTTCTGGCCGTGGATGTCTGGCAAGGTCAGGTTATGACCGAAGGCTGGCGCAGCCAAAGTGCCTTTACGCCAGAAGCGTTCATCGACGCTTTTGCCGACACGCCTTTTGCTGCCATTCTGGTCACTGATATCGACAGCGACATGGATGACGTCGAAGCCCAGCTGGGATTGATTTCGGGGCTGGCCAAGCACTCGCGGACCCCGGTCATCGCCAGCGGCGTCGTTCGCACGGCAGACGATATTTCGCGGCTGGCCTACATCTCTAACATCTCGGGCGCGATTGTGGGCCGTGCGCTGTTCCGCAAGACACTGAGCCTGTCCGAAGCGCTTAAGGTTGCGGCCGCTGCCCATGAACCGGTGGCGCAGTTCCAATAGGACCGGCCCGATATATCTAGCCCGCCCTTTTCCGTTTCAGGGAAGGGGCGGTTTTTTTGTGCAGAGCGGTGGTGCATTCCTGCTGAACCACAATATATGACCGGAATTGGCGAAATGACGCTAACAAGGAATGCGCCCTTGCTCTTGCCCCCGCACCCCGGTGCGGGGTATGGACGGTTCTCATACAGGAAGCAGGCAAGAGGCATTTCATGCGCAGAGTCGTTGTAACCGGTCTGGGATTGGTCACTCCTTTGGCCAGTGGGGTCGAGGAAACCTGGTCGCGGCTGCTGGATGGGGAATCCGGCGCGGGCCCGATTACCCATTTCGATGCTGAGGCAAGTGGTGTCACCACGACATATGCCTGCGAAGTGCCGCGTGGAGACGGCACGAACGGGACTTTCAACCCTGACGACTGGCTGCCGCCGAAAGAGCAGCGCAAGATCGAAGATTTCATTCTGTATTCGATTGCTGCTGCGGACATGGCCTGTCAGGATTCCGGCTGGTTGCCTGAAGATGAGGAAAGCCGCCTGCGGACTGGTGTTCTGATCGGCTCGGGCATCGGTGGGCTGGGGTCCATCGCGGAAACTGCCAATCTGATCCGCGACAAGGGCCCGCGGCGGGTTTCGCCTTTCTTTATTCCTGGCGCGCTGATCAACCTGGCGTCGGGTCAGGTGTCGATCCGGCATGGGTTCAAGGGTCCGAACCATTCGGTCGTGACCGCCTGTTCCACCGGGGCGCATGCGATCGGCGACGCCAGCCGCATCATCCGCGCCGGCGACGCTGACGTGATGGTGGCCGGTGGCGGTGAAGGCTGCATCTGTGAGATCGGTATTGCCGGTTTCAACGCGTGTAAGGCACTGTCGACCAAATACGCGGATGATCCTAAAAAGGCGAGCCGACCCTACGACATCGATCGTGACGGGTTCGTCATGGGTGAAGGTGCGGGTATCGTGGTTCTTGAAGAATACGAACACGCAAAGGCGCGCGGTGCGAAAATTTACGCCGAGGTTCTGGGTTATGGCATGTCGGGTGACGCTTATCACATCACCGCGCCATCCGAGGACGGTGATGGCGCGGAACGTTCGATGAAAGCCGCGTTGCGCAGCGCCGGGCTGGAGCCGAAGGATCTGGACTATATCAATGCGCATGGTACCTCGACCATGGCGGATACGATCGAGTTGGGTGCGGTGGAACGTTTGCTGGGCGATCATGCCAGCAAGGCAACCATGACTTCGACCAAGTCGGCCACAGGCCACCTTTTGGGTGCGGCAGGCGCGATTGAGGCGATTTTCTCGATACTGGCAATCCGGGATCAGGTTGCCCCACCGACAATCAACCTGGACAATCCGGCGGTTGAAACACCCATCGATCTGGCACCGAACGCAAAGCGTGAGCGTGAGATCAACGTCGCACTCTCCAATTCGTTCGGCTTTGGCGGCACAAACGCAAGCGTGATCTTCGGAAAGGTCAGTTAAATGTGGCGGGCCCTAGCGTCCAACGCGCTGACCTTGCTGGTGGTCGGCCTGTTTCTGATGGGCGGTCTGATCATTTGGGGGCAATCGCAATACAAGGCTGAAGGTCCGCTGCAATCCGCGATCTGCCTGCGGGTGGAAAGCGGTTCGAACATGACACGTGTTAGTCGCGATTTGGAGGATCAGGGTGCGATCAGCAATGCCATGATCTTTCGCATGGGCGCCGACTACACGGATCAGGCGCAGAAATTGAAGGCGGGCAGCTTTCTGGTGCGCGAAGGCGCCTCGATGCAGCAGATCATCGACGAGATCACCAGCAGTGGTGTAAGCACCTGTGGTTCGGAGATCGAGTACCGTATCGGTGTAACCCGCACGCAGACCCGTGTACGCGAACTGGATCCTGCGACTTTGGACTTTGTCGAGGTTGCCTCATTTGGATCAGATGAGGAAACTCCGGCGGAATACGCAGAAAAACGTGGCGAGGCTGACACGCGCTATCGGGTGTCAGTGGCCGAGGGCGTGACCGCGTGGCAGGTTGTCGACGCGCTGAAGTCATTTGATGCGCTGAGTGGTGACGTAACCCAAATTCCGGCCGAGGGTGAGTTGGCGCCTGACAGCTATGACATCAAGCCAGGCGACGACAGGAATGCTGTCTTACAGAAAATGCAGGAAAAGCAGCGGCTTCGGATCAATGCAGTCTGGGAGAGCCGTCAGGACGGGTTGCCACTGGAAAGCCCGGAAGAAATGCTGATCCTCGCGTCCATCATCGAAAAGGAAACGGGCGTGCCGGAAGAGCGCGGACAGGTTGCCAGCGTATTCGTGAACCGCTTGAAGCAGGGTATGAAGCTGCAGACAGACCCGACCGTGATCTACGGTATCACCAAGGGTCAGGGTGTCCTTGGACGCGGATTGCGGCGGAGTGAGCTACGGCGCGCAACCCCTTGGAATACTTACCTGATCGATGGGCTTCCGCCGACACCGATTGCCAATCCGGGACTGGCAAGTCTGGAGGCCGCAGTTGCACCAGAAGAAACCGACTATGTCTTCTTTGTTGCTGACGGAACCGGCGGTCATGCTTTTGCGGAAACCTTGCAGGAGCATAACCGCAATGTTGCCAAATGGCGTGAAATCGAAGCCGAGCGCAACTCGGGCAACTAATCCGCAAGAGACATGAATAAGTGGCCGGGGGCGCATCGCCGCCGGCCATTGTTGTTGTGCGATCAGGCCGCCGGGCGTCGGCGCTGTCTGCGCCGTTTGGAAGGGGCGGAATTCGAGTTTCCGGAACCCGCATGCGGTTTGGAACCTCTGCGACGATTGCCCTGACGGCGCGCAGGTTTCTGAGGCTCGGCGGCTTCAGGCAACGCGCCGCTGGCGACGGGAATTTCAATCTTCATCAGCTTTTGAATTTGCCGCAGCAGATCGACTTCTTCCGGTGCGCAAAACGCAATGGCTTCACCTTCGCGCCCGGCACGGGCCGTCCGCCCAATGCGGTGGACATAATTGTCGGGCACCTCGGGCAGGTCATAGTTGATCACATAGGCAACGCCGGGGATGTCGATCCCGCGTGCGGCCACGTCTGTCGCCACAAGAATCTTGATCTCGCCCGTGCGAAACGCCTTGATGGCGCGGTCGCGTTGTCCCTGGCTTTTGTTGCCATGGATCGATGCCGCGTTGAATCCGTCTGTGACCAGCCCCTTCATCAGCTTTTCTGCGCCATGTTTGGTTCGGGAAAACACAAGTGTCAGCGCCTCGGGGTCGGTGGACAGAATTTCACGCAGTTTGCCGGGCTTTCCGGGCTTGTCGACGAAGTGGATGGATTGAGTGATCTTGTCCGCAGCTTTACCCGGTGGCGAAACCTGCACCCTTTGCGGGTTGGTCAGATAGGCGCGGCTGAGTTCCTCCATCTGCTTGGGCATCGTGGCCGAGAACAGCATGGTCTGGCGCGGGCTGCCCAGATGCGGCGCAATGCGGCGCAGGGCGTGGATGAAGCCCATGTCCAGCATCTGATCGGCTTCGTCCAGCACAAGATGCCGGACGGCGCCCAGATCGACGGCGCCGCGATCCATCAGGTCGATCAGGCGTCCGGGCGTTGCCACGAGTATGTCGGTGCCGCGCGACAGGAACGAGATCTGCTTGTTGATGGACTGGCCACCAACAACGGTCGCTACGCGCAGTTTGGTTTTTCTGGTCAGATTACGCAGGCTTTCGGCGATCTGATTGACCAGTTCGCGGGTAGGGGCCAGGATCAGTGCCTTTGCCGTTTTGGGGGCCGGTTTGCCTGGCTGGGCCAGAAGGTGGTCAATCAGCGGCAGGCCGAAGGCCAGCGTTTTACCTGTGCCGGTCTGGGCCAGGCCCAAAATATCGTGTCCCTGAAGCGCAAGCGGAATGGCCTGGTTCTGGATGGGGGTGGGTTGGGTAAGTTGCGCGTTTTTCAGGGCGTCATTCAGAGCGGGTGCAAGACCCAGCATGTCGAAGTCGAACAAATCGTATTCCTTTTTGGTCCGCAAAGCCGGGTTGGCCGCGAACATGAGATTCTGGCCACGCAACTTGCGCGACCGGCAGGGTTTAGCGAGACCTCAGGACGGGCAGGCGGGTCCTGCGCCATCCGGCCATCGCATCAAGAACCCTGCGTGAAGGGGAACTGGAGGGTAGGAGCGCTTTGGGCAGGCTACGAGCCTGCCGATGCTCACGCGTCAGCGCTGTGTTGAGCGGCACATGAGGGTTACGAGCGCAATTGTCAAGCGCTGCTGAATGCAAACGCTTGTATGGGTGTTTATCGTGTTACGCCGTCAGCGCGTCCAATTTTGCTGCCCAGATGAAATCATTGTCACTGAGGCCGCCGATCTCATGCGTGGTGAGCCGGACCACTACGTAACCATAGCCGAAACTGATATCGGGGTGATGCCCCTGCTGATCGGCGAGCCATGCGCAAAGATTGGCCAGATAGGTCGCCTTGGCAAATCCCTTGAACTTAAAGCGTCGCGTCAGTGTTTTGGTTTCGGAATCAAGCTGCCAGTCCGGGCTGAGGGCCTTGAGATGTGACTTGGCGTCTTGCGCGGTCAGCGGCGGGATGCCGCCGGAACAAGGGACGCATGTTTGATCTGCTAGTTTCTGTGTCATGGTGGATCACTCGGCAGCGGTTGTTTTTTCAGGGAACTTGTTCGGCAGCAGACCCAGAGACTGGGCGCGGTGGACGTCGGCCAGAAGGTTGCGCTCGGCCGCTTCGAACAGGTCCTCTGGATCGTTTAGCACAAAATACCCCATCTGGTGCATATCGATCCGATAAGGAGTGCGCAGGATCGTCAGGACATCAAACGGGTCCCGATCTGGTATGTCGCTGTTCACGGCGTATACAAGTTCGGTGGGGGAGGAAGCCAGTCCTGATCCCAGGGCCTTGATACCACCTTCCTGTCGACGCAGCCCAAATTCGATTGTGAACCAGTATAGCCGGATCAGCCAGGCGTAGTCGTTCGGTCCCGCCTGTTGCCCGGCTTTACCGATGGCATGGCTGAACGCCGCAAAACGCGGATCACTCAGCAACGGAGTATGGCCGAAGATTTCATGAAAAATGTCGGGCTCTTCAATATAGTCAAAATCTTCACGTGAGCGAATGAAGGATGCCGCAGGGAAAGTTCGATCCGCGAGCATGCCGAAGAACGTCTTGAACCCGATGAGGGCCGGAACCGGCTGTACCCGCCAGCCGGTCAGATCCAGCAGACGCTCGGAGATGTCCGCGCAAGACGGTACGGTCGTTTTGGGAAGATCGAGGCGTGCCAGCCCGTCCAGGTATTCGCGCGCCATGTAGCGCTGAACATTTCGCGCTTGAGCGGCATAGAGATCGGCCCAAACCGCGTTCTCTTCATCCGTGTAGACTATGTGGCCGCGGCTGTCGGGTATTTTCGCGACGTAGCTGGTTGATTTGGGCATGATGTATCCTCCTGAAACAATTGTAGCCCTTCAGGTTGAAATAAATGTCTGGAAAGAGGCAATTGGATTGCTATTTTGAAATGTATGGACGCCCAGAAAGGAAATTGTGAAACATATGCTTCATGATGCGGATATTGCGGTTTTGCGGGAATTGCAGCTGAACGGCCGGTTGTCGATGCAGGATCTGGCAGAGCGAACCGGGTTGTCGGCCTCGCAATGCTGGCGGCGGGTGCGTGATCTGGAAGCGTCGGGCGTTATTGCCGGCTATGGGGCGCAGCTCAGGGCCAAGGAAATCGGGTTGAATGCGATCGCTTATGTCCATGTTGCGCTGCGAGATCATCACGAGGACAGCATCAAGTCATTCCTGCGTTTGGTGGAGACTGAACCGCAGATAGTGGAATGCGCGTCCATCACCGGGGACCATGATTTTATTCTGAAAGTGTATGCACGAACACCGGAGGACCTTGAGGGCTTTATCATGCAGCGTCTTCTGAAGTCCGGGCTGGTTCGCGATACCCGGAGCAATTTCGTGCTGCGTCAAAACAAAACACGGGCGCCTTTGCCTTTGCGTTGATTGTTCGACAAAGGCTTGAAGGTTGCCCGGTAGGCGAAAGAAATCATTAATAATTTTGTCACGATGCCTGTTGCGCCGACGTTGCGCGAAGCCTTGACTGTGCGGCCTTTGTCGCGTATAAGTTGTGTCATGCTAGAAGAAGTGGGCAACGGCCCCGGGGCAACCCGGTGGCCGTTTTTCGTTTCTCTCGTGCGGAAAAACTCTCGCATGAGGTCACAGGCAAACATGACTTTGATTACCCCGGAAGAGCGGATGTCCCAAACGGCTGAACTTTTGCAGTCGCTCGAGACGTCCATTCGCGGTTTGCGCCAGGCAGCGGAAGAACTGCGCAGGCAAATCGGAGCCGGGGAGGATGCAGATCTTGCTGGTACAGCAAAACAACTCGGGCAGTTAGAGGGGCTGATCCGAAGTTGCCAAAAAGTGGAGACAAGCTTTGTCGAACAACATCAGAGACAAGCCGGGATTGCCCAAGGAGGATACTCTTGCATCCGTCGTGACAGAGATCTGTTATGGAGCCGGTGTTCGCGAGATCGATGTGTCCGAGCTATATGGCGTCGCGCGCGGTTACGCGGTCGAAGATGTTTCCGATGCGCGTTCCGCGTTGCAGCCCCTGATGTTACGCTACGGTTTCGACGCAATCGAGCGTGACGGCATGCTTGTTTTCCGGATGCGTGACGGTCGGCGGCCTGTTGATCTGTCATCTGATCAATTGGCGCAGAGTGAAGAGGTTAGCGGAGACATCGAACATCGCCGCGAAGCCGAGGCTGAAATGACCGGCCGTGTCCGATTGCGATTTGTGCAATCCGATGCCGATCACGATGTTGTCGCCGAGGAGGCGATCCTGCCCGATGACAGCACCCATTCCGTGTCGGTCAACGAGATGCCCCTGTCAATGACGCGGGCCGAGGGACGCCAGACCGCCGAACGATGGCTGAGCGAAGCGCGCGTGTCGCGTGAGACAGCCCGCTTTGCGCTACCGCCTTCGATGATGCATCTGGGGGCGGGCGATGTCGTCCGGTTGCCCTCGAACGGACAGGGCGCGCTGTACCGGATCGACCGGCTGGAACAGGCAGAGCTTCAGATTGTGGATGCGGTAAGGGTCGAACCGGGCGTCTACACGCCGTCTGATTTGCCTGATGATAAGGTAACTGAAAAACCCCATGTCGCTCCGGTACCGGTTCTGCCGGTGTTTATGGATCTGCCATTGCTTACAGGATCCGAGGTGCCACACGCGCCATATCTGGCCGTATCTGCGAAACCGTGGCCAGGAAATGTAGCGGTCTATTCGGCGTCGGATGATGAAGGTTACGCATTGAGCGGTCTGATCCCGGGGCAGGCGATTATCGGAGTGACCGAGGGCCCTTTGATGCGGGCCACCCCGGGTATCTGGGACGAGGGTGCGCCGCTGCGGGTGAAGTTGATCGACGGGGTGTTGGAATCGCGGCCGCGTCAGGCATTGCTCAACGGTGCAAATTTGGCAGCAATTGGTGACGGCACACCGGGGAACTGAGAGGTTTTTCAGTTCGCGACGGCAGAAATGCAGGAGGTCGACACATATGCGCTTTCAGGACGGTTGCGTGGGCAGGTGGGAACCGACGCCCTAATGCCGGACGCCTGGCCGGAAGGATCTTTGTTCGTGATGCTGAACGATCATATTTATCAGACCAGCCAGTCACGATCAGAGCGCCGGGTCGCCAGGCATTATCGCATCGGGCCCGCAACACGGGGGCATGACGACGCGTCTTTTGTGCATCAGATTCAGGCTTTCGACGGAAACGGCTTGCGGCCATATGCACCGGCGCATCTCAAAGCAGCCCAATCCCAAGGCGGTGACATGATCTCGTGGGTGCGGCGCACACGTATTGATGGCGATGATTGGTCAGGGCTGGATGTGCCGCTGGGTGAGGAAAGCGAATCCTATCTGGTTCGGGTTCGGTCCGGCGCTGCGGTCTTGCGGGAAGACCTGACCGACACTCCGCAGTGGCACTATTCCGCGGCGATGAAATCAACCGACGGCGTCAGCAGCCCATATAGTGTCGAGGTGGCGCAAGCCTCGGCCGTTTTCGGCGCGGGCTTGTTTGCCAGGCTTCTGTTTGGATAGGTAAATCCGTGCGTCCTGTTCTTCATGGAGATGTCAGTGCTGCGGCGCGGGCCTTGTTGGCCGCGCCGCAGTGGGAGCGTCAGAAACTATGCGCCCTGTTGATTGCTGAGGCTGAGCTGGCCGATCAACATGTCAGGCGAACCGGCGATCTGCATCCGATATTCGGCAACGGATCGTTGATGGCCGCTGCGCGCAGCCGTCGGCTGGCGGATGAATCGGACTTTGGAGATATTCAATATTGCCAGTGCTTTGAGATGGTTCTGAGCCAACTGATCCGTTTTCTGGTTAGCCGGACGCACAGCTGACACATTTTCCAGCCGCCGGATCAAGGTCCAGTCGCCCGCGCGGGATTTCATCGCCGCAATCCTCGCAATATCCGAACTCACCATCGCCGATCCGTGTCAGGGCCGCTTGCAATCGGCGCGCCTCAAGATCCCGGTTTGCTTGCTGCGCCTTGGCCATGGCCTGATTTTGCAGCGCATCCATTCGGCTGAGGCGCCCCACGGCCTGTTGATCCAACTGAACAATCGCCTGGGCGTCTTTGCCCGCCTCTGATTGCGCGGCCAGTTCGCGCAATCGGTCGCGAATTTGTGTTTCGAAATCGGCCAGTTCGGACTCATTCATTTTCGTTACACTGCGGATCAAGGGTTTGCGTTTGGTGTTTTTACAACTAAATGGCATTCTAGGCGCAGCAAGGGATCAATAGCTATGTTTGAAACGCGCACCAAAGTGAGAAACATGGATCCGGTCTGGGATCGGATCACGGCCGAGGCGCACGCGGCTGTTGAAAAAGAGCCACTGATGGGCGGGTTGGTGCACGCGTGTATCCTCCATCACCGCAGCCTTGAACGTGCGCTGTCGTATCGGGTGGCGGCCAAGCTGTGTTCGAACGAGATGTCGATGATGGTTCTGCGCGAGATCGTGGACGAGGCCTATGCCGACGACCACGGATTGATAGAAGCAGCGCGGGCAGACCTGATGGCCGTCTACGAACGCGACCCGGCCTGCCACCGCTTGTTGCAGCCCATTTTGTATTTCAAAGGCTATCAGGCGATGCAGGCGTATCGTGTCGCGCATTGGCTGTGGCGCAAGGGCCGTCATGACTTGGCTTATTTCTTCCAGATGCGTTCGTCCGAGATCTTTGGGATCGACATTCACCCGGCAGCGCAGATCGGAAAAGGCATCATGATCGATCACGCACACTCCATCGTGATCGGGGAAACCGCCGTTGTCGGTGATAACGTCTCGATGCTGCATTCTGTGACGCTTGGCGGAACCGGCAAGGAAGAAGAACAGCGCCATCCGAAGATCGGAAACGGTGTTCTGATTGGGGCCGGGGCCAAAGTGCTTGGCAATATCAAGGTCGGTAACTGCAGTCGCATAGCCGCCGGATCGGTGGTGCTGCAGGAGGTTCCGCCTTGCAAGACCGTGGCGGGCATTCCTGCCAAGATCGTGGGTGAGGCGGGCTGTGATCAGCCGTCGATCTCGATGGACCACATGCTGGGCAAAGACCAGTAAGGCAAATCAGTTCGAGCGGTTGTTCATTTTCTCCGACCGCTCGCACCTTCTTTCTCCCCATCGCTTCTTGCGCTCTTTGATCAAACTATCGCGCCGTTTTCTGTCTTGCGAATACAGCAGGATCAGATGAACTGAAACGGGAATTTTCGCGCGGGTAGCTGTTGGGCTTGGCCCTTAATGGCGCTGGAAGTGCTGTCGCCAGCAAAAATGAGCATCAGCAAAATTCTGACTGATTTCGCAGAGGTCATTGCACTCCGACAGGTAAAGGAGCCATGCGCAATGAGATGCGAGACGCCGATCTTTCTGAACAAAGCCGATGGTGATCTCGCCTTCTCACATCCTGAACAAGGGGCAAAGCCTCGCCGGATCAAGGATGCGGCGAGGCTGTTGTCTTGTTTCAGGCCAGCATGACCATCGGGTTTTCAAGATTGTCCACGATGGCTTGCAGCAACTGTGCGCCAAGCGCGCCGTCAATGACCCGGTGATCAACCGACATTGTGACCGACATGACCGTGGCGACCGTCAGTTCGCCATCTTCACCCACGACCGGCTTCTTCAACCCTGTACCAACGGCCAGAATACCTGCATGGGGCGGGTTCACGATGGCGTCGAAATTGTCGATACCAAACATGCCGAGGTTCGAAACCGCGAATGTACCGCCCTGATATTCATGCGGTGCCAGCTTGCGTTCACGGGCACGACCGGCGAGGTCCTTCATCTCGGTTGACAGCGCAGAAAGCGATTTGGTGTCGGCGTCCTGTAGAACTGGGGTGAACAGGCCGCCTTCGATTGCAACCGCAACGGCGACATCCGACGGCTTCAGTTGCAGCACCCGATCGCCCGCCCAGACAGCGTTGCATTCCGGGACCTGTTGCAACGCGTTGGCGACGGCCTTGATGATGAAGTCGTTGACGCTCAGCTTTACGCCACGGCCCTCCAGTTGTTTGTTCAACTGGCTGCGGAACTTGAGCAGCGCATCCAGCTTGATGTCGCGGCGCAGATAGAAATGAGGGATGGTCTGTTTAGCTTCACCCAGACGCGCGGCAATGGTCTTGCGCATCCCGTCGAGTTTGATCTCTTCGTATTCACGACCCTCGTACATGCGGGCAACCATATCGGCGGATGGGCCAGTTGGAGCCGCCGCCGCAGCAGGTGCTGACGCGGCTGCGGCGGGTGCCGCAGCAGGTGCGGTTGCTGTTGCGCCTTCCACATCTGCCTTGACGATACGGCCATGGGGACCTGATCCGGACAATTGCGCAAGATCCAGGCCTTTCTGCGCCGCGATGCGTCTGGCCAGAGGTGATGCAAAGATGCGTCCGCCATCGGCTTTGGCCGGAGCAGCCGGGGCAGGGGCCGGCGCCTCGGGTGCCGCGGGCGCGGCAGCCTCGTTGCCCGCGGCGGCTGCAGGCGCAGCCGCTGGAGCAGCGGCAGGCGCGACCGCGATATCATCGGCGCTTTCGCCATCGTCCAGAAGAACCGCAATAGCGGTGTTGACCTTGACCCCTTCGGTGCCTTCCGGGATCAGGATCTTACCAACAACACCTTCGTCGACGGCCTCGAACTCCATCGTGGCCTTGTCGGTTTCGATTTCGGCCAGCAGGTCACCCGAGGCGACGGTGTCGCCTTCCTTGACCAGCCATTTGGCAAGTGTTCCTTCCTCCATGGTGGGTGAAAGGGCGGGCATCAGAATTTCGGTGGGCATGTCTTCATGTCCTCTTACTTCGAGAATGAGTAGATCAGCGTTGCGATGTCGATAAGCAGAATAGCGGCACAAAAGGTGACGAACACACCAATCACCATGGAACGCGCGCGCGACACATGCGGGTGGTTTGTCTTCAGCCACTCAGTGAAGTTTCCCAGTGCCGCCGCGTCGCTGTGATCCAAAACCGCCAGGTAATCCATGCCAAGCTGCAAGCGCTGCTGCTCGAGCACGATGTAGATGACGGAAGCATACGAAACGATACAGGCAACGCTCAGCATTGCCCGGATAGGCCAGGCGTCGGTCAGACTTCCAACGATAAAGGAAAACTGAAACTCGATCCCGTTCAGGCCTTCCAGATTCAAAGCTATGCTGATGAAGGAAACGGCAAGGAACGCTGCGCAAACATAAAGCAGATTGCGGTTGTTGTCCTTTCGTGCGGCATCGAGGCTTTCAAAAAGCCAGTCCGCTCCCGAAGGATAATCTGCGTTCCTTGCAATCATCGCCTAGCGGTACGTCACTTGTTTGACGGCTGCGATCACCTCATCGGTGGTCACGAGCGCCAGTTTTTCCAGGTTTGCAGCGTAGGGCATCGGAACATCCTTGCCGGTGCAGTTGATGACCGGCGCGTCGAGGTAATCGAACGCCTCCTGCATCACCACGGATGAGATATAGCTGCCAACCGAACCTTGCGGCCAACCTTCCTCGACAGTCACCAGGCGATTGGTCTTCATCACGGAATTGATGATTGCGCCTGTATCCATCGGGCGGATTGTGCGCAGGTCGATTACTTCGGCGTTGATACCTTCTCCGGCCAGCGTGTCCGCGGCTTCCAGCGCGAACTGCATGCCGATACCGAAGCTGACGATGGTGACGTCGGAACCTTCGCGCCAGATACGGGCCTTGCCCAGAGGGACGGTCAGGTCGTCGACCTGAGGCATGTCAAAGCTGCGACCATACAGGATTTCGTTTTCCAGGAAAACGACCGGGTTGGGATCGCGGATGGCAGACTTCAGCAGACCTTTTGCGTCAGCGGCAGAGTAAGGCATGACAACCTTGAGGCCGGGCACCTGCATGTACCACGCCGCATAGTCCTGGCTGTGTTGGGCTGCAACGCGTGCCGCTGCGCCGTTCGGGCCACGGAACACGATCGGACAACCCATCTGACCGCCGGACATGTAAAGTGTCTTGGCGGCCGAGTTGATGATCTGGTCAATTGCCTGCATGGCGAAGTTGAAGGTCATGAACTCGACAATCGGTTTCAACCCACCAAAGGCCGAACCCACCGCGATGCCGGCAAACCCATGCTCGGTGATCGGAGTGTCGATCACACGCTTGCTGCCGAATTCGTCCAGCAGGCCCTGCGAGATTTTGTAGGCGCCCTGATATTCGGCGACTTCTTCGCCCATCAGGTAAACGTCCTCATCGCCACGCATTTCTTCGGCCATGGCGTCGCGCAAGGCTTCGCGAACGGTTTGGGGTTTCATTTCGGCATCTGCCGGCCAGTCGGGGGACAGATCCACCACCGGTGCCGCCGGCGCAGCAGCCGGAGCCGCAGAAGCGACCGTCGCCGGGGCAGCCTCGGGCGCCACTTCGGCAGCGGGCGCGGCCGACGGCAGGGCCGAGGCGTCTTCACCTTCCTCAACCAGAATGGCGATTGGAGTGTTCACCTTGACCCCTTCGGTGCCTTCCTCGATCAGGATCTTGCCAACGATGCCTTCGTCGACGGCTTCGAACTCCATTGTGGCCTTGTCGGTTTCGATCTCGGCCATGATGTCGCCGGATGAAACGGTGTCGCCTTCCTTGACCAGCCATTTGGCCAGCGTGCCCTCTTCCATCGTGGGCGAAAGGGCGGGCATGAGAATTTCGGTTGCCATGTCTTATTCGTCCTCTCAGGCGTAGATGTCGGTCCAGAGCTCGTCCAGCGACGGCTCGGGGCTTTCTTTCGAGAATTCGGCGGCCTTGTTGACGACCTCTTTGATCTCTTTGTCGATTGCTTTCAGATCATCTTCTGTCGCGTGTTTGCCGGACAACAGCAGCTCGCGCACATGTTCGATCGGGTCGCTTTGCTCGCGGACCTTCTGAACTTCTTCCCGTGTGCGATACTTGGCCGGGTCGGACATCGAGTGGCCGCGGTAGCGATAAGTCTTGACCTCAAGGATATACGGACCCTTGCCCGCGCGGCAGTGGGCGACGGCCTTTTCGCCGGCCTCCTTGACGGCCAGAACATCCATGCCGTTGACGATCTCGCCGGGAATGCCAAAGGCTTCTCCGCGAACGTAAATGTCCTGGGTCGAGGTGGAGCGGGCTTGCGCAGTGCCCATGGCGTACTGGTTGTTCTCGATCACGAAGACAACGGGAAGATCCCACAGGGCAGCCATGTTGAAGGTTTCATACACCTGACCCTGGTTCGCCGCTCCGTCGCCGAAATAGGTGAATGTCACCCTTCCGTTGCCCTTGTACTTGTCGGCAAAGGCCAGACCCGCGCCCAATGGCACCTGCGCGCCCACGATGCCGTGGCCGCCGTAGAAATGTTTCTCTTTCGAGAACATGTGCATCGAGCCGCCCTTGCCCTTAGACAGGCCGCCCTCGCGCCCGGTCAGTTCGGCCATCACGCCGCCAGGATCCATGCCGCAGGCCAGCATATGGCCATGATCACGATAGGAAGTGATGCGCTTGTCGCCTTCTTCGGCAGCAGCTTCGAGACCGACCACAACGGCCTCCTGACCGATGTACAAATGGCAAAATCCGCCGATCAGACCCATACCGTATAGTTGTCCCGCCTTCTCCTCGAATCGGCGGATCAGCAACATTTCGCGATAATAGAGTTTGAGTTCGTCCGCAGAAACGTTTGGTTTCTTTGTGGTTTTTCGCGCAGCCATTGTGGCAATCTCCCCCTTTCGGCAAGATAGTTTAGCGTTAAACTATCTCATAGAACATTTGACCGCATCTGGCGAGTGTAAAAGTAACGCAGGGGCAGGATGCGCGATCCTTGGCCTTGCGGTCGTCGTTAAGAGACTGCGGGCAAAGGTTTTTCGATGGAAGTCTGAAATCTCAGGGATCAGTGAATGACGATTTCATCCGTGCGGACCATGCCCAGAACCGAACGGGCCTGCTGGTCCAGCAAATCAAGATCCAGGTAGGTGTCCGACAGACGGCGGGTCAGGTTTTCCATTTGCGAGGTCTCAGCCTCAAGCCGGGCCAGATCGCGCGACAGAGCGTCCCGTTCCGCAGCAATCTCGACCCGTCTGAACAGGCCAAAATCGCCCTGCACGGCGGCGAAGGTGAAATAGACACCCAGCATGAAAGCCACCATGAAGAACAAAACTGAGCCCAAACCGGGCCGATGGGAACGGGACACTCTGTTAACCGCCGTATGAAGTCTGCCTCAAAAACGTGCCCTTTGCGGACATCTGATCGCACTATGTCACAGGCGATTCGCGTTGTGAATCCCTTGATTCGCACTTTTTTGCGAATTGCCGAATTAGGTTTCTCAGCGCCATGCCGCCAGCGCCTGATTGCGGGTCAGAGTTTGCTGCTCCATGCAGGCCCAATAGAACATGGGCGCCGCGCTGCCATCGCTTGCCAGCTCCGGATCGCAAGTCGCGTCACGCGCTTTCAGCCAGGCGCGCTGTTCGTTCAACAGGGATTGACCGTTCCCACGCGCATCGGCAAGCGGTTTGACTTCGGCCCAGATACGGTTCAACTCGCGATCCGCGATTTCCCATTTTTCCTTGGCACAGAAATTGGCGTCGAGTTGGGTTTGTCCGCCACAACTGGATTGTGCGGCGGAATAGGCGGGGATCAATGCAACGATCAGGCAGGCAAGGTACCTCATGACAAAATCTCCAAATCAATAAGGAGAGTTTATCATGAGGCGCGAAATGCAGCCAATTTGTCTTTACGACTAGCCTTCCAATGCCGCGACGCCGGGCAGGGTTTTGCCTTCCATCCACTCAAGAAACGCGCCGCCGGCGGTTGAGATGTAGGTGAAATCGCTGGCTGCCCCCGACGCATTAAGGGCGGCAACCGTGTCACCCCCACCAGCAACCGAGATCAGCTTGCCCGACCGGGTCAGCGCAGCCGCTTTAAGCGCTGCGGCGTTTGTGGCAGCGTCGAAGGGTTCCAGCTCGAAAGCACCCAGCGGGCCGTTCCAGATCAGGGTCTGGCTTTGCGCAAAGATTTCGGTGATGGCCGCGACACTTTCGGGGCCGGCATCCAGGATCATACCCTCCGGGGGGCATCCATCAGATGGCAGAACCTGATGCGGAGCATGGGCTTCGAACTTTTCGGCGACCACGATGTCGCGGGGCAGGACAATCGTGCAGCCCGACGTCTCCGCCTTTGCCAGAATTTCCGCAGCCGTGTCCTTCATCGCGGTTTCGGCCAGCGATTTCCCGACATCAATGCCCTTGGCGACAAGAAATGTGTTCGCCATACCTCCGCCAATGACCAGATAGTCGACCTTGTCGATCAGATTGCCCAGCAACTCCAGCTTGGTCGATACCTTGGCCCCACCGACAACGGCAGTGACGGGGCGTTTCGGTGAACCCAAGGCGCCTTCCAGCGCCTCAAGTTCGGCCTGCATCAGACGACCGGCGCAAGCGGGAAGCAAACGGGCAAGCGCCTCGGTCGAGCTGTGGGCGCGGTGCGCGGCGGAAAACGCGTCGTTGCAATACAGATCACCCAGGCGTGCCATACCTGCGGCCAGGTCCACATCGTTCTTGGTCTCTGCCGCATGGAAACGGGTGTTTTCCAACAGCAGCACCTGACCGGGCTTCAGTTCCTGCGCGGCCAGTTCGGCTTCGGCGCCGACGCAATCGGCGGCAAACAGAACCTCGGCTCCAAAAGCAGCCTCCAGGGTCGGTACCAGCTGTTTCAGAGACAGGCTCTCGCGGCGTTCACCGCCGGGGCGTCCGAAATGGGCCAGCAGGATAGGTTTACCGCCTGCGTTCAGGATATCGCGCACGGTCGGAACGATCCGCTGAATACGGGTTGCATCGGTCACGACGCCGTCCACGACCGGAACGTTGATGTCCACGCGCACCAGCACCCGTTTGTCGCCCATGTCCATATCGTCCAGCGTTTTCCAGCTCATCGCCCAATCCTCGTCATTTTTGAACCGATCTAGGCGGTTCTTTTCCTGCATTTTGCATTCAGGTCAATGCGTCACTTGGCATTCATGCGCCCGCATCATAGGTATTTGCGCAAGATAAACGACAGGAGGGCCAAATGGCCGAGATCAAGGATCCCGAAAACACCATCATCATCGAACTGAAGGATGGCAATGTCGTCATCGAGCTTCTACCGGACGTGGCGCCCCAACACAGTGAGCGGATGAAGGAACTGGCGCGTGCGGGCGAATACGACAACGTGGCCTTTCACCGTGTGATCGACGGTTTCATGGCGCAAACCGGCGACGTACAGCATGGCGACATGGAAGACGGGTTCAACCTGCGCATGGCAGGTACTGGCGGTTCGTCCCTGCCGAACGTTCCGGCGGAATTCTCGAAACTGCCCCACGACCGGGGAACACTGGGTGCCGCCCGGTCACAGAACCCGAACTCGGCGAATTCGCAGTTCTTCATCAACTTCAAGGACAATCATTTCCTGAACGGCCAGTACACCGTTTACGGCCGCGTTATCGAAGGCATGGAGCATGTCGACGCCATCACCCGCGGCGAGCCGCCTGCAAGCCCCGACCGGATGGTCAGCGTAAAGGTGGCGGCCGATGCATAAGCTGGCGGCAGTTTTTGCTCTGATTGCCGGCCCGGCGCTGGCAACCGGGCTTGAGATCGAAGTCGAAGGTCAAGGGGCCAATGGCACCATCACCATCGACCTGTTCGACGACGTAGCCCCCAAACATGTTGAACAGATCGCGGCGCTGGCCAGCGAAGGTCAGTATGACGGTGTGATCTTCCACCGTGTGATTGACGGGTTCATGGCACAGACGGGTGACGTGCATTTCGGCGATCAGAACTCTGATGAGTTCAACGCGGGTTTGGCCGGGCGCGGCGGTTCCAAACGTCCGGACCTGCCTGCCGAGTTTTCGGACGTGACGTTCGATCGTGGCGTTGTAGGCATGGCGCGGGGTAAAAACCCCAACAGTGCCAACTCGCAATTCTTCATCATGTTCGAGCCCGGTCCGTTTTTGGATGGCCAGTACACGGTCGTCGGAAAAGTCACGGACGGTATGGATGTTGTTGATGCGATCAAACGCGGTGAAGGGCAGAACGGTGCCGTCATCGGGCAGCCTGACGTGATGAAAAAAGTCACCGTGACCGAGTAATACCTCAAACCCGGCGCTGTTTCGCGCCGGGTTTTCCCATTCCGCTACCCATCGATGAAATCGTGGATCGCACGGTATGAGCTTCCGGCGCCTGAAACGAAGCGAAGTGGCTTACATCTTTCAATGTCAACATTGCAGCAGCAGGGATCGCATCGGCGATTGCCTGTGAAAAATCCGTCAGGATAGCCTCCTTGAATGGTGCGCCGGTTCTGACGGCCCATGATTTTGGCTGATGATGTCGACAGAATTGGGTGCCAGCGGCAGCTTCTTTGCCCCGATCCGGTGCATTCAATTTTGCGTGTATCGGTCTGGTCCAAGGGGGAAAGCTGCGTCAGCATGTCAGAACGTCAAGAGGTGGGCTGATGCGCGTTCTCTTTACATGTGCGTTGATGATTTGGGCCACGGCCACAGGAGCCGGCCCTGATGAATGGCGTGCGGAATGGCCGGAGACCGATTTCAGAAAATCCGCAGTAACGAACTGGTCGGAAATCCGGTCCGGTGGCCCACCGAAAGATGGGATTCCGGCATTGGACGATCCCGGCTTTGTCCGCGTTTCCAGCGGCTCGCTTGCAGATGTCGAACCTGTGATAACTGTGGAACTGGCGGGAGCCGCGCCACGCGCCTATCCAATCCGCTATCTGATGTGGCATGAGATCGTGAACGACCGTATCGGCAGCACCCCCATCGCCGTTACATTTTGCCCGCTTTGCAACTCGGCCATCGTGTTTGATCGGCGATTGTCCAATCGTGTGTTGAGTTTTGGCGTCACCGGCAAACTGCGTCATTCCGATATGGTGATGTATGACCGCGAAACCCAAAGCTGGTGGCAGCAGGCGACGGGTCAGGCCATTGTCGGACGCATGACAGGTCGCGAACTCAGGACTTTGCCGGTTTGGATGGAAAGCTGGGCCGATTTCAGCGCCCGCAATCCCGACGGGCTGGTGATGGCAGAACCCGCCTACAACCGCGACTATGGGCGGAACCCCTATCGGGGCTATGACACGTCGCGTCGACCGTTTCTGTACTCCGGACAAGACCCGCCGCACGGTATCCCACCGCTTGAACGGGTCGTTCGGGTGGGGGACAAGGCGTGGCCCCTAACGCGCCTGAGCGAAGAACATGAAGTGCAGGAAGCGGGGCTGACGATACGGTGGTCACCGGGTCAGGCCTCGGCGCTGGACACGGGACGGATAGCAAAAGGGCGTGATATCGGATCGATCCGCGTGCGGGATGACAAGGGCAGGGACGTTGTCCATGATGTCATGTTTGCCTTTGCCTTTCATGCCTTCTGGCCGAACGGGCAATGGATGGTCGGAGGCCGCCCTTAACGGTCTCCGACAGAATTCGCCCTAGTCTTCTGGGGACATTACTTTCCAGATTACCGCTCCGATCGCGGCCCCGATCAGCGGCGCGACCCAGAACAGCCACAGCTGCGCCAGCGCCGGACCATCCGCAAACAGCGCCACACCGGTCGACCGCGCCGGGTTGACCGACGTATTCGTGACCGGGATCGAGATCAGGTGGATAAGAGTCAGGCCCAGACCGATTGCAATCGGGGCAAAACCCGCAGGCGCGCCGGCAGATGTCGCACCCAGAATGATCAGAATGAAGAACGCCGTCAGAACGATCTCGATGATTAGTGCAGACATCATCGAATACCCTTCGGGCGATGCATCACCGTACCCGTTCGATGCAAACCCGCCCACGCCTTCAAAACCGGGTGCGCCGCTGACGATCATATACAGAACAATCGCCGCAACAATCGCGCCAACCACTTGCGCGACCCAGTAGGGCAACAGATCCTTGGCCGGAAACCGGCCGCCAATCATAAGCCCCAGGCTGACGGCAGGGTTGAAATGTCCGCCTGAAATATGCCCGACCGTATAGGCCATTGTCAGCACGGTCAGGCCGAACGCAAAGGAAACGCCCAGCCAGCCAATACCAACATCAGCTACACCTGCAGCAAGTACCGCACTGCCGCACCCGCCCAGCACCAACCAGAAGGTGCCGAAAAACTCTGCCATTAGTTTTGATGACATCAAAAGTCCTCCAGAAAACAATGATTTTCAGGTTAGTTCAAAAAACACGTTTTGTGAAACTAGTGAAATCGGAGAGCTTTTTTGCGAAACCGGACCGTACTTAACAGACTGTCGAGGACGCCCTGGCTTCGCTGCTCATTCGCCTGAGCATAGAGGGCGCGAAACCCGCGTCGTGTTAGTATCCTGAGCTGATGTTCTATTGACCGCCAGTTGCCGACTGCAGCACGCACATCACATCCGAGGCCCGAGATATTGTGTAAATTCCTGATGAGTGTTTCTGTGACGGGACCTCGGCAGTAAGTCTTATTCAGTCGTTTGCGATCAAGGTCAAATCTTGGATGGGTCAAAAACAGAAAATGCCAACTAGTGCAAAACTTCCCAGAGACCATCCGTTCGCCGGTGTCATCGAAGATGCATATCGCGTTTTTTCCTACCCCAAGCCAACACGAACCGGCGTCTGCGAAGGGTGCTGCATGGAGGCGTCCATCGAAGCGGATTTCTTCAATCCGGATATTGAAGACCTGCCTCTGCACTATATTCGGGATTGGTTCTTTGCGGCATGTGATCCGAAAGGCGTCGATAAGACAATTTGGGCCTATCTCCTGCCAAGTATACTGGAAGTTCTGGCATGTGATGAAGACGTCAGCTCGAACGGGCTTGAAGTCAGCCTGAGCCGGTTTGAAACCGGCAACCCGGATAACTGGTCAGCCGAGGAATGGAATGTGCTCGATCGGTTTCAGCGCCTCTTCCTGATGCGCGAGATCGACCGGCAAGGGCATGATTACCTGGATGATACGATCTGTATGTTCAACCTGGGTGGGTGGCCATTGGAAACCCTGCTGGCGCAGGTTGCGGATGTTGCCGATGACAAGCTGGTCTGCCGTTTCTGGAACGACTGGTGCGCCGGTCGCGTACCTGGTCGCGAGGCGATTTGGATCACCGCCTTTTGGCCAAGCCCGAACAACTCCAGAATATTCGACTTCTACACATCAAAAGAGATGCATCAGAGGTTTGAGAAGTTGGCTTTTGCAGACGACACCAAGGCAGAACTTGCCGAAAAGGCAATTGCAGTTGCGGGAATCATAGAAACCAATGCCACGTGGAACCAGCGTGAGACCTAGAAGGCCCAGATGCAGTCAAAGAAAAACGCCGCAGTGTTGCTGCGGCGTTTTCCAGACATTTTCTGTTTCAGCAGAGGTTACTGGCTGACTTCCGCTGCCGGGTTAGCACCCGACTTGCCGCTGCGGCCAGGGTTCAGCGGGTCGTCCTGACGCTGCACCGAACCTTCGAAATGCGCACCGCTTTCGATGGCGATGGTCTTGTGAATGATGTCGCCTTCAACCCGTGCGGTCGAAGTCAGGCGGACCTTCAGGCCGCGGACCCGGCCGACAATGCGGCCATTGATCACCACGTCATCGGCGGTCACTTCACCCTTGATGGTGGCCGTCTCGCCAATGGTCAGCAAATGGGCGCGAATATCGCCTTCGACGGTGCCTTCCACCTGGATGTCGCCGGACGTCTTGATGTTGCCTGTGATGTGCAGGTCCGACGACAGAACCGAAGCCGGTGGCTTCGGCTTGGGCGGAGTGCTGGCCTTGGTCTCCGTTGAGGTGGGTGCTGCCGGTGTTGCCGGGGCGGCCGGCTTGGCCGCTTCAGGTGCCTTGGAACCGGGCTCGTTGATTTTGCTCTTAGAAAACATTTCTCGCAGCCTTGATGTAAGTCATTGGGTTCACAGGTCTCCCGTTCGACCGCACCTCATAGTGCAGATGCGTGCCGGTTGACCGTCCGGTGCTACCCATATCAGCAATATGATCCCCGCGCGAGACCCTTTGACCGACCTTCACGCGGATCTTTGTGTTATGAGCGTAAAGTGTCTCAAGTCCGAACGCGTGCTTGATCTTAACCAGCCGCCCAAAGCCTGATTGCCAGCCCGCATGGGTGACAACGCCATCGGCCGTGGCAAAGATATCCGTGCCGTGCGGTCCGGCAAAATCTGCACCATTGTGCATGCGGCGCCCACCGGTTTTGGGGTCACGACGGGTGCCATACCCACTGGTGTATCGCACCGCGGCACGCACCGGGCTCGCAAAGGGCGCTTTTTCCGCCGCAATACGGTAGAGGTTCAACTGGTCCATCTGCTGCAGCAGACGGTTCGCGCGGATTTCTTCCGGAGATAACTCCTCACCGCGCGTGCTGAAGGATAAAGGGGTCAGCGGACCGCCCATACCGCTATATCCGCGCCGGACCTCTTCGATGATACGGTCTGTGGGCATACCTGCCTGCTGGAACATCTTATCCAGTGGCTCGACAGAAATGACCATCGCTTCTTCCAGTTGCCGGAAAATCTCGTCGCTGCGCTCCTGCATCAGGCGAATTTCCAGTTCAAGCTCGTCACGCTGATCCAACGCATCGCGGGCATTGGCGGCGATCTGATCGCGTTCCTGCGCCGTCCGCGCCAGCGCTTCGGTCATGAAATCCATTTGCGCGGGGTTCGCGGCAGCGGCCATGTAGACGTCGCCCCCATCGGTGCCCTGTTGCACTTGGGCCAACTCGGTTCGCGCCTCTTCGCGCTGCTTCATCGTCGCGCGCAACGTGGTCTGGATCACGTCGATCCCGGTTTCCAATTCGCGGCGGCGGTTTTCCGATGCCAGAAGCTCTGATTGCATTACGGAAATCTGCTCAAGCGCGGCGTTGAACCGGTCCTGCGCGGCCAATGCCTCCTGCGCGCGCGCGTCGCGTTCTTCCGAGATGATATTCAGCCGTTCCTGATATGTCGCCTGATCGCGCCTTGCCTGATCGCGGAAATTGCCCGACCCGATACTGTCCATCAGCAGGATCGCCGTGGCAACGGCGGTCCAGCCGACCATGATGGCCACACCGGCAACCGCCGCAATCTGGGTTTCGGAACTCAGCCGTATGAACCGGGTGTCCTGGTCGGATTTCAGAAAAACTCTGCGCTCGGGAAAGTGCCGCTCGAGCAGTGAGTGAATTTTGATTGCCAGACGTGTTCGCACGCGTCTTCCCTCTCTCGTCCCCATTTCCGGGATCGGTCGTGAGTGATAGCCGTCCCTTGGGCGAAGTGCATAGAGGGCCGGTTCGATTTGGGCAAGTTTGTTGACCGGAGAGACAACTTAACAGCCAGTAACGGGCCAATTGTCGGCGGGATTTTGCCTAAACAGCCGCATTGGCCCCCAGATCATGTGCTTCCCGGCAATGGCATCTCTTCAGTGAGGGGCCAGTAAAAATCCGGAGGCAGTCCCGCTTCGGCGCGTTTCTCTTCGTTGAAAGGTGGTTTCAGGGCGCCATGAAAGTAGCGCCGGACAAGCTGGTGGAACACGTCTTTTGGGTCGGCGTTTTCGCGTCCACACAGAAAATGAAACCATTTCGAGCCGTACGCCACGTGGCCGACCTCTTCGGCATAGATCACCTCAAGCGCGGCGATGGCTTCATCTGCACCAGCCTTGCGGAAGATTTCGATCATGCCCGGCGTGACGTCCAGACCACGTGCCTCCAGCACCATTGGCACCACGGCCAGCCGCCCCATCAAATCGTCGGCCGTATCTTCAGCCGCGCGCCACATTCCGGCATGGGCGGGCAGGGCGCCATAGAAACTGCCCATCTGTTCAAGGCAATCACAGACCATTTCGAAATGGCGCGACTCCTCTTCGGCGCATTTGACCCAATCGTCATAAAACCCGATCGGCATGGAGATGTGACCGAACCGGGCGATGATATCCCAGTGGAGGTCCACTGCATTCAGCTCGATATGGGCCACTGCGTGTAACAGCGCGATGCGACCGGCCTCGGAGCCGGGGCGGCGTTTGGGTACGTCGCGCGGCGACCGAAGTTCGGGCTTTTCAGGCCGTGCCGGGTTCAGAGGTGGCGTGGCGGTGCCGATTTCAATCCGCGGCGCTTCACCCTTGCGGGCAGCAAACCATGCGGCGGCATGGCGCTTGGAAAGCGCGGTCTTGGCCCGCCCATCTGCCGTGTTCAGAACTTCGGTCGCCATCGTCGTCAGCGTGTCGGACACGTGTATCCTCCGCAGTAGCCTGGTGTCGCGCGGTTGATAGACCGTATGGTCGCCTGGGTCGAGGGGGCCGAACCTAAAGTGCGCGTACAGCCTCCAGCACCTCGTCGACGTGACCGGGCACCTTGACCTTGCGCCAGACCCGGGCGATCCGACCATCAGCGTCGATCAGAAAGGTTGATCTTTCGATCCCCATGGATTTGCGCCCATACATGTTCTTTTCCACCCAGACCCCGTAGTCCTCGCAAGTGGTCGATCCCTCGTCTGACAACAGCGGTGTGGTCAGTCCATGCTTGGCGACGAATTTGTCGTGCTTGGCCACACTGTCCCTCGAGATGCCGAAAACTTGAGCGCCAGCTTCCGCAAAGCTCTGAAGTTGTTCCGAGAAACCGATGGATTCCTTGGTGCAGCCCGGCGTATCATCACGGGGGTAAAAGAATAAGACGACGGCTTGGCCGCGCAGGTCCGACAAGGTAATTTCACCGCCTCCGTCCCGTGGCAGGGCGAAATCGGGGGCTATGTCTGAAACATCGGGCATTGGAAACTCCGTTGAATTGGTCAAGTTCGGTTTAGCGGACTATAGGGCGGCACGAGCAGGTTGAAAGGTGTAGTGAACGCTTTGACGGAAAACGAAGAACAGCAGACCGGAGAGGCCAGCCAGCCTCCACGCCGGCGGTCACGTCGCCGCGCCGCCAGCCTTTGGGCGATGCGGGGTGTCGCGCTGTTGGTTCTGTTGGGTCTTTTCACCGGATTCATGGTTCTGGGCCAGACGATGCATGCGCCCGCCTGGCTGCGCGACCGGGTCGAAGAACGTCTGGAGAGGACGCTGGGCGGGCTGCAGATCCGCTTTGGGGATGTCACTTTCGTTATCCACGAAGGGTGGCGACCCAGATTGCGGCTGAGCGACGTAAGTATCAGCGATGCGGCAGGTCAGCAAATCGCACAGGTTTCTGACTTGCAGGCCAGCCTGGCGATGCGCCCCCTGTTGCGCGGTAACGTGCGGCCCAAGCGTATCATGCTCAGCGGTGCCCAGATCGACCTGACCCGGGGGCTGGACGGTGCGCTGACACTGACCGTCGGCTCCGGCAGCGCGCCGGTTCAAGAGGCGCCCGATCTGGCACAACTGATCGAGGAAGCCGACGAGATATTCCTGTCGCCGCTCCTGTCCGCTCTGACGTCGGTGGAACTGGATGCGATCACTCTGGGCTATCAGGATTTGCGCCTGGGCCGGTCCTGGGTTCTGGACGGGGGCCACATTCAGGCCATTCGCAGCGCGGAAGAGATGCGGCTTGCCACCGGGTTTTCGGTACTGACCGGGCGCGATTACGCCAGCACGATCGAGGCAAATTACACAAGTACACTGGGTTCGCCGCAGGCCAGTTTCGGCATTTCCATTACTGATCTGCCCTCCGAGGATATTGCCGGGCAAAGTCTGGCACTGTCGTGGTTGCAGGTGCTCAAGACCCCGATCTCTGGCGCGTTGCGCGGCAGTTTCGATACCGAAGGTGCTTTGGGTCCGGTGTTTGCAACGCTGAACCTCGGGGCGGGTGCTGTGCAGCCTACAGCAGATATCAAACCGATCCCGTTTGAAGCCGCGCGCACGTATTTCACCTACGATCCCAAAGGCCAGACGCTGGATTTCAACGAGGTGTCCATCGAGTCGGCATGGGGGTCCGTACATGCCGACGGCAAGGCGTTTTTGCACGGTCTGGAAAATAATGTGCTTGAAAGCCTGTCATCGCAGCTGAGGCTGAGCGCCATCCGGATCAACCCGGCCAATCTGTTTCCCAAGACGCTCGAACTGTCGCGTGCCGAGCTTGATTTCCAGATGAAGCTTGCCCCATTTCGCCTGCGACTTGGCCAAATGGTGATTGAGGATGGCAGCCACCGTTTGCTTGCGTCGGGTCGGCTGGAAGGTCTGACCGAAGGCTGGGCCGGAGGGCTGGATGCTCATCTGGATAAAATGCCGTCCGACGATCTGTTGAACTATTGGCCCGAGCATCTGGCCCCAAAACCCAGGAAATGGGTTTCCGAGAACGTCTACCAAGGCAATCTTTCGAACGTGGATTTTGCTTTGCGGCTGCAACCGGGAGCTAAGCCCGATATCTATCTGGACTTCGGGTTCAGTGAAACGACTGTCCGATTTGCAAAAACGTTGCCTCCGGTCCAGGACGCACAGGGGCAGGCAAGCCTGCTGAGCGACCGGTTCACCGTGACCGCGCAAAGTGGGGTCGTGATCCCTGACGTAGGTGGGCCCGTGGACGCATCGGGCACGTCCTTCATTATTCCTGATACAGGTATCAAGAAGTCCTCTCCGGCCATCGCACGTATTCAGGCAAGCGGCAGCACAACGGCGGCCCTGTCACTGCTGGAGCGCCCACCATTGCAACTGATGAGCAAGGCAAATCTGCCGGTTGAACTGGCGGATGGCGACCTGAAGGTTGAAGGCACGCTGGCCTTGCCAATGCACAAGGGGCTGGATTTTGACGATACCGAGTTTCATTTCATCGGTGAGCTGGGAAACCTGTTCAGCGACCGGCTGGTGCCTGGTTTCACCGTCAGCGCGGATCGTCTGACGCTGACCGGTGATCAGAACGGCATTGCCATTGAAGGTTACGGTTTGTTCGGTGCTGTGCCGGTACAGGCGCGCTGGAACCAGCCGATTGTCACCGGCGGTGCGCAGCGCAGCACCTTGAGCGGCCAGATTGAACTCTCACCCCGCCTTATGGATGAACTCAAGGCCGGCCTGCCAAACGGGATGCTGACCGGGCAGGGGACGGCCGATTTCGATTTGGGCATCGGTGGAGGAGAGCCGCCAAGGCTGACGGCGACGTCTGATCTTGTCGGCGTTGGTCTGGCGGTACCGGAACTTGGCTGGCGTAAAGCTGACGGAAGCGCGGGCACGATGGATGTCGAAGCGACGCTCGGCGATCAGTTGAAGGTGGATCAGTTGCAGATCGACGCAGCAGGGCTGCGCAGCAAGGCGTCGATTTCGTTCCGCGAAGGGGGGGCGTTCGACCGGGTCAGCTTCAGCTCGTTCGATTTGGGTGATTGGCTGGCCGTGCCTGCCGAACTGATCGCGCGCGGGGCCGGGGCCCCGGACATTCGGGTGCTGGGCGGTGTCATGAACATGGCAAAGGCAACCTTTGGCCAAAGCAGTGGCGGTGGTGGTGCAGGGGCAGGGCCAAGACTGAACGTCGCGCTGGATCGACTGCAGATCACGGAAGCCGTTGCATTGACCGGTTTCAAAGGCGCGTTTGCGACAACCGGGGGCGTCAATGGCGGTTTCACTGCACAGGTCAATGGCGGGGCGACCGTACAGGGTCAGGTCACGCCGCGCGCGGGGCGCAGCGCCGTTACCCTGAAATCACAGGACGCGGGGGCGGTTTTGCGCTCGGCCGGGGTGATAACGCAGGCGCGGGGCGGAGGATTTGACCTGCAACTTGAGCCGGTTGCAGGTCCCGGAAATTACGACGTTATCCTAAAGATCGTAGATACGCGGATCAAGGATGCGCCAGCCATGGCGGCGCTTCTGAATGCAATAAGCCTGGTGGGGCTGGTGGATGAAATGGCAGGGCAGGGCATTTTCTTTTCGGCAATCGACAGCCGGATGCGGATCACGCCGACAGAGATCAAGGTGCTCAGCGGCAGCGCGGTTGGGCCGTCGATGGGCCTGTCTTTTGACGGAAGCATTGATACTGTAGCCCAGCGACTGAATTTGCGCGGGGCGATCTCACCCATCTACCTGGTGAATGCCATCGGTAGCGTTTTGACCCGAAAGGGCGAAGGTGTTTTTGGCTTCAACTACACACTGAAGGGGCCGCTGAGGAATCCCAAGGTTTCGGTGAATCCTTTGTCGGGTCTGGCGCCCCTGTTTCTGCGGGACCTGATGCGTGCCCCTGCACCCACCGTGTCGGATGGCCCGAATGCCCAGGCACCCAAGCCGGATGAGCCCAAACGCACCTACGGTTCTCCCCCAAAAGATCATTGAACGCAACTGTGGCCGAATCTATCGCGGCCTTGTATGGCGCGGCCATGAAACTCAGCGATTTTGATTTCCATCTGCCCGAAGACCTGATTGCCACGCGGCCCGCCAGCCCGCGTTCCTCGGCCCGTTTGCTGGTGGCGCAGGGGGATTCAATTTCTGACGGGCATGTGTTCGATCTGCCCGATTGGTTGCAGCCCGGCGACAGGCTGGTACTGAACGATACGCGCGTGATCCCCGCACGCCTGAACGGACACCGCCATCGCGACAGCGCGCAGGGGCCGGTATCGGCCGCGATCCAGGCGACTTTGCTGGATCCGCAGTCCGATGGCACATGGTCCGCTTTGGTCAAACCGTTGAAGAAGGTGAAGCCGGGTGAGGAAATCCGCTTCTCGGACCAACTGAGCGCGACGCTGGAGACCGTCGCAGACGGACAGGCCTTTTTACGCTTCAACCTGACGGGCCAGGATTTCGATGCGGCGCTTGAACAGGCCGGTGCGATGCCTTTGCCCCCTTACATTGCAGCGAAACGTCCGGCGGACGATCAAGACAAGACCGATTATCAGACGATCTGGGCCAGAAATTCGGGCGCGGTGGCCGCGCCGACCGCGTCGTTGCATTTCGATGAACCCTTGATGCAGGCGCTGGCGGACCGGGGTGTTTCGATCACTCATGTCACTCTGCATGTCGGGGCCGGAACCTTCCTGCCAGTCAAGGTCGAGGATGTCAAAACCCACAAGATGCATGCAGAATGGGGCAGGGTCAGTGCCGAAGCCGCCGCCGATATCCGGGCGACCAAAGCCGCGGGCGGGCGGGTCATTCCTGTGGGAACCACTGCATTGCGTCTGATCGAAAGCGCGGCCCGAAATGGCGAGATCGAAGCCTGGGAAGGGGATACGGATATCTTCATTTATCCCGGCTTTCGTTTTAACGTCACAGATGCGCTGATGACCAACTTCCACTTGCCGAAATCCACTTTGTTGATGCTGGTTTCGGCCCTGATGGGACAGGATCGGATGCGCAAGGTCTACGCGAACGCAATCGCCCGGAAGTATCGCTTCTTTTCGTACGGAGACGCGTCGCTTTTAATCCCGTGAATGGCGCGTTCGCTGGATCAGGCGCTGGCAATATCATAGACAAGCACGATCAGAGTGTTTTTTGATCTGACTGCGGTGCGGACAGATAGATTGGCAATTTTCGGAGGCCCCGATGCTTCAGGTTCTTTCCAGCGCATGGGCGCTTCTTCTCGGTATGGGGTTGCTGATGATCGGCAACGGCCTGCAGGGTACAATCCTGGGTGTCCGCGGCGAAATCGAAGGGTTCTCGACCCTCGAGATGTCCTTTGTTATGTCGGCATACTTCCTTGGATTTCTGGGTGGGTCCCGTCTGGCGCCAGAAATGATCCGGCGAGTTGGCCATGTACGTGTTTTTGCGGCGCTGGCCTCGTTCATCTCGGCTGTGATGATCATGTACCCGATGCTGACCGATCCGATCGCCTGGATTCTCGGGCGCGTCGTAATCGGTTTCTGCTTTTCCGGTGTTTATGTGACCGCTGAAAGCTGGCTGAACAACGCGGCCAGCAATGAAAACCGCGGGCAGGCGCTGTCGCTGTATATGATTGTGCAGATGGCGGGGATCATCAGTGCTCAGGCCCTTATGCTGGTCGGCGACCCGGCAGGCTATGAGACATTCGTGATCGCATCGATCCTTGTTTCGGTCTCCTTTGCGCCCATCTTGCTGTCGATTTCACCAACCCCGGCATTTGACACCGCCAAACCCATGACGTTGCTTCAGCTAATGGGGATATCACCCCTGGGCTGCGTGGGCATGTTCCTGCTGGGTGGCGTCTTTTCAGCTCAGTTCGGCATGGCCGCCGTTTACGGCGCGCGGGCAGGGCTTTCGCTGGTCGAAATCTCGACCTTTGTCGCCTCGTTTTATATCGGCGCGATGGTACTGCAATACCCGTTGGGTTGGTTTTCCGACCGTATGGACCGGCGTGTGCTGATCCTTGTCGTCGCAACGCTGGGTGGCTGCGGGTCAACAGTGGCCATGCTTTTCGGCGTATCGTTTCCAATCCTTCTGGGCGCGGCCTTCCTGATCGGCGGAATGTCCAACCCGCTTTATTCCCTGCTGATTGCCCACACGAACGACTTCTTGGACCACGATGACATGCCCGCCGCATCCGGCGGTCTGGTGTTTATCAACGGGCTTGGAGCAATTGCAGGCCCGCTGATCACCGGTTGGCTGATGGGCGATGCGATCTTCGGGCCACCGGGCTTTTTTCTGTTTATTGCCGCACTGTTATTCGTGATGGCCTTCTATTCGCTATACCGTATGACACAGCGCGCTTCTGTACCGGTCGACGAAACTGGCACCATGTCGACCCTTTACCCGACGGCTTCGCCTGTGGCGTTTGAATTGGCGCAGGAGGTTGCCATCGAAGCCGCCGAAGCCGAGCAGGCTGAGCGGGTTGATGCCTAGGACACAGATTTATGTCGCAAGTGTTGCAATATGTTACTGTAACACTTCTGTAAAACGGCCTTAAATGACGTTACGTCCTTGGGGAGGACAATGCACGGAGTGACGGCAATGGTTACGCCTGAAGAAGTATTGAGTTTTTGGTTAGATGAAGTTGGCCCCGAAGGATGGTATATTCAGGATGACGCGCTGGACGCGAAAATCCGGGACAAGTTCTTAAAAACCTGGGAAGCCGCGAAAGAGGGCAAGTTTTCTCTTTGGCTCACCTATCCCAGCGGTGCTTTGGCCTACATCATTTTGACGGACCAGTTCCCGCGAAACATGTTCCGGGGCTCTGGCAAGGCATTCTCGACGGATCGTGCAGCGCTGGCGGCTGCGAAATGTTCGGTCGACAAAGGCTGGGATCTGAAGATTGATGAACCCGCCCGGCAGTTCTTTTATCTTCCGATGATGCATTCGGAAAATCTGTGTGATCAGGAACGGTGTGTACGCCTGATTTGTCAGAACCTCAGCGAATGCAACCCGGGCAACCTGTTGCACGCGCGCGCGCATCGCGAAGTTATCCGCAAGTTTGGTCGCTTTCCCTATCGCAACGAAGCGTTGTCGCGGCAGATGACGGAACATGAGGCCGCTTATGTAAGCAAAGGTGGCTACGGGTCCACCGTTCGCGAATTGCAGGCCGCAAGCTAGGACGCAGGTTTACACTCACGGATCGCGATGACTCTGTCGGCGATAGCGTCGGCAGATGTATGAATTGCATTGTTGATCAAATCGTCCGGGGACTCTGACAGATCAGTGAAGCGCTCCTGAACCAATTGCAGACGATCCTGTGTTTCTTGCAACCGATCCAGTGCGGTTGTCACGCGAAGTTTTACTGCGCTATCCAGAACGTCACCATTTACATGGATCAGTGTCAGTTCATCCCGCAACCCCTTGATCTCATCCCTGATACCTTGTGCCTGTTCCTGCAGGGGCGCCACGACCTGCAGCTTTTCAGCAAACCCGGTTGTTATCCCTTCGAGGGTTGAAGCCAGTTTCCATCCCAAAAACAGGCACAGCGCCAGCAGAAGCAAAGTCGCGTTCAGCAGGGCAAGTACAAGATCTTTAAGCGTTTTGGCCATGAGGCATCTTTCTATAGAAGCTTGATCAGGAAAGGCCGGAGAACTCCGCCGCTTTTGTTCTAACGCCCGTTCTTCCGTCGGTATAGGCAGAAATCCGCGCCTTTCGATTTGGGTGACCGTGCGTCGCTTTTGTCGCGGAGACGGTATATTGATGCATTGCGGAGAATAGTTTAATGGTAAACTAATTTTCAATCGACCTGCGCCGAGAGGAACACATGGCAGCACAATCTTTTGATCTGATCGTAATCGGTGCCGGTCCCGGCGGATATGTCGCTGCCATTCGCGGCGCACAGCTGGGTCTGAAAACCGCTGTTGTCGAACGTGAACATTTGGGGGGAATCTGCCTGAACTGGGGATGTATCCCGACAAAGGCGCTGCTGCGGTCTTCCGAAGTTTTCCACCTGATGGAACGCGCGAAGGATTTCGGCCTGAGCGCAGATAAGGTCGGCTATGACCTCGACGCGGTTGTCAAACGCTCGCGCGGAGTTGCAGCCCAACTGTCGGGCGGAATTGGACATCTTCTGAAGAAAAACAAAGTCACCGTCGTGATGGGTGAGGCAACAATCCCTGCCAAAGGGAAAGTCAGCGTCAAAACCGACAAGGGGACCGAGGAACTGACCGCCAAGAATATCGTCCTGGCCACCGGTGCCCGTGCGCGCGAACTGCCGGGCCTCGAGGCCGACGGCGATCTGGTCTGGACATACAAGCATGCGCTGCAACCACCGCGGATGCCGAAAAAGTTGCTGGTCATTGGTTCCGGCGCAATTGGCATCGAATTTGCCAGCTTCTACAACACGTTGGGTGCCGACACGACCGTAGTTGAAGTCATGGATCGGGTTCTGCCGGTTGAAGACGCGGAAATCAGCGGTCTGGCGAAGAAGGCATTTACCAAGCAGGGCATGAAGATCATGGAAAAAGCCATGGTCAAGCAACTGGATCGCGCGAAGGGTAAAGTCACGGCCCATATCGAGGTCAAGGGCAAGGTCGAAAAGCACGATTTTGATACCGTGATTTCTGCCGTGGGCATTGTCGGAAATGTTGAAGGCCTGGGGCTCGAGGCGCTGGGCGTCAAAATTGACCGAACCCATGTTGTGACGGATGAATATTGCCGCACCGGAGTCGATGGTCTTTATGCGATTGGTGATATCGCCGGTGCGCCCTGGCTGGCGCACAAGGCCAGTCACGAAGGTGTCATGGTCGCAGACTTGATCGCAGGTCAGCACGCACACCCGGTGAAACCTGAGAGCATTGCGGGATGCACCTATTGCCAGCCGCAGGTTGCATCTGTCGGCTATTCTGAAGCCAAGGCAAAGGAACTTGGGTATGACGTAAAAGTCGGCCGCTTCCCCTTCATCGGCAACGGCAAAGCCATCGCTTTGGGTGAACCGGAAGGTCTGATCAAGACCGTATTCGATGCCAAAACGGGTGAGTTGCTGGGGGCCCATATGATCGGCGCGGAAGTTACCGAACTGATCCAGGGCTATGTTGTGGGGCGTCAGTTGGAGACCACGGAAGAAGATTTGATGAACACGGTCTTCCCGCATCCGACCCTGTCAGAAATGATGCATGAGAGCGTTCTCGATGCCTATGGGCGTGTAATCCACATGTAGCGCATCAGGGGGCGCTGCCCCCGCCGCCCTATAGGCGACTCCCCCGGGATATTTTGAGCCAGATGAATGAAGGATCCCCTGTTCATCTGGCCCCAAATATCCCGGAGCGCGAGGCAGAGCCTCGCCTAAAACCGGTTCAGCGGGTCAGGGCGTCAAGAATACGGGCCCATGAGCGGATGCCTTTGTGAAAGCTTTTCACATCGTATTTTTCATTCGGTGAGTGAATAGCATCATCGTCATTGGCATACCCGACCAGCATCGAATCCAATCCCAGAACCGTATCGAAATAGCCAACCACAGGGATCGATCCGCCCATGCCGGTGAAGACCGCTTCGCGATCCCATTCATCCGAAAGCGCGCCGCGCGCCGCTTCGAATTCAGGGCGGTCAAGGTTCATGACCGAAGCAGGGGATCCTTCCAGATCGTTGTCCCAGATAACTTTGGCATCGGGTGACAGGCGGTCTTCGACATGTTTGCGGATTTTGTTGCGCAACGCGTCAGGGTCCATGTCGCCCACCAGACGGCAGGTGATTTTGCAATGCGCCTCGGACGGGATAACGGTTTTCGATCCCGCGCCGTTGTAGCCCCCCCACAACCCGTTCACCTCAAGCGTTGGGCGCGCCCATTGCTGTTCCAGCGTGGAATAACCCTTTTCACCATGCGGCTGTGTGTACCCGACCGAGTTCAGGTATTCGGCTTCGTCAAATCCGCAGCCCTCCCACTGGCGCAACTGTTCGGCGGGAACTTCGTGGACGCCCTCATAGAAGCCATCAACCGCAATGCGTCCAGTTTCATCGTCATAGAAAGAGGCGACGATTTTCGACAGCTCCCGCAAAGGATTCAGGCCCGGGCCGCCATAGTGGCCCGAGTGCAGATCGATGCGGGGGCCGACGATGGTGAATTCGTCTTTCAGCATTCCGCGCAGCTGCGATGCAATCGAAGGCACACCGCGCGATACCATGGATGTGTCGCAAACCAGGGCCAGGTCAGCCTGCAATTCCTTTTTGTTGGCCTCAAGGAACGGCACCAGCGATGGCGATCCAGACTCCTCTTCACCCTCGAAAAAGAATGTTATGCGGCAGGGCAGTTTCCCGTGAACCGCTTTCCAGGCGCGGCAAGCTTCGACAAAGGTCATCAACTGGCCCTTGTCGTCCGAAGAGCCGCGCCCGCGAATGACCTGACCATGTTCGGTGTCTTCCAGCGCCGGGTCGAAGGGATCGCGGTTCCAGAGGTTCAGCGGGTCGACCGGCTGCACATCATAGTGACCATAGAAAAGAACATGCGGGGCGTCATTGTCGTCACCAACATGACCGACAACCATGGGGTGACCAGGTGTCACGCGTTTTTCGGCGTCGATACCGATACTTTGCAGGTCGGATACCAGCCAGTCTGCCGCCTGATCGACCTTTTCCTTGAAGGCCGGGTCTGTCGAGATCGAGGGGATGCGAAGAAACTCCATCAGACGGTCGATAGAAGTGGTCAGATCGTCGTCGATCCTGCTCAGAACAGCGTCAAGCGGCATTGCTTTCTCCTGAATGGTTGTGAATTTGCGCGGAGCCTACCAGTGCTGGCCGCGCCGTCCAGTGTGTATCGACGGGAATTTGGTCTATACTGATGAAATCGAAGTGCCAAACACGGCGGCCTGCGTCGTTTCCTCGCGTCTGATGGCCGTAACTTTACTTGTCTGCCGTTGTGATAGGGGATAGTTGATGCAAATCAAAGTGGCCCGCCCCGCAACACGGATAGGCAGACGGGGTAGGAACCTGGCCGCTATGGCCTGAAAAGGTGCCAGTTGATAAAGTAAGTTACCCGGTTGTGGACGACCAGATCGGGGTGCAAGGAGAGACCGGTGGATTATACAGCTCAGCTCGATTCAGCGATTGCCAGGCTACATGAAGAAGGGCGCTACCGGACCTTTATCGACATCGAGCGTCGCAAGGGCCATTTTCCCCATGCTGTACGCAATTGCCCGGATGGCTCGCAGCAAAACATCACTGTTTGGTGCGGCAACGATTATCTGGGGATGGGCCAGCACCCGGTCGTTCTGGACGCCATGCACGAGGCGGTGGATGCAGCCGGAGCAGGCTCGGGCGGAACGCGCAACATTTCAGGCACGACGGTCTACCACAAACGGCTGGAAGCTGAACTGGCTGACCTGCACGGCAAGGAAGCTGCGCTGCTGTTTACCAGTGCTTATATCGCCAACGATGCGACGCTCAGCACGCTGCCGAAACTGTTCCCCGGTCTGATCATCTATTCCGATGCGCTGAACCATGCCTCGATGATCGAAGGCGTGCGCCGCAACGGCGGGGCCAAGCGGATCTTCCGTCACAACGACGTCGCACATCTGCGTGAGCTGCTGGAGGCTGACGACCCGGCCGCGCCCAAGCTGATTGCATTCGAATCCGTATATTCAATGGACGGCGATTTTGGCCCCATCGAAGAAATCTGCGATCTGGCCGATGAATTCGGCGCGCTGACCTATATCGACGAAGTGCATGCGGTTGGCATGTACGGCCCGCGCGGCGGTGGCGTGACCGAGCGTGATCGCCTGGCGCATCGCATCGACATTATCAATGGAACGCTCGCCAAGGCTTATGGTGTGATGGGTGGGTATATCGCCGCCAGCGCAAAAATGTGCGATGCCGTGCGTTCTTATGCGCCGGGCTTCATCTTCACCACCTCTCTGCCGCCTGCGGTTGCAGCCGGGGCGGCGGCTTCGGTCGCTTATCTCAAGCGGGCGCCCGAACTGCGCGAACAGCATCAGACGCAGGCAAGCATCCTCAAGCTGCGGCTTAAGGGGCTTGGTCTGCCATTGATCGATCACGGCAGTCACATTGTTCCGGTGATTGTCGGAAATCCGGTACACACGAAAAAGCTGAGCGATATGCTGTTGGACGATTACGGCATTTATGTGCAGCCAATCAATTTCCCAACTGTCCCCCGTGGAACCGAGCGTCTTCGGTTTACCCCTTCTCCAGTGCATGGTCCGAACGAAATGGACCGCCTTGTACACGCTATGGACGAACTTTGGTCACATTGTGCGCTAAATCGCGCCGAACTTGCAGGTTAATCTAACACCAAAGTGTGCAACGTGTTTGACGCGTGTTAAGCTAACGGCAACAAAAGCATCGGACGAATCGTTTTGGGGATGATTCGCCGTTAGCGTGAAACACACGCGAAGGCAGAATGGGGCAGCAGGAATGATTGGGCGCAGATCTCAGCGCGATTCCGAACAGGATACCGACGTCAGACCGAAGGGTTTTGACGACTACGAGGTTCGGCTGGGTGATGTGATGCGTGGCGAACGCGCCACAATGGGCAAGTCGCTTCTGGATGTTCAGCGCGAGTTGCGGATCAAAGCCAACTACATCGCTGCGATAGAAAACGCCGACCCTGACGCCTTCGACACGCCCGGCTTTATCGCCGGGTATGTGCGTTCTTACGCGCGTTATCTGGGTATGAACCCGGATGATACCTTCGCCGCGTTCTGCCAGGAAAGCGGGTTCGAGGTTGCGCACGGCATGTCGGCCGAAGCTTCGGTCATCCGCAAGGGTACAGGCAATCTGCCATCCCGGGGACCGATGGGCCGTGACCCGTTTATTTCTCCGAACACACCGTATCTGCCCGGCAGGGAATCGTTCGTAAGTCAGATCGAGCCGCGCGCCATAGGATCTTCACTGGTTCTTGTGGCTGTCATCTGCGGCATTGGATATGGCGGCTGGTCGGTTCTGAACCGGATTCAGCAGGTTCAGGTCAGCCCGGTCGAACAGGCACCGGTGGTTCTGTCCGACCTTGATCCCTTGGATGCTGCGCGTTCGAAAGAAGATGTTCAGGAAGTGGCGGCACTGGAGACACCCAGCGCCGAGGCACTGGACCGCCTTTATCGCCCGCAGGCTTTGGACGTTCCAGTTCTGGTCGCGCGTGACGCACCGATTTCGACCCTTGATCCGCGGGAAGTGGGCGCGTTCCGCCCGCCGGAGCTGCCCGAAATTCAACTGGCCGAGGTTCACACTGTCGAACGCCCCGCGCTGCCGCAGGTGGTCGAACAGATCGACACCACCCTCAAGATCGTAGCTGTGAACCCATCGTGGATGCGGATCACGGCGGCGGATGGCAGCATTCTGTTCGAAGGGACGCTGGGCACGGTCGAAAAAGGCAGTACATTCGAAGTGCCGCTGACCGAAGAACCGCCTCAATTGCGGGCAGGGGCATCGGGCGCGGTTTACTTCTCGATGAACGGTGAACACTTCGGTCCTGTTGGGGCACCCGGTACAGTCACCAAGGGTGTCGTGCTGTCGAAAGACGCGGTGGCAGAGCGGTTCCAGGTTGCCGACCTTGAGGCAGAACAGAACAGTGCGCTCAAGCAACTGGTCGCCGAGTTGCAGACGCAGGCGGCGGAAACCCCGTCCGAGTGATCTTGCCATTGCGATAGCCCCGTTGCCGGACTATCTAAAGTCGCAACTCTGGCTGTTCTGGACCCGTCCTCATGTCGCTCAATCACGTTCGTCCGTGGCGTAACATATACCGCCGCAAATCCCGTCAGATCATGGTCGGAGATGTCGCCATAGGTGGTGATGCACCGATCGCGGTTCAGACGATGACGAACACCCTGACAACGGATGTGGCGGCCACTGTGGCACAGGTGCAAGCCGCAGCCGAGGCCGGCGCGGACATCGTGCGGGTGTCGGTCCCGGATGAGGCGTCATCGAAAGCGCTGAAAGAGATCGTGCGCGAAAGCCCGGTACCGATTGTGGCAGATATCCACTTTCATTACCGCCGCGGCATCGAAGCCGCCGAAGCCGGCGCTGCCTGCCTGCGGATCAACCCCGGCAATATCGGCGACGAGAAGCGGGTGAAAGAGGTTATCAAGGCAGCCCGCGACCACAATTGTTCGATCCGGATCGGCGTGAACGCAGGTAGCCTGGAAAAGCACCTGCTTGAGAAATATGGCGAACCATGCCCCGAGGCGATGGTGGAAAGCGGGTTGGAGCATATCCGCATCCTGCAGGACAATGATTTCCACAACTTCAAGATCAGCGTAAAGGCCAGCGACGTGTTCCTGTCCGCAGCGGCCTATCAGGGCATTGCCGAAGCAACGGACGCCCCGATTCATCTGGGGATCACCGAAGCTGGCGGACTTGTCTCGGGTACAATCAAATCCGCAATCGGTCTGGGCAACCTGTTGTGGATGGGCATTGGTGACACGATCCGTGTCAGCCTGTCGGCTGACCCGGTCGAAGAGGTGAAGGTAGGATACGAAATCCTGAAATCGCTGGGCCTGCGCCATCGTGGGGTGAACATCATCTCGTGCCCCTCCTGCGCGCGCCAGGGGTTCGACGTGATCAAGACAGTCGAAGCGCTGGAACAGCGTCTTGAACACATCAAGACCCCGATGAGTCTTTCCATCATCGGCTGTGTCGTGAACGGCCCCGGAGAGGCGCTGATGACCGATGTCGGCTTTACCGGCGGCGGGGCAGGCTCGGGCATGGTCTATCTGGCCGGCAAGGCCAGCCACAAGATGTCGAACGATCAGATGATCGACCATATTGTTGAACAGGTCGAGAAGAAGGCGGCTGAGTTGGATGCCGCACAGGAGGCCGCCGAGTAAACCAGAGGTCAGCGATGTATGAAAAGGCAATTGAACAAGGCGGTGTCGCCGTTGTCACAGGGGCGGCCAGCGGTGTAGGGCGGGTTGCGGCCCTTAGGTTTGCGCAAAGCGGGCTTAGTGTCATTCTGGCGGATTTGCCGGGGGACAAGCTGAACGAGGCCGTGGCCGAGGTCAGTGCCAACGCTGCTGAAGGTGCGCAGGTCATTGGTGTTGCCACCGATGTCTCCAAACAGGAAGACATCGACGCACTGGCCGAAAAGGCCTTTGCAACCGGTCCGGTTGCAGTTCTCATGAACAATGCCGGGGTCGGTCTGTCGACCAAAGCGTGGTCGGAGATGGCGAACTGGCTGAAACTGCTGGAAATCAACTTTCTGGGCGTATTGCGCGGCGTTCAGGCCTTTCTGCCCCGCATGATCGAGGCGGACCGGCCGGCAGTCGTGATCAATACCGGATCAAAGCAGGGCATCACGACTCCGCCCGGCAATCCCGGCTACAATGTGAGCAAGGCCGCCGTGAAAGTGCTGAGCGAGCAATTGGCGTATGAGTTGCGCGAGGCGCGCGCGCCGATATCGGTGCATCTTTTCGTTCCGGGCTTTACCTACACCGGGATGATCGCCGCCTTTCTGCCGGAAAAGCCTGCCGGGGCCTGGACAAGCGAGCAAACGGTAGATCATTTCATCCATCGTATGGCGGACGGGGATTTCTACATCCTTTGCCCGGACAATGACGTGGACCGAACCCGCGACGAGCGCCGGATCGCGTGGAATGTCGAGGATATCACCCAGAACCGTCCGCCCTTGTCCCGATGGCACTCCGACTTCGCCGAAGGCTTTGCAAACTTCGAAAACACCGGGAAAAAGTAAAAAAGGCCGCGCGAAGCGGCCTATTCTTCAATGAACATCAAAGGGTAATCCCGGAATCGTTACCCTTGTTCGGCCCGAACACCGTCCGCAATCTGTTGCATCTGGTCGGCAGGCAGGTAGCCGCGCAGAAGTTCAGTACCCAGCACGAACGACGGGGTGCCGGAAATCCGCATGCGTTGCGCCAGTTCTCGGGTTTGGGCGATCTCTTTGGAAACCGCGTCGCTGTCCATGGCGGCGATGATGTCGTCGGTTTCAAGACCCAGACCATCCGAGATACGACGCAGCGTGACTTCGTTGGGTTCGCCTGTGAATTCCAGCAGCGCATCGTGCACCTGCTTGTAGGCATCTGCACCTGCGACATGTTTGGTCGCCACGGCAAAGCGGGACGATATCATCGAAGCTTCGCCAAGGATTGGGAACTCCTTGATGATCAGCCGGATGTTCCCGTCTTCCGCCAGCAGAGCATCCACTTCGGGAACCGCACGGCGGCAATATCCGCAGCGATAGTCCATGAACTCGACCAGAGTGATGTCGCCATCGGGGTTTCCGCCCACCCAGCTATAGCCGTCATTGAACAGGTCCTCGGCATTGGCGGCGACCAGTTCCTGGTCTGCCACGGCCTCGGCGGCAGCGTTGCGCTGCTCCAGAATGTTGATCGCCTCGAGGATCACCTCGGGGTTTTGCAGCAGGTATTCGCGAACCTGTGTACCGAACTCGGCCTTTTCGGCGTCGCTCATGTCGTTCAGGTCCAGCGCCCGCACCGGTCCGGTGATCAGGGAAAGCCCGACAAGGGCCATGGCTGCATGTCTGAGGATCATCTGCGTTTCCTTTTCTTTTCTACCTGTTCCGAGGCTATCAGCACATCCTGCGCCCTTTGCCACCCCGGAGACCCTTCGGGCAATTGCCTTATGGCCCGTTTTGCGTGGATGCCTGCATCGGCCATGCGACCTTGCAGGGCATATCGTTCCGCTGTCACAACCGCGGCCATTCCGTTGTTGCCGACCTGAGAATAGGCAACCCCCAGATCCTGCATCAGCCGACCGTTTCGATAATCGCGCGCGCGGGCTTTTTCAAGCGCTTGCAGGGCGTTCTCGGTTTGCCCTTGCGCCAGCAGCGCACGCCCGTACCCGGCGAGGATAAGCGAGTCGTTCGGGGCCATTTCAACAGCACGGCCGTAGGCGGCAACAGCCTGATCCATCTGCCTGTTTTCCAGCAATATCTGCCCCTTGAGTTCGTAGTAGTACGGATCGTCCGGGCGAATGGCCAGTGCCCCGTCAATCGCCGCGCGGGCGGCCGCAAGATCTCGGTTCTGGTGGTGCGCTGCTGCCTGGCGCATCAGGCGAATATCCTCCGCGCTTTCCTCGCGCGCGCGTCGCATTGTCCAGGCAGGCGTTCGCAGAAACGCAGACAGCTTGCCCTTGACCCGGGCAAACCAGTAGTCGGCATTGGCGTTGTGGGTCGAGTTGTCTCCGAACTCGTCAAGAAACGCCTCGGCCGCGCGCAGGCGTTCCCGGCTGGTGGGGTGCGACCGTGTATAGGGATCCTGATTTGCCTCGCTCAGCAGTTCCTGGCCTGCAAACTTGCGATGCAGGGCCACCATGCCTTTTGGTGAAATGCCCGCCCATCGCAGATAACCTGCCGCACTGCGATCTGCCGATGCCTCTTCGGCGCGTGTATGCCCCAGAAAGCTGCGCAGGGCTGATCCGGATGTCCCGGCAGCGATGCCGCCGGCTGCTTCGCCACCGCCCGCCGCGGCGACAATCAGCGCCAAAGCGGTTCCCAGAGAAGCATTGCGCTTTGCGGCGCGCAGGTTTTCCACACGTCTGGCCAGATGGCCATTTGCGATATGTGCGGCCTCATGTGCGATGACAGCCTGCAGCATCTCGGGGCTGTCGACGGTCAGGATCAGCCCGTAGTTCACGTAGATAGCGTTGTAGTCGATGACGAAGGCGTTGAACGTCTTGTCGTGGACCACCAGAATCCGCACCCTGTTCGTGTTCAGTCCAGCCGCCCGCAGCACCGGAAACGCCAGTTCCCGCAATCCGTGTTCGATGTCAGGATCGCGGATCAGGCCCTGCGACTTGGCAGGAACAGCGCCCGTTAACCATGTCACCGCGATCAGTAACATGGCCGGGATTGACGCCAGCCTGGATACGCGTTCAAAAGCCATGGCCGCAACATGGGAGATGGCCATGAGAAACTCAACCCGATCCGGGGTCGATCCCTTCATCGTGATGGATGTGATGGAAGCCGCGCGCCGCGCCGAAGAAGCAGGACGCCATATCATCCACATGGAAGTCGGGCAGCCTGGGACCGGTGCCCCCAAAGGCGCAGTCGAGGCTTTGGCGTCGGCCATGGGTCAGTCGCCGCTGGGCTATACCGTTTCGCTGGGCCTGCCGGCGCTGCGGCAACGGATCGCACAAATGTATGGCGAGTGGTACAATGTCGATCTGAACCCGGACCGGGTGGTGATTACGCCCGGATCCTCCGGTGGGTTTCTGCTGGCGTTCACCGCGCTTTTCGACAGCGGCGATCGTGTCGGTATCGGCGCGCCAGGCTATCCTTCTTACCGACAGATCCTCAGGGCGCTTGGGCTGGTTCCGGTCGATCTGCCGACCGCGCCGGAAAACCGCCTGCAACCCGTCCCGGCGGATTTCGCGGGGCTTGATCTGCAAGGTTTGATGGTGGCGTCCCCGGCAAACCCGACCGGCACCATGCTGGATCGACCGGCTATGGCTGCGCTGATCGATGCGGCCCACGGACAGAACGCGTCATTCATCAGCGACGAAATCTACCACGGCCTGGAATACGAGGCCAAAGCCGTCACCGCGCTGGAACTGACGGATGAATGCTACGTCATCAACTCGTTCTCCAAGTATTTCTCGATGACCGGCTGGCGGGTCGGCTGGATGGTGGTGCCCGAGGACCAAGTGCGCGTGGTCGAGCGGATCGCTCAGAACATGTTCATCTGCGCCCCACACGCCAGCCAGGTCGCGGCGCTGGCCGCGATGGATTGCGAGGACGAACTGCAGGCCAATCTGGACGTCTACCGGCAAAACCGAGCCCTCATGCTGGATGGGCTGCCCAAAGCCGGATTTACCAATATCGCACCGCCGGACGGCGCTTTCTACGTTTATGCCGATGTATCGGACCTGACGCAGGACAGCCGCGCCTTTGCGGCTGAGATTTTGGAACAGGCCGGTGTGGCGGTGACGCCAGGGCTGGATTTCGATCCCGAACGCGGCCACAAGACCCTTCGATTTTCCTATGCCCGCTCGACGGCGGACATACAGGAAGGGTTGCAGCGGCTGCGCAGCTTCATGGCTGCACGAGGGGCCATCCCGCAGGCAGTGTAACCCGTTCACAAACCGGCGCTGGTACAGTAGGGTCTGCGCAACACGATCTCGGGAAAACTTGAGGCCATGAGCAGACTTTTCTATGCCTTCGCGCTGATCTGGGCGCTGACGGGCGCTGTCGCAGCGCAGGATTTCAGCGCCCTTGCGCGCGTGCAGCCGGACAAAAGCCGTATCACGGATGTCGGCCGAACCGGCGTGAAGGTGGATATCGGGCTGAGCCAGGGCGTGCCTTACCGCGTTTTCACTTTGCGGGATCCGTATCGCATGGTGCTTGACTTCCGCGAGGTCGACTGGACGGGTCTGATCAGCAGTGAATTCCTGCAATCCGAACGGATCAGTGAGGTGCAGTTCGGTACTTACGTCCCCGGCTGGTCCCGTCTGGTCCTGGAACTTGGTGCGCCGATGGGTGTCGATACGGCGCAGTTGAAGCTGGATCAGATAACAGGCACCGCGGTGTTGTCCCTTATGCTCAAGGGGGTCGAGTTCGACTTGTTCAATGCCAGCGCCGGTGCTCCTCAGGTTCCCGGTTGGGATTTGCCGGAAGCGACCGCCCCACTTCCGGCAGTGCCGCGTGATCCCGACGGACCCATTCGCGTCATGCTGGACCCTGGACATGGCGGCATCGACCCGGGGGCCGAGGTTGGCGGCACCGATGAAAAAACCCTGATGCTTACCTTTGCGCGCGAACTGAAAGAGCTATTGCTGCGTTCAGGCGGGTATGAAGTGGTTCTGACCCGCGTCGAAGACCAGTTTGTTTCGCTGGAGCGGCGAATTGCGCTGGCGCATCGGGCCGGTGCCGATGTGTTCATCTCGCTGCACGCGGATTCCCTGTCGGACGGGCAGGCGCATGGTGCGGCCGTGTATACCCTGTCAACTGACGCATCGGATGTTGCCAGCCAGAAACTTGCGGAACGTCACGACCGGGGCGACCTGCTCTCGGGGGTGGATCTGAACGGGGCCGACGATCAGGTTGCGGATGTTTTGCTGGACATGGCCCGTCAGGAAACCAGACCGCGCACCAACGCATTGGCGCGGGCTTTGGCCAATGGCATGGCGCAGCAAGGTGGTCCGATGAACCGGCGGCCCGTCCGTACGGCCTCTTTCTCGGTTCTCAAGGCGGCGGACATTCCGTCGGTGCTGGTCGAACTGGGTTTTCTTTCCAGCCCCAGAGACCTGAAAAACCTGCAAAATTCCGAATGGCGCGCGCAAATGGCGCGTGGGATTTACAACGGTCTGGAAAACTGGCGACAGCAGGATGTAATCAGACGCTCATTGATTGGCCAGTGACCCCGCGTCGCAAACAGGCTAGAATACGCCATGGTGTTTTGACCTGGCGTGGGGCCGACACTATATAGGCCGCACCGCGAGTAAAAGGCAGTACAGTGATCCGGTTCATTCTTTCGTTTTTCGGGGCGATCTTCAGCCTCGTGACCCTGGGTATCTTCATGGCGGCACTGGTCATCGGTGCGGTCTTCTGGATGTATGGGCGCGACCTGCCCAGTCATGAATCACTGGCGCAGTACAAGCCGCCCACGATCAGCAGGATATATTCCGGTAAAGGGCAACTGATCGACGAATTCGCCCAGGAACGCCGCCTGTTCACACCGTCCGAGGAAATCCCGGATCTGGTGAAGCAGGCCTTTATTTCGGCGGAAGATAAGAATTTCTACACCCATCAGGGCTATGACCCGCGCGGGATAATTGCTGCGGGTGTCGAAGCGGTGAAATCCAAAGGTGAAAACGTGCGCGGCGCGTCGACCATCACGCAGCAGGTCATGAAGAACTTTCTGTTGTCCGGCGACCGGCAGGCCGAACGCAAGATCAAGGAAATCATCCTTGCGACCCGGCTGGAAGACACTCTGGACAAGGAACAGATCCTCGAACTTTACATGAACGAGATCTTTCTGGGCCAGAACTCTTACGGTGTGACGGCAGCAGCTCAGACGTATTTCAACAAGACGCTGCAGGAACTGGCCCCGCATGAGGCCGCCATGTTGGCGGCCATGCCGAAGGCGCCGTCAAACTACCATCCGGTTTTGCAAAAGGAACGCTTGCTGGCGCGTCGCGACTACGTGCTGCGGGAAATGAACCAGAACGGCTACATTGATCGGGCCACCTATGAGGCCGAGGTCAACATGCCTTTGCGCTCGGTACAGAACGGCGACTTTGAAAGCTTCCGCACCGCATTGCCGCCCCGTGACTATTTCACCGACGAAATCCGCCGCCAGCTAAGCGAAGATTTCGGCGAGGGTGAATTCTTTACCGGAGGTTTCACTGTGCGTGCGTCGGTGGACGAGGAAATGCAGGTCGAAGCTGCCAAGGCCCTGCGCACGGCCCTGCAGAAATACGACCGCTCGCGCGGGAAATGGCGCGGTACGGGTGAGGTGATCCCGGAAGAAAAACTGGCGGAGGAAGCCCAGTGGCGCGAGGCGCTGGCCATCATGGAAATTCCGCGCGATGTCGAATTGCCGACCCAATGGTATCCGGCTGTTGTGATGAATGTGGCCGATCAGTCGCTGACCGTGGGTATCGAAAACGGTCCGGCAGACGGAACCATTCCACGCGAAGACATCAAATGGATGCAGGGCAGTTTCAAGGACAATTTCAAGCGCGGCGATGTCATTCTGGTGATGGCCGGGGAAGAAGGGCAGTGGTCTGCCCGCCAAGTGCCTGAGGTGCAGGGCGGTTTCGTCGCGATGGATGTGAACTCGGGCCGTGTTCTGGCGATGCAAGGCGGGTTCTCGTATCAGGATTCGGTGTTTAACCGTGCCACGCAGGCTCAGCGTCAGCCGGGGTCCAGCTTTAAGCCTTTCGTCTATGCCGCCGCGCTGGACAGTGGTTACAGTCCCGCCACGATCGTTGTGGACGCCCCGATCGAGGTGAACACGCCGCAGGGTCTCTGGCGGCCCAAGAACTCGTCGAACAAATTCTACGGGCCAACACCGCTGCGCACCGGGATTGAACAGTCGCGGAACCTCATGACCATCCGTCTGGCCCAGGAGGTGACGATGCCGGTGGTTGCGGGATATGCCGAACGGTTTGGTGTTTATGATCGAATGGGCGCGTTCCTTGCCAACTCGCTGGGATCGGAAGAAACGACGCTGTACAAGATGGTCGCCGCCTATGCGATGTTCGCCAACGGCGGCGAGCGGGTCGAACCCACTCTGGTTGACCGTATCCAGGACCGGTTCGGAAAGACGATCTACCGGCATGATGATCGCCAGTGTCTGGACTGCAACTCGACCTGGCTGGAACCGGATGAGTCGCCGCAGATCGTGACCGACCGCGAACAGGTTATGGATGCCATCACCGCCTATCAATTGACGTCGATGATGAAAGGCGTGGTTGATCGCGGCACTGCGTCACGTGTTGTCAACCTGCCGGTGCCGACTGCCGGCAAGACCGGCACCACCAACGAATCCAAGGACGCCTGGTTTATCGGCTTCACCTCGAACATCGTGGCCGGCTGCTATATCGGCTACGACCGGCCTCGTCCGATGGGCAGTGGCGCCTATGGCGGTACGATGTGCGGGCCAGTATTCCAAAGTTTCATGGAAAAGGCGGTCGAGAAATATGGCGGCGGTCCGTTCGAAGTTCCGCCAGGCGGGCACTTCATCAAGATTGACCGTTTCAGCGGGGCGCGCTTGCCGGAGGACGCGGTCGGGGAATATGTGGTTGCCGAGTATTTCCGCGACGGTGTCGATGGCTTCATAGACCGGATTTTCGATGGCGGCTTTGCCATGGGATCCGATTTGCCACTGTTCGAAGAAGTAAGCGGATCGGGTCGGCAGGTGACAACTTCCACCGGAAGTACAGTTACGGTCGGACCCAACGCAAGCCAGGGTGATCTGCAGGGGGGCGGACTGTACTAGTCCGCAACTTGTAGGAATAGGTTCAACAGGTCAGTTCGCTGTCATCGGTAATCTGTTCACAAGACCGCCAGCAGATCGATAGCGCACATTTGGCAGCAGCTCATTTGGCAAACCGTTTGGCCGGCACGTCCAGTGCGTCCGAATAGAACGACAGGCAGCGGCTAACTTGCGAAGGCTCGCGTACAAGTTCCGGCATGCCTTTTGGATGTCGCAGAGCGTTTGCCAGTTCGAAAGCGGCATCCCCCAGATATCCCTTGGCATCTATAACCCGAGGACCGGCATCCGATAGTAGTACGTTGTCGGTATGCAGATCGCCATGAAGCGGGTCGTGCGTGTGCTGACTGCTTAACAGATCTAGGGCCAGCCCCGTGTCCGCAAGCAACGCGATGCGTGTCAGGCCCCAACTGTCACAAACTCGCCCGACGCATCCTTCATTCGCATCTCACTTGTCTTGTGGTGGCTCTCGCCTCTTGCTATCACGCAGGCCTGATTGAGCAAGTTGGGACAAAACCATGCGCGCCGAAACCCAGAATATTGTGGCGGAAATAGAAAAGTCGCTGGAGCTGCTGGCGAAGCGCATGGATTACGAAACGGCGCCGCACCGGCTTGAGGAATTCAACGCACGCGTCGAAGACCCAAACCTGTGGGACAACCCGGAGAACGCTCAGAAGCTGATGCGCGAGCGCCAGATGCTGGTCGATGCCATCGAAACCTACGAGTCGATCAAGACCGACCTGAGTGACAATGTCGAACTGATCGAACTGGGCGAGATGGAAGAGGACGAAGAAGTCGTTGCCGACGCCGAGGACGCAATCAGGAAACTGAAGGCCAAGGCCGCCAAGAAAGAGCTTGAGGCCCTGCTGGATGGCGAGGCAGACGGCAATGACACGTTCCTTGAGATCAACTCGGGCGCGGGGGGCACCGAAAGTTGCGACTGGGCCTCGATGCTGGCGCGGATGTATGTGCGCTGGGCCGAGAAAAAGGGCTATACGGTCGAATTGCAGTCCGAGACCGCGGGTGAAGAGGCGGGGATAAAGTCTGCCGCCTACAAGATTTCAGGCCACAACGCCTATGGCTGGCTAAAGTCGGAAAGCGGGGTGCACCGGCTTGTGCGCATCTCGCCCTATGACTCGGCGGCCAAGCGGCACACGTCGTTCAGCTCGGTCTGGGTCTATCCGGTGGTAGACGACAATATCGAGATCGAGGTGAACCCGTCGGACATCCGCATCGATACTTACCGCTCTTCGGGTGCCGGTGGTCAGCACGTGAACACCACGGACTCGGCGGTTCGGATCACGCACATCCCCACGGGCATCGTTGTGACATCGTCCGAGAAGTCGCAGCATCAGAACCGTGACATCGCCATGAAGGCGCTGAAATCGCGCCTGTACCAGCAGGAACTGGACCGTCGCAACGCCGATATCAACGCGGCGCACGAAGCCAAGGGCGATGCCGGGTGGGGCAATCAGATCCGGTCTTACGTGTTGCAGCCTTATCAGATGGTCAAGGACCTGCGGACCAATCACGAAACCTCGGATACCAAAGGGGTTCTGGACGGTGATCTGGATGGGTTTATGGCAGCCACGCTGGCCCAGAACGTTGCCGGCAAAAGCCGGTCCGAAGCGCAGGGCGACGGCTGATACCAAGGGGGCTCTGCCCCCGTCCCGGCGGGCCGCGACTCCCCCGGGATATTTTTGGCCAGATGAAGCGGATCCGTCGGGGTGCCTGGGGGTCCCGAAAAGATACATGTAAACAGTGGGTTTAATTGGCAGGTTGCCCCGGCTAGGCTGGTGGCGACCACGTTGTATCTGAGCTGATGAACTCCCATGGATCTGAGCCAAAATTCCGCCGTTGCATTGCTGTCTGCGCTGTCCTCGGGGCAATTGACGGCTGCTGAGTTGATGCGCGAAACCTTGCATCGGATTGCCAGCGTTAATGGAGAGGTCAACGCCATCGTCGCCCTGCGCGATGAGGATGAGTTGATGTCCGAGGCTGAGGCGCTGGATGCCGGTCCCCGGCGCGGCCCGCTGCATGGACTGCCCATGGCGGTCAAGGATCTGGTCAATGTGGCCGGGATTGTGTCGTCTCATGGATCGCCGATTTACCGAAACAACGTGCCCGAGCGGGACGATCTGATCGCAGAAAGATTGCGGGCTGCCGGCGCCATTCTGATCGGCAAAACCAATACACCCGAGTTCGGGCTGGGATCGCATACGTTCAATCCGGTGTATGGCGCCACGCGCAACCCGTACGACCCCGCCCGAACCTGCGGTGGTTCGTCCGGCGGCGCGGCGGTGGCGTTGGCCACGGGTATGGTGGCCTTGGCGGATGGCTCGGACATGATGGGCAGCCTTCGCAACCCGGCGGCTTGGAACAATGTATACGGGTTCCGGCCAAGCTGGGGCCGGGTTCCGAGTGAACCGATCGGAGACGGTTTTCTGCATCAGCTTTCGACATTGGGCCCCATGGCCCGCAGCCCGCAAGATTTGGGTATTTTGCTGGACGTCATGGCAGGTCCGGATGCAGGTCAGCCATTGTCAGTTGATGGCGGCGCTGTATCACCTGTGCAGCCGGTTGATCTCACCGGTTTGCGTGTTGGCTGGCTGGGTGACTGGGGCGGTGCCTTTCCGTTCGAAACCGGGATCGCCGATCTGTGCCGGTCCGCGCTGACCGTGTTTTCGGATTTGGGGGCCGAGGTCGAAGAAACAAAACCGCCTTTTGACGCAAGCCAGATCTGGGACAGCTGGATTACACTGCGATCCTGGAGCGTTGCGGCTGGGCTTTTGGAACTGTCCGAGCATCGGGACGTGCTGAAGGATACCGCACAATGGGAGCTGGATCGGGGACTGGCGCTAAGTGCGATGGACGTGCATCACGCCAGCGTTCTGCGATCCGAGTGGTATCGATGTGCCGCCCGTTTGTTTGAGACGTATGATGCGCTGGTGCTGCCAACGGCTCAAGTGTGGCCTTTTGCCGTCGAAACTGCGTATCCGACCGAAATATACGGGCAGGCGATGGACACCTATCACCGCTGGATGCAGGTCGTCACACCGGTCAGCCTGATCGGGTTGCCCTGCCTGTCGGTTCCTGTGGGTTTTGGAGAGAACGGTCTGCCAATGGGAATGCAGATTTTCGGGCCGCGCGGCGCTGATGCAAAGCTTTTGTCCATCGGGGCAAGCTATCACGATGCAACCGGCTGGCCCCAAAAACGACCGGCCCTGCAATAGGGTCGCTGGGGAGGAGAGACAGACATGGAAAAACCCTTTGGCGTTCCGACAATGCAGCAGGCCGATACGGCGATGCTGCGGCAGGCTATTCGTCAGGCATGGGCCGATTATCGTCAGGCGCCGGTATTCGGGTTTCTGTTCGCGGGATTCTACGTGTTGGCCGGGTGGGCAATGGCATGGGTCACTTTGAAAACAGGAACCACCTACTGGCTTGTTCTTGCCGCGATCGGTTTCCCGCTGCTTGGGCCATTTGCGGCGGTTGGACTTTACGAAGTATCCCATCGGCTTGAGCAGGGAGAACCGCTGGATTTCGGGTCGATTTTTGGCGTGGTGCTGCAGCAGGGCCGCCGCCAGTTGCCCTCAATCTGTGCGATCATCGTAGTGATGTTTCTGTTCTGGTTCTTTCTGGGGCACATGATTTTCGCTTTGTTCATGGGGCTTTCCACCATGACGAATGTCTCTTCCTCGATTGAGGTGTTTTTGACTGCGAACGGATTGGCGATGCTGGCCATCGGCTCGGTCGTTGGCGCAATATTCGCGACCGTGCTGTATATGATCACAGTGCTTTCGATTCCGATGCTGCTGGATCGCGAACTGGATTTCGTAACCGCCATGATCGCCAGCTTCAGCTATGTTCGTGACAATTTCCCGGTCATGGTCGGATGGGGCATGTTTATTGCGGTTCTGACCTTTGTGGCGATGTTGCCTTGGTTTCTTGGGTTGTTTCTTGTGTTGCCGTTACTGGGGCACGCCAGTTGGCATCTGTACCGGCTGATCACGCAGGAACAGAATGCTGTTTCCGAGTAAGGCAGGGGGCTTGTTCCAAGTACAGGATCATAGCCAGGCGCGTGCGGCCCTTGCCGCGCCGAAGACTGCGGACCGGTCCGATCCCAGATGCCGCAACATGATCCGCCGTGTCCCGCTGGGGTCCGTGGATGTGTCCGACAATCTGATTGCCACGCCCCGCAGTTGACCGGCCTGATCTCCGGAATGATGAGAGATCAGGAACATCCGGCTGTTTTGCGCGTCGCGCTGTGACATCAGGATATAGATCTGACGACCAGCGCAGGCGGCAATGCCCTGAACCTCACGTTCTTTGGGCGGCGCCTCGGGCATGGTGGGACGAGGCTCGTAGCTGCGCACAAGCGTACATTGCGGCAGTCTGCGGGCGTAGAACAACCGATGCCGCAGCGCGTTGTTGCTGTCCAGCGCCGATTCCGTCGCATAGTAGAATCCGGCAGGAAACAGGGTCTCGGGCAAGGCATTCGGGCCAGACCCCAGGAACTCGGTCAGGGCCGAGGCTGCGGGGTGGCGGAAAGGCTGGGCGATCTCGTCCAGTGGTTTCAGCAGGATACGGGCGTCGACTTTGAAAAAGCGGCAAATGCGGTCCAGTACGTCGGGCCTGGGAAAGCTCTCGCCGCTAAGATATCTGTTGTACTGCGTCCGGTTGATACCAAGCTGGCGGCAAAGCTCTGAGACAGAGGGGTACTGGTGAGACAGCAATCTCAGATTTGCGCCGAACATTCTGCGCAATTCAGCAGGGCTGCGGAAGTCATTCGTCATTCTCGTCCCGGAACTCACGTATTCTTTTTGGAACCAAGGACACGTGCGGCTCATAGGGCGCGCTGCGTCTGAAATCGTGACTAAACACCTGACGGACGTGTGGTCACGTCTCGTTGCGTGTAGAGGCTAACGCCCAAAGGAATAAACGCAATAGGCTAAATCGCCATTTGAGTGGTCTTATTTTCGATTTCTGAGGCGTATGGCAGTTGAACCGCAGCCACACCGACGTGCGCGTTGCAGTCAATTGGGGCGCTAACCAGGGCGGGCTGGCCCGCCCTGGTCGCAATGATCTTGTGTCCGGAGCGGAGTTTTCAGCTCAGTCGCCGCGCAGCAGTGCGGCAACGCCAGTACGGGCGATCTCCAAAAGGCCCAGAGGACGCATCAGATCGGCGAAGGCGTCGATCTTGTCCGGGGCGCCGGTGATCTCGAAGATGAAGGAATTCAGCGTGCTGTCGACCACGTTGGCACGGAAGATGTCCGCCAGACGCAGCGCTTCGACCCGCTTGTCGCCTTCGCCCACAACCTTGATGATCGCCAGTTCACGCTCGACCGAGGGACCTTCGACGGTCAGGTCATGCACGTCATGGACGGTAACGATCCGACCCAGCTGCGCCTTGATCTGCTCGATCACCTGCGGCGTGCCGGTGGTGACGATGGTGATACGGCTGAGATGGCCGGTATGATCCACCTCGGCCACTGTCAGGCTTTCGATGTTGTAACCGCGGCCCGAGAACAGTCCGATCACGCGGGCCAGAACACCCGGTTCGTTCTCGACCAAAACGGCGATCGTATGCTGTTCCTGCACGTCCGAGAAAGTCGGGCGTAGGTTATAGGCCGAATGGCGGTTCGCGCCTTTTTTGATATGTAGGGCAGACATTTATGTCCCTTTCGTCATCACATAGTGCCGGGCACAAGAGGCGCCCGACAAAATTTGTCGATTTTTGTCAGACCAGAACCGAGCCTTTGGAGTCGATGACGCCCTGCGTTTCGGCCTCGCCCAGCAGCATCTCATTGTGCGCCTTGCCCGACGGAATCATGGGGAAGCAGTTCTCGTGCTTTTCAACCAGACAGTCGAAGATCACCGGGCCGTCATAGTTGATCATCTCCATGATCGCATCATCCAGATCGGCCGGGTCAGTGCACAGGATGCCCTTGGCTCCGAAAGCTTCGGCGAGTTTGACGAAATCGGGCAGCGCTTCGGACCACGAATGGGAATAGCGTTCGCCATGCAGCAATTCCTGCCACTGACGCACCATGCCAAGACGTTCGTTGTTCAGGATGAACTGTTTCACCGGCAGACGATACTGCGCTGCGGTGCCCATTTCCTGCATGTTCATCAACCACGAGGCCTCTCCGGCAACGTTGATGACCAACGCGTCAGGATGTGCCATCTGTACGCCGATCGAGGCCGGGAAACCGTAGCCCATCGTACCCAGACCGCCAGACGTCATCCAGCGGTTGGGGTCTTCGAACCCAAGATACTGCGCGGCCCACATCTGATGCTGGCCCACTTCGGTTGTGATGTAACGGTCGTGGTCCTTCGTCAGTTCTTCCAGCCGTTGCAGCGCGTATTGCGGCTTGATGGTCTTTTCGCTGTTGGTATAGGCGAGGCAGTTGACCTTGCGCCACTCATCGACCTGAGCCTGCCATTTCTTGACGGCAGCGGCATTGGTTTTGCGCCCGCGGGCTTTCCAGACTTTCAGAATGTCCTCAAGAACATGGGCGACGTCGCCAACAATCGGGATGTCCACACGGATCACCTTGTTGATCGACGAAGGATCAATGTCGATATGGGCTTTTTTCGACTTGGGCGAGAACGCATCGATCCGACCGGTAATCCGGTCGTCGAACCGCGCGCCGATATTGATCATCAGATCGCAATCGTGCATCGCTAGATTGGCTTCATAAAGACCATGCATGCCCAGCATACCCAGCCAGTTCTTACCCGACGCCGGATAGGCACCCAAACCCATCAGGGTTGAAGTGATCGGAAAGCCCGTCGCATCCACCAGTTCGCGCAGCAATTGGCTGGCGGCAGGGCCCGAGTTAATCACGCCGCCGCCGGTATAGAACACGGGCTTTTTCGCGGTTTCCATTGCCGCGACAAGTTCGGTGATCTCTTCCAGATCACCTTTCAGCACCGGTTGGTAATGCGAAGTCGAGGGCTTGGGCGGGCTGTATTCGCCCGAGGCGAACTGCACGTCCTTCGGGATGTCGATCAGCACCGGACCGGGGCGGCCCGACTTGGCGACGTGAAAGGCCTCGTGCATGGTCGCGGCCAGCGAATCCGTATCCTTGACCAGCCAGTTATGCTTGGTGCAGGGGCGGGTGATGCCAACGGTGTCGGCCTCCTGAAAGGCGTCCGAGCCGATCATGAATGTGGGAACCTGACCGGTCAGGACAACGATCGGGATCGAGTCCAGCAATGCATCCGTCAGACCCGTTACCGCGTTTGTGGCACCGGGGCCGGACGTCACCAGCGCAACGCCGGGCTTCCCGGTCGAGCGGGCATAGCCTTCGGCGGCATGAACCGCGCCCTGTTCGTGACGTACCAGGATGTGGCGAATGTCGTTTTGCAGAAAGATCTCATCATAGATCGGTAGCACGGCGCCGCCGGGGTATCCGAATACTGTGTCCACGCCCTGATCCTTGAGGGCCTGAACCACCATCTTTGCGCCGGTCATCTCACGTGTCATCTGCTTTGCTCCGTTCGCGACATGTGTCTTGCGTTTGACAAAAAAAAGCCCCCGAGAGTGTCGGAGGCGCATGGGTTCGATTATGGTTTACCGTTACCGGCCCATGCGCGTGGTTCCTACGATTACGACTAGCGTTTTCATCGCCAGAGGCTCCTTCTTTGCGTGGGGGGACATTATGAGCGGGGGGAAGGGGCGTCAACAGGCAAATGTGCCAATTTTCTATCTCAGGGCGCGGTTTTTGCGACATTTTGTTGCGCAGATTGCCGCATGCCCGGAATTTCCGTGAAATTGGGCCGGTTGGGGTCAATCCTTGCCATGTCAGCAGTGGTCTAATTGCGTCAGCCCCATGTCTGAAATTGACATGAGAGGTGCAATTGTCTGGGTCACGCTGAACCCAGGTCAACAGTTTCAGGAGGCGAACCATGCTACAGGATTTGGTGGATCTGGGACGGTATCCGATCGACCGGCCGGACTCGCGCGCCTATGATCAGATGATCGCCGATCTGCGGCGGGATCTGGACAGGGACGGATGCGCGGTTTTGCCCGGGTTTGTGCATCAGGCGGGGCTGGACCTGCTGGTGCGCGAAGCCGATGCGGTCGCCCCCCAGGCACATCGCTCGTTCAACCGGACAAACGCCTATTTCACCAAGGACGATCCCCGGTTCGGGATCGGCCATCCGATACGACGTTTCTATGACCGATCAAACGCGTTTGTTCCGGCGGACAATTTCCCGGATTCCGGCCCCTTGCGCCGGATTTACGAATATGAAGGCTTCATGCCGTTCGTGCGGGATGCGCTTGACGAGTCCGAGGACCGGTTCTTCCGCTACGACGATCCCCTGGCGGACGTGATTATCAACGTGGTCGAGGAGGGGCAGGGCTTTCCGTGGCACTTCGATACCAACAATTTCACCGTTACGCTTGCCATCCAGAACGGCGAAACCGGCGGAACATTTGAATATGTGCCCAATTTGCGCACGGCAGAAGACGAGAATTTCAGCCAGGTGGCCTCGATACTGGATGGCAACCGGGCGCAGGTACGTGAACTGGAACTTCAGCCGGGGGATCTGCAGATATTCAAGGGGCGGTATGCGCTGCATCGGGTTGCTCCGGTCAAGGGCCCGCGCAACCGCTACGTCGGGATATTCTCGTTTGTCGAGACGGCAGGAATGTGCGGCGGGGTCGAAAGGACCCGGCAACTTTACGGTCGCGTATTACCACATCACTATGAACGAGAAGGGAATCGGCGAGATCAGTTGCTGGATTGACCCCACATCGGGATTTGGGAACCCGTGATCTATCGGCCGAAAGGAGCCTCATGCCGCGAATTTTGCAACTGACACCATTCGTTTTGTGTTCTTCGTTAGATGCCCAGATCCGCTTCTACACCGAACGACTTGGGTTTACCTGCAATTTCAGGCAGGACAATTATGCATTCCTGAGGCACGGAGCCGTCGCGATCCGCCTTTTGCAATGCCCGCAACGCGATGATGGCCGCCCTTTGGGCGATGATCAGTCCTTTTACATCGATGTCGAGGGCATCGACGATCTGTTCGAAAGCCTGCGTGCGGGATTGGCCGACCTGCCAGCGGGCCGCGTGCGCCCACCGTTTGACCAGCCCTATGAGCAGCGCGAATTCCACGTGATAGATGAAGACGGGACACTGGTTTTCTTTGGTGAGGACATCAGAGAGAGACCGCAGGGATAAACCCTCCCGCCCATCGTCAATACGCCTTTGGCGCATCTCCTCTCGTTGGGGCGGGCAGCGCTGCGCGCGTATCAAAAGCCGGGGCTTGTCCCCTGCAACATGCCATGTTCCAGCGCATAACGGGTCAGACCGGCAGTCGATGAGATGCCGAGTTTGCGCTTGATGTTCTTGCGGTGCGTTTCGACGGTGCGCACGGAAATATCCAGCGCATGCGCGACGTCCTTGTTCGATTTACCTTGCGCAAGTTCCAGCAGGATCGTCTGTTCCCGCCCGGTCAGCGCTTCGCGTGCGTTGTCGCCTTTTGGTTTCAGCGACCCGCTGGCCCCGGTGCACAGATATTGTTCGCCCTTCATCACCGCGTCGATGGCATGTTTTATCTCATCGGTCGGGACGTCTTTTAGGATGTATCCTTTCGCGCCATGACTCAGGGCGGTCGAAATGTACTCGGGGCTGTCATGCATGGACAGGATCAGGATACGAATGTCGGGCAGGCGTTCCAGAATGATTTCAGTGGCGCTGAGCCCGCCCATGCCCGGCATGTTGAGATCCATCAGAACAACGTCCGGGTTCAACCGCGCAGCCTGATCCACTGCGTCCTGCCCGCTGCCGAGGGTTCCGACGACTTCGATCCCGTCATAGCTTTCGAGGATGGACTGGATGCCTTCGGCGACCATGGGATGGTCATCAACGATAAGGACTCGGATTGTTTGCTCGGTCATGTCCCGGACTTTCGGTTCGGTGTCGCGTCGTCCTGAGGGGACAAGAGGTGGCTGAGGGGCAGGTCGACGTCTATTACGGTTCCGCTTTGCGCGCCGCGTGATGACAGAATGCGCAGCGATCCGTCAAGCTGTTCGATACGCTCCTGCATATTACGCAATCCAATCCCGGCACTGGACTGGTCCGGCCCGGTGCGAAGGCCGCAGCCATTGTCGGTGATGCGCATGGTCGCACCCTTCTTGTGCCCGCGCAGGTCGATTGTAACACGGGTCGCCCCGGAGTGACGTTCGATGTTGGTCAGTGCCTCCTGTGCGATACGGTAGAGCGCGATCTTGCTGTCCTGATCCAGTCGATTTCGGAAAACGACTGTGGTGAATTCGGTTTCAATCCCGGTGCGCTCGGCAAAATCGTCGGTCAGCGCCTTGAGGGCAGGGCCAAGGCCCAGATCGTCCAGTACTCCGGGACGCAGGTCCCGGCTGATGCGGCGGACTTCGGTGATGGCAGAGCCCAGGTTGTCGATCCCCTTGTCGAGCGGGTCCCGGGCACCGTCATCATCACCGCGAAGCAGACGTCGGCGCGCATTGTCCAGCGCGTATCGAACACCGACCAGAATCTGGCTGATCCCGTCATGCAACTCGCGCGCCACGCGGCCCCGTTCTTCCTCTTGCGCGTCAAACACGCGTTGGGTCAGCTCTTTCAGCTTGGCGTCCGCCAGCCGCCGCTCGCGGAAATTTAGCAACATGCCCGATGCGAACACGATCAGTACCGCCGCCAGAACAATGCCGCCGATATACATGAATGTTCGTCGCACCCTCGCTTCGACCTCGGCCCTTGCGTTGGCGACCGTGGCGACGATGTCATCGATAAAAACGCCGGTGCCGACAACCCAGCGCCAGTCCTGCAGTCCGACCACATAGGCTATCATTTGCGCTTCTTCCCCGGTCGAGGGCTTTTGCCACATGAAACTGTGCCAGCCTGCGCCCTGGCGGGCCATGCGGATGAACTCATCCACGACAGGGGTGCCGTCACTGTCGGTCAGGCCGACCCAGTTGCGGTTGATGAACTCGGTCTGGCGCGGACTGACCAGGTTGTTGCCGTCATAGTCATAAACAAAGAAGAACCCGTCCTTGCCATAGATCATCGCTGCCAGGATTTGCGTCACAAGACTTTTAGCCGTGTCATCATCAGGCTCGGCGCGACCATAGATGTAGGCAAATCCGTTGCGGGCCTGTGTGACGTAGTTGCGCAGTTCTTCCTTTTTGGCCTCGATCAGGCGCCGCTCAAGCGCCTGTATCTCGCTTTCGGCAGTTGCGCGCGATTCATAAGCGACGACCAAAGCAATCGCGGCCACTGCCAAAACCAGAGGAATTGCCGCAACAAGCGACAGCTTTTGCGCATAGGTGAGTGAGACCAGATGTCGAAGCCCTGCCATGTTCGAATCGATACGCAAGCCCGGCCGGAAAAGCAAAAGGATTGCGGGGACGGAAAATCAGATTTGGCGGAAATTCAGCGGAACGGGCCTGATAAGCACGGTATTTGCATCTGGCGAGATGAAAAAAACTGATCGTCTACGTAGTACTTGGTATTCACATTCCCGCGACGACATTTAGGCTGACGCGCACCGAAAACGACTGACCCGGCTGTCGCCGGGTTTTTGAATATGTAGGGGAGGAACACTCATATGGATCGTCGTTCATTTCTGAAAACATCTGCACTGGGCGGCTCGGCAGCTGCAGCCACCACGCTGGCGGCACCGGCTTACGCGCAGGGCAAGCGCACGCTGACCATGGTGACTTCGTGGGGTCGTGGTCTGGCTGGTGTTTTCGACAGCGCCCAGCGTTGCGCCGACAGCATCACGGCCATGTCGGATGGCAATCTGACCGTTGACATCAAAGCTGCAGGCGAACTGGTTGGCGCGTTCGAGGTGTTTGACGCGGTATCGTCAGGTCAGGCCGACATGTACCACGCCGCTGACTACTATTTCGTTGGTCAGCACCCGGGCTATGCCTTCTTTACCGCTGTTCCGTTCGGCATGACCGCGCAGGAAATGGTGAACTGGTACTACCAGGATGGCGGCATGGAGCTGCATGACGAACTGGGTCAGATCTTTGGTCTGAAGTCGTTCCTGGCCGGTAACACCGGTGCACAGGCGGGCGGCTGGTTCTCGAAAGAGATCAACAGCCCCGAAGATTTCAACGGTCTGAAGTTCCGCATGCCCGGTCTGGGCGGTAAAGCACTGGGTAAACTGGGCGCTTCGGTTCAGAACATTCCGGGTTCGGAAGTGTATCAGGCGCTGTCCTCGGGCGCGATTGACGGAACCGAGTGGATCGGTCCGTGGGCCGACGAAAAGGCCGGTTTCCAGGAAATCACCAAGGTTTACTACACCGCCGGCTTCCATGAACCGAATGCGGGCCTGTCGCTGGCAACCAACCGCGACGTGTTCGAAAGCCTGACACCCGCCCAGCAGAAGATCATCGAGATCGCTGCAGGCGAATGTCACCAGTGGAACCTGTCGCAGTTCCTGGCCAACAACGGTGCAGCACTGCAGCGTCTGCAGTCGGGTGGCGTCAAGGTCATGGAATTCCCTGACAGCGTCTGGGATGCATTTGGCCAAGCCAGCCAGGAAGTGCTGGACGAGAACATGAGCGACGAGCTGTTCAAGAAGATCCACGACAGCGCGGTTGCTTCGTCGACCGCGTCTTCGGCATGGCTCAACCTGTCGTCGGGCGTCTACACCTCGCAGCGCGACCGCGTCCGCGGCTAACATCCGGCTCACACTCACATGGTTCCCCCGCACACGCGGGGGAACCTTTCCTGTTGCACATGCACGGTGATTTCAAACCGGCTATAATAACAAGTGCAACTGACGCGACCTGGGGACAACATGCAGGACGAAAACGGTATCTCGTTCTTCGGCGCCCTGTGGAATGGACTGGTGTGGTTCATTCAGAACATTGCCGAAGCCTTCTATAATTTCGGATACGCCATCACGCATCCGCAGCTCTGGCTGAACTGGTCGGACAAAGAGGCGATCATGCGCTTTGTCTACTACGGCGGGTCGGTCGAGTTCTTCTTTGTGGTTTTCACCATCTTTCTGGTTCTGACGGCCGTTGGGCTGTATTTCAGGAACTTTATGTGGGGGATGGTGCGCGGTCTCGAAGGGTTCGCCAACACCACTGGCCGGTTCTTTGCCTGGGCCGGTCTGCTGATGGTCATCCAGCAGATCGTCATCGTTTTCATGCAGCGCGTGTTCGCGCGTCCCGACATGGCATTTGGTTTCGGCATTCCGATCCAGATGGACATCAGTTGGTATGCTGAAGAGCTTAAACTTTATAACGCCATGGTCGTATGCCTGTGCTGCACCTACACATTTGTGCAGGGCGGTCATGTGCGCGTTGACCTGATTTATGCCGGGATCAGTTACCGGGCCAAGCGTGTGGTCGATATGCTGGGGTCGGTCCTGTTCATGATGCCGATGGCGGTACTGACCTGGATGTACGGCTGGTACTTCATGTGGCGGCACCTGATCGTGCCGAAACCATCGGCCAGCGACACGCTGGACAGGCTGGTCATGAAATCCCGCGCGATGCGTTGGAACGTCGAAACCATCGGTTTCAGCCCCAATGGTTTCAATGGCTACTTCCTGTTCAAAATTCTGCTGATTGCCTTTGCAGCAATGGTGTTTCTGCACGCGATTGCATTCCTGTACCGGTCTTACCTGGAATTTGTGGAAGGGCCGGAAAGCGAAGGAAAATACCTCGACAAGGACAGCCTTGGTGAGGGTGAAGAAGCCTACGAAGGCGCACATTAAGGACGGAGACCAAGACAATGCTATTCGGACTTGATGGCGTCGAGATAGGCCTCATTATCGTATTCTTCTGCCTTTTCGGAGGCATTCTGAGCGGCTTTCCGGTGGCCTTCGCCATCGGTGGGGCCGGGGTGATCTCGTTCGGGATCATCGCGGCTCTGGACAGCGCCGGGTTGCTGATCCATCAGGCAATCGACACCGGGTCACAAGCCTATCGGGACGTCGTGAATTCGGGTGTCAAACCTGATGTGATCTCGGTGTTTCGATATCCGGACTTGCCCACGATTGCGGAACCGGTCTTTACCGCAGGCTGGGAAACAGCGCTGGACCGGAACGTATCCTTCATCGTGAACCGGATGAATGAGCGTGTTCTGGCGGGGCAGTCGATTGAAACCCTTCTGGCCGTTTTGATGTTCGTGCTGATGGGCATCACCCTGGAACGCTCGAAGATCGCGAACGACCTGCTGACCACCATGGCCCGTGTCTTTGGTCCGCTGCCCGGTGGTCTGGCCGTTTCGATCGTGGTCGTGGGTGCGTTTCTGGCTGCCTCGACCGGTATCGTGGGCGCGACCGTTGTGACCATGGGTCTGCTGGCGTTGCCCACAATGCTGCGCAACAACTACTCGCCGGAACTGGCGACCGGTGTGATCGCCGCCTCGGGAACGCTGGGGCAGATCATTCCGCCCTCCATCGTGATCGTTCTGCTGGGCACGCTGGCGGGTGATCTGTATTCCACCGCACAGGAAACCCGGGCGGTTGAGGCTGGATGTACCGACGCGCTGACCTATCTGGGTGAGCCTGCTGTAGTTTCGGTGGGTACGCTGTTTCAGGCGGCATTGCTGCCGGGGATCATGCTCGCGTTGCTCTACGCGCTTTATGCCTTTGGCTACGCTCTGCTCAACCCGGAAAAGGCGCCCGCGGTCGAGATGTCCGGCGGTGGCGGTGAACCAATCACGCGCGCCGAGGGTCTGACATGGCTGTTGGGTGCTCCGGTGGCATTGATCGCCGGTGCCTTTCTGCTGAGCAGTGTTGGCGTTATCGGAAGCCAGAATATCACTGTCTCCGGGTTTTCGGATATCGGGCAGGGTGCTTCACTGCGGACCAGCGTGTCGGCCGAATGCCAGGCTTCGATGATCGAGTTGCATGGTCAGGAAGCATGGGATCAGGCCGTCGCCGAGCAAGAGGCGATTGACGCTGCCGGTGGTGTATCCGAGGCGCAGCGGCTGAGCGAGGAAGAACTGGCCGCCGCGCAGGAAGCCAAGATCGCTGCCGCAGCGCCGATCGGAACCGGCGTTGCAATTGTCGTGGTACTGTTGGGCCTGACGCTGGTGCTGGGCCGCGGCATCGCGCCGTCCCGTCCCGTGCAGCCCTTGATCGTGGGTGGGATTGGCTTGTTGCTGATGCTGCTGGTCGATGTGCTGCTGGTTGCGCCAACGACCACGTCAGGGGCCACGTTCGTGCTGTTGGCGTTGCCATTTGCGCTGGCCATCTATGGCTGCAAGGAGGCCGCCGCGCGCTGCGCGACCAATGATCTGATCCGCGTGGTGTTCCCGCCGCTGGTTCTGATCATCGCCGTTCTCGGCTCGATCCTTGGTGGTGTGACCAACCCGACACCGGCAGCCGCGCTGGGGGCTGGTGGTGCGATCATGCTGGCTGCATACCGCAAGCTGAAGGATCAGGAACGGTCGGGCAATATCATCATCTGGTCGACCTTTGCCGTGATCATCTGCTTGCTGCTTGGGGTGAATTTCGACCTTAGGATCAATCAGGGCGGTGTCACCGCTGAGACCTGGGTCGCCTTCTTCCTGGCCTACGGCACCTATCTTTTCGCTTTGTTCGGGTTGCTGTTCGGATGCTGGGTGTTGTTCTCCAGCGGCGTTCTGACACCTGTGGTGCGGGAAACCGCAAAAGTGACCTCGATGGTGTTCACGATCCTGATCGGCTCGCAATTGCTGAACCTGGTGGTGATCTCGTTCGGGGGCGAGCACTATATCCAGCAATTCCTCAAGAGTTTCGACAACGAGTTCACGGTCTTCCTGATCGTGATGCTGGTGCTGTTCATCCTTGGGTTCGTGCTGGATTTCCTGGAAATCATCTACATCGTGATCCCGATCGTGGGCCCAGTGATCTATGGCGGGTCGTTCGATCCGAAATGGGTGACGATCATGGTGGCGGTGAACCTGCAGACCTCGTTCCTGACACCGCCATTTGGGTTTGCGCTGTTCTACCTGAGGGGCGTCGCGCCCAAAGAGGTGACAACAGGTCATATCTATCGTGGGATCGTTCCGTTTGTCCTAATTCAGGTCGTGGGCATCGGAATCCTGTGGTTCTTCCCATCGATTGTAACCATTGTGCCGGATCTGATCCCGAATTGATCAAAGACTGACAAAATGAAAAGGGGGCCTTCGGGCCCCCTTTGCTTTGAACTTGGTAGGAAGGGGCCAGCCCCTTCCTGGCCTTTGGCCGGTTCATCCCCGGGATATTTTCAGCCAGATGAAGATACGGATCAGGTGAACTGGATCAGGTCCCAGCGATTGCCGAACGGATCGCACCAGACGGCGACGGTGCCATAGGGTTCGTGGCGGGGGTCCTCTTCGAAATGGACACCGTTTTCACGCATTGCGGTGTGGTCGCGTTGGAAGTTGTCAGTTTCCAGAAAAAAGCCGACACGGCCGCCTGTTTGATTGCCGATGGCGGCCTTTTGGTCGGGACCGTCAGCCTGTGCGAGCAAAAGCGATGCGCCTCCGGAACCCGGTGGCGCAACACGAACCCATCGCTTGCCTTCGCCAAGCGCAATATCCTGCAACAGCGCAAAATTCAGTGTTTCGGTATAGAATGCAATCGCCTCGTCATAATCCGGAACCACCAGCGTGACGGCGTGCAGGTTTTGGTGCATGGATGCTTTTCAGCCTTTGGTCGGGTGGCGGTCAGGCAGCTGGATATTGGCGACTTGTTCCGCAATCGGAGCTGTAGACAATGGATGATGCTGTGCGTCAGGCAGGCCATCAGGATCCCGGATAGGTTTCCATTCGTTTTGAATATACGCTTCCAGACCCGAGAACCGGGCCTTGTATCCCATTTTGGGACTGCCCGGAACCCAGTAGCCCAGGTATACGTAAGGCAGGCCAGCCTCGCGCGCGATATCGATATGATCGAGGATCATGTAGGTGCCAAGCGAGTTGGACGGTTGGGCGGGGTCGTAAAAGGAATAAACCATGCTCAGCCCGTCATCGAGCACATCTGTCAGGCTGACAGCGATCAGATCGCCGGTTTTGGGGTCAGCATATTCAACCACGCGACTGCGGATCGGCGTTTCCTCGATCATCGCGGCGAACTCGAAAACGTCCATGTCCGCCATACCGCCATCGGCGTGGCGGGTATCGAGATAGCGGCGAAACAGCTCGTACTGTTCGTCCGTCGCCCAGGGGGAATTGGCGCGGCGCTCCAGACCCTCATTGCGTTTTGCGGCGCGTCTCTGGCTTTTGTTGGGTTGAAAGGCCGACACGTCGATCCGGGCGGACAGGCAGGCGGCGCAGTCCGTGCATGATGGGCGATAGAGTACATTCTGAGAGCGGCGAAAACCCTGTTGGGACAACGAGTTATTCAACTGATCGGCGCCATCACCCTGAAGGGCGGTGAACAATTTACGCTCCATCCTGCCCTCAAGATAAGGACAGGGCTGTGGTGCCGTCACATAGAATTGTGGCGCTATTGGCAGCGTGTGTCGCATGAAAGTCCCGTGTTTCCCGCAACGCGATGATAGCAACGCTTCCGCGAGCCGCCAAGTGATTCAAGGCGTCGGTTCTTTTACGCCCGCTGGTTGATCATGACGGTTCCAAGGAACGCGTCGGTCAGCCCCTGGCAGCGGGAACTGGTCAGCATCATGATGACAGAGATGATCTGGATCACGAAGAATGCCATGCTGACGAAATAGCCGGCGGTATGGGCCAGTGCTTTGCCGGTATCCATCCGGGCACCGAAGGCATCGCGCAATTCAATGTTCATGAAGCGCATTCCCAGCGTCGCGGATCCGTTAGAGATGGTGACAACCCGGTACACAAAGCTGATGACCCCGTAGATCAGGGGCAGGAAGAAAACGCCCATTCCAAATGTCAGGAAGACCGGGACGATGCAAAGAAGCGAGATGAAGGCGATGTCGAAAAGCCATGCGACAAAACGTTTGGTCGCCACGGACTGATAGAATTCAGGCTGGCGGTCGGGATCGGGCAGGTGGGTCATTAAAGGAATTCCGGGAGGTTATGCAGGTGTACCCTGTCCCGAATGACGGGACAGGGCAAGGCTGGATCAGGCGCGCTCGCCGTTTTCCGGCTCATCATGGTTTTCGCGGGCGCGTTCATCCATGAACTGGTCGAATTCGGCCTTGTCCTTAGCTTCGCGCAGGCGATGCAGAAATGCTTCGAAATCTGCCTGTTCACGCTCCAGTCGGGCCAGCGTGTCGGCCTTGTAGGCGTCAAATGCGCTGTTGCCCGAAGGTTTCATGGCGCTCATGTGGCTGTGCCAGGTTTTGCGGCGGCTGCAGGATTTGCTGAACATACGTTTGCTCCAGATCATGTAGGCCAGAAGGGCCAGGCCAATCGGCCAGAAAATGATGAAACCAAGCACCATGACGGCGATCCAGGCGCCTTTGCCTTTGTCGTCAAGCCAGGCCTCGGAACGGTGCAGCCATCCCGGGTTTTGGGGAGTGGCGTGGTCGGACAATGCGGTCATTTCAGGTCTCCGGGGTTGATGTAAATCGTCTTCACATCACCAAGATGGGAGCGGTAAAACCGGGTTGCAAGGGGTAATGTGAAAAAGATTTACATTTTGGCAATTTCCTCAACTGCGGTTGACGCAGGGGCGTCACGCGCGCAGGTTCCGGCTATGGATGACCGCGAATACAAATCCGCCCCGACATTGGAAGAAATCCTTTCGCTTGAACGCCAGGTCTGGACGGCGCTGGTCGAGGGGGACGCGACGGCTGACCGGGCCTTGTTGAGCCCGGATTTCTTAGGCGTATACCCAACGGGCTTTGCGAACCGTGACGCTCATGTCGGGCAGTTCGCGGATGCGCCGACGATGGCCAGTTTTGAACTCGGCGATGCGAGGCTCCGGGTTTTGACGGAGGACATCGTATTGCTGAGTTATCGCGCTGACTACACGCGCCCGAATTCGAAGATGAAAGAGGCGATGTTGATTTCATCTCTTTGGGAAAGGCGGCACGGCGTTTGGGTGAACAGTTTCAGTCAGGACACGCCTTTGACCGGAGAGTGACCGGATTGTCTCATTGACGTTGCTCAACGGTGATGCGCAACCTGCGCGCATGACAGATGCACTTGCCATTATTCGCGCACCGCTTGCCTATGATCCCGTTTTGGGGGCCGAGACGCGGGCGTTGGTGCCCGATCTGACCAGCGAACAAGGTGATCTGATCGCCGGAACAGCCGGTTCCAGTCCTTATCTGAAAAGCCTTGTTGAACGAGAGGCCGAATGGCTGTCGGGCGCATTGCACCACCCTGATCAGGCGCTGGCAGATGTGATGGATACCGCCCGTGCTTTGCCGCCGGATCAGTTGAAACCGGGGCTGCGGCAGGCCAAGCGGCGCGTGGCCTTGCTGACCGCGCTTGCTGATCTGTCCGGGGCCTGGCCTCTGGAAAAAGTGACCGCAGCGCTGACCGATTTTGGTGCGCTGGCAGCGGATGTCGCCGCCAAGGCGGAAATCGCGGCTCTGATCAGACGCGGTAAACTGCCGGGAATGACCGAGGAAGATGTTGTAAACGCTGCGGGAATGGTCATCCTGGCTATGGGCAAGATGGGTGCGCACGAACTGAATTACAGTTCGGACATCGATCTGATCGTCTTGTTCGACGAGACACGTTTCGAACCGGATGATTTCTATGACGCGCGGCAAAGCATGGTGCGCGCGACCCGCAATTTCTGCGCCACGCTGAGCGAGAAAACCGCTGATGGCTATGTCTTCCGCACCGATCTGCGCCTGCGTCCCGACCCGGCCGTAACACCGGTCTGCTTGGCGATGGAAGCGGCTGAACGGTACTATGAAAGCCTGGGTCGCACATGGGAACGCGCCGCCTATATCAAGGCGCGCCCCTGCGCGGGCGATATTGCCGCCGGAGACAGGTTTCTTGACGCGCTGCGCCCATTTGTCTGGCGCCGCCATCTGGACTTTGCAGCGATTCAGGACGCCCACGACATGCGCTTGCGCATTCGGGAAAACAAGGGGACCGGCGGCACGCTGACCATTCCCGGCCATGACATGAAACTGGGGCAGGGTGGCATTCGGGAAATCGAGTTCTTCACCCAGACACGCCAGTTGATTGCGGGTGGCCGCGACCCGGATCTGCGGCTGCGCGCAACGGTTCCGGGGTTGGCGGCGCTGGCGAACAAGGGGTGGGTGCCGCAGGACGTTTCAGAAAAGCTCAGCGATCATTACCGTGCTCATCGCGAGGTTGAGCACCGCATCCAGATGATTCACGACGCCCAGACCCACAAGGTTCCGAAATCCGAAGACGGAATTGAACGCGTCGCCTGCCTGATGGGGATCAGCAGCGTCGCGTTGCAATCGGACCTGACCCGCAGGCTGACCGAAGTACATGAACTGACCGAAGGGTTTTTCGCCCCGGGGCATGGCCAACGGCCGACCTCGGTAGAAAGCGTAGAATTTGACAAGAACGTTTTAGCCCGCTGGCCGACTTACCCCGCTTTGCGCTCGCAGCGCGGCGCACGGATATTCGAACGCCTGAAGCCCGAATTGCTCTCGCGTCTGGCCAAGACAGCCCAGCCCGACGAGGCGTTGCAGGCGCTTGATGGGTTTCTGGCCGGATTGCCCGCCGGGGTTCAGTTGTTTTCCCTGTTCGAAGCCAACCCGCAACTGATCGACCTGCTGATCGATATTGTCGGTACTTCGCACGCACTGGCCACGCATCTGTCGCGCAACGCTTCGGTTTTTGATGCCGTTATTGGCGGCAGTTTCTTTGCCGATTGGCCCGGGCAGGCCGCGCTTGAGGCTGAGTTGACGCAGGCGTTGTCTGGTGAGGACGATTATGAATCCCGGCTGGATCTGGCACGGCGCTGGTGCAAGGAATGGCATTTCCGCATCGGTGTACACCACCTGCGCGGATTGATTGACGGTGTAGAGGCCGGGCGGCAATACGCCGAACTGGCTCATGCCGTGATCGCCGCAATCCTGCCCTGCGTGGCCGAACAGTTTGCCCGCAAACATGGTCCGGCGCCGGGGCGCGGGGCCGTGGTTCTGGGCATGGGCTCGCTAGGGGCGGGGCAGATCAACTCGCAATCCGATCTGGACATGATTGTCATCTATGATCCGCTGGATCAGGATATGTCGGACGGGCCGCGTCCGTTGGGCACGCGTCCGTATTTTGCCCGATTTACACAGGCCCTGATCACCGCCTTGTCTGCACCGATGTCGCAAGGACGGCTTTACGAGGTCGACATGCGCCTGCGCCCCTCCGGCAATCAGGGTCCGGTGGCTACAAGCTGGGCCAGTTTTACCAATTACCAGAAAAATGAGGCCTGGGTGTGGGAACATCTGGCGCTGACCCGTGCCCGCGTCGTGGGCGGTGACGCGGACCTTGGCGATGCGATCGAAACCTTCCGCGCAGATTTCATGGCGCAGCCGCGCGATCGGGACAAGATCTTGCGGGAGGTCGCCGAAATGCGGGAACGGCTTGCCGCCGCAAAATCGCCGGCTGGTATCTGGGATGCCAAGAACGGCCCGGGGCGGATGATGGATATCGAACTGATGGCCGAAACCGGAGCGTTGCTGGCCGGCATTCCCCAACGCGACGTGCATTCCGGGCTGGATGGCGCGGTCGCTGCCGGGTTGCTGGATGTCGCGCAGGCACAATCCCTGAAGGACTGTTACGACCTATGCTGGTCGGTACAATGCGCTGCGCGACTGCTGTCGGGCAAAGTGATCGAGGCAGATCAGATCGGCGAAGGCGGCACCGCCTTCCTTTGCCGGGCCACCGGATTTGACCAGGTCAGCCAGTTGCAGAACGCGCTGCAGGAAAGCTACGATACGGCCGCCCGGCTGATCGGGATGGTGATGCAAGGGGAAGACGATGGGCCGAAACTCTGATCCAAACGATCACAAGGGTCTGATACTCGAAGCCTATCGCATAGACGGCATCACTTTGCCCGAATGCCGCAGTATCTTTCTGGACTGGGCGCTCAGCTTGCCTGCGGATCGTGATCAGACGCAGGCCCTGACCGAGTTGCACGCGGCTTATGCAACTGAAAATGCTGAACATCCTATGACGAAGGTACTGCGTGAGGGGCTTCAAACCGCTCAGGCTCCGAAGCGGCGCGGCGGCTGGCGCGGGCGCGACAGGTAAACAAGGGGTTTCGCAGGCCCGCGTTCGCCACTAAGAGGGCGTCATGACCCAGCCTGCTGAAACAGATCGCCCTTCCATCCGTCTGAAACCCAAGGCCAATGCGCGCGGTCTGCGCCATGGTTTTCCCTGGGTTTATGCCAATGACATCGTCACCGACCGCCGCACGCGAAAAATCCCGGCTGGTTCGCTTGCCGTTCTGGAAGATGACAAACGGGCGCCGATAGCGCTAGTGGCGGTCAACCCGGATTCAAAAATCATGTGCCGCGTTCTCGATCGCGATCTGAACGCACGGCTTGATGCAGCGTGGTTCGAAACTCGCCTGACACGGGCGCTGGAGATGCGCGAGCGTTTGTACGACGCACCCTATTACCGCCTCGTGCATGCCGAGGCTGACGGATTCCCCGGTGTCATCATCGATCGTTTTGGTGACGCCTGCGTGATCCAGCCCAACGCCGCTTGGGCCGAAGCTCATCTGGACAGGCTGACCGATGCGCTGGTCAAGGTGACCGGGGTTTCCACGGTGCTCAAGAATGCCTCTGGTCGTACGCGCGGGCTGGAAGGGCTGGATGATGTGAACATGACCCTGCGCGGTACGGCCCCGGATGCTCCGTTGCCCGTTCCGATGAATGGCGCGACCTACATGGCCGATCTGACGGGCGGCCAGAAAACCGGTCTGTTCTACGATCAGCGCCCAAATCACGCCTTTGCCGCCAGACTGGTGCACCCCGGTGCTCAGGTACTGGACGTGTTCAGCCATGTGGGCGGCTTCGGTCTGGCGATGTTGGCGGGCGGCGCTGCTGGTGCGCTATCCGTGGATGGATCTGCGGCAGCGCTGGATCTGGCGACCAAGGGGGCTGCGGCCTCGGGCTTTTCCGACCGCTTCAGCACGCGGCAGGGTGATGCGTTCGATGTTTTGACCCAGTTGGGCGATGAAGGAGCCCGCTTTGACGTTGTGGTCTGCGACCCCCCGGCATTTGTACCTTCGAAACAAGCGCTTGATGCCGGTTTGCGGGCCTATGAACGTATTGCGCGTCTGGCCGCCCCGCTGGTCAAACCCGACGGGTATCTGGGCTTGTGCTCCTGTTCTCACGCGGCGGATCTGGGCCGCTTCAGGGACGCATCCGCCCGCGGGATCGGGCGGGCCGGGCGGCGGGCGCAACTGATCCACACAGGTTTCGCCGGTTCCGACCACCCGCAGCTGCCGCAACTGGCCGAAAGCGGCTACCTCAAAGCGGTGTTCTTCCGGTTGTGAAGGCGGTTCTGGACACCTGCGTCATCTACCCCACGGTGATGCGAGAGATGCTGCTGGGCGCGGCCCGTCTGGGCCATTTCGCACCTGTCTGGTCGGACCGTATCCTCGAGGAATGGGCCCGTGCCGCGCGCAAGCTGGGCCCCGACGGTGAAATGCAGGCCCGCGCCGAAATCGCTTTGACACAGACGCAATGGCCGGGCGCAGCAAAGTCAGCGGCTCCGGGTATCGAAAACCGTCTGTGGTTGCCTGATGCTGCGGACATCCACGTGCTGGCAACAGCAATCGCCAGTTCCGCTGATGTGATTGTCACGGTAAACGCCAAGGATTTTCCAGGGAACCTTCTGGCCGAAGAGGGACTTGACCGCGTCGACCCCGATACATTTCTGTATGGTTTCTGGACTACCGACCCCAACGGAATGGCCCAAAACGCCGCGCGCGTTCTGGCCGAAGCCAACCGTCTGTCCGGCGATCAATGGACCTTGCGCGCGCTCATGAAAAAAGCCCGCCTGCCGCGTCTGGGCAAAGCGCTGCATACGACTTCTGTTTGAAAGTCCCTCGGAGAGCGAAAGGGGCGGCGCCCCCAAGTTCCGACCCTATGCGTTTGATCCCCAACGCTGTTCAAGGACTTCCAGCGCCGCAATCCGCTCATCTGTCTTCGGATGGCTCATCAACCAGGCCGGAACGACACCGGCGCGCTGCTGGGTCAGGCCTTCCAGCTTGTGAAACAGTGATTTCTGCGGGCCAATTCCGATCCCTGCCTTGGTCAGAAGCGCAGCGGCATACTCATCCGCCTCATACTCATCGCCACGCGACAGTCGCGATGCCAGCAGATGCGTCAGCATATTGGCAATCCAGGCACCGATGAAGGGAATGAACCGGTTCAGCAGCATCATCAGCGCTGCGCGCAAAGCGTTCTGCCCGGAAAAGTCGATCATCCGCCGCCGTGCATGTCCAAGCGCAACATGGCCCAGCTCATGAGCGATGACACTGGCCATTTCTTCGGCGGAAACCTCTCCGTTTGCGAATTTCCGGTAAAAGCCGCGTGTGATGAAGATGCGGCCATCCGGCGAGGCCAGCCCGTTAACCGGATCAATCTCGTAAATATAGACCGGCACCCGATCCACATTCAAAGCGGCAGCCAGCCGGTCGGTCATCCGCTTCAGTGCCGGGTCTGCCAGCTCGGTCGATTTGGCATCCAGTTCCCGATGCGTGCGCCAGACCGAGATGCGATACATCACGACGGCATAGGCTATGGCCAGCAGGATCGGGGTCAGACGAAGCATAGTTCAGATATGGGCGTGCAGGCCGGTCAGGGCAACCTGAATTCTCGGATTGAACGCTTGTTTTGATCTGGGCATTTGAACTCAGGTTTCGACCAGATTGTAGTGCTTTATCAATCTGCTTTCGACCAGTTCAGCCTCGGCGGCGTCGATATGCGGGCTGGCGTAATCTTCCCCGACAAAGGCTTTCAGGGCGTCCAAACTCTTCCTCTTTGCCAGGGCGTGCTACAACCTGAAAGATGCGAATGATCATTTTCGTGTACCTCTCCGACATGGTGAGAATGGTACATCATAACATGGTGCGCCTTGCGCCCGGCTCCCCTGACGTTACCGCGTCAGTTCGCGCATCCCTTGCTCCAGTCCAGCCAGTGTCATCGGCACCATGCGATCCTCGAAAATCTCCCGGATCATTCCGATCGAGTGAGTGTATTCCCAGTATTTCTCGGGGACCGGATTGATCCACAGGTTCGATGTCCACTGCTCGCGCGCGCGTTGCAGCCAGACCTGACCGGCCTCTTTGTTCCAATGCTCGTTCGCGCCACCGGGATAGGCGATCTCGTAAGGGCTCATCGAAGCGTCGCCGACAAAGATACACTTGTAGTCCGGACCATAGGTGCGCAGCACTTCGTGGGTCGGTGTCTGTTGATCCCAACGGCGGCGATTGTCGCGCCAGACGCCTTCATAGAGGCAGTTGTGGAAATAGTAGTATTCAAGATGCTTGAACTCGGTCCGGGCGGCCGAGAACAGCTCCTCGACCACCTTGATATGCGGGTCCATCGAACCGCCCACGTCCAGAAACAGCAGCACTTTTACGGCGTTGTGACGTTCAGGCCGAGTTTTGACATCCAGATAGCCGTGTTCTGCCGTGGCCCGGATGGTTCCGTCCAGATCCAGTTCTTCGGCAGCCCCTTCACGGGCCCAGCGACGCAGGCGTTTCAGTGCCACTTTGATGTTGCGCGTGCCCAGTTCAACTGTGTCGTCTAAGTTTTTGAATTCACGCTTATCCCAGACCTTGACCGCGCGCTGATGGCGGCTTTCCTTCTGACCGATCCGTACGCCTTCGGGGTTGTAGCCATAGGCGCCGAACGGCGAGGTTCCGGCGGTGCCGATCCACTTGTTGCCGCCTTGGTGGCGGCCTTGCTGCTCCTTCAGACGCTCGCGCAGCGTCTCCATCAGCTTTTCAAACCCGCCCAGAGCCTCGATTTCGGCCTTTTCCTCGTCACTAAGGTGCTTTTCAGCCATCTTGGCAAGCCATTCGGCGGGGATATCGACCGCCTCCAGCACCTGATCGAAACTGATTTCGTTCAGTCCTTCGAAGCTGGCGGCAAAGGCCCGGTCGAATTTGTCGATGTTGCGTTCGTCCTTCACCATCGACACGCGGGCGAGGTAATAGAAGGCCTCGACATCATAGGTGGCAAGCCCTTTTTTCATCCCTTCCAGAAACGTCAGATACTCGCGCAGAGACACCGGAATGCCTGCTTTGCGAAGGTTTTCGAAGAAGGGCAGAAACATCGGATCAGGCTACCAGACGAACCAGGATCAGGGACATCACCAAACCTGCCAATGCGAACGCGATGCCGTATCCGGCGGCGTATTGTGCAATGTCCGCCCCGGACCCATTGCGTTTTCGCGCGGTCAGCGCCCCCAGAATTGCGCCCAGAACCGCCATGCCCAGAACCACTACCATTCGCCTGTCATCCGTTGTTTTCAGTGTTGGCGTTCGTCGCGGCGACTTCCTGAGTCACAGAACGCATTACCAGATCCGAGCCGAAGCCGTATCTTGCCCACCCAAGACTGTCCAGCCTGACGGCGCGTGCCTGTTCCGGGCGACCGGTCTGATTGAGAGCCTCGGATTTCAACAGCAGCAGCGTGGCTAGGATCGAGGCGTTTTCGGCCTTTGTCATGACATCAATCGCGTTGTCCAGTTGAGGCAGAACCTCCGGCCCTCTGCCTTGTGCCAGCGAATAGGCAGCAGTCTGTGTGGTGACATGCGCTCTATGGACTTCAGTGCCGGGGGTCTGCATCAGATATTGCATGGCAATGTCGTACTGACGTTTCGCTTCCAGCGGGTCATCGAACTGGGCCATGCGGCCCAACAGATAGTGTGGGTAAGCGCGGCGATGATCTGTCCAGCCGCGCGCTTTTCCGATCCGCGCTGCGTTCTCGGCTGCCCGGACCTGTCTGGACGAGCCCTGACCCGGCCCAAGCGCCTTCTGTATCGCAACAATCCACTCGCGCGGCGTTTCCGAAACGGGTTGCTTCGGCAATCTGTCACCGCGTGGGTTCAGGCGGCTCAGAACTCCGGGCAGGGCGGCCGCGACCTGTTCAGGGGTCATGCCGTTGCGCAGTTCGGGCGCGTAGGCGGTGCGCAGGATCAGCATGTCAAAGCCGGTCAGGACGGTGTGGATATTGTCGTCGTTGAAAACCGAATCCGGCAGGTGATACAGGTCATTCAGCGGCCCCAGCGCTTGCGCCAGTTCCTCGTGAAGGCAGTCGCGCATTTCCTGTGGGCTAACGTCGTATGGGATGAAAATCCCCAGACGTTCGCGCTTGCGCAATTCGGTCCAGTTGCTTTTGCGTTTACGCCGGTCGCGGCGGTATTCTTCAAAACTGGATGCGTTTGGCACCACAAAACAGGCGGCATTGGGCAAGATGCTGTGGATTTGTTTCTGACCAACCGCCTCGATGGTAATGTTGGCCTGACCGTCCCTGATCTGACGGATGTCGATCCCGGCTTCACGTTGCAGGCGGGTCAGCAACCTGGTCAGATCGCGTTGCATGCTGGCGGTCGGAGTGCCGGTCAACCGGACAGTGACCGGACCTTCAAAGCGCGTGAACATGGGCAGAACCGCGCCGGATTCCAGTGCGAAATGCAGCGACATAAAATCAGCAGCGATGTTTCCGTTCGAGCGCGCGGGCGGCATCGGATAAGATCTTGTGAACATCTTTGCCGGGGGCAGCACGCTTTCCACCGCTTGCACCCGGGTCGGGGGTTCCGTCGTTTTGACAGACGCACAGCCCGCCAATGCGGCCGCCAGACAAAGAGCAACCCATCGCATCATGGACGCTGATACCTGATAAACGGAGTCTGCTTTCCAATGCGGTCGTAGAGTTTTCGGGCAGTATGATTGAAACCCTGGGTCAACCAGTAGACTGACGGCGCACCTTGGCGATCCGCCTCGTCATAGACCGCCTGGATTAGTGCCCGCCCGACACCCGTGCCGCGCGCTTCGGGGCGTGTGAACAGATCCTGCAGATAGCAAACCTGTTCAACCTTCCAGGCGTGGCGGTGAAACAGGAAATGAGTCAGCCCGATCAGTTGCCCGTCCAGTTCGGCAACGAAACAGGAAAAATCACTTGGGTCATCTCCCAGAAGACGGGAAAAGGTCGTGTCATAGACGTCGTCCGGAACCGATGTTTCGTAGAACGCCAGGTAGTCGCGCCACATGTCGGACCACTGATCCCGGTCCTCGTTACGCAAGGGGCGAACTGTTGGAGCGTCGGGCATCTGTTGCAGATCCTGTCAATTCATGTCGGTCTCGGGGCGCGATGCGCCGGGGCTGGCCGGAGTTATGCTGACATCCGGTCGGACCCAAGGCAACCCGCGATCACCCGATGTTCAGCCATATCGGCGGAATTACCGCTTGCTGCGCGCCATGAAAGCAAGGCGTTCGAACAAATGCACGTCCTGCTCGTTCTTAAGCAGTGCGCCATGCAGCTTGGGCAGAGCGTTGACACCATCACGCTTCAGGTCTTCGGCTGTCAGATCCTCGGCCAGAAGTAGCTTGAGCCAGTCCAGCACTTCCGAGGTCGAAGGTTTTTTCTTCAACCCCTGAGTTTCGCGGATTTCGTAGAACTGGGTCAGGGCCGTGGTCAGCAGCGCGTCCTTGATGCCTGGGTGGTGCACGTCGACGATCCGGCGCATCGTGGCCTCATCCGGAAAGCGGATGTAGTGGAAGAAGCAGCGGCGCAGGAATGCGTCGGGCAGTTCTTTTTCGTTGTTCGAGGTAATGATTACGATCGGCCGGTTTTTGGCGCGGATGGTCTCTCCGGTCTCGTAGACATGGAACTCCATCTTGTCGAGCTCCTGCAGCAGGTCGTTTGGAAACTCGATATCGGCCTTGTCGATCTCATCGATCAGCAGAACGACCTTTTCGTCCGTCTCGAATGCCTGCCACAGCTTGCCCTTGCGGATGTAGTTCGACACGTCGTGCACGCGCTCTTCGCCCAGCTGGCTGTCGCGCAGGCGGCTGACGGCATCGTATTCATACAGACCCTGTTGCGCGCGCGTGGTCGACTTTATGTTCCATTCGATCATTCTCAGACCCAGCGCACCGGCCACCTGCTTGGCCAGTTCGGTCTTGCCAGTACCGGGTTCACCTTTGACCAGCAACGGGCGTTCAAGGGTCACAGCGGCATTGACGGCGATATTGAGGTCGTCTGTGGCAACATATTCGGCTGTACCTTGGAAACGTGTGGTCATTGGGCCCCCGTGTCGTATCGTGCCCGTCATGGGCGGAATTTGCGCCCCTTGGGGTACAGAGGGCGGGCGGGTTTGACAACCCGCGCCGCTGCGTCCGTGCAGGCAAAATTGCAGCCCGGGAAGGCCTGGGAATTGATTCGCCCTCATCCTAAAGTTGCGCTGTTAACAAACTGCCCGGAAAAGGCCCGGAAAACTCCACAGAAAAACAAGGTTTTCCCTTGCAAAGTATCATTATTAGATACTGACATGATGACGGCGCAGCAGTCCGGGTTTTGTGTAGTGACATTCCCTGCGCCGTCGGATAAATGCTGCGCAGAGGGGGTGCCAAATGTCAGGTGAAACGACCGCGACCGACGTTTCTGGCCGTACCGAGGGAGCACAAATGAAACAGGAAGTTTTTCTGCCGGAAGATTATCGACCGGCCGAAGATGAACCGTTCATGAACGACCGCCAGCTTGAATATTTTCGACGCAAGCTGACCGATTGGAAGAATGAACTTTTAGCAGGCAGCCGCGATACCATCGAAGGGTTGCAGGGCAACACGCGTAACATCCCTGATGTCGCCGACCGCGCAAGCGAGGAAACCGACCGCGCGCTGGAACTGCGTACCCGTGATCGTCAGCGCAAGCTGGTGGCTAAGATCGACTCGGCACTGCGCCGGATTGACGAAGGCGAGTACGGGTATTGCGAGATGACGGGCGATCCGATCTCGCTTAAGCGACTGGATGCGCGTCCGATTGCGACCATGACGCTTGAGGCGCAAGAGCGTCACGAGCGCCGCGAAAAAGTCCACCGCGACGATTAACCGCCGGAATATTGCAATTCAAAAACGCCGGGGCCATTGGCTCCGGCGTTTTTTGTGCGGTAAGTCTGATTCATGAATACTCAGGGTTTGAAAATCGCGGTTGTGGGTGCGGGAATCGGCGGCCTTGCCGCTGCCACCGCATTGCGTCAGACCGGAGCTGATGTGGTGGTCCTTGAACAGGCCAGCGACATCAGCGAGGTCGGGGCCGGGTTGCAGATCAGTGCCAACGGCATGGTGGTGCTGAAAGCATTGGGTGCGGTGAGTGGCGCCATCGAATCTGGCCAGCGGTCCTATGGAACGGTTTTGCGTGATTACAAAACCGGCCGCTTCATCAGCCGAATACGGGAACCTTCGGCAGGTCCCACTTATTACTATCACCGGGCGGACCTGATTGAATTGCTGCTGAACTCCGCCCAGGCGGCTGGCGTGGAAATCCGTTTGAACAGCCAAGTTCAGGACATCCGGGAAGACGACGATAGTGTCGAGATCCGGATGGCAAACGGTGATCTGCTGACGGTCGATTGTCTGATCGCGGCAGATGGCGGCCGCAGCGCCATTCGTCCCTATCTGAACGGAGAAGAGATACCAGGTTTTTCCCATCAGGTTGCCTGGCGCGCGACAATCCCCTGGAGTGTCGAGCTGAGCGCACCCAAGGCGCATTTGACGATGGGGCCGGGGCAGCATGTCGTGACTTATCCCCTGCGGGATAAGAGCCTTATGAACATTGTCGCGATCGAGGAACGATCAGACTGGCAACAGGAAGACTGGCGCCTTGCGGGTGATCCGGAGGAATTGCGCCAACGGTTCTCGGATTTTGGCGGAAAAGTGCGTGAGATTCTGGGCGAAGTGCAAGAGACTTTTGTCTGGGCGCTTCACCTTCGGCCGGTTGCACGGAAATGGCAGAATGGACGCATTGCCTTGCTGGGGGATGCCGCCCATCCGACGCTTCCGTTCATGGCGCAGGGCGCCTGTCTCGCACTGGAAGATGCACTGATACTGGCGCGTTCGTTTCAGGCCGACAGTCTGGCGGATGCGCTTAGCAATTATGAAACCGCGCGCGCTGCGCGCGCCAGACAGGTAGTCGAAACGGCAACGGCCAATGCGCGCAACTTTCACCTGCGCGGACCGATGCGCGTAGCAGCACAGATGGCACTGACCGCGATGGGGCCGCGACTGGGGCGGCGGTATGAGTGGATCTACAGCTACGACGCCACGGCGTGACGACTTACAGATCGAAATCGACCCAGACCGGAACGTGGTCGGATGGTTTTTCCTGTCCGCGAACCTCGGCATCGATCCGGCAATCGCGCATCAGGTCGGCCGCTTGCGGGGTCAGCAGAAAATGATCAATGCGAATACCGTCATTCTTGTTCCAGGCCCCGGCCTGATAATCCCAGAATGAATAGTGGCCCGGCCCCTGCGTGCGTGCCCGAAAGGCCTCGGTAAAACCAAGGTTCAGGATCTTGCGAAACGCCGCACGGCTGTCCGGGCGAAACAGGGCGTCCTCGCGCCAGGCGTCCGGACGTTTGGCATCTTCGGCCTGAGGGATGATGTTGTAGTCACCGGCCATCAAGGCGGGCTCTTCACTGGCCAGCAGATCTTTGGCCCGCTCATAAAGCCGGTCCATCCACGCCAGTTTGTAATCGTATTTCGGTCCCGGAACGGGATTGCCGTTCGGCAGATACAAACCGCAAATGCGCACAGCCTTCTTGCCGACGACAGTCGCCTCGATCCAGCGTGCCTGTTCATCCGCATCATGGCCCGGCAATCCGCGGGTCACGTCCTCGAGCGGCAACTTGGACAGGATGGCCACGCCGTTGAAACTTTTCTGGCCGTGGGTCTCGACGTTGTATCCCCGCTCTTCGAACATTTCCCGCGGGAAATTCTCGTCTACCGATTTGATTTCCTGAAGAAGCACCACATCCGGTTGCGCATCGTCCAACCACCGGGGCAGCGCTTCGGCCCGCGCCTTGATGCCATTGATGTTGAATGTGGCGATTTTCATGCGCGGTCCTCCGTGGCTTTGAGCAACCTATCGCCCAGAAAAGGCCCTGCGGCAAGATCATGGGCGGATTTGCGAGGCTCGGCCTCGCCGTTCGAGGTTCTTTAGACAGAAGCAGAGCAGTGACCATGCTTCTTTTGTCTGCAAACACCTTGGGGGGGTGGGTCTTTCCCGGGGTGGGGGTAGAGCCCCCATTTGAGTCGCTACATTGAGAAAGATGTGCCGCAGCCACAGGAGGACGTGGCATTGGGATTATCAATCACAAACCGCGCCCCGATCAGTTCCTGCGAGAAATCGATCACCGCATTTTCAAGAAACGGCAACGAGACCGAGTCCACAATGACCTTCTGGCCTTTTCCTTCGAGAACAAGGTCATCCTCCGTCGGGATATCCAGCGCGATTTCGTATTGAAAACCGGAACATCCGCCGCCTTCCACTGCAACGCGCAGGGCCTGACCCTGATCTGCCGCGCCAATTTCGGCCAGTCGATCAAAAGCGCGTTCTGTAACTGTCGGAGGCAGATTCATGCCGGGCTCCAAAGGTTTATTTCCGCATTACCTTACAATATAGAAATTGCAAGGACAGGCGACAAGGACAAGACTATTGGAGCGAGCGTGTTTTGCCTCGGATCCGGGCCGCGCAAGGGGGCGGCTTGTTCCCGAGGAGGAAAGCAGTTTCCGGTCATGCTTTCAGCGCGACCGGGACAGGATCATTCATGCCAGCGCGTTTCGACGCCTCAAGCACAAGACGCAGGTGTTTGTTGAGCATGAGGGTGACAGCTATCGCACGCGCCTGACCCATTCCATCGAAGTCGCTCAGGTCGCGCGCACGATTGCTGGCGCGTTGCGGCTGAACCCCGAACTGACCGAGGCCGTCGCGCTGGCCCATGACCTGGGGCATACACCGTTCGGGCACACCGGCGAGGACGCATTGCACGCTTTGATGAAACCCTATGGCGGCTTTGATCATAACGCCCAAGCCATTCGGATCGTCACGAGGCTGGAGCGCCATTATGCCGAGTTTGATGGTTGCAACCTGACCTGGGAATGTCTGGAAGGCATCGCAAAGCACAACGGCCCGGTTGTCGGTGACCTGCCGTGGGCACTGGCGGAATGCAATCAGGGTTTCGATCTTGAACTGCACACACATGCAAGTGCCGAGGCGCAGGTTGCAGCGCTGTCGGATGACATTGCCTATAACAACCACGACCTGCTGGATGGCTTGCGCGCAGGTTTGTTTTCGGACGATGAAATCCTGCAACTTCCTATCGTCGGCGATTGCTACTCGGAAGTGGATCAAAAATACCCGGGTCTGGACGCGTACCGTCGTCGGCATGAAGCGCTTCGGCGGGTCTTTGGTGTTATGGTCGCTGATGTCATCGACACATCAACCAAACTGATTGCGGCTTCCGGCGCGCAATCGGTCGAGGATACTCGCAACCTTGGCTATCCGGTTGTGCGGTTCTCGGACGACTTGTGGGCGCGGCTCCGGGAAATCCGGGCCTTCTTGTTTTCGCGCATGTATCGCGCGCCCAGCGTCATGAAAGTGCGGGCCGAGGTCGGCAAAGTTGTCGAAGACCTGTTCCCCATCTACTTGAGCGATCCGAAACAGATGCCCGCGCGCTGGCACGAGGACATCGAAGCCGCCCAAGGTGAAACCGCGTTGGCGCGCATAGTCTCGGACTATATCGCCGGTATGACGGACCGGTTCGCCTTGCAGGATCACGCAAGGCTGACCGGTGTTTCAGCTACGAAGGACTGACTACTCGACCCCGATATAGGCCAGCGCCCAGACCTGTTGCCCGGATTGTGTCTGGGCTAGGTCGGCGTCATCGGTGGGCGGGAATACGATCATAGTGGGGCCATATCCGCCGATCCCCATTGGTGCGCCATCTGCGCGGGTTGCAACAATGGGCTTGTGGGCGGCGATGCTGTCCCACGCAATTTCGGCTTGATAGCCGTCCATGGCCATGGGCCTTGCTGTTCTGCCTTCCGCACCCGCCATCTTCATCACGTCCGACAGAAGCGGCCCTGAAAAGGCAATCTCTCGCTTGTTTCCTTCGCGGCCATAGGTGATTGAAATCTCGGTCTGTTCCAGCGCATCCAGCATTGCGGCATCAAAGCCTGCGCCGCCATCGTGCTGGACCTCGAGGTATCCCAGCAATCCGCCGTCATTTTCGCTGCGCGCGGGCAGGTTTGTCTGGGATACCGCACCGCCCAGGGTCAGCAACACGTGGCCTTGGGGCGAAGGCATATCCGCCCAAACCGGCAGGGATGTTGTCAGCAGCAGGGCAAGGGGCAGGGCAAGGCGCATAATTGGTACTCCTGTTGGTGGTTTTTGCCGACATTAGCCCGGTTCACGTCTAAACCAAGCCTAAACTGATCGCTTCCATTGACCTTGCCGCTTTGCGTGGTAAACCGCCGGGCAAGCAAAAGGACATCCGAAATGAACCTGTTTTCCGAGATCCGCGGCCTCGTTCTGGACGCGCTGGCACAGATGCAGTCCGAAGGCGCTTTGCCAGAAGGGCTGAGCTTTGACAACGTGGCGGTCGAACCGCCGCGTGACGCCGCGCATGGCGACATGGCGACGAATGCAGCGATGGTGTTGGCGAAGCCGGCCAAGATGAAGCCGCGCGACATTGCCGATGTGCTGGCCGGGAAACTGGCGGCGGATGACCGGATCACAAGTGCCGAGGTCGCCGGGCCGGGCTTCCTGAACCTGCGGCTGGCTCCCGCTGTCTGGCAGGGCGTTCTGGCTGCCGTGCTGGAAAAGGGCACAGACTATGGCCGTTCGACCATGGGTCACGGGCAGAAAGTGAACGTGGAATACGTGTCCGCAAACCCCACCGGTCCGCTGCACGTGGGCCATACGCGGGGCGCGGTATTCGGTGACGCTCTGGCAAGCTTGCTGGCCTACTCGGGTCATGATGTGACGCGTGAGTATTACATCAACGACGGCGGCGCGCAGGTCGATGTGCTGGCGCGGTCTGCCTACGAGCGGTATCGAGAAGCCAACGGACTGAGCCCCGAGATCGCTGAAGGGCTGTATCCCGGGGATTACCTGATCCCGATTGGTGAGGCGCTGAAAGACAAATACGGCGACAGCCTGATCGACAAGCCGGAAAGCGAATGGCTGGAAGAGCTGCGCGAGTTCGCAACCGATGCGATGATGGATCTGATCCGGGCCGATCTGAAGGCGCTGGGCGTCGAAATGGACGTGTTCTTCTCGGAGAAGTCGCTCTACGGTACAGGCCGGATCGAGGCGGCGCTGCAATCGCTGACTGACAAGGGCCTGATCTACGAAGGTGTGCTGGAACCACCCAAGGGCAAAAAGCCCGAGGATTGGGAACCGCGCGAGCAGACCCTGTTCAAGTCGACCGAGCATGGCGACGACGTCGATCGCCCGGTCAAGAAATCGGACGGCAGCTGGACCTATTTCGCCCCGGATATCGCCTATCACTATGACAAGGTGAGCCGCGGCTTTGATGCGCTGATCGACGTGTTCGGTGCCGACCACGGTGGCTATGTCAAGCGGATGAAGGCGGCTGTGTCGGCGCTGTCCGACGGCAAAGTGCCGCTGGATATCAAGCTGACCCAGTTGGTGAAACTGTGGAAGAATGGCGAGCCGTTCAAGATGTCAAAACGGGCAGGGAACTTTGTCACACTGCGCGATGTGGTCGATCAGGTTGGGCCAGACGTGACCCGCTTTGTGATGCTGACCCGCAAGAACGACGCGCCGTTGGATTTCGATTTCGACAAGGTGCTGGAACAGAGCCGCGAGAACCCCGTGTTCTACGTCCAATACGCCCATGCCCGGGTCATGAGCGTGCTGCGCCGCGCAGCCGAGGCGGCGATTGCCACGGATGACGCGACCCTTGCCGGGGCGGATTTGGGCAAGAACGACCATGCCTCTGAACTGACGGTCGCCAAAAAACTGGCCGAATGGCCGCGTCTGGTGGAAATCGCCGCGCGTACCAACGAGCCGCACCGGGTTGCCTTCTACCTGTACGAGCTTGCGGGCGACTTCCACGCGCTGTGGAACAAAGGCAATGACGAAACCCAACTGCGCTTTATCCAGGATGGCGATGTTGCCACAAGCCAGTCGAAAATCGCTTTGGCCCGGGCCGTTTCTGTTGTGATTTCAGCGGGCTTGGGTATTCTTGGCGTCACTCCGGCGCAGGAGATGCGGTAACCAACACCGCCCGAACCGCCGGATCGAGGCAGACAAGAAATGACCCGCGCGCCACGTATTAAGGCGCATTCGGGCGGTGAGGCGGAAATGACGAGTTACGATTACTCGGGGCAGTCAGGCCCCGGGCACATGCATTACACGAATCAGGCGCATCCCGAAGATGGCTATGATTTTTCCGACGACATGCAGGACTATGATGCCCCGCACAGTGCGGTTGGACTGGGCCGGATCGTCAATGTGCTTGGTGCGGTCGCCTCTCTGGCGCTGGTCGCCGGTGTCGCTGTCTGGGGTTACAAACTGATCATGCGCGATGTCAGCGGGGTCCCGGTGGTGCGCGCTGTCGAAGGACCGATGCGTATCCAGCCGGAAAACCCGGGTGGAACACCCGCCGATCACCAGGGGCTTGCTGTGAACGCAGTTGCCGCGCAAGGCTCGGCCGCCGCGCCGGCTGATCGCCTGATCCTTGCACCGCGTCCGGTTTCATTGGCGGACGAGGATGCTCCGATGGGCACCTTGAAGCCGACAAAGGCCGTACACCACATCGAAGAGCCGATCTCGGATCAAGAGGCCGCGCGGTTGCGGCAGGGCGCAGTTGACGCGCTGGTTGCCGAGCTGGCCCAGGAAGCTGCCAGTCCCGGTCAGGTGGAAGAGGGAGGCGTGCAATTGGCCTCGCTATCCACGCTAGATGACGAGCCCGCCATTGATCCGGCCGATCTGGCCGCACAATTGCCGGATCCAGAACTGGCGGTTCTGCCCGGCGTTCGCAGATCTCTGCGTCCGGTGGTGAGACCAGCGCGCGCGGTGCATCGCGGTGTGCTTGCGGACAGCCAGACCGAAGCCGCAATCAATGCCGCCGTCAAAGCGGCGGTCGGGTTGGATGTTGATCCGAATGCGCTGCCGAAGGGTACCCGGATGGCCCAGCTGGGGGCCTACGAAAGCGTTGAAGTCGCGCAGGCGGAATGGGGCCGGATGAGCGGGCGCTTTGATGAGTATATGGATGGAAAGCAAAGAGTTATCCAGAAAACCTCAAGTGGCGGTCGGACATTCTATCGCCTGCGCGTTCTGGGGTTCGACGATCTGAGCGACTCGCGTCAGTTCTGCGCGGCGCTCCAGGCACAGGGGGCTGACTGCATCCCGGTTGCAGTACGGTGACATTTGGTGCCGCGATCACCGATGCCGAAGGCCTGCGTCTGACGCCTGATGAAAAGAGCCTGTTCCGTCAGATGAACCCCTTTGGGTTTATTCTGTTTGGCCGCAACATCGACACCGCAGATCAGATCCGTGCCCTGTGCGATGATTTCCGCGAGGCGGTGGGCCGCAACTGCCCCATCACAATCGATCAGGAAGGCGGCCGGGTTCAGCGCTTGCGCTCGCCTTTGGCCAGGGAATGGATGTCCCCACTGGACCACGCCAGCCGCGCTGGCGATCAGGCCGAACGCGCCATGTACCTACGCTATCGTCTGATTGCGAGTGAGCTGTTCGAGTTGGGGATCGACAGCAATTGCGCCCCGATGGTTGACCTGGCCCGCGACGAAACGCACCCGTTTCTGAAGAACCGCTGCTACGGCACTGATCCTGCATCGGTTTCGAAAATTGGCAAAGCCGTGGCGCAGGGGCATCTGGATGGTGGTGTCCTGCCGGTTGTCAAGCATATGCCGGGGCATGGTCTGTCGACATTGGACAGCCACCATGACCTGCCGCATGTGGATCTGGAACAGGCCGAACTAGCACAGGCCGATTTTGCACCGTTTCGCGCGCTGAACGACCTGCCAATGGGGATGACCGCGCATCTGGTCTACGACCGGATCGATCCACAACCGGCAACGATTTCGCCGACGATGATTGGGCTGATCCGCAACAAGATCGGTTTTGATGGCCTGATCATGACCGACGATATCTCGATGAAGGCGCTCAGCGGCGCGCCCGAAGAAATTGCCGGTCAGGCACTGGCCGCAGGGTGCGATGTGGTTCTGCACTGCAACGGGTCTTTCGAAGCCCGCGCCAGTGTGCTTGAAGCCGCCGGAGAGATGACCGGGCAGGCGCAAACTCGCGCTGAACGGGCGCTGGCGATGCGCAAGGTGCCTCGGGAACTTGACATCCCCGCGGCCGAGGCGGAACTATCTGCCCTAATGGGCGGGCAGGTGTATGAACGATAACCTTTTCAGCGAAGACCCGGTCTCGGTCGCGGACCGGCTGGCAGCCGAGGCGCTGATCGTTGACGTCGACGGGTTCGAGGGCCCGTTGGACGTGCTGCTGACCTTGTCGCGGACGCAAAAGGTCGATCTGCGCAAAATCTCGGTTCTGGCGCTGGCGCAGCAATATCTGGCCTTTGTCGAAAAAGCCCGTGCGCTGCGGATCGAACTGGCTGCCGATTATCTGGTCATGGCCGCCTGGCTGGCGTTTTTGAAATCCCGACTGTTGTTGCCCCCTGACCCGGATGATGAAGGCCCCTCGGGCGAGGAACTGGCCGCCCATCTGGCGTTCCAGTTGGAGCGTCTGCAGGCCATGCGCGACGCGGCCGCGCGTCTGATGGCGCGCGACCAGCTTGGGCGCGACTTTTTCAAACGCGGGCAGGGCGAGGATGTCACCCGCATCCGCACCGTGACGTACTCAGCGACGCTGCTGGACCTGATGCAGGGCTATGCGCGTATCCGGACCCGCGACGAGTTCCGCCCGTTTGTGATGGACCGCGACGCCGTATTCACCATGGAGCAGGCGCTTGAGCGGATGCGTCCCCTGATCGCGTTCGCTGGCACCTGGACAGATATGGAGACCTATCTGCCCGAGGGCTGGAATGCCGACCCGATGCGGCGGCGCTCTGCCACGGCGGCAACGTTTGCAGCCTCGCTGGAACTGGTGAAAGAAGGACATATGGAGATCAAGCAGAGCGAAACCTTTGCTCCGATCCATCTGCGCAAGAGGACTGACACTCGTGACTGACGCCCCCGAAGACGAAGGCACCGGCACCCTGTTCGAAGCGCCGCCCCTGGCGGAACAGGAACGTATGGTCGAAGCCGTGCTTTTCGCCAGCGCCGAACCGGTGACCATCGCCGATCTTGAGGCGCGCATGCCTCACGGCAGCAACGCCGCGCAAGCTGTTGAATTGTTGCAGAAACGTTATGAGGGGCGGGGCGTGCGCGTGGTGCGTGTGGGCGAAGCCTGGGCGATCCGTACCGCCCCCGATCTGGGTTTTCTGATGCAGAAGGAAACGGTCGAGACCCGCAAACTCAGCCGTGCCGCGATTGAGACGCTGGCCATTGTGGCCTATCACCAACCCTGTACCCGAGCCGAGATCGAGGAAATTCGCGGCGTTTCGGTATCACGCGGAACCATCGACCAGTTGCTGGAAATGGAATGGATCAGGCTGGGCCGTCGCCGCATGACACCGGGTCGACCGGTGACATTTGTTGTGACACCGGAGTTTCTGGATCATTTCGGGCTTGAGAATGCCCGCGATCTGCCGGGCCTCAAGGAATTGCGCGCCGCCGGTCTGCTCGAGAACAGGCCCCCTCCGGGCACGATCCCGCTGGGTGAAGGGCGCGAAGAAGAGGCGGACGACGAGCAGACCGAGCTGTTCGAGGGCGAGTAGGCAGGACGCCCATTTGTTGCCGCATGGATCGACTAGGTTAAGGGCAGAAAACGGAGTTAAGCAATGAATGCTAATCGGATCATCGACATGATCGTGCGTCAGGTCATGCGCCGGCTTGTCACGCGGGGCGTGGACATGAGCTTTGATATGGCCGACCGGATGACCCGCAAGCCCGGGCAGACAAATGATGCGCCCCGCGACCCGGAGGCCGACCGTCACATGCAGGAAAGCGCCAATCGGCAGGCGCAGGGCATGAAACAGGCTCAGCGCATGACCCGGCAGATGCGCCGGTTCATGAAGTTCTGACCGTTAACCGACTGCTTTGAAATGCTTGGACAGTTTCAACCCCTGTCCTTGATAGTTCGAGGCGATCCCGGCGCCGTATAGCTGCGTCGGCATCTCGGACATTTTTTCGTACACCAGACGCCCGACGACCTGCCCGTGTTCCAGAACGAAGGGCGCTTCGTGGCAACGCACTTCAAGAACGCCGCGCGATCCTTCGCCACCGGCGGCGGCGTGGCCGAAACCAGGGTCGAAGAAGCCGGCATAGTGCACGCGAAACTCTCCGACCATCGCCAAGTATGGGGCCATTTCAGCGGCGTACATAGGTGGGATATGAACCGCCTCGCGACTGACGAGGATGTAGAATGCGCCCGGATCAAGGATGATGCAGCCATTTCGGGTCCGCACTTCTTCCCAGTAATCCTGCGGGTCATATTCACCGATGCGATCCAGGTCAATCACGCCGGTATGGGGTTTGGCCCGATACCCAACCAGATCAGTGTCCGGCAATTGCAGATCGACCGAAAAACCCAGCCCGTCCTGAATCACCGCAGGGCCATCGACCAGCGGCGATTCAGCGTGCAGCGCAGTCAATTCCGCGTCGCTCAGCACGGCCTGACCCTGACGGAAGCGGATCTGGTTCAGGCGCATCCCCGGACGAACGAGAACCGAGAACGAGCGGGGGCAAATCTCAGCATAAAGCGGGCCGGAATACCCCTTCGGAACCCGGTCGAACTCCGTGCCTTCGTCGGTGATGGTTCGGGTCAGCAGGTCCAACCGCCCGGTCGAACTTTTGGCGTTGGCCACGGCGCTGGTGTCGGCAGGCAGGGCCAGCGACTCCATCAGTGGCACCAGATAAACGCATCCCTTTTCCAGAACGGCACCGTCGGTAATGTCGATCCGATGCATCTCGAACTCGGCCAGACGATCCGCGACTGTGCGTCCTTCACCCGCCAGGAACGAAGCGCGCACCCGGTAAGCCACTGTTCCAAGACGCAAATCCAGGCTGGCAGGTTGGATTTGCGCTGGAAGGACATCGGGGTTGGCGGTAATCTCACCGCGCGCAATCATCGCCTCGATCTGCTGGTTCGGGCATACGCCTGTCATTCGGATCCCCCCTGATGCCAGAGCGGGATCTGGCCTGTCTGCCATAAACGTCGGTGTGATTTGGTCGGGCTAGCAGGACTCGAACCTGCGACCTTCCGTCCCCCAGACGGACGCGCTACCAGGCTGCGCCATAGCCCGACGTTGAGGTGTTCATAAAGACTTTCCCGGCAGGGGCAAGAGGAAATCATCGCCTTTTTTCTTATCCTGCCGATCGGTTTTCTATTCTGTTCAACAGTGCGCGCAGTTCATTTGCGACGGGGGCGATTTGCTTCAGCAGGTCCTCGTCAAACTCGGTCCTGTTCCAGGCTTGCGATGCGATACCGCCCAGCAAAGGTGCCTCATCCAGATATTCTGGTTCGGCCTGCCTAGCGGCTTCCGAGCCGTTTGTTGCCGGGGCTTCCGCCGCTTCGGGCCGGGCCGAAACTTCCGGGGTAACGGAATCGCCGTCGCCCAGATCAAGATCAATCTGACCGGATGGCGGGACGGGGGGAGCCGTGAACGGAACGACGGTGCCGTCCTGAGTGACCACATCCGCCTCGGCCGCATCCTCGAGCGGCTGAGACAGCGAGGCCACATGCGCGACACCCTGTTCGCGCAGGATACGCTGAACACCTTTGATGGTGGTCCCATCTTCGTGCAGAAGCTTCTTGATGCCACCCAGCAGCCGCATGTCATTGGGGCGGTAATACCGGCGGCCACCAGCACGTTTGACAGGTTTGACCTGCGTGAAGCGGCTTTCCCAGAACCGCAAAACATGAGCCTGAACGCCCAACCAGTCCGCAACTTCACTGATGGTGCGAAACGCGTCGGGGGACTTGCTCATAATCGTGGCGTCCTGAACTTACTTGCGATTCCCTGCGGCGACGCGATCTTTCATCAGATGCGACGGACGGAAAGTCAGCACGCGGCGCGGCTGAATGGGAACCTCTTCACCGGTTTTGGGGTTGCGGCCGATACGGGCGGTTTTGTCGCGAACGCTGAAGGTACCGAAAGATGAAATCTTCACCTGTTCGCCACGCACCAGTGCGTCGGACATGTGGTTCAGCACGCTTTCGACCAGCTGCGCGCTTTCATTGCGTGAAAGGCCAACTTCACGAAAGACGGCCTCGCTCAGATCCATTCGGGTCAGTGTTTTGTCGCCCATGCCATTTCCCCTGTTGATAACAAAGCATAGGGGTAGGGCAAATTCGCTGTCAATATCAATGAATTGCAAGCGGACATGTAAGCCGAATTGCGCCTGTTACCAGCGCAGGACTACAGCACCCCAGGCGAGACCGCCGCCAATTGCTTCGGTAACGATCAGGTCGCCGGGTTTGATTTGGCCACGCTTCTTGCCGACCGACAGGGCCAGGGGAATCGAGGCTGCAGATGTATTTCCATGATCCTGAACTGTGACAACGACATTTTCCATGGGCAATCCCATCTTCTTGGCCGTGCCCTGAATGATGCGGATATTGGCCTGATGCGGGACGATCCAGTCCACGTCGGCACTGCCAAGCCCGGCTCGCTCAAGCGCGGTGTTCGCTGTTCCGGCCAGCTTTTCGACGGCATGGCGGAACACCTGATTGCCTTGCATCCGCAAATGGCCGGTCGATTGGGTGGATACACCACCATCGACATAGAGCAGATCCTTGTAGCGCCCGTCCGAGTTCAGGTCGGTCGCCAGAATTCCACGGTCCTGCGCCGTGCCTTCACCTTCCTGTGCCTCAAGTATCAGCGCACCGGCGCCATCTCCGAACAGCACACAGGTCGACCGGTCGGTCCAGTCCATGATTCGCGAAAACGTCTCGGCGCCGATCACCATAACCCGCTTTGCCTGACCCGCCAGGATCAACGCGTTCGCATTGCCGAGCGCAAAAACAAAGCCGGCGCAGACAGCCTGCACATCGAAAGCAAAACCACGGGTCATGCCCAGTCCGGCCTGCACCATCGTTGCAGCGGACGGGAAGGTCAGATCGGCGGTCGATGTCGCCAGAACAATAGCATCGATATCATCGGCGGTCAGACCGGCATCATCCAGCGCAGCAGTTGCTGCCTTGATGGCCAGGTCGGATGTCGTCTCATCATCGGCGGCAAAGTGACGGCGTTCGATTCCGGAACGGGTTCGAATCCACTCATCCGTTGTATCCAGCGTTTTTTCGAATTCAGAGTTCGGGACCACGCGTTCCGGCAAATAATGCCCGATACCAACTACAACTGAACGGCCTGCCATTTTGTAGGTACTGCCTTTTTTGTTATTCTTCCGCCTGGGGCGGAGTATGCGCGGCATCTTGTGCAAGCTCGGCTGTGGATGCAACCCGTGCCGCCAATTTTTCAGCGAAACCCGACTCGGCCAGGGTAAACGCCAGTTTGACGGCCGCCGAGACACCCGTGGCATCCGCTCCGCCATGCGATTTCACGACGGTCCCGTTGAGGCCCAGAAACACTCCGCCATTCACCCGACGAGGATCAATGCGTTTCTTCAGACGTTGCAACGAGGTGATCGCAAGAACCGAGGCCAGCCGGGACAGGGGCGAATACTTGAACGCCTCGCGCAGCAGGTCGCCTATCAGGCTGGCTGTGCCTTCTCCGGTCTTGATGGCGACATTGCCGGTAAAGCCATCGGTTACAATGACATCCGCCTTGTCGCCGGGGATATCACTGCCTTCGACGAATCCCACAAATTCGAAATTCGCCTGCTCTGCGAATTCCGTAATCATCGTGTGGGCTTCTTTCAGTTCGGCGCGGCCTTTGTGTTCTTCGGTCCCCACGTTCAGCAGGCCGATACGGGGGCGACCAAGCGCCATGCCATTGCGCGCGTAGGATGCGCCCATCAATGCATATTGCAGCAGATCTTTGGCGTCGGCGCGGACATCCGCACCGACATCCAGCATCACGTTGAAACCCTGCGGGTTGCGCGAAGGCCACAGAATGGCGATGGCCGGACGGTTCACACCGGGCAATTTGCGCAGGCGCATCATCGACAACGCCATCAGCGCGCCGGTATTGCCGCAGGACACCGCGCCATGGGCATCGCCCTCGCGGACCGCTTCCAGCGTCGACCACATCGAGGTCTGCTTGCCGTTGCGCACCACCTGGCTGGGCTTGTCCTCCATCGTGACCACGTCCGGGCAATCACGAAAAACGACGCGCCCTTCAAGGACACGCCGTTTGGCAACCAGTCTGCGCAGCTCTTCTTCCGGCCCGTGCAGGATAAATCCGATGTCCGGGTTCTTACTTGCCGATTTGGCAATACCCGCGACAACGGCAGCGGGCCCTGCATCACCACCCATAGCATCAACCGAGATGATGATCCGGTCGTTTTGCGTGGGCTGATCCGTCATGCCTGGGCCTGCGTCCTGTCAGGCTTAGGCTGCGTCTTCGTCCAGATCGATTTCGTCGGCTTGTGCGACGACTTCGCGATCATCATAGTGGCCGCAGGATGCACAAACGTGGTGCGGGCGCTTCAGCTCACCGCAGTTCGGGCATTCGTTCGGGTTTGCAGCAACCAGAGCGTCGTGTGCGCGACGGTTGTTGCGACGCGACTTGGAAACTTTGTTCTGTTGGACGGCCATGGTCTCAACCTTTGTCTATTAAGGGCCGACAGATTCGCTGTGGCCGGGGTTTCATTCTTCGTTTTCTCGTGGTTTGACGCGCGTTTAGGGGACGAGCCCCGCAATGTCTAACCCAAATTCCGATGAGCGCGCGAAAATACTGCGATTCTCGTCATGTTCAAGCGATTTTTCTGAGCGCCTGCTATGACAGGAAATCGCCCTCGTGTCACTCGTCTTTTTTCATCGCATCGCGCAAACCAGCCAGTCCGGCGAACGGCTTGACGTCCTCATCCGTCATCGCCTGTTTGCCCGGCTCGGTATAGTCAGCTTGCCCCAGTTCCGCGCCGTCCTTGCGCGGGTATTGGGGCAAGGCCAGCGACAGCGCCTCGATCATGATCGCTTGCGGATCGATTTCGGCGCCCAGCGGTTCGGTTTCGTCCCCTTCGGGAATTTCGAACTCTTCTTCGTCCGGGTCACTCCAGTCGGCCAGAAATACTCGTGTGACCGGGAGATCGATCCGGGTTGTCACTGGATCCAGCGAGACGACACAGGGCTGAACGACCGTCGCGCCGAGCTTGCCTCTGACCACCCAGTCTCGCTTTCCCTGCGCGCGTACGTCTCCCTTGAAGCTGAGTTTGCGCAGCCCCAGCAGCCCAAGTTCGTCCTTGATCGCCGCCAAAGATTGGGTCCCGGGGCGCAAATCAAACGGCGTCGGCGTGTTTTGCGGCAGGTCGGCCACCCGCAGAGATGTATGGTTGCTCACTTCATGGCCCTTTCCTGTGTTGAACCGAGGCACCGGTTTCTGTAATCGGATAGAAGCCGCAAGAGGCCAAGGCAAGAGGGTGCAGATGTTGAAGATCGTGAACAGGTTCAATCCGGCGTCGAAGACGCTTGTCTTTGCTGCGTGCCTGGCAACCCTAGGTGCCTGTACGGCGACCTACAAAAACCACGGCTATATTCCACCGGCCGAAGAGCTGGCAGAAATCAAAGTTGGCGTAGACACCCGCGACAGCGTGGCCGAAGCGGTCGGCGCGCCCACCTCGACCGGTGTAGTTCGGGATTCGGGGTACTACTATGTGGCGTCGCGTGTCCGGTTTTACGGCCCCAAGAAGCCCGAAGTGGTATCGCGAGAGTTGCTGGCCATCAGTTTCGACCAGCGGGGTGTTGTGCGAAACATTGAACGTTTTGGCCTGGAGGATGGAATCGTAGTGCCGCTGGAGCGCCGCGTTACCGAATCCAACATCGAGGACCAAGGGCTTATTCGCCAGCTGATCGGTAACATTGGCAACTTCAACCCGGCCAACATCCCGGGGGCAACAAACTAAAGTTCCGCCAAACTTGCGATGGTCACACGACAGTCACACATTGCATGGTATCGATACGGCAAGTCGATTTCGGGTCAGCAACCGCGGATGATGCGACCATGGCACTTTTGCTCGGTAAGGGGCGGTATCGCGCCCGTCTTGCGCAGTCACCGCAGGACGTTGCGGCGGCGCAGCGACTGCGGACACTGGCTTTTGGAACGGGGCAGGCCGATCAGGACGATTTCGATCCGGTCTGCGCGCATATACTGGTTGAAGACGTGCGAAACTGCGGGCAATTGGTTTGCTGCTTCCGCATGCTGACAATGAACAGCGGCGCTGAAATTGGGCGCAGCTATTCCTCGCAATTCTATGACCTTTCGGCGCTTGAAGGTTTCAGCGGGCGGATGGTTGAGATGGGGCGGTTCTGCATACATCCCGACTGTTTCGATCACGACATACTGCGCGTCGCATGGGGGGCCATGACCACTTATGTGGACGAGAACGAGGTCCGGATGCTGTTTGGCTGTTCCTCTTTCGCAGGCACCGAGACGGCTGAGTACCTGGACGCATTCGCCATGCTCAAACATCGCCATCTGGCACCGAAGCGCTGGTTGCCCCGGGTCAAGGCACCGGATGTTTTCCGCTTTGCCGCGCGCCTGCGGCGCAGGCCGGATGTGAAGAAGGCGATGCTGCGGATGCCGCCTCTGTTGCGGACCTATCTGATGATGGGGGGCTGGGTCAGCGATCATGCGGTGGTGGATCGGCACATGAACACGTTGCATGTGTTTACCGGGCTTGAGATCGGAGCGATACCCCCGAGCCGCAAACGTTTGCTGCGAACCGTGGCCGGGTGATTTGAGTATTTTGGAAAAGGTGAAGCGGGGGCGTTGACGCGTCCCGTCAGCCGGTTTAGCTGGCGGGCATGGCGAGAATTCCTTTGTTGCAGATGTCCGGTATTTCCCTGACGTTCGGGGGTGATCCGGTGTTTTCCGGGCTTGATCTTGTGGTCCAGCCCGGTGATCGGGTGGCCCTTGTCGGGCGCAACGGATCAGGCAAATCCACATTGATGAAAGTGATGGCGGGTCTGGTCGAGCCTGATCACGGCGAAATCGTTGTGCCGCCCGGAAAATCGGTTGGGTACATGGAGCAGGACCCGACGATGGAAGGGTTCGCAACGCTGGGCGATTACGCGTCCAGCGGATTGGAGCCGGGCGAACTGTACAAGGTGGAACGCGCCGGTGAGGGGTTGAAGTTCGACCCGTCACGCGCGGTTGAGACCGCCTCGGGCGGCGAGCGGCGGCGGGCGGCGCTGGCCAAGCTGATGGCCGAGGCCCCGGATCTTATGTTGCTGGACGAGCCGACCAACCATTTAGATATCGAAGCGATTGGGTGGCTTGAACGCGAGCTGGGGTCAGCGCGGGCGGCTTTTGTCCTGATCTCGCATGACCGTGCCTTTTTGCGCGCGCTGACGCGGGCGACTTTGTGGATTGATCGCGGGTCGGTGCGGCGGCAGGAACAGGGGTTTGACGCGTTCGAGGTGTGGCGGGACAAGGTCTGGGAGGAGGAAGACCAGCAACGCCACAAGCTGAACCGGCTGATCAAGTCCGAGGCGAAATGGGCAGTTGAGGGCATTAGCGCCAGACGCAAGCGCAACCAGGGTCGTGTGCGTGCCTTGCAGGCGCTGCGGGCGGAGAAAGCAGCGCAGATCAAACGTCAGGGCGCTGCCGCCATGTCATTGGAATCCGGCCCGAAATCCGGCCGAAAGGTGATTGTGGCCGAAGGGCTGGCCAAGAGCTTTGGGGATACGCAGATCGTGCGAAATTTCGATCTGCTGGTTCAGCGCGGTGACCGTGTGGCCTTTGTCGGGCCCAATGGTGTGGGCAAGACGACGCTGTTGAAGATGCTTCTGGGACAAGAGGCGCCGGATGAGGGCGCGGTCAACCTGGGGACCAATCTGGAGATCGCGGTTTTCGATCAGACACGGGCGCAGCTTGATCCCGAAATGACCTTGTGGGACAGCCTGACCGGTGATCCGGACATGCGGGTGTCGGGCAAGGCTGATCAGGTTATGGTCGGCGGCCAGCCCAAGCATGTGGTTGGCTATCTCAAGGAATTTCTGTTCGACGAGCGGCAGGCGAGAGCAGCCGTTAAGTCTTTGTCTGGTGGGGAAAAAGCACGTTTGCTGTTGGCGAAGCTGATGGCAAAATCATCGAATCTGCTGGTGCTGGACGAACCGACCAACGATCTGGATGTCGAGACGCTGGACCTGTTGCAGGAACTGCTGGACGACTATGATGGCACGGTTTTGCTGGTCAGCCATGACCGGGACTTTCTTGATCGCGTGGCCACCACTACCATCGCGATGGAGGGTAATGGGCGCGCCACGGTCTATGCTGGCGGCTGGTCGGATTACATCGCGCAACGCGGCGACGTGACCGATAAGAAAGAAGAAAAATCAAAGCCTTCAAGGGCAAAGGTCAAGCAGGAGACGAAGCCGAAATCGGGACTGTCCTTCTCGGAAAAGCACCGGTTGGACAAGCTTCCGGCCGAGATCACGCGCCTTGAGGCTGAGATTGCCAAGCTGGAAGACCTGATGTCCGACCCGGAGCTGTTTACCCGAGAACCGGTCAAGTTTCAGAAAGCCACCGATGCGCTGGTCGAGCGGCAGGAGAAACTGTCCGCCGCCGAGGAAGAATGGCTGATGCTGGAAGAAAAGGCCGAAGGCACTTAGTACAGTTTTGTACGTCCCGGCATCCCGGGTGCGTTTGATTTGTACCAAATTCCTGCGGCCGTATTCGGTGCATCAGCGCATGCGCAGCGCGCCGTCGATGCGGATGACTTCGCCGTTCAGGTAACCCATCTCGACGATGAATCCAGCCAGACGCCCGTATTCACGCGGATCACCCAGACGGGGCGGGTTGGGCACGTCGGCGGCAAGCTGCTGCTGCACCTCTTCCGGCAACCCGGCCAGCATCGGGGTCATGAAGATACCGGGCGCGATGGTCATGACGCGTATGCCGGTCGAGGCCAGATCACGGGCCATGGGCAGGGTCATGCCCACCACGCCACCTTTGGAGGCAGCATAGGCGGCCTGACCTTTCTGTCCGTCGAAAGCCGCGATCGACGCCGTGTTGATGATCACCCCGCGTGCGCCGTCGGGTTCGGGTTCGTTCCGCGCCATCTCGGTTGCGGCGAGACGTGACACGTTGAAGGTGCCGACCAGATTGATGTCGATGGTTCGCTGGAACGCGTCTAGCGGGTGGGGGCCATCCTTGCCGACCGTCTTGATGCCATAAGCGATACCGGCGCAGTTCACGGCGGCCGTGATCTTGCCCATCTTGTCCGTGGCCAATGCGATGGCAGCAGAGACCGAGGCCTCGTCAGTCACGTCCGTATTCGCAAAGTGCCCATTGATATCCTTTGCCACCTGCGTTCCCCGATCAGCGTCCCGGTCCAGAATCGTGACCTGAGCACCGTTTTCCGCAAAATGGCGGGCAGTGGCTTCGCCCAATCCGGATGCGCCGCCGGTGACGATCGCGGCTGTGGTGGACAATTGCATGGCGGGCTCCTCTGCGGTGATTTGAACGTATGTTCATTTAATGGGAAGAGGCTATGCCTGTCCAGTCGTGTGTGCAGGAAGGTCCGTTTCCGTCTCAATTGGGTAGTTTATCGCCTGACGGGTGGTTTCACTCGGCGGCTGAGACGTCAGGAATGGTTGCTGTAACAACGTCCGAAGCTTTGATCTTGTAGACTGAAGGCGCGAGTTCGCTCTGAGACTGTCGGATGAAGATTTCACCTGTAACCCAAACCGGATCCGCAGATATGTCGACGCCTTCCGGATACTCAACAGAAATTACCTGATCAGGAAGTGGTGCGGTTGGATGCCGGCACGTCTGAGACAACAGAGGCACTAACAGGAAGTCTTTCACGTCCTTGAATTCAAACTCAACGGGATGAGCGTACCCGGCAATGAGAACAAGATCGCCTTCCAGGTCAGAGTTCCCCGGCACGCATTCGGCAATCTGCATCGATAGCATACGATCGCTTAAGTCTCTGGGCAGGCAACTTGGGTTTGACAGGTATTCATCCAAAAACTGAGCGCACTCGACAAGGCGGCCTTCGCGAAGATCTGACCATGAAATCTTTTGTGGCTCGGACTGTGCTGCCAAACCGGTCAGAGAAACAAAGAAGACTGAACAGACCGGAAGCCTAATTGTCATTCTGACCGTGTGAAACAGTGAGCGGGCTTTTGTAATCCGGTTCGGTCAAACCCTGTTTACGCATCGCAATGCCGGTCAGGCATTCCCTGATCGTTCGATTGGCATTCAAAGCCGAAACGTAGGTTGGGTCCATCAACGGAGCCAGTTCGACAATTTCGAACCCAATCACATTTGCCTCGGCGCAGAGACGACGAATTATCGGAAAGATTTCGCGCGGCATCAGGCCGCCAGGTTCGGGCGTTCCCGTGCCGGGGACAAATGCCGGGTCAAAAGTGTCGATGTCGAAAGAGATATAGATAAACTCCGGCCCGTCATTTGCTTCGACAATGACGTCTTCCATAACCGCGTCCCAGCCGCGATGTTCGATCTCGGCCATGGTATGATAGCGGAATTGGTTGGTGCGCATCCACTCAAACGCTTTTTCATCCGGGTAGTATCCGCGCAATGCGACTTGAATGAAGTTTTTGCCCTCGACCAAGTCTTCTTCGATCAACCTGAAAACAGGCATGCCATGGTTGATCAGGTGTCCAAAGCCATACTTTCCGGCATCGTAGTGTGCATCGAAATGAACGACGCCCACATTGCCTTTTCCATAAACGTCCGTCATCGCAGCGACGTTTGGGTACATCAGAGAATGATCACCACCAACAATAAAAGGTATCACATGGCTGCCGTCAGCGTGTTGCACTGCCGCTGCCTGACCAACAAAAGAACGGACCGCATGAATTGTGCGCTCGGTGCTCATGATGTCGTTCGGGGCGTTTCCGTAGTCAACAACTGTCATTTCCTGCAGCGGATCAACCATGACGTGCATATGCGGCTGCCGCGCCCCACGGCCGAGATACAACGAGGAGTTACGAACTGCATTCGGACCGCGCGACGCCCCGCGTGCGCCGGTCCCCATGTCAGTAAAGGCACCCATGATGGCGACGTCAACTTCAGCAGCGGCTAGATCGCCGGGCGTGAATGCTAACGGTTGGTGCAAGAAAGTTGGGAGTTGCATATAGCCTTGACCAGGGAAACGCTGAGGGTCGACAACCCCGGGTTCTCGTCCTTCACGCTCTCCTTCAAAACTTGGCAAAGGAGTGCGCCATGCATTGTAAGTTGGATCTTCAGTGTCCAAAGGAATAACGGGTTGTTCCCCCTCACGGATCGGTGCTTGGGCACCTTCGAATTCATGACCATAAATTTGAGCGTTTGCGGAACTTGCAAAGGCAACGCACAAAATAGCGAGCGTGAATTGGAGACTTTGAAACACCGGAGGCTCCTCCCTTGGTTTTGGCTGAACCGAAACTATCGCCGAAACTGCGGATTTTCGCAAATTCTGGCTCGGGCGTGTCCTTTGCACTGGGATTTAAGGCCTTTTGTCAGCATGTTTTTCCTCCTGCAAATCCAGAGTTTCTTTTCCAGACTTGCGACCTTGTCCACTTAGCTGGCGCTCCGCCCATGGTTAAGCTTGGCGGTCAAACGAAAACGGCCACCGGTCAGATGGCCGCTTCGAAGAATTGTATTTGTCTTCAGCCCAGCTGCACCAGCGCATGACGCTTTTTTCCGGCGCTCAGCTTGATCGGTGAAGACAGCGCGCCTGCGTCGATCATCAGGCCCGCATCCGTCAACGGTGCGTCGTCCAGTTTGGCGCCGTTTTCGGCGATCAGGCGTTTGGCTTCCTTGCCCGATTTTGCCAGGCCGGATTTCACGATGATCTGCACGATGGACATGCCGTCGCCCAGTTCATCCACGCTGAGGGTCAGGGTGGGCAGATCACCTCCGACACCGCCTTTTTCGAAAACCTCGCGGGCGGTGGCTTCTGCCGTCGCGGCGGCGTCGGCCCCATGCAGCAGCGTGGTGACTTCGTTGGCGAGACGGATTTTGGCCTCGTTGATCTCGGACCCGGCCAGCGCGCCCATGCGGTCGCATTCCTCGACAGGGAGTTCCGTGAAGATTTTAAGGAAGCGGCCCACATCTGCGTCGGTGGTGTTGCGCCAGAACTGCCAGAATTCGTAAGCGCTCAGCATGTCGCCGTTCAGCCAGACCGCGCCGCCCTGCGACTTGCCCATCTTGCGGCCATCGCTGGTCGTCAGCAGCGGCGTGGTCAGGCCGTAAATCTCCTGATCCAGAACCCGGCGGGTCAGGTCGATGCCGTTGACGATGTTACCCCACTGGTCCGAGCCGCCCATCTGCAGAACGCAGCCATAGCGGCGGTTCAGTTCAAGGAAGTCGTAGGCCTGCAGGATCATGTAGTTGAATTCGAGGAAGGACAGCGATTGTTCACGATCCAGCCGTGATTTCACCGATTCAAAGCTCAGCATCCGGTTGACTGAGAAATGCCGCCCGATATCGCGCAGGAAATCGAGGTAGTTCAGACTGTCCAGCCATTCGGCATTGTTCAGCATCAGCGCGCCGGTTTCGCTGTCGTCATAGGACAGGTATTTGGCGAAAACCTGCCTCATGCCCGCGATATTGGCGTCGATCTGTTCGGGGCCCAGCAGAGGGCGCTCGTCCGAGCGGAACGAGGGATCGCCCACCTTGGTCGTGCCGCCACCCATCAGGGTAATCGGCTTGTGGCCGGTCTTTTGCAGCCAGCGCAGAACCATGATGTTCATCAAATGGCCCACGTGCAGCGACTGCGCTGTGGCGTCATATCCGATATAGGCAGTTTGCACCCCGCTGATCAGCGCGTCGTCAAGGCCCTGATAATCGGTGCAGTCGGCGAGAAAGCCGCGCTCGATCATCGTGGCGATGAAATCCGATTTGGGGTGGTAGTTCATATCGTGCCCTCGGGGTTGATGTTGCGGGGCACTGTATAGGCGGCGGGATGAGTAAGGGAAAGGCACCTTTTTCGCTGAGATCGATGCCTAAGGGTCTTTCGGTTCAGGTGACTGGTCGACCGGTGGCAGGCTGAACGCGTATATCATTGCGATCAGGTTCAGCACCGCCAGCACGAAAATGGGCGTGACCGGGTCATGCAGATGCGCCACGGCGCCAAGAATGGCGGCGAACACGATGCCGACCAATCCGGCAATCACGTCCCCCAGCGCAACAAGGTAGGGACGTTCCTTTTCCTCGGTCAACTCGATCAGATAGAGGTAGCGACCGTAGATCACGCCATTACCTCCGACGGACAGCAGCAGGATCACCAGCGCGTAGAGCCAGACGTTCTGTGCGTAGCCCAGCATCGTGAACGCCAGCGCCAGAATGGCGGATATCATCGAAATCAGGCACCCTAGCCACATGACCGGCTTGACCGACATGCGCCCGCTGAGCCAGCCCCAGACGACCGAGCCGATCACGACACCTGCGCTGGCGGCCATGACGAAGTAGCTGAGCGAGTGTTTGGTGCCCACATGGTAGGTCGCCGCGTGGATGGTGTAGAACGGCATGGCCAGTTCCACCGAGATGAAGATCATACGGGCGGTCAGAAATTTGCGATACCAGCCCAGGGCCATGCCGGTTTTGAAGCCGGTGGCAAGCTCGGCAAGGGGCTTGGGCTTTTGTGCCGGTGCGGGTTTGGCAGCGTGTTCTTCCTCAAGCAGGCGGACACCGGCAAAGCTGATACCGGCGGCAAACATCGCGACAACACCGCACCACATGACGACGATATGGCGTTGCAGGGGTTCTTCTGAGGCCAGAAGATCCTTGGTGATCCAGACGATCACGATTGCCAGAACGCCCGAGATCGTGGCCTGGGCAAAGACCATCCGGTTGCGCTTGGCCTTGGGAACCGAGACGCCGTAGATCTGGCTGGTGCCGAGGCTGGTGATCCCCTGACACAGGCCCATGATGATCGCGGTAATCAGGAACAATGCGACCACCATGATCTGTGGCAGGTTGGTGGCAAACAACGCCACGACGGCCAGGATGGCCCCGGTCAGGATGTTTGGGATATAGACCGCCACTTTCGCGCGGGTCACGCGGTTGATGAAGGGCGAGACGAAGATTTCAGCGATCAGCCTTGCGCCGGTGACAAACGGCAGCAGCAGGCCTGCAACGAAGGTGGGGGCTCCAAGCGCAAGATAGAGGAATGGCAGAACCAGCCGGGGGTTGACCAGTTGCCCGCCGATCGTCGCCAGCGCGCCTGACCAGAAAATCAGCTGGTAGTTGCGGGCTTCAATCGGATTGGTGCCCTCGGGGGTGTCCGGTCGCTGCATCGGGTAATGACTCGGGTGTTCAGGTTTCGATACGGTTGTAACTTGCCATACTCGGTCACTTTTTCGCAAATCCCCCGAGTGTCGGAGTGCGGTGCCGGGCTGGATATAGATTTGAGGCAACGATTTCGGTTGCCTTGTGATCGGCGAATTTCATGCGGCTTGCTTTGTGCGGCTATACATGGGCAGGTTGAGCCTGACGCCGGGATTTCAGGCGCAGAATGAAGTTGCAGGAGAGACAAGGGTGGGGCAGGCCATCAAGAAAAACGGGTCCGTCAGAGCTTTGGGCGCCATGTCCGGAACTTCTCTGGACGGGGTGGATGCCGCCGTGGTGGTAACGGACGGGCGCGAGATTCTCGGGTTTGGGGAAAGCCTGTACCGCGCGTATTCGGATGAGGAACGCACGCTGTTGCGCAAGGCGCTGGGACGCTGGCACGGCCCCGAGGTCGACGCGGCGGAAGAGTTGGTGACCCGCGCCCATGCCGAGCTTCTGTCAGAGTTCGAAGAGGTGGACGTCATCGGGTTTCACGGACAGACCCTGGCCCATGCGCCGAAAACACAAGGGACGTTGCAGGTTGGCGATGGAGTTGGCCTGTCGCAGGCGCTGGGCTTGCCGGTGGTCTGGGATTTCCGCAGCGACGACGTGGCGATGGGGGGCGAGGGGGCGCCGCTGGCACCGTTCTTTCACTTTGCCTGCGCCAAATGGATTGGCGCGACCCGGCCACTGTGTTTCCTGAACCTTGGCGGGGTCGGCAACCTGACCTATGTGGATCCGGCCTGTGCCGGGCCAGAGACGCCGGGTGCATTGCTGGCTTTTGACACCGGTCCGGCCAACGCGCCGGTTGACGATCTGATGCAGGCGCGCTTGGGTCTGCCAATGGATCGGGACGGGGCCGTGGCGCGGGGCGGTACGGTGGAGACAGGCGCGCTTGAGCTGTTTCTGGCAGAGCCGTTCTTTGCCCGGATGCCGCCGAAATCACTGGATCGCAACGATTTTGCCGAGATGATTGAACTGGTCAGAGAGCTCGGCGATGCGGATGCAGTCGCAACCCTGACCGGAATGTGCGCGGCCGGTGTGGCGCAGGGGTTGGAACATTGCCCGAAACCGCCCGAACGGGTGCTGGTTACGGGCGGCGGACGGCGCAATCCGGTGCTGATGAAGATGCTGAGTGTGTCACTGGACTGTCCGGTCGAACCGGTCGAGGCCGTTGGATTGGATGGCGACATGCTGGAGGCGCAGGCGTTTGCCTATCTCGCGGTGCGCGTCGCGCGGGGGCTGCCGACCTCGTGCCCGGGAACAACCGGGGTCAAGGCGTTGGTGGGGGGCGGGATTGTATCCTCGCCGTCCCGTGGGGTCGCGGTTGGCGGGTAAGGGGCGCTGCCCCTCGGCCTTGCGGCCTCACCCCGGGATATTTGGGGCCAGATGAAGAACGGATCCTAACGGCTAAGGCTTTGGGCGTAGTCCGAGGTGAATTCGGCATAGCCGTTTGACGTGGATTTCAGATGCGCCTGTGTCCAGCGGTGCGGTTCGGGCAACTGATGGAACGGGACGTTCGGAAACGCGTGGTGTTCCGCGTGGTAGGGCATGTTCCAGGCGAGAAAGCGGATCAGCCTGTTGGTGAAGGTGGTGCGTGAGTTTTCCAGCATGTTGGCGACGGGCGGGCAGAGGCCGTGTTCGGCCAACAGGTAGAGACGCAGGAACGGCTGGCCGATCAGAACCGGAAGGATCCATAGCCAGAAGAGGGTTGGGGAAAACAACAGGCTGAGGACCGCGAGGGTGTAGAGGGACAGGAGACAGCGCGCCTCGGCCCGGATTGCGCGATGCTGGCGGGCGGGCAGGTAGGGCGCGTCGATCCTGCCGAAAGCGTTTCGGAACATCACCTGTGCCATGCCGGACCAGTATGGCCAGCCGCTGAGGTAGACCGCAAGGCTGCGCCAGTTGTCCGGGCGGGGCTTGCCGTCGAGCTCGGGGTCATTCTGCGGGTGATTGGTCCATTTGTGGTGGGCCAGGTGGAAAAAGCGAAACCATGTGAAGGGCAGCGCGATGGGAACCGAGACCACGTGGCCGACCGCGTCGTTGAGCCATCCGGTCCGGAACGGGGTTTTGTGGGTGCATTCGTGGCTGAGCGTGAACAGGAAGACAAGAAGAATGCCCTGCGGCAAGAGCAGAACGGGCCAGAACGGGATTTGTGCAGCGATGCCGGCACTGGTTGCAGTCAGAACCCCAAGATAGATCAGAAGATGTTTCAACCCGAAGATGTCCGAGCGCCTTTGCAGACGGTCCTTTGTGTCTGCCGGGATGGAAGAGACGAGTGCGCGGTGATCCATGAGGTCAGCCGCGCAGGATGTCGAAGCCGGGTTCGGCCAGTTCGAAGCCTTCGAACTGAAACCCCGGCGAGACCGTGCAACTGACCAATGTATAGGCGCCGGTGCTGCGGGCGGATTGCCAGTGGTTTTCCGGCACGATCAGTTGCGGCTCACCCTCAGACAGATCGGGGGTGAGCAGGTGATCGGTGGCCGGGCCGTGGCTGGTTGCGCTCAGCGAAAGGACCAACGGCGCGCCGGCGTGGTAAAGCCAGATTTCGGTGGCATCGACACGGTGCCAGTGGCTGCTTTCGTCTTGCTGCAGAAGGAAATAGATGCAGGTTCCAGTGGCGCGGCCTGAATTGCTGGCGCGCCAGGTTTCCCGGAACCAGCCGCCTTCAGGGTGGCGCTGCATTTGCAGGTGATTGATGATCTCTTGTGCGGTCATTTGATCCTCGGATGTTCGGGTCAATTATGCACGGGATGGCGCAATCCGCTATGGCAATCGCAGGCACAGGCCATATGTTTGGCGCATGACCCTGACGATCCCCTTCGACAATTCCTACGCCCGACTGCCGGATACGTTTTTTGCGCGGCAGGCGCCGGTTCCTGTTCGAGCACCGCAGATGATCGCGTTCAATGCCGATCTGGCCAAAGTTCTGCGAATTTCTGCGGGTGATGTGCAGGAAATGGCCGAGACCTTTGCCGGAAACGCCGTGCCTGCAGGGGCCGAACCGTTGGCGCAGCTTTATGCCGGGCATCAGTTCGGGCATTACAATCCGCAACTGGGCGATGGCCGCGCCGTGCTTTTGGGTGAGACGGTCGGCACGGATGGGGTGCGCCGGGACATTCAGTTGAAAGGATCAGGACCGACCCCGTTTTCGCGGCAAGGGGACGGACGCGCCTGGCTGGGGCCGGTGCTGCGCGAATACGTGGTGTCCGAAGCCATGCACGCGCTGGGCATCCCGACGACCCGGGCGCTGGCGGCAGTGGAAACGGGTGAGGTCGTTCTGCGGGAAGGCCCGTTGCCCGGCGCGGTTCTGACCCGGATCGCGCAAAGCCATCTGCGGGTCGGCACGTTTCAGGTCTTTGCCGCGCGCGGGCAGTTGGACAGTTTGAAACGACTGACGGACTATGCGATTGCGCGCCATTATCCCGACGCAGAGGGTCCGATGGGCCTGCTGCGTGCGGTTGTCGACGCGCAGGCGCAACTGATCGCGGGCTGGATGAGTGTGGGGTTTATTCACGGGGTGATGAACACCGACAATTGCTCGGTTGCCGGAGAGACCATCGATTACGGGCCGTGTGCCTTCATGGACAGCTATCATCCGAACACGGTCTACAGTTCGATTGACCGGATGGGGCGGTATGCCTATTCCAACCAGCCCGAGATTGCCGTCTGGAATGTGGCGCAACTGGCCACATCGCTGATCCAGCAGATAGAGGACAAGGAAGCCGCCGTCGAGGAGGCGACGGAGATCGTGCACGCCATGCCCGAGCTGCTGCAGGCGAACTGGTTGCGCCGGTTCCGGGCCAAGATCGGTCTTGCGACGGCAGAGGACGGCGACCTTGAAATGATTTCCGACCTGCTGACACGGATGGCCCAGAACGGCGCCGATTTCACTAATACCTTCCGCGCGCTGGGCAGCGATGCTGCACGGGACCAGTTCACCGAGCGCGAGGCGTTTGACGCCTGGGCCGAAGGATGGCATGCGCGTCTGGCACGCGAGGCAGACCCGAAAAGCGTTATGGCAATGGCCAATCCGGCTTTCATCCCGCGTAATCACCGTGTCGAACAGATGATTCAGTCCGCCGTGAAAGGAGACTACGCGCCGTTTCACCGTCTGAATAAGGTACTGGCGAACCCATACGTGGATCAGCCCGATGCGGCCGGCTTGATGCGGCCCCCGACCGAAAGTGAGGTGGTCCGGGCGACCTTCTGTGGCACGTGAGCGCAGAGGCTAGGGTTTCGCCTGATACGGGTTGATCGTGTCCGGCCAGCGCCGTTGGTACTGGGTGACCAAAAGCAACACATCCGATTCAGGTAGTGCGGTTCGTGCATCGCTGATCATACGCAGGTTCAGGGTGTCGATTTCGTTTGCAGTGACGGGGCGGCCCGGATCATAGTAGACCGTCACCAAAAAGCTGCGCCCCTGTTTTGTCACAGACATGTCCCGCAAGGTTCCGCCGTCTTCGGCGATGGCTTCGCGCAGGGCCCGGCGCGCGGTCGCCAGATGTTCCGGGTTTGCGGTGACATTCGCCAGTTCTCCCAAACCGCCCCGGAACTCGCGAAAATAGGTACCGACAGCCAGCAGACAGAGCACCAGAACGATGATCGAGTCCCCGATCGGAGCGATGGGCGCAAGGGGGCCATCGCGGAACAGGTAGATGGCACCCAGACCCAGTCCGGCGGCGGCGGTGATCATACCATCAAAAAGCGAAGCGCGGGCCTCCAGACGCAGGATCGAACTGTTCTTTCCGGTCTTGCGCCAGGTGAAGTGATGAAAGGCCCAAAGGAAAAGACAGGTGGCCCCGATCATTGCGAAATACACGAACATGGGCGCGAAATTCAGCGGCTCGGGATCAATGCCGCTGAGGTAGCTGTAGATGTTCTTGATTGCGTTTGTGATGGCGAACAGGACAAGCCCCAGCAGTGACAGGGCACGGAAGGTGGAGAAGATGGCCTCGTCCGCCGCATATCCGAAGGGACGCAGCTTGTCGGGTCCTGCGCCGACGCGCTGGCTGATCCGGCGGCCCAGAACGGCAGAGCCGAAACCGATCAATGAAAACAGGCCATCCATCATGATGGCATTGGAGTTTGACAGGATACCGGCCAGAATACCGGCCCCGGCCATGAACAGGTTGCCCCACATGGCCACAAGCAGCGACCGACCTTCGAGGCGTTTCTTCTTGTCTGTGTCCGGCATTGCCATCCCGTTTTACCCCGAAGTAACATCAATCCGCTGCACAAATAGTCAATAGCGTGCATTTCGCCAATGATTTGAACTGCGCGGATATTGCACCGAAAAACAAGCATTCCGGGGTTGCACACGGGAACGGGCGACGCAATCTTAGAAGTCTACGACAACCGGAAGCCCATGACCCGTTCGCCGACCCTTCGACTTGCCAGTTACAACATTCAGAAATGCGTCGGGCTGGACCTTCGGCGTCAACCGCAGCGTATCCTTCAGGTTCTGGAGGGAATGAAAGCGGATATCGTGGTTTTGCAGGAGGCCGACAAACGTCTGCCACCCCGGCCTGCGGCGCTGCCGCATTTCATGCTGGACGAAGCTGGCTGGAACATTGTCGACCTGGGCGGCGCGGGCAGCCTGGGCTGGCACGGGAACGCGGTAATCTGGCGGGGTGACGCCATACAGGTGCGCAGCGCATCCCATCACGAGTTGCCGGGGCTGGAGCCGCGCGGGGCCGTTCAGGTGGAATTCGATACTCAGATCGGTCCGCTTCGGGTTATGGGGATGCATCTGGGCCTGCTGCCCGCATCACGCCGCCAGCAGTTGACGCAACTCAGGCGCAGCGATGCGGGGCAGAACAGTATGCCGACTGTCTGGGCGGGGGATTTCAACGAATGGTCGCGTCAGCCCGTGCTGGATCACCTGGTTCCGGGCATGCGGTTTCTGCCTCCGGTCGCAAGCTTTCCGGCGGCGCAACCCCTGGGCGCGCTGGACCGAATCGCGCTGGGCGGCGGCCTTGAGGCAATGCTGCACGGTGTACATAACGCGCGGCCGGCGCATATTGCGTCGGATCATCTGCCGGTCTGGGCTGACCTGCGGTCTGCAGTCTAGGGCGCACTGGAAAATCACCTGTGGCGCGCGCCGTGCAGACGTACTAAGACAGAAACCCGAACACTTCTGGGGGTCATCATGCCGGATACGATCATCACCCGATGCGAAGCCAAAGGGCTGCGCATGACGGGGCAGCGCCGCACAATTGCCCAGGTGCTGGAGGAAAGCGAAGACCATCCGGATGTCGAAGAACTGTACACGCGCGCCTCGGTCGTTGATTCCGGCATTTCCATTGCCACAGTCTACCGGACCGTCAAATTGTTCGAAGAGGCGGGAATACTGGAGCGGCTGGAATTCGGCGACGGACGCGCGCGGTATGAGGACGCCGAGCGCGATCACCACGATCATCTGATCGACATGCAGTCGGGCGAGGTGATCGAGTTCGTTGATCCCGAGATCGAGGCACTGCAGGAAAAGATTGCCGCCAAGCTGGGCTACAAGCTGAAAGGGCACCGGCTGGAACTGTATGGTGTTCCGCTGGAACAGGACTGACCCATCACGAAAAGCGATTGGTCGCTTCAAATCAATTCATTAAACCTGTCGTAATCCGGCTTGCGACGTCGCGAATGTTCCGGTTTTGGTGACTCACAGGCTCAGATTTTTTCAGCCCACCCAAACGGACACGCGCATGAACAACGTAAACGGCATATTGCTGATCATTGGCTCGATGGCGGCCTTTTCGCTTGAAGACATGTTCATCAAGCATCTGTCGACCAGTGTTTCGACCGGCCAGATCATGATTGTTCTGGGGCTGTTTTGCAGCCTTGTCTTCGTGCTGATGTCGTTGGCCACACGCAAACGCATCCTTGATCCGGTGGCGTGGCAGCCGTTGCCTCTGGCCCGTGCCGCGACCGAAGCGGTGGGGGCACTGACCTTTGTTACCGCCCTGTCGCTTGTCGACCTGTCCACAGTTGCAGCCGTGTTCCAGGCGATGCCGCTTGCGGTGACAATGGGGGCGGCGCTGTTTCTTGGGGAACAGGTAGGCTGGCGGCGGTGGAGCGCGATTGGCGTTGGCTTCATCGGTGTTCTGATGATCATTCGTCCCGGACTTGAAGGTTTCCAGCCCGAGTCCCTGTTTGTCGTGGCAACCGTGATTGCCATTGCGGCGCGGGATCTGATCACGCGGAAACTTGATGTTCGCGTCGCGTCATCTGTTGTGGCGCTGCAGGCCTACATCGCGGTGGCGTTTGCCGGTGCGGTTCTGATGGTGTTTTCGGCTCAACCGGTCATTCCGCTGCAAACGGCGCAGATCGGTCCTTATCTTGGCGCGATCGGGTTTGGCGTTCTGGGATATTATGGCATCGTAACCGCGATGCGGATCGGTGAGGCGTCGGCCCTGACGCCATTCCGGTACACCCGCCTGGTCTTCTCGATTGCCGCAGGGATGCTGATGTTCGGCGAACGTCCCGACCAGATGACACTGGCCGGTGCCATGCTGATCATGGGTTCCGGCCTTTACACCTTTGTTCGCGAGCGCCGTCTGGCGCGTGCCATGGCGGTTGCGGCCTGACGGATCGTCGCAGGTTGGCGCAAACAGGATGCTGTTAGCCCTAAAGGCCACCTGATTAGCGTGTTAGCGATAACATGACCGGTTTACTTTTCACCCGGTGATGGTATGAGGCGTGCAACTGAACGCAGCCACAGGGACGGGCCTTATGAGCACCATCATCGACATCCATGCACGTGAAATTCTGGACAGCCGGGGCAACCCGACGGTCGAAGTGGACGTGATCCTGGAAGACGGCACCATGGGCCGCGCCGCTGTGCCCTCTGGCGCATCAACCGGCGCCTATGAAGCGGTGGAAAAGCGCGATGGCGACAAGTCGCGCTATATGGGCAAGGGCGTTCTGGAAGCCGTCGCCGCCGTGAACGGTGAGATCGCGGAAGAACTGGTGGGCTATGACGCGACCGAGCAGGTGGCGATCGATCAGGCGATGATCGAACTGGACGGGACCGAAAACAAGGGCCGTCTGGGCGCAAACGCAATCCTGGGTGTCTCGCTGGCGACTGCCAAGGCCGCAGCGGATTTCACCACGCAGCCATTGTATCGCTATGTGGGCGGCACTTCGGCCCGTGTTCTGCCTGTACCGATGATGAACATCATCAACGGCGGTGAACATGCAGACAACCCGATAGACATTCAGGAATTCATGATCATGCCCACCTCGGCCGCGAATATCCGCGAAGCCGTGCGCATGGGGTCCGAGGTGTTCCACACGCTGAAACGCGAGTTGTCAGCCGCTGGTCTGGCCACCGGTGTCGGCGATGAGGGCGGCTTTGCCCCCAATATTGCGTCCACCCGCGAGGCTCTGGATTTCATCCTGCAGTCCATCGAAAAGGCAGGCTACAAGCCGGGCGAGGAAATCCACCTGGCGCTGGATTGTGCGGCAACTGAATACTACAGGGACGGCAAATACGTCCTGTCGGGCGAGAATATCTCGCTGACGTCCGAGGAAAATGCCGAGTATCTGGCGGCGCTGGTCAAGGATTACCCGATCATCTCGATCGAAGACGGCATGTCCGAGGATGACTGGGACGGCTGGAAAGCTCTGACCGACATGATCGGCGACAAGGTGCAGTTGGTGGGTGATGATCTGTTTGTAACTAACCCGGCGCGTCTGGCCGAAGGGATCGAGCGCGGTTGTGCCAACTCGATGCTGGTCAAGGTAAACCAGATCGGATCGCTGACCGAGACCCTGCGCGCTGTCGATATGGCGCATCGCGCACGCTACACCAATGTGATGTCGCACCGCTCGGGCGAGACCGAGGACGCAACCATCGCTGATCTGGCGGTTGCAACCAACTGTGGTCAGATCAAAACCGGCTCGCTCGCGCGGTCCGACCGGTTGGCCAAGTACAACCAACTGATCCGGATCGAGGAGTCACTGGGTGAGGTCGCGGAATATGCCGGAGCATCGATCCTGCGCTGAGTCGGAGCCTTTCGGCAAAAATAATAAGAATCCTGACTGAAGATCATTGCGGAGTCAGATGCTTTGGCCCGCGTGTCAAAAAAAACATGTTCCTCCCTCGCCGATTAGGCGGGGGCACGCCATTTCAGTGATTTGCGGTTGGGTGCCTCGGACAAGAGTTCCCGTAGTCGCCCGGTTCATGCCATTCGGCAAACGGCTTGGGAAACATGATTGTTTGACGGGTTCTGGCCGAGTTGTGGGGCGCAGCAGTGTGGTAGAACCGAGCTGACCAGCAATCGGGTCTATCTTCGCCCATCCAGGGCTTGGGAGAACCAGAGCGGCGTCAAACAGGTGCCAGATCGGTTGCTCATTCTATGTGTTCCAAACGATAGGGCTTTTGATGGGGGGCGTTTTCAAGCTGCCGCCTTGCTGTCTGTCACTGGAGCATGTGGTGAAAATCTCAGTTCTCCGTATCGCTTTCAGGTTGTGGCAAAGGGGCGCGTTTTGTCGCGAAAGTGTAAATTTCGGGATGCGAGGACAGAAAATATTCAAAAAATCCGAGACGAAATTAGGAAAACGCTCGAAAAGTCCGATCGCTGGATCGTCTATGGTTATCAATGCTCTAGCAGTGAATATGCTGGTCAAAAGACCGCGAAAACAGACATATCGGCGGAAAATGGCCGAGAATTATATCGTTATGTGTGAACTTGTTCCTAACGGCGGTGTCTCAACATGAGTTATCCTGATTGCATTGCAGAAAGGAGCTCACGATGTCTGTATCAAAATTCCTTCTGATGGTTTCGGCCCTGTCCGTATCCTTCCTTGCGGCCTGCGCAGGACCCGATACCTACCCGATCACAGGGATGCAGGTGTCTCAGGATGACCCGGTTCAGGAAATGTATAACCCCGATGTGATCTTCCGCGGGGAAAGCCGCTAGAGCGTTCTGCTCATCAGCATATAGCGGTCGCGGGCCTTGAAGCCGCTGCGCAGGTAGAGTTTTTGCGCAGCGTCATTGGTGCGATCGACTTCCAGATGCAGGGCCGTCACTCCGGCCTCGGCAAGGGCTTTGGGCAGATCGTGCAGCACTTCGGAAGCGATACCGCGGCCACGCACGGCCGGGCGGATGTAGATTTCATCGACAAAGCCGTCCATGCCGCCGAACTCGACCGACCACCCGAAAGTCAGGATGATATAGCCCAGCGGAGCCCGGCCGGGGCCAATCAGGTATATGCACCCATGCGGGATTCCTTCCAGAAGGGGACGCAGAGCTTCGCGCCGCTGGTCGGCATCCTGTTCAATTCCGGTCTCGGCATGGAATGCGGAAACCAGCGTCATCAGGCGGTCCAGGTCGTCCGGTCGGGCGAGGCGGAGTGCTGCGGTCATAGCCGGGCCAGCCTTTCTGTAAGCAGTGCAAAGAAACCATCAGCGTCCACATCGCCCATGAATGTGGCGTTTGGTGCGCGGTCGGTCACGCCCCACCAATCTGCGACGGTCATGCCCATGGTCAGTTCCGAATGGGTTTCAATCTCGACATTGATGTGACGCCCGCTGAACAAGTCGGGACGGATCAGATAGGCGGTGACGCAGGGATCGTGCAGCGGAGCGCCTTCGCTGCCATATTTGTTTATGTCGAACCGCTCGAAGAAATCAGTCATTTCGGCCACGGCGATGCCGACCTTGTTGCCGAGCGCACGGAAGGCGTCATTTCGGGGTCTGGTGACAAGTGCCTTGTGAGTGACATCCAGCGGCATGACGACGATAGGCCTTCTGGATTTGAACACGATATCAGCAGCTTCCGGATCGACGTGAATGTTGAATTCTGCTGTTGGGGTGATGTTTCCGACCTCAAAATAAGCCCCGCCCATCAGGACAATTTCCTGAACGCGGTCGACAATGTCGGGGGCCTTCTGAAACGCCGTTGCGATATTGGTCAGCGGACCCAGCGGGCAAAGCGTCACGGTACCCGGTGCCTGTGTACGCAGGGTATCGATGATAAAATCGACCGCGTGGCCTTGCGCCAGCGGCATCTGCGGGTCGGGCAGAACCGGGCCGTCCAAGCCGGTTTTACCGTGCACATGTTCCGCAGTGATCAGAGGGCGGTTCAGCGGGCGGTCGCATCCGGCATAAACGGGCACTTCGGTGTGACCAGCCAGTTCGCAGACGATACGCGCATTCTTGGCCGTCAGTTCCAGCGGCACGTTTCCGGCGACGGCGGTGATGCCCAGAACCTCGACCTCTTCGGGGCTGGCCAACGCCAACAGGATGGCGACGGCATCGTCCTGTCCGGGATCGGTGTCGATTATGATCTTGCGGGCGGTCATGCTCTGCCTCCGGGGGTGGTGAAGGTCGGACACTGACAAGCTGAGCGTGTCTTGTCCAGTTGTTTCAGGCCCCGTTTGTTGCGCTTACCGGCGGGAGTTTGCCATTGGCGCGGTGTTCCTCGATTTTCACCTCGTCCCACAGCGCATCCATCTCGGCCAGATCACTTTGGGTGGGCGTCTTACCGCGTTCGGCCAGCCGGGCTTCGACCTTTTCGAAGCGGCGGGTGAACTTGGCGTTTGTGCGGCGCAGGGCGGCCTCGGGTTCGATGCCTAAGTGGCGGCCAAGGTTGACGATCACGAACAGCAGATCACCGAATTCGTCCTCGAGCGCGTCGGCATCCATGCTGTCGCGCGCCTCTTCCAGTTCAGCGGCCTCTTCCGTGATCTTGGCCAACACGTGGCTGGCATCGGGCCAATCAAATCCGACCCGGGCGGCGCGTTTTTGCAGTTTATGGGCACGCAGCAGGGCAGGCAGGTTGGCCGCAACCCCGTCCAACGCGCCTTTCTGTTTCTTGCCTGCACGCTCTGCCGCCTTGATAGTTTCCCAGTCCGCTGTCTGTTGTTCGGCGGATTTATCGCGGGACTCGTCGCCGAACACATGCGGGTGGCGGTCGACCATCTTGTCCGACATGGTGCGCACCACGTCCTGAAAGGTGAAATGTCCGGCTTCTTCGGCCATCTGCGCGTGAAAGACCGATTGGAACAGCAGATCGCCCAACTCGCCCTTCAGCTCGTCATACGCCTCACGTTCGATGGCGTCAGCGACCTCGTAGGCTTCTTCGATCGTGTAGGGGGCGATGGTCGCGAAATCCTGTTCGATATCCCACGGACAGCCCGATTCGGGGTCGCGCAGGCGGCGCATGATTTCCAGCAAGCGCTCGATCCCAGCGTCAGAGTCGGTGATCAGCGGATTTTCAGCCATTGCGAAGCCCCTTGTTCCGGTGTCAGATGCATCCATCCCGCAGCTTGGATCAGGAGTCCACCCCCGATGCCCGTCGTCAACCGAATTGCCGATTTCTCTGCCGATATGGCCGCATGGCGCCAGCACCTGCATAAAATCCCGGAACTGGAGTTCGAATGCCATGAAACTGCCGCTTTTGTTGCGGACCGTCTGCGCGAGTTCGGCGTGGATGAACTGCACGAAGGGATCGCCAAAACCGGCATGGTCGCCATCATCAACGGGCAGGGTGAAGGGCCGACCATTGGCCTGCGTGCGGACATGGATGCGCTGCCGATCACGGAGGAGACGGGTGTCGCCTATGCCTCGACGAATCCGGGCAAGATGCATGCCTGCGGCCATGATGGGCACACGACCATGTTGCTGGGGGCCGCGCGGTATCTGGCCGAGACACGAAATTTCCGGGGGCGGGTTGCGCTGATCTTTCAACCCGCCGAGGAAGAAGGCGGCGGGGCCGGCGTGATGGTGGAAGAAGGCATCATGGACCGGTTTGACATCTCGCAGGTCTATGCGCTGCACAACGCGCCGGGCATTGCCGAAGGGGCGTTCCACACAACGCCCGGCCCGATCATGGCGGCGGTCGACACGTTCGAGGTGCATATACAGGGCAGGGGCGGCCATGGCGCGATGCCGCATGAAACCCGCGATCCGGTGATGGCGGCCTGCGGTATCGCGCAGGCGATCCAGACCATCGTCAGCCGCAATAACTACGCGTTGGATGATCTGGTGGTTTCGGTCACGCAGATTCATACCGGAACCGTGAACAACGTGATTCCCGACACGGCCTATATAAACGGCACCGTGCGCACCTTTGATCCCAATGTGCAGAAGATGGTGATGGAGCGGATGGAGCAGATCGTGCAGGGGCAGGCGGTATCCTACGGTGTCGAAGCGCGGCTGGACTATGACGTCAGTTACCCGGCCACGGTTAACGATGACGCCAAGGCGGTATTTGCGGCTGAAGTCGCCCGCGAGGTTTCCGGCGATGACCGGGTCACGGCCAATAGCGGGCGCGAGATGGGGGCCGAGGATTTTTCCTATATGCTGCAGGCACGTCCCGGCGCATATCTGTTTCTGGGACAGGGTGAAGGTGCAGGATTGCATCACCCGAAATACAACTTCAACGACGACATCGCACCGGTCGGGGCCTCATTCTTTGCCCGGATCGTGGAAAAGGCGCAGCCGCTGGGCTGACAGGGAGAAGACATGGCACTGGAAGACGCAAAAAACCAGGTGGATGAGGCGTTCACCAATCCCGACCTCAAGGGGTTGTCCTACGAGAACACGTTCGGGGGCGCGACCTCGTTCCTGCGGCGGCTGTATACCAAGGACCTGAGCGGAGTTGATATCGCCGTGACAGGCGTACCCTTTGATCAGGCCGTCACCAACCGCCCCGGCACTCGTCTGGGCCCGCGTGCGATCCGCGAGGCCAGCGCACTGCAATCGCCCGATGCGCCTTATGGCTGGCCCTTTGATGCGCTCAGCGAACTGGCCATCGTCGACTATGGCGACATGGCCTATGACTACGCCAACATCCCGGCCTTTCCCGACACGCTGACCGATCATATCCGCACCATTCTGGAGGCGAATGTCGCCTCGGTCACGCTGGGCGGGGACCATTACATCAGCTTCCCTATCCTGAAGGCCTATGCCGAGAAATACGGGCCGATATCGCTGCTGCAATTCGATGCGCACACTGACACCTGGGCCGATGACGACATGTCCCGCGTGGACCACGGCACGATGTTCTACAAGGCGGTGAAATCCGGGATCGTGGACCCGAAGCGCTCGGTTCAGGTGGGGATTCGCACACACAACGAGGATACGCTGGGCGTCAACATCATCGACGCGCGCGAAGTGTATGAGTCCGGCCCTGCCGCCGTGGCGCAGAAGATCAAGGGTATTCTGGGCGACAGTCCCGTTTACCTGAGCTTTGACATTGATGGGCTGGACCCTGCCTTTGCCCCCGGTACCGGGACGCCTGTCTGGGGCGGGCTGACCTCGATCCAGACGCAGATCATTCTGCGCGACATCGCCGGGATCAACATCAAGGGCGGCGATGTGGTCGAGGTTTCGCCTCCGTTCGACACCTCCGGCGCCACTGCGATTGCCGGGGCGCATGTGGCGACGCAGATCATTTGCCTGCTGGGCTGGAACAAGCTGGCTCCGGTTTAACATTTGGTTAGTCATACTTCCGGTATTTGCTTGATTGTATGACCGGGCAGAAGGGACAACAGGCATGGCAGATTTCAACCAACCGATCAGCGGCAATGATCTGGCCCGGTTTTCCGGGCCGAACACGTTCATGCGCCTGCCGCAGGCGGCCTCGCTTGAGGGGCTGGATGTGGCGGTTTTGGGTATTCCAATGGATATCGGCACCTCGTGGCGGTCGGGCACGCGGTTCGGGCCGAAACAGATCCGAAGTGAAAGCGCGATGATCCGGCCCTATAACATGGCGACATTCGCCGCGCCGTTTGACAGTTTGCAGATTGCCGATATCGGCGATCTGGCGATCAATACGTTTTCGCTGGCTGACAGTCTGACGATCATCAAGGACAGCTATGACGGCATTCTGGCGCAGAACGTGACCCCGGTGGCGATGGGGGGCGATCATTCGATCACCCTGCCGATCCTGCGCGCGATTGCGGCAAAGCACGGTTCGGTCGCCCTGGTGCATGTGGATGCCCATGCGGACGTGAATGACGAAATGTTTGGCGAGCGTGAGACCCATGGCACCGTCTTCCGCCGCGCCTACGAAGAGGGGCTGATCGTTCCCGACAAGACCTTTCAGATCGGAATTCGCGGGTCCGGTTACGCCGCCAGCGATTTCACTGAAGCGAAGGGATGGGGTTTCCGCCAATATCCGGCCTGGGAACTGTGGCAGCAGAACCTGACCGAGATCGGCTCGCTTATCCGCAAGTCTGTAGGGGATCATCCGGTTTACATCACCTACGACATTGACAGTCTGGACCCGGCCTATGCGCCCGGCACCGGGACACCCGAGATTGCGGGGCTAACCACACCGCAGGCGCTTCAACTGATCCATGCGCTTGGCGGCATGAATGTCGTGGGCTGCGATCTGGTCGAGGTTTCGCCGCCCTACGATCCGTCCGGCAACACGGCGCTGACAGCGGCGAACCTGTTGTTTGAATTGATCTGCATCCTGCCCGGTGTGACGTCACGATAACCGGGGGCGCATATTGCCCCGCATCGCGATCCGGCTAGGGTTTGTCAAAGGGTTGGGATCGGGATGACAAAGATGGTGCTGTGGCTTTGTGTTGCGCTGTTGGTTGGACTGGCGGCTTTCATTCGGCTGGCTCCGTCCGATCCCGTGACATGGCATGTCGCCCCGGTTGGTAACACGGACCGGGACATGAAAGGCGGCGTGTTGCGTGTGGTTGAAACCGGTCCGGACGGGTTGGCGCGTTTCGATACCATTGCAAGGGCCGCTCCACGGACAACGGTTTTGGCCGGGTCGGTTGGTGATGGAATGGTGACATATGTCACCCGAACACCGACATTAGGGTTTCCCGATTACACAACGGCACAGCAAGACGGAGACATCCTGCGCATTCACGGCAGATTGCGGTTCGGGCGTTCAGATTTTGGGGTAAACCAGGTTCGTGTCGACCGGTGGTTGGCTTTGTTGCAGCCCTGAGGACAGGCACCCCTCCTGCACCTCGCGCCACATGGGGACGTTCAGTGACATCTGGCATTGGGCCATGAACATGCGGCCATCGACTTGCAGGCAGATCATCTCTCCCAGTTCGACGCGGGTGCCGGATTTATCGGTGCAATAACAATCCTGAACCTTGCCGCCGGGGCCGACCACATCGGCCATGGCAGGTGCCGCGCAGAGGGCAAGAACAAGCACGATCCGTTTCATGAATAACAGCTTAGCACAAGGCTTGCCCTTGACCAAAGCCCCCGGATGATAGACACCCCGCGCATGATCCCAGAAGAACGCCTTGAACAGATAACTCAGCGATTCCAGTACCTCGAAGCGGCCATGGCAGATGGCGCGTCGGGCGGTGATATTGCGGCATTGGCCAAGGAATATTCTGACCTCAAGCCGGTGGTTGATCAGATCATGGCCTGGAGACAGCTCGTGGCCGATCTGGCCGAGGCAAAGGTGATGCTGGCCGACCCCGACATGAAGGAACTGGCCGAGGAGGAAATCCCGGCGTTGCAGGCACGTATTCCCGACGCAGAGCACGCGTTACAACTGGCGTTGTTGCCGCGGGACGCAGCGGATGCGCGCCCGGCGATGTTGGAAATCCGCCCCGGTACAGGCGGGGATGAGGCCGCTTTGTTCGCCGGAGACCTGCTGCGCATGTATCAGCGCTATGCCGAAGCGCGGGGTTGGCAGTTCGAGATCATTGAGGAGCAGTCCTCCGATCTGGGCGGGATCAAGGAAGTGGTGGCGCATATCAAGGGTGACAACGTCTTTGCGCGCATGAAATACGAATCCGGTGTGCATCGGGTTCAGCGGGTTCCTGAAACCGAAAGCGGCGGACGAATTCACACCTCGGCGGCGACGGTGGCAGTTTTGCCCGAGGCTGAGGACGTGGATATCCAGATTGACGCGGGTGACATCCGCATCGACACGATGCGGTCTTCGGGGGCTGGTGGTCAGCACGTGAACACCACCGATTCGGCCGTACGGATCACGCACCTGCCCAGCGGCATCGTGGTAACCAGTTCCGAGAAATCCCAGCACCGCAACCGCGAGATTGCGATGCAGGTACTGAAAACGCGGCTTTACGATCTGGAGCGGCAGCGAATCGACAGCGAGCGTTCGGCGGATCGGGCCAGTCAGATCGGCTCGGGCGACCGGTCCGAGCGGATCAGGACCTATAATTTCCCCCAAGGTCGCATGACGGATCACCGTATCAATCTGACTCTGTATAAGCTGGATCAGGTGATGCAGGGCGATCTGGACGAGGTGATCGATGCGCTGACCGCAGATGATCAGGCGCGGCTTCTGGCCGAGATGGCGCAATGACCGGGGCGCAGACTGCGGCGCAGGCGATGGTGGCGGCAACTGCCCGGCTGCGCGCGGCAGGAGTTGAAGATCCGGCGCGGGACGCGCGGCTGTTGCTTGCTCATGCGGCCCGGATCGAAGCCAGCCGGGTCACTCTGATCGCGCCCGAGGAGCTGTCGCCGGATATCGCCGAGCGCTACGACCAGCTGATCTCGCTTCGGGCCATACGGATTCCGGTCTCGCACCTGTTGGGCGAGCGCGAGTTTTACGGCCGTCGGTTTCGCGTCAGCCGTGATGTTCTGGACCCGCGCCCCGAAACGGAAGTATTGATCGAAGCGGCCCTGAGCGAACCTTTTGACCGGGTGTTGGATCTGGGGGTCGGGTCCGGGTGTATTCTGATCACACTGCTGGCCGAGCGGCGCAGCGCAACCGGGGTTGGTGTCGACCTCAGCGAAGCCGCCTGTTTGCAGGCCAGCGCCAATGCGGTGCAACATCAGGTGCAGGCCCGCATCAATGTCTGGCATTCCGACTGGTTTGGGGCAGTTGATGGCATGTTTGACCTGATCGTTTCGAACCCGCCCTATATCTCGCTTTCCGAAATGGAGGAACTTTCCCCCGAAGTACGCGAACATGAACCGCGACTAGCGTTGACAGATGAGGGCGACGGGCTAGATGCGTATCGCCGGATCGCGTCATCGGCCTCGGATTTTCTGTCGCGGGGCGGACGTCTTCTGGTCGAAATCGGACCGACGCAGGCCAACTATGTGTCCGCGTTGTTTGATGCCGCCGGACTGGCGGAAATTCGTGTCATTTCCGATCTGGACGGGCGGGATCGGGTAATTGTCGCAAGAATGCCCGGTTAGGCCCGAAAACTGAGGCTGAAATGCGCCTGCGAAAGTAAAAAAGCTGCGAAATATCCGATAAACCCCTTGTCTGCGCGGGCAGGACATGCTTACTCAGAGTAGTCAGCGAGGCTGGCGCTTTTGCAGCGCACCCCTGACGCCAAGCCCAAAAAAGTCGATGACACGGTACGGGACAAGCCTCTGAGCAGCGTAAGGTACGGGTTGATCGACAGCGAATGACAAGGCTGACGTAAAATAAGATGAGATCTTCAAAATCCCGCTCGCGGGCCAAGAATAACCGCAATCGCCCTTCTGGTGGTAACGTCGTAAACCGGGTTTTCGACAGTTCAGGCCCCGAGGGCAAGGTGCGTGGCACGCCGCAACAAATCATTGATAAGTACAATCAGCTGGCGCGTGACGCTCAGTTGTCCAACGACCGCGTGGCGGCCGAAAATTTCCAGCAGCACGCCGAGCATTATCTGCGCATGCTGAGCGAAGCGCAGCGCGAGATTGATGCGCGCCGCGAAGAGCAGGAGCGCCAGAATCGCGAGCGCCAGGCCGAACGCGATCGCGAACGCGCCGAACGTCAGGAACGTGAAGCTGCCCGCCAGGCAGACCCGGCCGAGGCACCGCAGCCCGACGTGATGGATTTCGGTTCTGAGGAGGCAACGCCGGAATCGGGTCTGGTCGAGACGCCGGAAAGCAAAGAGGATGCGCCGGTCGCCGAAACGCCCGAGAAAAAGGAAAAACCCGCGCGCAAGCCCCGGGGCCGTAAGCCCAAGGCCGCGCCTGCACCTGCTGAAGAAGCGCCTTCAAGTGAAGGCGACGCGCCGGAAGCGGCTGAGTAAGCGCTCGTATCGGTTGAGAAGAAGCCCCGGGTTACGCCCGGGGTTTTTTGTTTCAGCCTTTGGAAACTTCACGCGCCAGCGCGCAGAAGGCTTCCAGAGGGACCTGTTCGGCCCGTTCCGTGGGCTGGATACCAGCAGCCAGCAGACGGTCCTCGATATCCGGGGCCACGCCTTTCAGCGAGGCGCGCAGCATCTTGCGGCGCTGGTTGAAGGCGGCGGCGACCACGCGGGACAGTGTTGCGGCATTTGCCGGGAAACGCGGCTCGGGCAGGGCGGTCAGGTGGACCACTGCGCTTGAAACCTTGGGCGGCGGAGTAAACGCGCCGGGCGGCAGGGACATGGCGATACGCGCCTCGGCCCGCCACTGGGCCAGGATAGCGAGGCGGCCATAGGCCTTGCTTCCGGGTTGGGCGACGATACGCTCGGCCACTTCGCGCTGGAACATAAGGGTCAGGCTTTGCCAGAACGGCGGCCATTCGGGCGGTGTGAGCCACCGCACCAGCAGTTCGGTGCCGACATTGTAGGGCAGGTTGGCCGCGATGCGAATCGGCGGGGTCAGATGGGCCAGAGGGTCGATTTCCAGAGCGTCGCCATTGATCACCTCAAGCTTGCCGGGATAGGCGGCAGCGATGTCGTTCAGGGCGGCGATACAGCGCGTATCTTTTTCGACCGCGACGACCTTGCGCGCGCCTTCGGACAGCAGTCCACGGGTCAGTCCGCCGGGGCCCGGGCCGATTTCCAGCACATCGCATTGGGCCAGATCCCCGGCCTGACGGGCGATCTTCGCGGTCAGGTTCAGGTCGAGCAGAAAGTTCTGACCCAGCGACTTACGGGCCGAGAGCTGATGTGTCGCGATGACCTCGCGCAGAGGGGGGAGGGTGTCGATTGCGCTCATGATCCGACTACCGTGGCGCGGGTTGGTGGGTAAGCGCCAGAGATTTTTTGCCTCCGGCGGGGATATTTTCGACCAGGTGAAGGATCAAGGGGTTTGTGCCATCTGTTGGGCAAGTTTCAGGGCCTCGATCAGGCTTGTGGGATTGGCGATTCCTTTTCCGGCGATGTCCAGTGCGGTGCCGTGGTCAGGCGACGTGCGTATGAAGGGCAGGCCCAGCGTTACGTTTACGCCCTTGTCAAAATCCAGTGTCTTGATCGGGATCAGGGCCTGATCGTGATACATGGCGATTGCGGCATCGTATCGGGCGCGGGCGGCGGCGTGGAACATCGTGTCGGCCGGATGGGGGCCGGTGACGGTGTAGCCGTTGGTTGGCAGGTCTTTCAGAAGCGGCGCGATCCAGTCCAGTTCTTCCATTCCCATTTTGCCGCCTTCGCCAGCATGTGGATTGAGGCCCGCCACCGCGATACGGGGGTGTGCGATGCCGAATTGACGGCGCAGACCGTCAGCCGTGATGGCAATGGTGTCGCGCAACAAATCTGGCGTCAGTTCGGACGGCACGCGGGACAGCGGGATGTGGATCGTGGCGGGCACGACGCGCAGATTGGAACTGGCCAGCATCATCACCGCGCGTTCCTGACCGGCGAGGGCCGCCAGAAACTCGGTATGACCGGGGAAGGAAAACCCGGCCCCGTCGATCAGGGCCTTTTTGTGAATGGGCGCGGTGCACAGGGCCGAAGCCTCGCCCGAGCGCACGAGGTTGACGCCCAGTTCAATGGCATCGATGATCGACGGCGCATTGTCCGGATCGGGATGGCCCGGTCGGTTGGGCGCGGGAAATTCCATGTGCAGCACAGGCAGGGCCTCGGCGCTGACGGCTTGCGCCTGCGATGGTGCGCTTATTTTTCGGATCGGGGTGCCTTTGGGCAGGTGTGCAGCGTCGCCGATATAGAAAAACGGGCAGGCGCCGCGCAATTGGGACCATGCGCCAGCGGCGATTTCAGGGCTGATCCCGGCCGGTTCCCCGCAACTGAGCGCAATAGGGGCGGTCATTGCGAGATGATGGTGGCATCGGCCTTCATCTGTTCCAGAAGACTGTCGGCAAAGGCTTGCAGGCGCTGCTGGGTCAGGGCATTCGCAATGTCCTGGCGCGTCGTGTCCTCGCCCCTGTCCAGAGTGCGGGTGCACAGCATCAGGAACATCAGGGTCTGCCCGTTGTTGCGGGTGAGCGTTGTCGACACCTCGTTGTTGTCCAGCTTGGCCAGTTCCAGCGCAACATCGCGCGGGATTTCCGACGGGGCCGCAGAGACACGATCCAGTGCTGCAGCCGGCTGATCCTTCGCGATGCCATAAAGGTCGTCGCAGGTGTCGATCTCTTCCTTCAGCCTGTTGGCCCGGGCCAGGGTTTCCGCGCTGCGCCCGCCGGGCAGGTAATACGCGGCATAGTCGATCTCGGAATAACGGGGCGCGGCGGTCGAAACCTCGCGAACGCCGCGCATCTGGAACAGGGCGACAGCATTGGGCAGCGACAGCGGCGCGGTGATTTCGCCGTTCTTGAGGCCCAGAAGCACCGGTTGCAGGGCCGGGGGCAGGTCGGTCAGGCCCAGCCATTCCAGCCTGCCGCCATTATCACGGGTAGCGGCGGCTGAGTACTGTGTGGCGGCGGCGGAGAAGGCGTCATAGCCTTCGAGTTTCGAGATTTCGTCAGCCAGGACCTGGGCCTGAGGCAGAGTTTGCGGGGTCACCGGGATGATGATTTCAGACAGCAGAACCTGCAGGCCGCCATTGCCGCCTTGTCCCAGTGCGCGGTTGATCTCGTCTTCCGAAGGGCGGGATTGGGAAAGAAAGCGTGTGCTGATGAACTCGCGCCAAGCCAGCTGGTTGGCGACCAGATCCCGCACGGTTTCGCGATCGACCCCTTCATTTTTGAGGGCATTGAGGAATTCGTCGGACGACAGCTGACCGCGGGATGCGAATTCGTCGATACCGACCTCAATGTCTTCGGGTGTTGCCGTGATGCCGGCATCCCGCAAGGCCTGGTTGCGCAGGCTGTCTTCGATCAAGGCTTCGCGCACCTCTTGGTCTGAACTGCCGGGAACGCCCAGAACGGTCAGCAATTGCTGGCGTTGCTGCAACTCGTACCAGGTGATGATGTCCTGGTTGACGCGGATCGCCGGCGAGAACAGGCTTTGGGCCGAGATCTGCCCGGCTGCGAGCGTGATGACCGCGGCAGCAAGCGCCGGAATGGCCCGCCTGATCCAGCCGGAAAGAATAAACCTTGAGAAACCTGATATCAGCTGCATGATCTTTTGTACTTCTTACCGCCGCCGTCGATGGCGTAACCTGTCAGGGCAACGGTAAACCCGAATTCCGTCGAAGGCTCAATACTTGATGTTGATGTGAAGCGTCGGCTGACGCTCATGTTAACCTGAACACATTCGTTCTGATAGGTCAGCCCAAACCCGTACCGGATCGGTTCGTCTTCGCTGAGGTCATAGCGCGCCTCGGCGCGGGTCAACCAGTTCTCGTCTATTCTGTAGCGCCCGTTCACCCAGAATTCTGAGATTTCGTCATCCACGTTCTCGTCCGGGTCCGGCTCCTGCCAGACATAGCTGCCGACGATTGCATCGTCACCGCGCGCCCATTGGCCACGCAGTTCGGCTTTTGCAAAGCTGAAATCGCCGTTGATCAGGCCGCGCCCGCCAATGGACCAGCCCTTGACCGTGTCTACCTGCCCGGCAATCAGCAAATCGGAAGACGTGCCCTGAAGACCGGATGTCAGGTTGAAGGCCGGGTCGGCATCGGCGCGGAAAACCTGACCTATCGTTGCCAATGCACGTGAGCCATTGATGCCGTACCGCGCCCAGTTGACGCCCACAACGCCGGTCGGTCCGTCTTCACGGCGATCGACTGCGGGAAAGCGGGACAGGGAAAGCAGATCACCCTGATCGAATTCCTGAAATGTACTTTCGTCAATCGGCACGTCATTGGTCGACACATGGGTCCACCCGACCTGAGCGATGGGTTCCAGCACCTGCGAGGCACCGGATGCTTCGCGGCGCTGCATCGGATAGCGCAGCGTCATTGCCGCACGAGGAGTGAGCCGGTTGACGTTATCTGCGAAATTGCTGTCGTGCCGGATGTTGAACCTGTCCACCGATGCACCGAACTGAGCGTCAGCCCGTAATCCGGTGGCGAATATCCAGCTGCGCAGCCACTCGGCGTCAACGGTGGCGCGCGCCACATCGCGCCCGGTGACATCGGCATCGCTGGTACGCTCGTATGCATGGCTGAGAAAAGACAGGCGGACTTCGCCTCCAACACTTTGGGGGAAGTATCGTTTCTGGTAGTTCAAGTCGAAAATCCGCGACGGGATTTCATCCTGATCTTCGCTGTCACGCAGCGTTTTATAGTGGATCAGGCTGGTCCTGAAGGCCGTATCCCGTTTGATCCGCTCAAGCGCGACTTCGCTGCGCAGGCGGTCATAATTGGGCAGGCCGTAATCCGCCAGATAGCCGTCGTCAGACGTGGTGTTGATGCTGAACAGGAACCGGAAGTCGTTCTTCAAGAGAAAAAAGCCATTTGCGAACAGATAGCCGCGATCCTGGTTCGGCTGTATGTCGTCGCGTGTGTAGGCCCCTTCGATGTTGATGCGGCCTGTTTTGAACGCTTGCCGGTACCGGTAGCCCAGCGTTCGTGTGCCCGAAGACAGGTACGGAGTCAGGGTCAGGTCCTTGTGGTCACCGAGCTTGAAGAAATACGGCACCTGAACGCCGGTCCCAAGCTGCGAGGTGGTTCGAATGGACGGTACAAGAAACCCTGTCGCGCGTTCCAGTGTTGGATCCGGCAGGCGCAAATACGGAAAGTAGAAGACAGGGAAATCCAGCACACGGAACTGTGCGCCTTCGAAATACAACTGCCGCTCCAACTGGTCGTGCGTGACCTTGCGGGCGCGAATCTGCCACAGTGGCGCACGACCGTCGGCACAAACATGGCAGGACGTGGCCGAAACCTTGCTGAGCTGCGTGTATCGACCAGCGGCGCGACGCGCCTCGACCGAGGCGATCTGGGTCTGTTGGTCGAACACCATACGTGCGCCGATCAAAAGACCATTCTGGATACCGTTGTCCAGTTCTGCCGAATCGGCCAGAATCGTGGTGCGGCCCTCCTGATCGATCCGGATCGGTCCCTGCAGTTCGAGCGAACCGGTTTCACGATCATAGATGATGCTGCTGGCCGTCAGTTTGATGTCGCCCTGAAACGCCTCGACATTGCCTTCGGCGATCAGCTTGCGATCCGGAGTGATAAAGATCTTGTCTGCGACCAGAAGGGCCGGAAGGTCCTGCGATTCAGCCGCTTGTCCGGCATCTGGTACAGGCGCGGACTGCGCTGTGGCGATAGCTGGCGCGCTGTGGATCAGCGCACCGGACAGCAACAAGGGTAGCAAGTGCCGCATCAGCCGTCCTCCGCGTGCAGCAACAGGCCCAGCGACAAAAGCAGCGCCGCAAAGGGTGGCGCCCAGGCCGAGACGTAGACCGGCAATTGTCCGTTTTCCCCCAGGATTTGTGCAAAATTACGGATGAAATACATGGCAAAGCCCAGTAGTACGGCGGTCAGCACAGCGATGCCTGTGCCGCCGAAACGCACGTGGCGCATGGTAAAGGCGGCGCCGATGAGGACCATCGAGACCAGAAAGAAGGGCCGCGCGAGCTCGGATTGCAGCCAGACCTCATATTGCTTTGTCGAAAACCCGGCCTCTCCCAGATCGTTGATCAGTTGCGGCAGATCATAGACTGAGACCGAGTCCTGCTGACCCAGCGAATCCAGGATGCGTTGCCGGGTCAGAGACGTGGGCAGGTCCAGCCGGTCATGCGTCACCGCATTCAATTCGGGGTTTTCGTCATCTTTCAGGGACCAGATCTTGGCGTCCTGCAGGACCCATCTGCCATCTTCCAGCCGGGCTTCGTCTGCAATGATCTGTTGTGTCGGTTTGCCGTTTTGACCAAAGGTGATGATCGTGACACCAGTCAGATGCAGGATGTCGTCATTCTCGGTGCCCTGCGCATGAATGACCGATTGCCCGTCCTCCGCCCCTTGCCGCAGCCACAGGCCATCACGGCTGATGGACAGGGTAGAACGGCCGTCGTTGCGGTAGCTGTCCGCCAGACGCCGGTATTCTTCGGACGTTGCCGCAGCGATCGGGTTCAACAAGGCCACGGCCAACGCACCGATGATCAGCGCCAGAACAACCGGTGCAGCCAGAGCGCGGATGCCGGATCGCCCGGTTGCACGGGTCACAACCAGTTCTGAACTGCGGGCCAGGCCAATGAACAGGGCAATGGTCGACAGAATAATCAGCAAAGGCAACATCTCGCTGATGGCCGCAGGCGTGTTCAGCAAAGTCAGCTGTAGCAGGCGCCCAAAAGACAGGTTGGAATCGTCAAAACGGCGGATCTGTTCGATCAGATCGATCAGAATCATCAGTGTCAGAAAAATGCCGCCAATGACCAGAAAACTTTGCAGGAATCTGCGGGCAAAATAACGGTCGAGGATCACAACAACGCCCTCATCAGCCCGAAAAAGCAAGGGGCCGGGCCGTATTTGCCGGAACGTGATTTTCTGCGCGACGGCTTGTGCCTGCCGTTTGGTGCCAAGTCTTGTCCCCCGATGCCTGTCGGTTCTTTTTGCGGGACTTTAATGCAAATGACGGCTGGGGAAAACTGCTATCTGGTCAAGCCGCGCGGTGCGGGCTAGGTCTTGGGGAACAGATTTTGAGGAGTTTGCAATGAGCAGTCTGGTTCCGGTCCGTTTTCAGGCCTTCGATGTGGATGCAATGGCGCAGGCCGAGGGGCGCGTGGCGATCATCATCACGTCAGAAGGGAAAATGGGTCCAGCCGCCCGCCGCGCCAATCGCCTGACACGCGGCGCGGTTGCGCGACTGGTTGAAAGCGAGAAGTTCGGCAAGGTCAAAACCGGGGATGTCATCTCGCTGGGCTGGCCGGGTGGGATGGCAGCGGAAGCGCTGGATGTTCTGGTGCTGCCGCGCCGGCCTGAGCGGGCCGAGGCGCGCAAGGGGGGTGCAGCACTGGCCAAGCTGGCAGGGGGCAAGGATCTGCTGGTGATGGCGGCCAATCAGCTGCGGTGCGAAGATCTGGCCATGGGTATCGCGTTGCGCAGTTACGATTTCGACGCGCACAAGACCAAGGACGCGGAGGAACCTGGCACCGTCACCATCAGCCACGGCAAGCATGACGAGGTCGAGGCCGCCTTTGCGCCGCTTTATGCCGTGGCCGACGGCGTGCGGATGACCCGTGACCTGACCAACGAACCTGCCAACGTATTGACCACAAACGAGTTCGCCGATCGTCTGAAAGAGATGGAGGCGCTGGGGCTCGAGGTCGAGGTTCTGGAAGAAGACAAGCTGGCCGAGTTGGGAATGCGCACATTGCTGAGCGTCGGACAGGGGTCCGATAGCCCCTCAAAAGTGGTGGTGATGCAGTGGAACGGGGGCGACAAGGACGATGCGCCGCTGGCGCTGGTCGGCAAGGGCGTCGTGTTCGACACCGGCGGCATTTCGTTGAAGCCCGCCGGTGGCATGGAAGACATGACGATGGACATGGGCGGCGCGGGCGTTGTGGCGGGCACCATGCGGGCGCTGGCAAAACGCAAGGCAAAGGCCAATGTCGTCGGGCTGGTGGGGCTGGTCGAAAACATGCCCTCGGGCAATGCCACGCGGCCCGGTGACGTGATCACCTCGATGAAGGGCGATACGGTCGAGATCATCAACACAGACGCCGAGGGGCGGTTGGTTCTGTGTGATGTCATGTGGTATGCGCAGGAACGGTTCCGGCCCGTTGGCATGGTCGATCTGGCCACGTTGACAGGTGCGATCATCATCGGTCTTGGACATGAAAATGCCGGTGTATTCTCGAACAACGACACGTTCTGCGATGCGTTCCTGAAATCTGCCGGGGCCGAAGATGAGGGCGCGTGGCGGCTGCCGCTGGGCGAGGCCTATGACAAACAGTTGAAATCACGCATTGCGGATATGAAAAACGTGGGCGGACGGCCTGCGGGTTCAATCACTGCGGCGCAGTTCCTGCAACGGTTTGTCAAGGAAGAGACGCCGTGGATTCATCTGGACATTGCCGGTGTTGCCTCGGTTTCAACCGAGACGTCTTACGCTCCCAAGGGGGCCACGGGCTGGGGCGTGCGCGCACTGAGCCGGTTCGTGCAGGATAATTTCGAGTAATCGGATGGGGGCCGTCTATTTCTATCACCTGACCCGGCAGCCTTTGGAGCAGACCCTGTCGGTGCTGCTTGACAAGGCGCGGCAGGCCGGGTGGCGGATTGCCGTGCGGGGGACCGATCCCGCGCGGATGGACTGGCTGGATGAAAAACTGTGGCTGGGTCCCGAGGAGGGGTTCCTGCCGCATGGTCGGGAAGGCGGGCCGCATGATGTGGCACAGCCCATCCTGCTGACCACCACGGCGGATGCCGCAAATGACCCATCCTGTGTGATGGCGGTGGATGGCGCGCCGGTCGAGGCCGACGAGGTTGCCGCGTTGGAACGGGTGTGCATCCTGTTCGATGGCGACGACGAACAGGCCGTTCAGCACGCACGGGGGCAGTGGAAAGCGCTGACCGCAGCAGGATGCTCGGCGCAATACTGGTCCGAGGCGTCGGGGCGGTGGGAAAAGAAGGCTGAGGCCTGATTTTCGAAAACAAGTCAGGAGAGTGACGGATGAAAACCAAGCCTCTGGGCCGTACGGGCATCATGGTGTCGGACCTGTGTCTGGGCACGATGACGTTTGGCACGCAAACTTCAGAACCCGAGGCGCATGCGCAGATCGACCTGGCGTTGGATGCCGGGGTCAACTTTGTGGATGCGGCCGAGATGTACCCGGTGAACCCGGTCTCGAGGGAAACGGTCGGGCGGACCGAGGAAATTCTGGGCAACTGGAATGCCGCAAACCGGTCACGACGGGGCGACTATGTGTTGGCCACCAAGCATTCCGGCGCGGGGTTTGCCCACGCCCGCGACGGCGCTCCAATCACCGGGCAGACCATCCCCGAGGCCATCGAAGGCTCGCTGCGGCGGTTGCAGACGGATTGCATCGATCTCTACCAGTTTCACTGGCCCAATCGCGGCAGCTACATGTTTCGGCAGAACTGGGATTATGCGCCATCGGGGCAGAATACCGTAGAAGTTCTGGAGAACATGCAGGAGTGCCTTACGGCGCTGCAGGCGCAGGTGGACAAGGGCAATATCCGCGCATTCGGCCTATCGAACGAAAGTGCGTGGGGGACGGCACAGTGGCTGCGGCTGGCCGAACAGATGGGCGCGCCACGGGTGGCGTCCGTACAGAACGAGTATTCGCTGCTCTGCCGCCACTTCGACACCGATCTGGGTGAGCTGAGCGTACACGAGGATGTGGGGCTGATGGCCTTTTCCCCTTTGGCCGCAGGGTTCCTGACCGGCAAATACCAAAATGGGGCAGTGCCGGCCGGATCGCGCATGTCGCTGGTGCCGGCAATGGGGGGGCGCAGGTCCGCGCGTGTCTTTGATGCCGTGGCGGCCTACCTCGAGATCGCGGACCGCCACGGGTTGGACCCGGTTCACATGGCGCTGGCCTGGTGCCGGACCCGACCTTTCATGATGTCAGCCATCTTCGGGGCCACGAGCGTCTTGCAGTTGGAGCATATTCTGCGCGGTGCCGATCTTGAATTGTCGACGGACGTTCTGGCCGAGATAAATCAAGCGCACCGGGCCCATCCGATGCCGTTCTAGGGGCGCAGTCCCCGTCGCCAGCAGTGTCTTCCCCGAGGTCTTTCTGAACAATTGACCGGTTTGGTCAGTGATGCGTGGGCTGGGTCCGGTCTTGCCTCAGGTCACGGGCCGAGAGGCCGTGGGCCGTACGGAAGGCGCGGGCAAAGCTGGATTGTGAGGCGAATCCGGTGGCAAGGGCCACATCCATCAGTGGCATGTCCGTGTCGGTGACAAGGCGGCGCGCCTCGGCCAGGCGCAATTGCAGGTAGTGGTCCTGCGGCGTGGTGTTCAGGCGCAGCCGGAATTGTTGTTGCAGGGTACGGGGACTGGTGCCCAGACGGTCGGCGATATAGGCCAGCGGCAGTGGTTCGTCGAGCGAGGATTCCATCAGCGAATTGGCGCGGGCGGTCAGGGCAGAATGGCGATGCGGTGCGCCGGTGCGGCTTTGGGGTTTCGAAGGTTGCGGCGCGCCTTCGTAGAGGAACAGGCCCGAAACCCGCGCGGCGAAGCCGGCGCCATGGCGGGCGGCGATGATGTGAAGCATCATCTCGACCGCGGGAATCGCACCACCCGATGTCAGGCGGCCATCCGATACGGTGAAACGGTCCGGGCGGACGTCGACTTCGGGGAACCGCGCGGCGAAACTGCTGAGGTCTTCCCAGTGCGTTGTGGCAGGGTGGCCGTTTAGCAGACCGGCTTCGGCCAGCAGCCACGGTCCGCCATCGATACCGGCCATAGTGGCGCCGGTGCCGGCAATGCGGCGCAGGCCCGCCAGCAGGCTGGGCGTGGCATGGCGGGCGAGTTGGAACCCGGCGACGACAATCATCAACTCGCAGCTTTGCAGCCGGGCCAGGGGGATCCCGGGCACCTGCAGGGCGCTGGTCAGCATTGCAGGTTCAGCCGTTGCGGTGACGTAATCCCAGTCAAAGGCCGGGCGGTCTGCCAGACGGTTGGCCGCGCGCATTGGATCAACGGCCGAAGCGAAGCTGAGCGTGTTGCATTCGTCCAGCACCAGTACCGCCGTTTTCAGGGCGCGTTGTTCGGGCTGAAGTATGTTTTTTGCGGATTTCATCAAGTTCGATTCGCATTCTGGCAAGTGTTTTCCCAAGGCTGCGTCAGAGTCGGCGGCAACGCAAATCAGAATCCGGGGAAAAGCCTGGGGAAAACCCAAGGTGAAGCCGGGTATAACTTGGGGAAAACGCAATGCCTCTGGAAATGAACCGCGAAGTCTTCATCACCTGTGCTGTCACCGGATCGGGCGGGACGCAGGATCGCAGCCCGCATGTGCCGCGCTCGCCGAAGCAGATCGCCGAAAGTGCGATTGCCGCGGCCAAGGCTGGCGCAGCGGTGGTGCATTGCCACGTACGCGACCCGGAAACTGGCGCACCGTCGCGTGACCTGGCCCTCTATCGCGAGGTCACCGACCGCATTCGCGATGCCGAGGTTGATGCGGTTCTGAACCTGACCGCCGGCATGGGCGGCGACATCGTGTTTGGCGGGATTGAGAACCCGTTCCCTGTCAATGAAGCCGCAACGGACATGATCGGTGCGTCCGAGCGTGTGGCGCATGTTGCGGAGTGTCTGCCCGAAATCTGCACGCTGGACTGCGGCACCATGAACTTTGCCGAAGCCGATTACGTCATGACAAACACGCCCGGCGCGTTGCGCGCGATGGGCAAGATGATGACGGACCTGGGTGTGAAGCCGGAAATCGAAGCGTTTGACACCGGCCATCTGTGGTTTGCCAAGCAACTGGTCAAGGAAGGTATTCTGGAACCCAACGCCCTGGTCCAGCTGTGCATGGGCGTCCCCTGGGGCGCGCCGGACGATCTGAACACATTCATGGCGATGGTGAACAATGTGCCGGATGACTGGACCTTCAGCGCGTTCTCGCTGGGACGGAACGAGATGCCTTTTGTTGCCGCCTCGGTTCTGGCGGGCGGCAATGTACGCGTCGGGCTGGAAGACAATCTGTGGCTGGAGAAAGGCGTGCTTGCCGAGAACTGGCAGTTGGTGGAGCGCGCGGGCAACATCATCGAAAACATGGGTGCACGGGTGATCGGACCGCAGGAAGTGCGTGAAAAGCTGGGGCTGGTCAAACGGGCTCCGGTAGCGAAGTGAGAACGGAGCGATACTTGGGGGCCCAGCCCCCAAACCCCCGGAGTATTTTGAAAAAGATGAAATATGCGCGTTCAACTGGCAGGATGACATGAAAACAGCGGCGATCATTGGTGGTGGTGTAATCGGCGGCGGATGGGCCGCACGGTTTCTGCTGAATGGCTGGGATGTTCGGGTGTTCGACCCGGACCCGGAAGCCGAGCGCAAAATTGGCGAAGTGCTGGACAATGCACGTCGCTCGTTGCCGGGACTCAGCGATGTGCCTTTGCCGGCCAAAGGGGCGCTGAGCTTTCATGAGGATATGGCCGATGCCGTCAGGGGTGCGGACTGGATTCAAGAAAGCGTGCCCGAGCGGCTAGAGCTGAAATTGAAGGTTTACAAGGGGTTGCAGGAGGCGTGTGATCCGGGCGCGATCATTGGGTCCTCGACCAGCGGCTTCAAGCCTTCGGAGTTGCAGGAAGGCGCACTGCGCCCCGAGCAGATCGTCGTGACGCACCCGTTTAATCCGGTGTATCTGCTGCCGTTGATCGAACTGGTGCCGACCGAGAAGAACGCGCCCGAGCTTGTTGCAAAGGCCAAGGAAATGCTGACGTCGGTCGGCTTCTTCCCGCTGCATGTCAAGAAAGAGATCGACGCGCATATAGCAGACCGGTTTCTCGAGGCCGTCTGGCGTGAGGCGCTGTGGCTGGTCAAGGATGGCATTGCGACCACGGAAGAGATCGATGAGGCGATCCGTATGGGCTTTGGCATCCGCTGGGCGCAGATGGGGCTGTTCGAAACCTATCGCGTGGCCGGGGGCGAGGCCGGGATGCGGCATTTCATGGCGCAGTTTGGACCAGCCCTGCAATGGCCCTGGACCAAGCTGATGGACGTGCCGGAATTTACCGATGAACTGGTCGACATGATCGCCGAACAGTCCGATGCGCAATCCGGGATGCACTCAATCCGAGAACTGGAGCGTATCCGCGACAACAACCTTGTCGGGATGATGCGGGCGCTGAAGCTGCAGAATTACGGGGCTGGTGCAGTGCTGAACCAGCATGACGCAATGCTGCGGCCCGGCGCGCTGCCGACGCTGGATCAGGCGGATCTCAGCCAGCCGATCCTGACCCTGTCGCGGGCGGTGCCGCTGGACTGGACCGATTACAACGGTCACATGAACGAGGCCAAATACCTCGAGGCTTTTGCTGCGGCGACCGACCGGTTCATGGAGATCATTGGCTGTGACGCGGATTACATCGCCTCGGGCGGCAGCTATTTCACCGCTGAGAACCACCTTCGCTATATCGACGAAGTCCATGCGGGCGCAAAGATTGAAGTGCGCACGCAGATGCTGTTGGGTCAGGGCAAGAAGCTGCACGTTTTCCACAGCATGTACGAGGGCGACAAGCTGCTGGCAACGGGTGAGAGCTTTTTGCTGCATGTCAGTCTGGAAACCCGCCGCCCCAGCGCGCCTTCGGCCGAAATTGAGGCTGCGATGGCGCGAATTGCCGCCGCGCAGGCTGATCTGCCATACCCCGAAGGTGCGGGTGTGGCCATTCGGAAACCGTCATGACCCGGCGGGTTCTGGTCACGGCCGGCGCCGCGGGCGTCGGTCGTGCCATGGCCGATGCGTTTGACGCGGCAGGCTATGAGGTCTGGGTGACGGATATCGATCAGGCGGCGCTGCAGGCCTTGCCGGATCACTGGACGGCGCATTGGACGGATGTGACCAGCGAGAACGACATGAGCGCCGTCTTTCAGGCGGCCGGTGCAGCAGGCGGTCTGGACGTGCTGTGCGCCAATGCGGGGATCGCAGGGCCGACTGACGCGATCGAGGATATCGATCTGGCCGCGTGGCGGTCCTGTGTCGCGGTCAATCTGGACGGCGCATTTCTGGCAGCCAAACATGCGGTCCCGATGATGAAATCGGCGCGGGCGGGAAGCATAATCCTGACGTCTTCGACGGCCGGACAATATGGGTATCCGTTTCGGGCACCTTACTCAGCGGCGAAATGGGCCGTTATCGGGTTGATGAAGACGCTGGCGATGGAGTTGGGGCCACATGGTATTCGCGCCAATGCAATCTGCCCGGGCGCTGTCGAAGGCCCTCGAATGGAGGGCGTTTTGCAGCGTGAGGCCGCGGCCAAAGGAATGACGCGCGACCAGGTTTACCAGGGCTATGCCGCGGGCACCTCGATGGGCCGATTCGTCGAGGCGCAGGATATCGCCAATATGGCGGTCTTTCTCGCCTCGGATGCGGCAAGGCTGGTGTCGGGGCAGGTGATTGCCGTGGATGGTCACACCGTCAACCCCGACCCCAAAGTCTAAGCGTCAGGCCTGATTTGGGCCACGCAACTGACGAATAGCGCTGCGCACGGCCTGCCAGTCCTGAGCTTCCTGTGTGTTACCGGAAGCTTCGCACTCGCGCATTTTCTGAGCGGCTTCCGCCTCGGCTCGGTCGCCGTGAGCGGTATAGAGGGCGCGTGCGTATTCTGCCGTTTTCAGTGCGTCCATTCTTGTAGTCCTCCGTCTTGTGGTCGGATGTCCCAAACGTTCGCGCGAAGGCACCATAGCACAGGAACTATCAAGCCGCATCACTGCGTCTGAGACGGATCTGAGATCGCTGACCTGAATTGCCGCAGATGATCCGGAAAATCGCGGGCGGTCAGGTCCGCCTCGCGGATCAGGGTATCGAAATGGCGGGTGAAAACCTCGACCCGGTCACGGTCGCGGAAAGCCATGTAATGGCTGCCGGCGTAGAAAACGCACAGAAGGGGGCCGAATATCGTGACTGGTGCGGAATAGAGCCGTTTGGCATCAAACAGATAGATGCGCAATCGTGGATAAAGCAACTCGCAGAGTTCCAGCAGATGATCGATCTGATCCAGCCGGACCTGCAAAGGCAGATCCTGATAGTAGCCCGTGCCATGGGCAAAACTGTGGATTTCATAAAGCGGCATCGCGATCTCATAGTCCGATTGCGCACTGCGCATCCACGCCAGTCGGTCGGCAGACGCACCGATCGCCTGATCTGCCGTACGACCCAGATGGGGGGCGTATTCCCATTCCAGAACGGCACGGGTTTTCAGCATGTCGGGCAGGGTGGCCGGGACATAGCGGATCTTGTATCCCGCCGCCTCCTGATGCCACTCAAAGATACGCTCATCAACCAGGGCGCGGGGGGCTTCGGCCATTGTCAGGGAACTGGCCAGCAGCTCTGCCGCGCTTTCAGGGCGGTTGGAGAGGCTGAGCAGCCAGTCCGCCGAAACACCAAGCGCCGAAGCGCAACTGCCAACTACATGCGCGTTAGGCAGTCGGGCGCCCGCGTCGGCCAAAAGCTGTGAAACTGTGGATCGGTCCACACCGATTCCCCGGGCCAGTGCGCTTTGACTGACACCGCGCTCTTCCATGGCGCGGGCCAGACGCAGACGAAACTGCGCAGCGCGATCTCGTTTGTCGATTTTTTCCTGCATATGATAATAAATATCATGTTTGATGAGTTTTGTTAATCATATTCAGAATTCTCACGCCCCTCTGTTGCCGATAAATCTTGAAACATAACAAGACTATGGGTGACGGAATGGAGACACGGCGCAGATCAGTCGTGAAGGCTGTGGTTTGGAATGCGATGGGGCTGGCAATGATGACGCTGGTCGGGTTGATCGCAACCGGATCGGCGGCAGTTGGCGGTACGCTGGCAATCATCAACACAGCCATCGGACTAACCCTGTATGTGATTTACGAACGTGTCTGGGCCGGCATCACATGGGGGCGTGATGTCTGAGCGTTCCGGTCCCGAGTGGCGCACTTTCGCATTGATTCTTGCCTGTTACGGGGCGTGGTTGCTGACAGTCTTCTTCATGGCGTCCTGGAGCCTTTGGCTGGCCATCCCGGCAATGGGGGTCATAGCGGCACTGCATTCTTCCCTGACTCACGAGGCTTTGCATGGCCATCCGTTTCGAACCAAATGGGTGAACGAGGCGCTAATGGCGCTGCCGCTGACATTGTTCATTCCCTATAACCGGTTCCGGGATATGCATCTTGCGCATCATCGTGATGCGGCACTGACCGACCCCTATGATGACCCCGAAACCAACTATCTGGACCCCAAGGTATGGGAGTCTTTGGCCGGCTGGCAAAAGCTGGTTTACAGCGCCAATAACACACTTTTGGGCCGCATGGTTCTGGGGCCGCTTATTGGCCAGACCGCGTTCTTTCGCGATGAGTTGCGCGGGGCGCTGCGTGGCGATCCGGCCATTTTGCTGGCATGGGCATTGCATCTGCCTGGGGTGGCCATGGTGTTGTGGATTGCTGCTGCGTCTGCCATGCCGGTCTGGGCGTTTGTCATTTCGGCCTATATTGGGCTGGCACTGGTAAAGATCCGCACTTTTCTGGAGCATCGCGCGCATGAGAAATCGCGGGCCCGAACCGTTATCGTCGAAGATCGCGGTCCGTTGGCTTTTCTGTTTCTGAACAACAATCTGCACGTCGTTCATCATATGAACCCGGGCACACCGTGGTATCAGCTGCCTGCGCTTTACCGGAATAACAAGGAACGGTATCTGGCCTGCAACGAGGCCTATGTCTATCGTTCTTACGGACAAATCTTCCGTCAGTATTTCTGGAGCGCCAAAGATCCGGTGGCGCATCCTCTCTGGCCAAAGGGTTGATTTAAGGACAAAAGGGAAGCCATGAGCCTATGGATTCCCGTCACCGTTGCGGCCGCTGCGTTTCAGACCGTGCGGTTCATGCTGCAAAAATCACTGAGCCGCATTCAACTGAGTGCGGCAGGCGCCACATTCGCGCGGTTTGCCTATTCGATGCCGCTGGCCGTCATCGGCCTGATCGTTGCCATGCAATCGACCGGTTTTGCACTGCCACATTTATCCGCGAAGTTCTGGATGTTTGCGGTTCTTGGCGGGACCACTCAGATTCTGGCGACGATCTGCGTCGTAGCTCTGTTTAAACAGCGCAATTTTGCTGTGGGTATCACCTTTAAGAAAACCGAAGTGATTCAGACGGCTATCGTCGGTTTCCTGATCCTTGGCGATCAGGTTTCATCAGGGGCATTAATTGCCATCCTGCTGGGTTTGGCGGCGGTGTTCTTGTTGTCCAAAACACCGGGCGGCGACGGAGAGTGGTGGCGCCACCTGACCAACAAGGCGTCCCAACTGGGGTTGGGATCCGGCGTGCTTTTTGCCTTTTCGTCAGTCAGTTATCGCGGTGCATCGATGCAATTGGGCGATCTGGATGCGTGGTTCCGCGCGCTGGTCACGCTGGCCGCCGTGATCATGTTTCAGTTCCTCAGCATGGGACTGTGGCTGCTATGGCGTGACCGGGCCGAATTGCGGGCCGTTTGGGACACCCGGCGAACCGGTGTTTTTGTCGGGCTGACCAGCTTGTGTGGTTCGTTCTGCTGGTTCTTTGCGTTCACGCTGCAAAATGCGGCCTACGTCAAAGCCTTGGGGCAGGTGGAATTGATCCTCAGCCTGCTGGCTTCGTTGCTGTTTTTCCGCGAAACCATCACCCGGCGTGAGATCGCCGGGATGTCTTTGCTTGGAATATCAATTTTGGCGTTGGTGCTGGCGATCTAGCCCGCGCGGCGTTCATCAAAGCTGAGGGCGATGAAGCTTGGCAGGTGATCGCCCATGCCCACGACTGATGGGCCGTTGTCCTCGTGACGGTTGCGCCCGCGGGGTTTGGGTTCTTTTTCCCGCTTGCCTTCACTTTTTCGGCCTTCTGAAGATCTGGATTTCTTCTCGGGCTTCGGGGTGTCCGGTTTGGGTTCATCTTTGACCGGGTTGTCGATGCGCGGAATATCCTTCTGGATCAGTTTTTCAATCGCATCCAGTGCCTTTTCATCGCGGCCCGAGCAGATCGTGATGGCCTTGCCCTCACGCCCGGCGCGGCCTGTGCGGCCAATGCGGTGGACGTAATCCTCGGCATGGCCCGGTACGTCGAAATTGAACACATGGCTGACCGATGGAATATCCAAGCCGCGTGCCGCCACGTCGGAGGCGACCAGCAGGCGCAGAGAGCCGTCGCGGAAACCGTCCAGTGTTTTCATCCGTTGCGACTGGTCCAGATCGCCATGGATGGCGGCGGCATTGTAGCCGTATTTCTTCAGCGATTTCGCGCAGATATCCACGTCGGTCTTCCGGTTGCAGAAGATGATCGCGTTGGTGCATTTGTCGCCTTCGGAGTCGATCAGCGCACGCAGAACCTTGCGTTTGTTGCTGGCTTCACGGTCGCGGCGACCACCTTTGAACATGACCACGCCCTGCTCGATGGTCTCGGACGCAGTGGCCTGACGGGCAACCTCAATCCGTGCGGGGGCAGACAGGAAAGTGTCGGTAATCCGTTCGATCTCGGACGCCATGGTGGCCGAGAAGAACAGGGTCTGCCGGGTGAACGGCGTCAGCGAGAAGATGCGTTCGATATCGGGGATGAATCCCATGTCCAGCATCCGGTCGGCTTCGTCTACCACCATGATCTGCACTCCGGTCAGCAACAGTTTGCCGCGTTCGAAATGGTCCAGCAGGCGGCCCGGCGTGGCGATCAGAACATCGACCCCCCGATCAATCAGCGCTTCCTGCTCCTTGAAGCTGACACCGCCGATCAGCAGCGCTTTGGTCAGTTTCAGGTGCTTGGAATAGGTGTCGAAGTTTTCCGCCACTTGAGCGGCCAGCTCCCGGGTCGGGCACAGCACCAGCGAGCGCGGCATACGTGCACGCGCGCGGCCACGGGCCAGCAGGGTGATCATCGGCAGGGTAAAGCTGGCGGTTTTGCCAGTACCGGTCTGGGCGATCCCCAACACATCGCGGCCCTCAAGCGCAGGTGGAATCGCGCCTTCCTGGATCGGAGTGGGTGTTTCGTATCCGGCTTCCTCAATAGCCTTGAGGACCTTCGGGTTCAGGTTCAGTTCGTTAAACTTTGTCATATATGTCCGGTTCATGCGGACACTTGACCTGGCCCGCGCGTCTGTAAAATGCCGGGCCCGGATGGCCATGCGCCCCATGCGCATTTCGGCTTGGGCGGGACATAACAAAATCGTAACACCAGGTCAAATGAAGAGCTGTTAATCTGGAGGCGCTAAAGGCGTGTATTCAGTTTTCCGCAACAATTCAATTGGTTCCGGGAAAGTGTTTCGCGACTTTTGCGTCCAGATCAAGGGGACGATGCCGGATCATGCCGTGATCTTCCAGCCGGGTGCGTGTCGCGGGGTCTGCGCCGCTCATCTCGTCAAAAAAGCGGCGCAGCCCTTCCATGCCATCTTCTGCTTCGATCATGCCCAGAAGTTCATTCATGTTCACGCCGCCACGTTCGCGCGCGACATTCGGCGACATGCCGGGCTGATAGGATCCGCGTGCGATCCGGAACGGATAGTGGGCCAGCCAGTGTTCCCAATCGGGCGCATGGCGGTGGCAAAGGTCCATATTGTCCAGTTCCACGCATTCGCGCAGAATTTCCCCGTTTTGGAACAGGTTGTGGATGCGAAAGTTGATCTTCGACATGCCGGTACGAACGAACAGCTTGCCCTGGATGTGGCTGAGGAAACCGCCCAGAACAAATGCGCCGTAGGTGGGATAAAGGGTTTGCACCAGCGTGTCGCGGCCCCGGCCTTTAGGAATAAAGGCCTTGTACAGATCTTTGCCGGTCGCCAGTGCCTCGATCGGGCGGGTGCGGGCGGCGGGAATATCATCTGGAATCTGCGCCAGCAGGTCCGGAACCGGGCGTTTCGGCCACAGGAACTCGTCCAGGTCGATATGGGCCAGCCAGTTCAGATCTGTCTTGCGGTACGTGCAGGTAGCGTTTGCTGTCTGGCGCACCTGGTGTTTGTCCGGGCGGTCCCGCTTTCGCCTTGCCCAGAATGCGGCGTCACAGACCCACACGTCTATCTTTGGATGGGCCCGGAGGGCTTCGAAAGCCTGCGGATTGGGTTCGTCCAGAAAAAGGTACATCCGGTCGAGCCCCAGATCGAGATGATAGGCCGCAAATTCGAGGATATCCGGAGCCGAACCCCGAATTGTGGACACAATGCCCCAGGTTGGTTTTCTTGCCATGCCGTGCCCGGTTTCGCCTTCTTGCCTGCAGGTTAGAGCAGGCAAAGGCTCAGGTCATCATCTCTTTGGTCGCCGTCAGGTTCAGCGCCGGATAGTCGCGGACGACCCGGTCGATGTCCCATTGCAAGCGGGTCAGATAGACAATGTCACCATCGTGGTCATGGGCGATGTGCTGCTTGTTGGCATTCACGAACTTTTCAACTTCGGGCTTGTCGCCGCTGACCCAGCGGGCACTGGTGAACTGCGACGCCTCGAAACGCACGGGCAGGCCATATTCCATCTCGATCCGGCTGGCGAGCACTTCGAATTGCAGCGCGCCAACGACGCCTACGATGAAACCTGAGCCGATCGAGGGTTTGAACACCTTGGCCGCGCCTTCTTCTGCAAACTGCATCAGAGCCTTTTCAAGGTGCTTAGCCTTCATCGGGTCGCCTGCGCGAACACCTTGTAACAACTCCGGAGCGAACGATGGGATGCCGGTCACGCGCAGCGCTTCGCCTTCTGTAAGCGTGTCGCCGATGCGAAGTTGGCCGTGGTTCGGAATGCCGATGATGTCCCCAGCCCAGGCTTCTTCCGCCAATTCGCGATCAGAGGCCAGGAACAGGACGGGGTTCGAGATCGCCATCGGTTTTTTCGATCGCACATGCGTCAGCTTCATGCCGCGCTTGAAATGGCCAGAAGCCATGCGCACGAACGCCACACGGTCGCGGTGCTTTGGGTCCATATTGGCCTGCACCTTGAAGACAAAGCCTGCGACCTTCTTTTCATCAGGCGCGATCTGGCGCGGTTCAGCGGACTGAACCTGCGGCTGCGGTCCGTAAGCACCGATGCCCTCCATCAGTTCCTTCACGCCGAACGAGTTGATCGCCGAGCCGAACCAAATCGGGGTCATGTGGCCTTCCAGTACCGCCTGCGGGTCCAGGGCGGGCAGCAGTTCGCGCGCCATTTCCACCTCTTCCAGCAGCTTTTCCAGCAAGTGTTCGGGCACATGATCGGCCAGTTTGGGGTCGTCCAGCCCGTCGATCTGAATGCTTTCGGCCACCTTGTTGCGGTCGGCCCGGTCCATCAGTTCCAGCCGGTCGCGCAGCATGTCGTAGCAGCCGATAAAGTCGCGCCCGACACCGATAGGCCACGCGGCGGGCGTGACGTCGATGGCCAGCATTTCCTGAATTTCGTCGATAATCTCGAACGTATCGCGGCTTTCGCGGTCCATCTTGTTGCAGAAGGTCAGGATGGGCAGATCGCGCAGGCGACAGACCTCGAACAGTTTCTGCGTCTGGCTTTCAACGCCCTTTGCGCCATCGATCACCATCACGGCGGCGTCCACGGCTGTCAGGGTGCGATAGGTATCCTCTGAGAAGTCCGAGTGACCGGGCGTGTCCACCAGATTGAACCGAAAGTTCCCATAATCGAACGACATCGCAGAGGCGGAAACCGAGATACCGCGATCCTTCTCCATCTGCATGAAGTCCGAACGCGTCCGCCGCGCCTCACCCTTGGCGCGCACCTGGCCAGCCATCTGAATTGCGCCCCCGTACAACAGGAACTTTTCAGTCAGCGTTGTTTTGCCCGCATCCGGGTGCGAGATGATGGCAAATGTCCGGCGCCGGGCAATCTCGGGCGGTAATACGGGTTGGTTCGAGGCGGTATCAAGCATGAGCGCGCGTATAGGCGTGGAATCCTGCCGAGGCAAGACAAAGGGGCTGGTTCGAATCATACCGTTATGGCAATAAGAACATATAGTGAACAAATTTCGGAGAAGATCGATGAATTTGAAAGAGATTGCCGACGAACTGGTTGCCGGTTGCCGCGAAAACCGGGCCAAGGAGAATTTGGAGAAACTCTATGCGCAGGATGCTGTTTCGGTAGAAGCGCATGAAATGGAAGGCATGGGCCGTGAAACCCATGGCCGCGATGCGATCCGGGGCAAGCATGAATGGTGGGAAAGTGCGCACGAGGTGTCCGGAGCATCCGTCAGCGATCCGTTCCCGCACGGCGACGACCGTTTTGCCGTGATCTTTGAAGTGCAGGGCACCGTCAAGGAAAGCGGTGAAAGCTTCGACATGAAAGAGGTAGGCATCTATCACGTCGCCAATGGAAAGATCGTGCGCGAAGAGTTCTTTTACTGACGCGCTTTGACTTCTGGTCTTCCCTGTCTGGCCGGTGCTAGACATGCGGTCAACAACAGATGGGGAGGATCGGATGGATCTGGGAATACGTGGAAAACGCGCACTTGTCTGTGCCAGTAGCAAGGGTTTGGGTCTTGGCTGTGCCGAAGCCCTGGCCGCAGCCGGTGTCGATCTGGTGATGAACGCGCGCGGGGCAGATGCTTTGGAGACCGAAGCCGCCCGGTTGCGAACGGAACATGGCGTTGACGTGCTGACGGTGGCCTGCGACGTGACCTCGGCCGAGGGGCAGAACCAGGTGATAGACGCCGCGCAGGGTGTTGATATTCTTGTGACAAATGCCGGTGGGCCACCGCCCGGATTGTGGTCGGACTGGGATCGGGATGATTTTATCAAGGCGCTGGACAGCAACATGCTGACGCCGATTGCGTTCATGAAGGCACTGCTGCCGGGAATGATGGACAAAGGCTGGGGCCGGGTGGTGAATATTACCTCGCAATCCGTGCGCGCGCCGATCCCGGCGCTGGGTTTGTCGAACGCGGCGCGGACCGGACTGACGGGCTATGTAGCCGGGACGTCCCGACAGGTGGCCCCGCGCGGGGTTAACATCAACAATCTGCTGCCGGGTATTCATGCCACGGATCGCGCGGTGTCGCTGGACGGCGGCGTCGCGACGCAGAAGGGGATTTCAATGGATGAGGCGCGCGCGGAACGCGAGGCGACCATTCCTGCCCGGCGATATGGCACGCGGCAGGAATTCGGCGCGGCATGTGCATTTTTGTGCTCGCAACATGCCGGGTTCATCGTTGGACAGAACATCCTGCTGGATGGCGGCGGCACCAATCTGACGATGTGAGCATGGCGCAGGGGTTTTCACTTAAGGACCAATTGTTCAACGCGGAAAAAACCAGCTATCTTGCGGGTTTATTCTCAGCTTCTGATACTGGTTTTGACGCACCTGCCTTTCAGGCGCGTGTCATGCAGCGGTTGCCAGAACTTGAGTTGAAAGAGCGGATGGCCTGGATTGCCGAGTGCCTGCAACATGCAGCTCCCGGTGAATTGCCTGATGTGGCCCCGGTGATCCTGCGTGCGCTGCCGCCGCCTCTGGATCCGGACAAGACCGATGATGATTTCGGAGATTTCATCTTTGCGCCCTTGGGCGATTGGGTGGTGTCGGCAGGGCTGAACCACCCCAATCTGGCGCTGGATGTACTTGAGGAACTGACGCAGCGGTTCTCGATGGAATGGGCGATCAGACCGTTTTTGAACGCCCACCCGGAACTTGTGATCGAGAGAATGCAGGATTGGTGCTTGCATTCCAGTTATCACGTGCGTCGTCTGGTCAGTGAAGGCACGCGGCCTCGATTGCCTTGGGGGCAGGCGGTGGGGCTGGAGTTGAGCGATCCGGTGCCACTGCTTGACAGGTTGCACGGCGACAACACACGATATGTCACGCGGTCTGTGGCGAACCATCTGAACGATATCACCAAAACGGACCCGGACCTGGCTCTGGATCGATTGCAGACCTGGCAGGCGGAGGGCCGACAGAACGCTGAAGAGCTAAGCTGGATGACCTCTCATGCCCTGCGCGGGCTGGTGAAATCGGGCCATGCAAGGGCAATGAAGATGCTGGGTTATGATCCGGATGCCGAACTGATCGTTGCGGTTGACCTGCATGGGGATGCCCGGATTGGTAAGGCGCTGGAGTTTTCAGTTGATCTGAGAGGTTCAGGCGATCAGCCAGTATTGGTTGATTATATCATTCACTTTCAAAGGCCTGGCGGAAAGATTTCACCCAAGGTTCACAAGCTGAAACAGTCCGTTCTGCGCGATGGCACACTGAGGCTGGCCAAGAAACACAAGCTGAAGGGCGATGCCACCACCTTTCGGTTGGTGCCGGGCATGCACCGGTTGGAGATTCAGGTGAATGGAAAAATACGCGCCGGTGCGGATTTCGAACTGCTGGGCTGAGACGGCAAGAAGCTCTCACGCTTTTGTCAGAATGGCGGTCGCCTGATTGCGCGCCAGCCGGTCTTGCACTAGCTGCTGAACAGGGGCTGAGGAAAGGATTCCGGTGATGAAGCATGAGGCGGTACAGAACTATTATGGCGAAGTCCTGCAAGGCAGTTCGGATTTGCAGACCAACGCATGCTGCACGCCCGATGACATGCCGGATCATCTGAAGAAGATTCTATCCCGGGTGCATGACGAGGTGCTGACACGGTACTACGGCTGCGGCCTGATTGCGCCGCTGGACCTGGAAGGAATGTCGATCCTCGATCTGGGGTGCGGTGCGGGCCGTGACGTTTATGCGTTGTCCGCCATGGTCGGCGAAAAGGGCCGCGTCGTTGGCGTGGACATGACGCCGGAACAGCTGGACGTCGCGCGGGCGCATCAGGACTATCACGCGAATGCGTTCGGATATGCCGCCAGCAATGTGGAATTCCATCACGGCTACATCGAAAAGCTGGACGAACTGAATCTTGAGCCCGGATCGTTCGACATCATCGTGTCCAACTGCGTTATTAATCTGGCCACCGACAAGGATGCTGTTCTGCGTGGCGCGCATCGGCTGCTGAAAGAGGGCGGCGAGATGTATTTCTCGGACGTGTACGCTGACCGCCGTGTTCCTGCCGCCATGGCTGAGGATGAGGTTCTGTACGGCGAGTGCCTGTCCGGGGCTTTGTACTGGAACGACTTCCTGTCAATGGCGCGCAAGGCCGGGTTTGGTGATCCGCGCCGGGTGACGCATCGTCCGCTGACCATTGAAAATCCGGTTCTGGAAGAGCGCGTCGCGCCACTGAAATTTCTTTCGGCCACCTACCGGTTGTTCAAGCTGCCTGATCTGGAACCTGCCTGCGAGGATTACGGTCAGGCCGTGATCTACAAGGGCACGATTCCCAACTCGCCGCATCTGTTTGAGTTGGACGACCACCATGCCATAGAAACCGGCAAGGTTTTCCCGGTTTGCGGCAACACTTGGATGATGCTGAACGACACGCGCTTTGCACGGCATTTCCAGTTCATTGGAGATTTCTCGATCCACTATGGCATCTTCGAAGGTTGCGGGGGCGAAAGTCCGTTCGAAGCCACAGGAGAAGCCGCCTCTGGTGGATGCTGCTGATCCCTTGCGCCTGAGGGGCGGGATTGTTATCCCCGCCCAAGCCCGATGAATTTGATCGGGAAAGGCAACGGGGTTCGTCGGTGACAGTAGAGAAAGCTCCTCCTCCTCGTCTGGAGATTCGCAATCTGGTCGCGCGCTATGACGGTCAGGTCGTGGTGGATAACGTCTCGCTGACGGTGCAGGCAGGGCAGGTAACATGTCTGCTGGGACCGTCCGGCTGTGGTAAGTCCACCACGCTGCGCATGATCGCCGGGGTCGAGATGCAGGACTCGGGCGAGATCTACGTCGACGGCAAGCTGATCTGCGACACGGTTTTCCGTGTCCCGCCGGAACGGCGCGAGATCGGGTTGATGTTCCAGGATTTTGCCCTGTTTCCCCATCTGAGCGTGGCGGACAACGTTGCGTTCGGTTTGAAAGGCCGGAAAGAGGAAAAACGCGCCCGGGTCGAGGAACTGCTGACCAAGGTCGATCTGATGCGGTTCATCGATGGGTATCCGCATCACCTGTCAGGTGGTGAGCAGCAACGCGTGGCGCTGGCCCGCGCGCTGGCACCGCGCCCGCGCATCATGTTGATGGACGAGCCTTTTTCGGGCCTCGACAATCGTTTGCGCGATGGCATCCGAGATGAGACGCTGGCCATCCTCAAGGAAGAAGACGCGGCGGTGGTGCTTGTAACGCACGAGCCCGAAGAGGCGATGCGTATGGCCGATGAGATTGCCCTGATGCGCCGCGGCAAGATCATACAACAGGGCGCGCCGTATAACGTGTATACGCGTCCGGCAGACAAGGCGGCTGTTGCTTTTTTCAGCGATGTCAACGTGTTGCGTTCGCAGGTGAACGGAGCTTTGGCGGAAACGCCTTTCGGGCAGTTTCTGGCGCCGGGTGTCCCGGATGGCACCGATGTCGAGATAGTGTTTCGACCACAGCATGTGCGACTGGACTTCGACCGGGGCGGCAAGGGGCCGCTGCCGACGCACACGGATGGGGTTGCTGCGCGTGGGGTGGTGCAGCGCGCGCGCTTTCTGGGCAATGAAAGCCTTGTCGAGTTTGAGATGGATCATGATGGCTCGACCCTAAAAGCCACTGTTCCGAATGTTTTTGTACCCAGCCCGGGTCGGGTCATGTGGCTGACGGTTCGCCGCAACCGGTGTTTCGTATTCCCAGTCTGAGGGGCTATGGCTCAGTTTAGTGCCAAGTGGTGCGTGAAAGCCGCAGATTGCGGACGTGCATTGCTTGCCGCAGCGTGGGGCTGGGTCTATCAAGGGCGAAACGCGGGGGTAATTCGGGCACATGCGTATTCTTCTGACCAACGATGACGGCATCAATGCGCCGGGATTGATCACGCTTGAGGCGATTGCAGCCGAACTGGCAGGGCCAGGCGGAGAGGTTTGGGTCGTTGCCCCGGCCTTCGAACAGTCTGGCGTTGGTCATTGCATCAGCTATACCCATCCCATGATGATCGCCAAAATGGGCGAGCGTCGCTTTGCCGCCGAAGGCTCGCCCGCTGACTGCGTTCTTGCGGGCCTGCATGATGTGATGAAGAACCAGCGGCCCGATCTGGTTTTGTCCGGCGTCAACCGGGGCAACAACTCGGCCGAGAACACGCTGTATTCCGGGACCATCGGCGGCGCGATGGAGGCGGCATTACAGGGCGTGCCTGCGATTGCCCTGTCGCAATATTTTGGCCCCAGGAATCTGGGCCTTGACGATCCGTTCGAGGCCGCTGGCCGGTTCGGCGCGGATCTTGTCCGGCGCATTCTGGATGCCACACCGCAAGAGCAGGGCGATTACCGGTTGTTCTACAACGTGAATTTCCCACCAGTGCCTGCGAATGAAGTGTTGGGCACCCGTGTCGCAGCGCAGGGGTATCGCCGGGACACATGCTTTTCGGTAGAACCGCACAGCTCGCCCTCGGGGCGGCAGTTCTTGTGGATCAAGGGCGGGTATCAGCATAACCCGACTGCTCCGGGGACCGACGCGGCGGTCAATCTGGAAGGCTACATCTCGGTCACGCCGATGCGGGCAGACCTGACGGCGCATGATACGCTGGAGGCGCTGAAGGCGATCGAATGAGCGGACTGAACCCTGAAACAACCATGCAGTTCCTGTTCGCCCTGCGTAAACGCGGGGTGACGGATGCGCGCGTTCTGGCGGCGATGGAACAGATCGACCGAGGCCGCTTCGTCAAGGGCCTGTTCGCGGAACGCGCCTATGAGGATACACCCCTGCCGATTGCATGTGGTCAGACGATCAGCCAGCCGTCGGTCGTGGGGCTTATGACGCAGGCGCTCGAGGTTCGACCAAGGGACACGGTTCTGGAGATAGGAACCGGCTCCGGCTACCAGGCGGCGATCCTGGCAAAGCTGGCGCGCCGGGTCTACACGGTTGAACGCCACAAGCGCCTGGTGCGCGAAACCGGTGAGTTGTTTCGTGAACTGGGCCTGACAAATGTGACGGCCATGCTGTCGGATGGATCGTATGGTTTGCCCGAACAGGCCCCGTTCGATCGGATCATTGTGACCGCCGCTGCGGAAGACCCGCCCGGGCCGCTCTTGGCGCAGCTTAAAATCGGCGGTATTATGGTGTTGCCGGTGGGCCAGTCGGATGCGGTTCAGACTCTGATCCGGGTCAGGCGAACCGAAACCGGGCTGGACTATGATGAATTGTTGCCTGTCCGTTTTGTGCCCTTGCTGGAAGGGCTTGGGAAGGATGGGGCGTAGTTGATATTTCCGATCTATGCGCCGGAACCCCGGAAAACAGGGGCAGGCGTTGAGGACAGCATGATGAGAGCAGTTTCCAAATCAGCAATGCGCCGGTGCGCCCTTGGAGCGACGGCATTGGTAATCCTTGCCGGGTGCGAGGGGCCATTGGACTATGACCTGCGGGGCAATGTAGGCGGATTTTCGACCGCCGATGCGGCGCTGGCGGCCACGGGCAATCGTCCGGCTCCTGACGCGCGTGGGGTCATCACCTATCCCAACTATCAGGTCGCGGTGGCCCGCGGCGGCGATACCGTCAATGACGTGGCCGCACGTGTTGGGCTGCCTCCGTTGGAACTAGCCCGGTTCAACGGTTTGAATGTCACTGACCCTCTGCGCGATGGCGAAGTTCTGGCGCTGCCGCGTTCGGTTGGCGGCGGCAGCAACGTCGATATTGCAGCCCTGGCCGGGTCCGCCATTGATGAGGCTCCCGAGAGCGGGGGTGTTCAGACCACGACATTGGAGCCGGCAAAGCCTGTATCACCCACACCTGCACCGGTGGGGCCCGAACCGGTTCGGCACAAGGTCAAGCGTGGGGAAACGGCCTATACCATTTCGCGTTTGTATCAGGTGCCGGTGGAGTCCCTGGCGGAGTGGAACGGTCTTGGGTCCGATTTCACTGTGCGCGAGGGCCAGTACCTGCTGATCCCGGTCAAGGATCAGCCAGCGCCACGCAGGTCCGCGGCAGCGGCCACTACTGCAACGAATGTCACGCAGCCGGGGCAGGGATCTCCGACGCCAACACCCCCCAGTGCCACGCAGCCCTTGCCGGACGAAGAGGTTGCGCCATTGGCCGAAGCGCCTGATGTGACGGCGGAAGCGCCGACAAACACCAGCACCGCCGCCTTGTCCTTGCCGGTCAGCGGGACGATCATCCGCACGTTCGACAAGAACAAAAACAAGGGGATCGACATCGCCTCGAGTGCGGGTGCGCCGGTCAAGGCAGCTGATGCCGGGACTGTGGCTGCTGTGACGGAGGACGCAAATCAGGTTCCGATCGTACTGGTGAAGCACAGCAATGATCTGGTCACGATTTATGCCAATGTTGCCGACGTTGCCGTCAAGAAAGGCGACAGGGTCCGGAGAGGACAGCAAATCGCGGCTCTGCGTGGCGGTGACGAGGCCTATGTGCATTTTGAGGTGCGGCAGGGGTTCGAAGCCGTCGATCCTGAGCCTTACCTCAAGTGACGGAAATGGCCCGTTCCGGGCCATGCCTCCGGCGGGAGTATTTTGAAAAAGATGAAGCCGGTCAGTTGTGCGGGTCGTAGTCGCTGAGCCGTTTGCCGGGTTCGTCGGCGAAGATCTCGGGCATTGGCGTGACTGTTTCGATCAGATCGATTCGAAAGACGCGGAAACCGTCTCGCAACTCGCACCAGGCAGTGAGGGTCCATACTCGGCCCCAGTATTCCATGTGCAGCGGGCGGATCACTCGATCGGTCAGGACGCCGTCGATGCGGCGGTAGGACAGGCGCAGTTTCTGGCGTGATTTGATCGCGGCGCGGATCGGGGCCATATGCGCCAGTCCGCGCGCGGCGTCGGCAAAGGGGTAGACGGCGAACTTCCAGCTGTCGGCTTCGGCCACGACCTGAGTGGGCAGCACGGCGTCGATTTTGTCGGCCAGTGATTCAGCAGCGGATTTAAGGTCGGGATCGGCCGCCTCGGCCACAATCGCCATGCCGAGGTTCAGCGCCTCGAGTTCAGCGGGGGTCAGGTTCAACGGAGGCAGGGTGATCTGCTCGCGCACCATATAGCCGACGCCGCGTTCGCCCTCGACCGGAACGCCCGAGGCGACCAGCGTGTCCATGTCGCGATAGATGGTGCGGACCGACACCTCGAGCCGGTCCGCGATGTCCTGCGCGCGGTGCAGTTTGCCGTCGCGCAGGATCTGGATGATGTCGAACAGGCGGTCAGAGCGGCGCATGACGCACCGTCCTGACCTGCCTCAGGCGGTCATGTTCCATAACACATTCTCGTGGCGCATCTGGATGCTTTCGGGGTTGATGGCAGCCATCAGGCCCGCGCAAAAATCCTGCTGCGGGAACTGCGCTGCGGCATCCTTGGCCGCCTTCATGTCTGTCCAGATCACGTAATCCGTCCAGCGGCCATCCTCACCCTGGCTCAGTTGGCGATGGGCAAATCCGGGGGCCGCGCGGACAAATGCCTCGGACGCCTGGCTGAGTTTCACGAACTCTTCCGGGGTGGTTCCGTTGGCAAGGGTAAAGGTGACGATTTCAGCAACATGGGTCATTTGATTCTCCGTTGACCAGGTTTCAATGCCCTCTGCCTAGCCCTTTACAACTGACATAAACCTGTCAGTTGAGAATTGCGAGTCCGCAAAAAACGCGCCACCGGTTCACATTTATGCGCGGAATTGACCTGCCTCACTTTTGCAGAGCGCTTTGCAGGCGTAGACACGGACCCAGTTCACATTTCCGGCGCGTGGCGCCGACGTAAGAGGAGAAAAGACATGCTCAACAATATCGGTCTTCCCGGCCTTCTGCTGATTGCCGTCGTGGTGCTGGTGCTGTTTGGCCGCGGCAAAATCAGCTCGCTGATGGGCGAAGTGGGCAAAGGCATCACCGCGTTCAAGAAAGGCGTCAAGGACGGAACGGAAGAGATTGAACAGGACGCGTCCGAGCTGGCCAAGGATGTCACGCCCGAGACCGAGAAAGACAAGGTCTAAGCGCGGATGTTTGATCTGGGCTGGACCGAGCTTCTTGTCATCGGCATCGTTGCGCTGATCGTGGTGGGGCCCAAAGACCTGCCGGTTCTGTTTCGCAATGTCGGTCGATTCGTCGGCAAGGCGCGCGGTATGGCGCGTGAGTTTTCCAGCGCCATGAACGAAGCGGCGGACCAGGCAGGTGTGAACGAGATCAAGAAGGGTCTGAATGCCGCTGCCAATCCTGTCAACACCGCCATGGACGGGGTAAAGCAGGCCGCGCAGGATATGGCCAAAAGCATGGATCCGACCAAGTTCGACCCGGACAGCGAAACCGGCAAACTGGCTGCTGAAAGGGCGGAACAGGCCAAGAAGATACAGGCCGCAACAGCTCGCGCCGCCGCCGACCGCAAGGCGAAAGAAGCCGCAGACGCGTTGGCCAAGGCAGAAGAGGCGGAAGCGGCGCTGAACACTGAAAGCAAGACATGACCAAGACCGACGAGATCGAAGATACCTCGGCCCCATTGATCGAGCATCTGGCGGAGCTGCGCACCCGGTTGATCCATTGCGTGGTGGCGTTTCTGATCGGTATGATCATCTGCTTTACGGTGGCCACGCCGATCTTCAACTTTCTGACGCAGCCACTGTGCGAGGTATTGACCGAGCGTGGACAGGATTGCGGGCTGATCTTCATATCGCCGCAGGAAGGGTTCTTTGTCGCCATCAAGGTCTCGTTGCTGGGCGGTTTCATGCTGGCTTTTCCCTATATCGGGATGCAGATGTGGCGGTTCGTGGCGCCCGGCCTCTATCGGTCGGAAAAGAACGCCTTTCTGCCATTCATGCTGGCGTCGCCCTTCATGTTTCTGCTGGGGGCAAGCTTTGCCTTCTACGTGGTCACACCTTTGGCCTATGACTTTTTCCTGGGCTTCCAGCAGTTCGGGGCGGAAGGCGAAGCGGTGGCCGACGGAACAAACGCAGCGCCGCTGAGTGTGGTGTTCCAGGGCTCAGCGCAGGAATACCTGAACCTGACGATCAAGTTCATCGTGGCCTTTGGCCTGTGCTTCCAGTTGCCGGTTCTGCTGACCCTGATGGGCAAGGCCGGGCTGGTCAGCGCCGAGGGGCTGGGAGCGGTACGCAAATACGCGGTCGTTGGCATTCTGGTGCTGGCCGCCATCGTGACACCGCCGGACGTGATCACTCAGATCATCCTGTTCGTCGTGGTCTACGGGTTGTACGAGATTTCGATCTTCCTGGTGGCTCGGGTCGAGAAAAAGCGCGAAGAGCAATTGCGCGCCGATGGCTACTATGACGACGAAGAAGAAGCAGACGAAGAGATCGTAAAGGAAGAAGACGCCAGGTAAATCTGCTGAAAGTATTGGATCAGGCGCGCCGGTTTCTGGCGCGCCTTTTTCTTGCCGACCCTTGTTGCGCCCGGGCGAACATGGTTTGACACAGGCAGAGATGACCGGAGGAGCCGATGGACGACCAAGCCCTGAACCGTATCGCCGACGCGCTGGAGCGTATGGTACCTGCACCGCTGGCCGCGCCCGATTTCGCCGTGGCATCGGCATTTGTCTGGCATGTTGAGCCGGATCGCCTGACGCCGGTCGAGCAGGTCAACAGGGTCGATCTGGATCTGCTGGTGGGGATCAACCGCTCTCGCGACACGCTTCTGGACAACACGCGCCGTTTCGCTGCAGGATTCAAGGCCAACAACGCTTTGCTGTGGGGGGCACGGGGAATGGGGAAATCCAGCCTCGTCAAAGCTGTGCACGGCACTTTGCAGGATGAGCATCCGGATCTCAAACTGGTGGAATTGCAGCGCGAAGACATGGGCTCGGTCGCGCGTCTTCTGAACCATCTGCGGACCGCGCCTTACCGGTTCATTCTGTTCTGCGACGACCTGTCGTTCAGCCATGATGACCAACACTACAAGTCGCTAAAGGCGGTGCTGGATGGTGGTATCGAGGGCCGCCCCGAGAACGTGGTGTTCTATGCCACCTCGAACCGTCGCCATTTGATGCCACGTGACATGATCGAGAACGAACGCTCAAGCGCCATCAACCCCTCCGAAGCGGTCGAGGAAAAGGTTTCCCTGTCGGACCGGTTCGGCCTGTGGCTGGGTTTCCATCCCTGTGATCAGGATGAGTATCTGGCGATGATCGACCAATACTGCGCCGCCTACGGCGTTTCGGTCGATGCTCAGATCCTTCGGGCCGAAGCCATTGAATGGCAGGCCACGCGTGGCGCAAGGTCCGGTCGCGTGGCCTGGCAGTTCTTCGTCGATCTGGCCGGGCGCAGCGGCGTTCATATCGCCTGACCCGCTCGCTTCATCTGGCCAAAAATATCCCCGCCGGAGGCATGGCCCGTCAGGGCCATTCCTATAGCAGCGCCAGAATACGCGCGGCCTCGTCCGCTGTGCTGGTCAAGGCTTCGCGGTCTTCACCGGGGTGGAAGCGGGCGCGCACGGCGGTTGGCATTGGCGCAGGATCCACAATGGAAACTCGCGGTCCTGTCCGTTCGGTTTCGGCCGCCCAACTGCGGGCCAGCGCCATCTGCGCGGCCTTGGTTGCGCCGTAGATGCCAAAGAACTTCTCGCCCGCCTTGGGGTCGTCAAAGAACACGGCGTGGCCGGCTTCGCCCAGTAGCGGCGCGATGTATGGGATCAGCACCGAGGTTGCGTTGGCGTTGGTGTTCACCGCCTTGGTCCATTCCTTGGGGTCGATGAAATGCGCAGGTGTCAGGGCCGAGGTGTGGATTGCGGTGTGCAGCCAAAGATCGACCTTGCCCCAGCGCTCGTGAATGCCCCGGCACAGGGTCGCCATGGCGTTAGGATCGGCAATATCCATCGGCGCCAGAGTGGCGCTGCCGCCCTTGGCCTTGATGCGGTCGTCCAGTTCCTCAAGCCCGCCCGTGGTGCGGGCAACGGCAACAATGTGGTGTTCGGGTGCCAACGCTTCGGCCAGAGCGGCACCCAGCCCGCGCGAGGCCCCGGTGATGAGGGCGATTTTGGTCTGATCAGTCATGGTTGCGGTTTGGACCCGTGCGCGCAGGGCGTCAAGTCGCGATCACGAGCCGGGAATGGCAATCCGGTGCGTTTGGCCGCTTTGTCGCAGCATGACGCCGTCTTCATCAATCGCAACAATAGTGCCCGAAGCCACTCGGCTGCCGGTCTTGACTTCTTTTACGCGGCCCGAAGACATCCGCATCAATGCGCGCATATTCGTAGAGGGGCCAAAGACCCCAAGGAGGGAAACAGATCCCTTTTTCAGCGCACCCTTCTGGGTGGCTGCGGCCTTCACTTTGGAGTTCGACATAAGCTCTGGCCGGGCAGGGCCCGGCCCCTGTTATCGGGTGGTGGTTGGCGTGCGCCTACCAAATGCGTTCGACGAACAAAAGCCCGGTCGTACGTGGCGATACGGGCAAGTGATCACGCTGGCAGGAACTGGTTGGATTCACGCAGCGTTCGCCGCCGGGTTGTGAGCGGAAACCCACTCATACATAGCATTCGGGCGGTGGGTTGGTTCGAATCGTGCGGTCGGATCGCTTCAGTTGGCGCCGTTCAGCCAGACGCCAGCTTGGCTGCGTTCCACGACCCGCCGACAACCATCATGTCCTGTTTCTTCTGGCTGACCCGGCTGCTGTTTTCGAGGCTTTCAAGATATTCCTCGCTGACACTTCCGGTTGGGTAATTGCCGTCAAAACACGAGCAGTCGAATTGCTTGATCTCGGGGTTGCCTTCTTTCGCGGCCCAGATCAGGTCATCCAGTTCCTGATAGAAAAGCGCGTCTGCGCCCAGTTCCTGGCGGATTTCCTCAATGGTTTTGCCGTTGGCGATCAGTTCATGCTTGGTCGGCATGTCAATGCCGTAGACATTCGGGTATTTGACCGGGGGCGAGGCGCTGGCGACGTACACCTTTTTGGCGCCGGCCTCGCGGCACATCTGGACGATTTTCTTGATCGTGTTGCCGCGCACGATCGAATCGTCGATCAGCAGAACGTTCTGGTCCTCGAACTCAAGCGGAATGGCATTTAGCTTGCGGCGCACGGATTTCTGCCGTTCCTGCTGGCCAGGCATGATGAATGTGCGCCCGACATAGCGGTTTTTGACCAGACCTTCGCGATAGGGAATGCCGGTGATCTTGGCGGCCTCGAGCGCGACGGGGCGTGCGCTGTCCGGCACGGGGATGATGCGATCAATCTCAAGACCGGCAGCCTCGATCTGGCGGGCCAGCGTTTGGCCCATGCGCATCTGTGTTTTGTAGACCGAGACGCCGTCCAATAGCGAATCCGGCCGTGCAAGGTAGACGTATTCGAAGATACAGGGGGTCAGTTGGCCCTCAACCGCCTGGAACGCGTGCATGTTTCCTTCCAGATCGATCAGGATCGCCTCACCGGGTTTCACGTCACGCAGCTTGTCAAAGCCGTTGATGCCGAATGCCACGTCTTCGGACGCAAAGGCATAGTCGTCGCCATCTCCGTCCACATCGCGTTTGGCAACGGACAAGGGGCGGATTCCATAGGGATCGCGGAACGCCAGCATCCCGACGCCGGCTACCAGACAGATCACCGAATAGGCACCCTGAACCCGCTCCATCGTCATCTTTACGCCGGCAAAGATATTGCGAATGGGCTCGGCATTGCCGTTGACCTTGATGGCATCGGCCACCTTGTCGGCCAGAACATTCAGCAGGATTTCCGAGTCGGATGTGGTGCGCAGGTGGCGGCTGTATTTGCCGGTGACCTTCTCGCGCTGTTCTGCGGTGTTGGTGATGTTGCCGTTATGAACAAGATAGATGCCGTAAGGCGCGTTCACGAAGAACGGTTGCGCCTCGGCCGCGCTGAGCGAACCTGCCGTGGGATAGCGGACATGACCAATACCGGTTTTCCCCAGAAGGGTTTCGGCGTCTTGCGCGTTGAAGACGTCCTTGACCAGCCCGTTCGCCTTCTTTTCACGAAAGTACTCACCGTTATATGTGACGATGCCCGAGGCGTCCTGACCCCGGTGCTGCAGCATCAGCAGCCCGTCATAGATTTCCGCAAAGACATCATGTGTCCTGCTTGCGATCCCCAAAATCCCACACATGTACGGGCTCCAATTCCTATGACGTTCTTGTGGTGAGTGTTCTCAATGGCCGGAACCGGAGTATTTGCCGGATGGTATTTGTACCCGTTGTCGCCAGTTTATAGAACGGCAAAGTCGCGCCATCGCAAAAAGGGCAAGCGCGAAAGAAAACAGATACAGCAAGACCGGCAGCTCCGATTCCATGTCGGTTTGGGTTCCACATAATACCTAACGGCGCGTGTGTCATCTAACGATCACAATCGCGATTTGCCGCAGGCCAATATTTGTCTGAATTCACGCGGAAGATGACATTTTTTCCGACTTATGCTGTCATGCGAACAATGCCGACCGTTAAGGCGGTTTGTTACCGGACTGGATGTTACCTATGTGGCAGCATAAGCCAAAGGCCAAGGAAGCGGCCCCAGCAAAGCGCCGATGTCACCGATGCCGGGGCATGGGACGCGCGCCATGCCAGATCTGCAACGGTGCCGGAGAAGTGGTCAAAAGCCGCGATATCCTTGGCAAACCGATCTCAAGCAGATGCGACGGATGTTTTGGGCTAAAAACGATCCGATGCACGGTCTGCGGCGGCGAGGGGTTTGTCTGAGACCCGCAAACAAAAAAGGCCCGGGCATTGCCGGGCCTGTCTGCAAACTCAACTGATAAGGCGTATCAACCTTCCGAGTTGCCCGCGGTGCAGCTGGCGACCAGTTCTTCATACTGGGTCGTAACCCAACCTAAGGCCGCCTCGGGGTTTTGCTCTTCGATCTTGCCACTGAACTGTTCGAAGACTTTGGCCGAGCGGCTTTCGTCAACGATGGTATAGCTTTGGCCGGTCATCACCGTGTCGTAGACAAAGAAGGCGATGGCCACCAGCAGAATGCCGCGCGCGATGCCGAAGAAAAAACCGAGCGCCTGATCCAGGCCGCCAAGCGCCGAGCGCTGGACCAGCGATGAAAACAGCGGCGTGAAGATGCTGACCACGATCAGTGCGATGGCAAAGACACCCGCAAAGCCGGTGATCACTGACAATTCGCAGCTGTCGCGCAGGAAGTCTCCGACGACCGGGATTTCCTTGACCAGCGGAACGGCCTGTGGTGCGAAGATAAAGGCCAGAACTGCGGCGGCGACCCAACCGGCGATGGCCATAACCTCGCGCATGAAGCCGCGCGAATAGGCCAGAATGCCCGACAGCACGACGATCAGGGCGACTACCCCGTCAATTATTGTAAAACCTTCCATGGCCCTCGCCTGTTCGTTTTCTGCCCCTCGGGGCGCGACTTTAACCTGCTCCGAAGGTTTCGCCAACAAACCCGACCAAATCAGAGGGTCGGGAGAGTGTCAGACCTGCCACAGTGCCGGTTTTGCCACCTGCCGGAGCAATTGCCGCCGTGAAACCAAGTTTTTGCGCTTCTTTCAACCTGTTTTCGGTCTGCGGGGCCGGTCTAAGTGCCCCGGAAAGCGAGATTTCTCCGAAAACGACCGTGTCGGCGGGCAGGGCCGTGTCCTCACGCGCGCTGAGCAGTGCTGCGGCCACGGCCAGATCGGCGGCGGGTTCGCTGACTTTCAGCCCGCCTGCCACGTTCAGGTAAACATCGAGACCGGCAAAGGGGATACCACATCGGGCTTCAAGCACGGCGAGGATCATCGCAAGCCTTCCGCTGTCCCACCCGACGACAGTGCGGCGGGGCTGGGAATGCGGCGAGGGCGCGACGAGGGCCTGCAATTCCACCAGCACGGGCCGGGTGCCTTCGATCCCGGCAAAGACGGCCGAGCCTGGGCTGGGTGTGCCACGTTCCGACAGGAACAGGGCCGAGGGGTTCGTGACCTGTGCCAGCCCTTTGCCGGTCATTTCGAACACTCCGATTTCGTCGGCGGGGCCAAAGCGGTTCTTGACCGCGCGCAGGATGCGGAACTGATGGCCACGCTCGCCTTCGAAATACAGCACCGTGTCGACCATATGCTCGACCACGCGGGGACCGGCGATCTGGCCTTCCTTGGTGACATGGCCAACCATGATGATCGAGACCCCGTGGCGCTTTGCAAAGGTCGTCAGCTCGTGGGCCGCGGCGCGGACCTGTGACACTGAACCGGGGGCGCTGTCGACATTGTCGGCCCACATGGTCTGGATCGAGTCGATGATGGCGAGGCCCGGCTTTTCTGTTTCCAGCGTCGTCAGGATGTCGCGCAGGTTGGTTTCAGCGGCGAGTTGCACGGGGGCGTCTTCCAGCCCCAGACGGCGCGCGCGCATGCGGACCTGCGCGCTGGCTTCTTCGCCCGAGACATAGATCGTCTTAACGCCTGCCCGGGCAAATCTGGCCGCTGCCTGCAACAGCAGGGTGGATTTGCCGATGCCGGGGTCGCCGCCGACCAACAGGGCCGAGGCAGGCACAAGACCGCCGCCCAACACCCGGTCCAGTTCCTCGACGCCGCACAGGGTGCGCGGCGGGGGTGTTTCCTCGGTCGACAGGTCGGAAAGCGCTACGGCCTGTCCACGCTTGCCGCCCAGCGATTTCTTCGCCGGGCCGGCGGAAAGGGGCGCTTCCTGAGTGATGGTGTTCCATTCACCGCAGGCGTCACATCGTCCGGACCAGCGGGAATGCGACGCGCCGCAGGCGTTGCAGGAGAAAGAAGTCGTTTTAGCCATGGCGCAATTCGTGCCCGAGCCGGGACGGTTCTTCAAGCCCTTGCGGGGCTTTCTTCACCGCCGGTGGCGGCCACGACCTCGGGCCCTGCGGGCCGTCGGCCATGGCGGGCGCTGGCGCGCCGGGTGGGTGGCTTATTCGGCGGCCCGGGGCGGTGACATGGCAATGACGCTTGCGGCGCTGGGGTCACTTCCGTCGGGCGGTGTTTGCAATTGGGTCGAAAGTTCAGGCAGAAGCTCGAACAGTTCATCGCGAAGGCGCGCAAGCTGGGATTTGGCGATGGATTCCTCGATCTCGATATCGCGGGTCCACTGGCGCAGCTCGTGCTGGACGGTCTGGGCATCTTCGATTCGTTGACGGAACAGCTCGATCTCTTCCTGACGTTGTTTCAGGAAGGTGCGGGCGCGGGCCACTTTGTCCGCGCCATAGGTCTGTGCCAGTTCGTGGCTGACCTGGCTCATCTGTGCGGCCAGTTCCAGAACCTCGGGTTCGAGCGACTGAAGGTCCGGGTGATCGCGCAGAAAGGCCAGGCGTTCCTTAACCGCGTCGAACTCGGAGGCAAGCGCGAAGGCTCCGCTGCGGTCGGCGGCATGGGCCACCTGATAGGCATCGACCACATCCTGCATGTTCAGGGAAAACTTTCGATGCGTCTTTTCCAGCGCCATCATTCTGGCGTTTGAGGGCAGGTAGAAGGCCAGCATGAGAATCAGTGTAGTCAGGCCGAGCTGGACAAACATGCCCGCATCTATTGTGCCCGATCCGGCAATTCCGGCCTGCACCGACAACCAGGGCCAGACACCGGCGGCCGATAGAGTGGTGGCCAAAACCGCTGCGAGGGCCGACGCGCAGATCAGGAAAAAAGTCAGTCGTAGAAAGGCATTCTGACATTGCAATGTGATAGTATGGATGGCGTCCATGACGTCCCAACTCCTTCTCGCAAACCGGCACTGGCCGGGTCCTGGCGGCGGGGTTCGTCAAACACACAACGTGATCCGCAATGGACCGGCAAGGTACAAAAACAAAACTGCTCGAATTAGGAAGATGATACTCAGTATAATGATTTCAATCAATTAGACCTGAGGATTTCGTGAACTGCATGTCATTTCCGTAACGTGGCCCACGGCGATTGACGCCAGAATACAGCCCGTGAACAGATAAAGACCCCACGCCGTTTCGATGGTCGCGTAGGAGATACCCTTGGTCAGCGTGATGTAAAGCGCGATGAGGAAAATGTCGGCCATGGCCAGCTTGCCGAGGATATTGAGCGCGGGCTGAACGCGGGCATCCAGCAGGTCCCATTGGACCAGCGCGGTGCCGATGGTTTTGACGTAGGGCGCGAAGAGGGCGAAGACGGTGACGATCAGAGCGAGGAAGACGTCGGATCTCCAGAGGGATTGCAGGCCGGTGATGACGCTGATTTCGCTGAGGCCGAAGATCGGCAGTAGACCGGCTCGCATCAGCGGGGCGAACCATGCGATGGGGTAGAGGATCAGGAGGGATAGGGTGGCGAGGCGGAGGGTCATCGCACTAGTCGCGATGCCACGTTTTTTTTTCTTCACGCAACCTGAGCTGAAGGGCTTGGATAACGATCATAAGTGCCTCAATGTCGGGTGCGGCATGGCTTCCGAGGTATGGATACCGAGAAACGTATGGGCGGTCGTACACCCGATCAAGCAGATCTACGTGTATTCCCAGTGTCCGGTACTATTTGGCAAGTTCATCCGCTTCTAGGTGCTCGTTTACCTCAACTAGCTCTTCCGGCAGTTCGACGTTTTGAAGAAGAGCTGAAATCTCGGCCTCAAGGTTAGGGTCGTCAAGGATTTCAAAGAGCTTAGATATACTGTGTGTTTTGCTGTTATCGATGCCGCGACACGCTATCAACCCCTTGAGGCTAGTTTCGAGAGAAACGCCCACTAATTGCGAAAGGGGGCGTAGAATTAGTAGTTTGTCCCAATAGAAGCGATGCCGATTTGCGAACTCTGCTTCCCAAATAATCTTCGCTGCTTGTAAGTATTTCTCAGAAATTTGAGCGAACAAGTGGGGGTTCATTGACTCCCGTTCGTCTAAGAACTTTGTCACCGCACCGCCTCAATCGGCCCCTCGGCACTGCCACTTATGAACTGCTCCACATAAGGATCTCCCGAGGCGTCCATTTGGCCGACCGGGCCGGTCCACTGGATCACGCCGCCGTGCAGCATGGCCACGTTGTCAGCAATTGCGCGGACGGAGCTCATGTCGTGGGTGATGGTCATCGCGGTAGCGCCCATCTCGGTCACGATCTCGCGGATCAGGTCGTTGATGACGCCGGACATGATCGGGTCCAATCCCGTGGTGGGCTCGTCGAAGAAAATGATCTCGGGTTCGGCGGCGATGGCGCGGGCAAGGCCGACGCGTTTTTGCATGCCGCCCGACAGTTCGGCCGGAAAGCGGTCGGCGACGTTGGATTTCAAGCCGACGCGGCGCAGTTTCTCGATGGCGATTTCGCGCGCCTCATCCGCCGGGCGTTTCAGCGAACCGCGCAGAAGGCGGAAGGCGACGTTTTGCCAGACGGGCAGGGAGTCGAACAGAGCAGCCCCCTGAAACAGCATCCCAAAGCGCGCCAGAAACGCATCTCGGTCACCCTTAGTGGCGTCTTTGCCATCGACATAGATCATGCCGCTGTCGGGCTTGATCAGGCCGAGGATGCACTTCAGCGCCACGGACTTGCCGGTGCCCGAACCGCCGATGATGACCATCGAGGTGCCCTTGGGGATCTCAAGGTTCATGCCCTGCAGCACTTGATTGTCGCCAAAGGCTTTTTGTACGTTCTCCATCCGTATCATAGCGAGAAGAACACCCCTGTCAGAACGAAATTTGCGGCGAGGATCAGCACAGCGGCGGCCTCGACCGAGCCTTTGGTGGCGCGTCCCACGCCCTGCGCGCCACGGCCCGAATTCATGCCGTAGTAACATCCCATGATGGCTGCGATCATCCCGAAGGCTGCACCTTTGACCAGCGACGAGACGATGTCGCGGGTTTCAAGGAAATCCACGGTGTTTTTCAGATAGGCCGCCGGGTTGAAGCCCAGGTTTTGCGTGGCGACCGTATAGCCGCCCATGATGCCGATTACGTCGCCAACCGCGACCAGAGCAGGCACGGTGATCAGCGCCGCCAGCACCCGCGGGGCGGTGAGGTATTTCATCGGGTGCGTGGACAGCGTGACCAGCGCGTCGATCTGCTCGGTCACTTTCATCGTCGCGATCTCGGCCGCGATGGACGAAGTTACGCGCGCGGCGATCATCAGGCCAACCAGCACCGGACCAAGCTCGCGCACCATGCCGATCGCAACGATCTGGGGCACGACGGCTTCGGCATTGAAACGCGCGCCGCCCGCGTAGATCTGCAGCGCCAGCGCGCCGCCGGTGAAAATTGCGGTCAGGCCGACAACGGGCAGCGACAGCCAGCCGATATTCAGCAGCGCGATGCCGAATTCGCGCGGGTAAAACGGCGGGCGAAAGATATGAGAGACTGCATCCAACGCGAACAGTCCGACACGGCCGAATGCCGCCAGCATGGTCAGGACGACGCGTCCAAGACCACCCAGAAGGGAAAGGGGGTTCATTCCACGTAGCCCTTGGAGTATCGGTTGCCCAGTGAGGTCAGAATTTCATAGCCAATGGTACCCGCGGCCTCGGCCAGATCATCCACGGTTTGATGTCCGTTCAGAATGCGCAGACGCTCGGGCGCATGCGGCAGGTCGGTGACATCGACGGTGATGAGATCCATCGAGATGCGGCCGACCACGGGGCATGGCTGATTGCCAGAGAACATGTCTATGCCGCCACCGATGGCGCGGTGCAGCCCGTCGGCATAGCCAGCCGCGACGGTTGCAATCCGTGACGGTCGGCGCGCGGTCCAGCTGTTGCCATAGCCAACGGTTTCACCCACGGCCAGATCCCTGATCTGCACAACAGGCAGATCGGCTGTCACGACGGGTTTTGCGGCAGCGAACGGCAGACCGCCATATAGTCCGACGCCCGGACGACAGAAGTCGAAATGGAATTCGGGTCCCAGCAAGATGCCGCCGGTGGCCGCCAATGATCTGGGAGCGGCAACGCCGTCTGTCATCTCGCGGAAGGTGCGCAACTGTTGTTGGTTCATCGGGTGATCCGGCTCGTCCGAACAAGCCAGATGTGACATCACCACGACCGGGTTCAGGGCTTCAGCCTGCGGGCGCAGTGCGGCCCAGTCGGAAGGTTCCAATCCCAGGCGGTTCATGCCGCTGTCGAGCTGAATACCAAAGCCGTGATCCGGCAGTGCCTCGCGATGGCGCTGAAACTGCTGGGGTGAGTTGATCAATGGTGTCAGATCGTGATCCCGCAGCAGATCGGCGTCGCCTTCCATATGGCCGGAGAACACACCAATCATCGGACCGGGGCCGACCGCCTGCCGGACAACGGCGCCTTCTTCGGCGACGGCGACAAAGAACTTCCGGACGCCTTCTTCGGCCAGCGTCGCCGAGACAGGCCCGGCACCCAGGCCATAGGCATCCGCCTTGACCACGGCGCCGGTTTCGACATCCGTTTTTGCGTCGAGCGCCCGCCAATTGCTGGCGAGCGCCTGAAGATTGATCGTCAAACGTGCAGTACTCATGGAACTGTTCATGACATTGGATCGCGGCAGGTCAAGAGGGAATGCTTCAATTCCCCTCGGGTTTATGGGCCTCATAAGCAGCTTCAAGCTCAGATCGCAGGAAATCGGCAAACAACAAAGGCTTGAACCCGGGGGCACCGGTGCCGGGCAGAGGTTCGACAATTGTGCTCACATGCGGGTCAAAGAAGAACGGGACGCTGTATCGTTCACGACCCGAACGGTTGATAACGCGATGCGGTGTGGACAACAGGCGGCCATTCGACATCCGATGCAGCATATCCCCGACATTGACGACAAATGCCCCGGGGCGTGTGGGGACATCGACCCAGTTTCCGGCAGGCGTTCTGACCTGCAATCCACCCACCTGATCCTGCGCCAGCAAGGTCAGGCAACCAAAATCGGTATGGGGTGCCGAGCCGAACAGATCACCAGGGCTGGCTTTGGATTGCGGTGGATAGTGCAGCAACCGCAGCCAGATGGTCGGAGTGTCGAAGGCCGAAAGAGCAGAGAAATCGGTGGCGCCACTGGCCTTTAGGGCAATTCTCATCAACCTGCGCCCCAGATCGGACATGACGCGGACATAGGCCTCCAGCGTGGTCCGAAAACCCGGCAGATCCGGCCACCGGTTCGGGCCTGACAGGTAGATACCGGGATCGGCCTTCGGGTCTTCGCGCATCATCATGAAGCTTGCCGACTGATTGGGTTTGGTCACATCGGCCAGAGTCGAGTTTACATCCGTTGACGTATCGATGGCGATATAGCCGCGGTGGGTTCGGTCAACGGCGATCGCAAGTTTTTCGTCAAGCGGAAGCGCGTGAAACTGTCTTGAGGCTTCGAAGACATCGCTGATCAGATCGGCGTCTATGCCGTGATCTTCGATATAGCCGAAGCCTGTTGTTCCATAAGCAGCCCGAAAATCGGCTGCGATTTCATCCTCGGCGCGCACGCCCAGACGGATGACGGGGATTTCAGTGAATTCTGTCATTGTTCTTTCGCTTTGTTGAGGAAGATTGCAGGGGCAGAAAATGCCCCCGATCTATCCGGCAAAGCGTTTGCGGCGGTACCCGAAGTGGCGTTCAAGCACCACGCGACGGGGTTTATGAACAAGACAAAACAGCATGGCCCGATCCGTGCATATCAGTTTGCCAGGGTCAAGGGATCAATACCCTTCGATCTGTCCGCCCTGTTGCCAGGGTTTGACCAGATTTCCGAAACGGGTGAACTGGGCCTCGAAGGACAGCTCGACCGTGCCGATGGGGCCGTGACGCTGCTTGCCGACGATGACTTCGGCCTTGCCGTGCAGGCGTTCCATGGCCTGCTTCCACTCTTCCATCTTTTCCAACTCGTGATCGCCGGGCTTTTCGCGTTCCTTGTAGTATTCCTCGCGGAACACGAACATCACCACGTCCGCATCCTGTTCGATCGATCCCGATTCCCGCAGGTCGGACAGTTGCGGGCGCTTGTCGTCGCGGTTTTCGACCTGACGGGAAAGCTGAGACAGCGCGATCACCGGGATGTTCAGTTCCTTTGCGATGGCTTTCATGCCCATCGAAATCTCGGCGATCTCGTTGACGCGGTTGTCGGACATGCCGCGGCAAAGTTGCAGATAGTCGATCACCAGCAGGTCCAGCCCATGGGTCCGTTTCAGCCGCCGTGCGCGGGCGGCCAGCTGTGAAATCGGCAGGGCGGGCGTGTCGTCGATGAACAGGGGGCAAGCCTCAAGCTCCTTGGCGGCATCGACGAAGCGGCGGAACTCGGCTTCGGTCATGTCACCTTGGCGGATCTTGTGCGAGGAAATCTCGGACGCTTCGGCCAGAACCCGACCCGCAAGCTGCTCGGCGCTCATCTCCAACGAGAAGAAGCCGACCACTCCACCGTCAACCGCGCCCTCGCTGCCGTCCGACTTCAAGCCACGCTTGTACGCTTTGGCCACATTGAAGGCCACGTTGGTCGCCAGCGATGTTTTTCCCATCGACGGGCGGCCCGCCAAAATGATCAGGTCCGATGGGTGCAGGCCCCCCAGTTGCTTGTCCAGATCGGCCAGACCGGTGGAAATCCCTGCCATGCCGCCACCGCGCTGGTACGCCTCGTTGGTGACATTGACGGCTTCTGTGACCGCCTTGAGGAAGGATTGAAAACCCTGTTCGGTCTGGCCCTGCTCGGACAACTGGTAAAGCTGCTGCTCGGCCTCTACGATCTGTTCTTTCGGCTCGCTTGACACATCGACCCGCGCCGCCTTGTCCGAGATGTCCCGGCCCAGACGGATCAGTTCGCGCCGGATGGCGAGGTCATAGATCATCTGCGCGTAGTCATGCACCGCGAAGGCGCTGATCGAGGCGCCGGCCAGTTTGACCAGATAGGCCGGCCCGCCAAGTTCCTTCAGGCCTTCATCCTCGGCCATGAAAGATTTCAGCGTCACAGGCGAGGCCAGCGCATTCTTGGCGATGCGCGCGGCCGCGACTTCGTAGATGCGGGCGTGGACCGGATCATAGAAATGCTCGGCTCCGATGATCGAGGCTACCCGGTCATAAAGGTCGTTATTTGTCAGGATCGCGCCCAGAAGCTGCTGCTCGGCCTCGATGGAGTGCGGCATTGTTTCGGCGTTCTGAATTTGCGCCGCTGCCTGCTCGATACTGCTGATCTCGTTCATTGCTGTTCTCTTGCCCCTTGGACAGAGGCCATAACGCAGCGCCCTGAGTCGGCGCAAATTGTATGTTTTCTGGGGATAGCCTGTGCATATCTTCCCGCCCCATCATATTGCAGGATGGGGCGGGCATCCGTCAACATGTTGTGGATGGAGTGTCGGGCGTATTCGGCAATGTTTCCGATTGAGAAACGGTTTGCGTCACGTCAGCCCTTATTCGCTTCCTGCCAGCCGCGCGGGTCGTTCAGGAATGCCTCGACCCCATCAAGTGTTTCCTGATCAAACGCTTTTTGCGCCTTGGCCTCGGCCAGAACATCCCACCAGGTACACAGGCTGTGCAGTCGCACCCCATGATCACCCAGGGTTTTTTCGGTTTCGGGGAAGATGCCGTAGTAGAAGATAACGGCAGTATGCCCGCAGGTCGCGCCGGTTTCGCGGATCGCGTCGACGAAGGACAGTTTCGAGCCGCCATCGGTGGTAAGGTCTTCGACCAACAGAACGCGTTCGCCTTCGCTCATGGCGCCTTCGATCCGGGCGTTGCGGCCATAGCCTTTGGGTTTCTTGCGCACATAGGTCATCGGCAGAGCCATACGCTCGGCCACCATTGCGGCAAAAGGAATACCCGCGGTCTCGCCGCCGGCAATGTTGTCGAATGCTTCAAAGCCCGCATCGCGCATCACGGTGACGGTCAGGAAATCCATCAAGGTCGAACGGATGCGAGGGTACGAGATAAGCTTGCGGCAATCGATATAGGTCGGGCTGGGCAAGCCGCTGGCTAGAGTGAACGGCTCGCGTGCGTTGAAATGCACGGCCTTGATCTCCAGCAGCATCCGCGCGGTCAGGCGGGCGATTTCGGTGCTGTCGGGAAATGAACTGGGGATCATGGCGGAACCTCGGGGCTGAAATGACGTTGCGGGCTGATAGCCCGTCCAAAGGGGCGCTGTCGAGAGGGGTTGGCCCAAAAGAAAAGCGGACCCTGAATAAGGTCCGCTTTTGCCCTTGCGGGCTGCTGGACGGGCCTAGGTGGGCTAGGCCTGCCCGGATCAGGGCATTTACGCGAAAGGGACTTCGCTGTGCAACCGGCAAATTGCCGACCGCATAGTGTCAGTCATGCCTGTGCGATAGCCGAAACAGTATGCCCGCAGCCAAGTGGGCCGACCTGAGGAAACACGTTACAGCTCAGCACTTTGTGAGCAATGTGGCAGAAGAAAAAGGGGGGAATCGGCTGCCTGCGCCGCGGATGATGTTACTTGGCATCACGTGATTGTGCGTTGAGTGGTCTTAGGTCACAGGCCCTGAGCTTTGGCGCCTTTCTGGAGGTGCCGGTACAACAGATCAAGGGCGTGGTCCCGTGCGGCAATGCGCACCTTGTCCCGGCCCAGGGCACCAAACTCGACGGTTTCGGTTATGGTGTCCTGGCCTTCGGCCGCCAGACCGAAGCACACACGACCTTCCGGCTTGAATTCAGACCCACCCGGACCGGCAATTCCGGTGACAGAAACAGTCAGCTGAGCGCCCGAATGCTTCAGCGCGCCCTCGGCCATTTCCCGGGCGACCTGCTCTGATACCGCTCCGTGGGCTTCCAGCGTGTCAGCCTGTACGCCAAGCATCTGCTGTTTGGCGGTATTGGTGTAGGTGACAAAGCCGCGTTCCACCACGGCAGAACTGCCGGGAATATCTGTCAGCGCGGCGGCAACAAGGCCGCCAGTGCAGCTTTCGGCTGTGGCGATCATCACCCCCTTTGCCTTGGCCCGATTCAGGATGTCGGTGACGCTCACAGGCCCAATACCCCATGCGAAAAGCCGGCCAGCAGCGCGACGCAGATGGCTGAAAACACACCGGCGATCACGTCATCCAGCATCACGCCCATTGGGTCGCCACGCTGGTCGGCCCAGCCGACAGGGCCGGGCTTGGTGATGTCGAACAGGCGAAACAGCACGAAACCCGCCACCCAACCGGGCCAGAGCGCGGTGATTTCCAGCCCGTGCGCCCAGGCCGGGTAGGAAATTGCCCAGAGGGCGATGAACTGCCCTGCAACCTCGTCAATCACGATTTCCGACGGATCGTGGTCATCCTGACCTGCGGTCATGACCTTTGTGGCCCAGAGCCCTGCGACAAAGACGATCAGAGTAGCCAGGGCCAGCAAGGGGAAGCCACCCAGCGTGTGCAATACCCAGACCATCGGCAGCGCGGCCAGTGACCCCCAGGTGCCGGGGGCGGGGCGCAGATAGCCTACGCCGCCAACGGTTCCAATCAGACGCGCCGCGTTCATGACTTCACCAGACAGGCCGTGGCCAGTGACGCGATGCCCTCACTGCGGCCGGTAAAGCCCAGACGTTCGGACGTGGTCGCCTTGACCGAGACCTGATCGGCCCGCAATCCCATGATGTTCGACATTTCTTCGCGCATCGCGGGCGCGTGAGGGCCGATCTTGGGATATTCGCAAACAAGTGTGCAGTCGACATTCGAGATGCGGTAGCCCATCTGTTCGGCCAGTTCGACCGCGTGCCGCAGAAATATCGCGCTGGCGGCCCCTTTCCATTGCGGATCCGATGGTGGGAAATGCTGACCGATATCTCCCTGCGCCAGCGCGCCATAGATTGCGTCGGTTACGGCGTGCATCCCGACATCGGCATCTGAATGTCCCTGAAGCCCGCGATCATGCGGCACTTTTACACCGCACAGGATCACATGATCTCCATCGCCAAATCGGTGAACGTCGTACCCGTTGCCCAGCCTTACTTCCATGTTCGTTCCCATGATACGTTCCGCCCGGGCAAAATCCTCGGGTCGGGTGATTTTGATGTTGTCTGCGTCGCCGGGCACGATAGCCACGCCTATACCTGCCGCGCGGGCGACTTCAACGTCGTCCATGGCACCGCCGGGGTGTGCGGCATGGGCTGCAACGATGGCGTCATAGTGAAATCCCTGAGGGGTCTGGGCCGCATACAATCCAGTGCGATCCTGTGTGCCCGTGACAGCGAAGCCGTCCCCCGTCCAGAGCGCGTCGGTCACCGCCACCCCCGGTGCCGCGGCGATGTTGTCGTTCAGTGCCGCCAGTACGTCGAGGATGGTGGCGCGGCTGACACAAGGCCGGGCGACATCGTGGATGAGGACGCGCGCCACGGTCTTGTCCGCCAGCGCCTGCAGGCCATTGCGGACAGACCCGGCGCGGTCTGCTCCTCCTGTCGCCAAAATCAGATCGGTACCGTCAAATTCAGCCCGTGCGGCGTGGTCGTCGGGGGAAAGGACCAGAACGATATGGTCAACCAGTCCCCGGAACCTGTCGATTGTCCAGTCGGCCACGCGACGTCCGGACAGAGTGCGCCATTGTTTAGGCGTCCCGCCACCCGCGCGCATTCCGCGTCCGGCGGCGACAATAATGGCGGCGGTGGTCATGAGGTCTGCTCTCCTGCGTTGGGTCATTGTTTAGGATGCGGTGAATGCAGAGGCAATCGCCCGCGTCAATCTGCCAAAAAATTAGGCATGTGATGATTTTGCAGGCTTGTGACATGCGGATTTCTTGGTCATATGCGCAGAATTCGATATTAAATGCGCAACTGCCCAAGGAATAAGCACTTTGACCCTGCATCTTGCTGACAAGCCTTTGTACCCGCCGGTTTTGCTGGCGCCGATGGCCGGAATCACCGATCGCCCGTATCGCGATCTGGTGATGCGCTTTGGCGCGGGCATGGTTGTCAGCGAAATGGTTGCCAGCCAGGAAATGGTGCAGGCAAAACCGGGCGTGCGCGAACGGGCCGAGCTTTCGGCGGATGTCGAAAACACCGCCGTTCAGCTTGCCGGGCGTGAAGCACGCTGGATGGCGGAAGCCGCGCGGCAGGTCGCTGATCGCGGCGCGCGGGTGATCGACATCAACATGGGCTGCCCGGCCAAGAAGGTGACCAACGGGTATTCGGGTTCAGCCCTGCTGAAAACGCCCGACCACGCTCTGACACTGATCGAGGCGGTGGTGGAGGCGGTGGATGTCCCGGTGACGCTGAAGACCCGGCTGGGTTGGGACGACAGCCTGCTGAATGCGCCGGATGTGGCGCGCAGGGCGCAGGATGCCGGTATTCGGATGGTCACGATCCACGGTCGAACACGGTGTCAGTTCTACAAGGGACACGCAAACTGGCAGGCCATCCGTGCGGTGAAAGAGGCAGTGACCATTCCGGTCATAGCAAACGGCGACATCGTCGACACGCAAACCGCACGGACCGCCTTGGATCACTCGGGTGCCGACGGCGTGATGGTCGGACGTGGGGCGCAAGGAAAGCCCTGGTTGCTGGCGCAGTTATGTCACGACCTGTTTGGTGCCGACGCGCCGGACGTTCCGACAGGGCATGATCTGAGCGCGATGGTGCAGGAGCACTATCAGGCCATGCTGGATTACTATGGACCCGACCTTGGTCTGCGCGTCGCGCGCAAGCATCTTGGGTGGTACATGGACGAAGCAGGAACGCCCGTCGGCTTGCGCCGCGCGATACTGACATCGCGTGATACATCCGAAGTTCTGCGTTTGATCGCGGATGCAATCCCGCATCAGGGGGAAGCGGCGGCATGACCTCGGACCAGAGCATTTGGGCCTCATTGCCGGTTCCCGCATTCATCATCGACGGTGACGATCGGATCGCTGATGTCAATTCGGCGGGTGAGGGGTTCCTGAACGCCTCGCGCCGTTCGGTTGTCGGGCATCCGGTGTGGGATCAGATAGCCGTCGACGCCCCCCTGGAGGAGGCGTTTCTGAGAGCACGGCAGAATGGTTCGCCGTTGTTCGTCAATGATGTGGATGTTGGATCGGGCAGCCGTGCTCCGCTGCAATGTGCGCTACAGATCGCGCCGTTGATGGGTCATCCGGGATCAATGATCATGATCCTTTCTCCGCGCGAACTGGCCGGTCGGATGACTCGCGGGAACACGGTGAAATCCGCCGCGCAATCGGCTATCGGAATGGCCGAAATGCTGGCGCATGAGATCAAAAACCCGCTGGCTGGCATCACTGGAGCTGCCCAGTTGCTTAGCATGAATATCTCTCAACAAGATATTGAGTTAACAGACTTAATTGTCGAAGAAAGCCGTAGGATCGTAAAGCTGTTGGAGCAGGTGGAGCAGTTCGGAAACCTGTCGCAGCCGGACTTCCAGCCGGTCAACCTGCATGACGTGCTGGACCGTGCGCGGCGTTCGGCGCTGCTGGGGTTCGGCGCACATATGAAGATTGTCGAGGATTATGATCCGTCGCTGCCGCTGGCTTATGGCGATCAGGACCAGATCCTGCAGGTCATTCTGAACCTTCTGAAAAACGCATCCGAGGCGGCCGGACCGGAAGGCGGGACCATTCGCCTGCGCACCTATTTCGAACATTCATTTCGTCTGCGGCGCAACGATGGGTCCGGCCATTCCCTGCCGCTGCAGATCGAAATCATCGATGACGGCCCCGGCTTGCCCGAAGACATCCTGAGCGACATTTTCGATCCCTTTGTCTCTGGCAGGGAAAACGGCACGGGTCTTGGTCTGGCGCTGGTCAGCAAGATCGTCTCCGACCACGACGGCTGGGTTTCGGCCGAGTCGGTTCCGGGTCGGACGGTTTTTCGCCTGTCACTCAGGCGGGCGCCACGGGACGCGCAATGAAATTGAAACCGGCGGCAAATGGCATAGCAAGGAGAACAGCAGATGGATGGCACAGTTCTGGTCGCAGATGACGACCGCACGATCCGGACGGTTCTGACGCAGGCACTGACCCGTGCGGGATGCAAGGTGCACGCAACTTCTTCTTTGACGACGCTGATGCGCTGGGTCGGAGAGGGCAAAGGCGATGTGGTCATCTCGGACGTGGTCATGCCGGACGGCAATGGGCTTGAGATGCTGCCGAAGATCGCGCAGGACAGGCCGGGATTGCCGGTTATCGTGATCTCGGCCCAGAACACGATCATGACGGCAATTCAGGCGGCTGAGGCCGACGCTTATGACTATCTGCCGAAACCCTTTGATCTGCCCGATCTGATGAAAAGAACGGCCCGGGCGCTGGATCAGAAGCAACGCCCGCAGTCTGGTGCGCCGGAATTGGTTCGGGATCGCCCGGAGGAATTGCCTCTGGTCGGGCGTACGCCGGTTATGCAGGCGCTGTACCGGCTGGTGGCGCGGGTCATGAACACCGATCTGCCGGTTATGATTTCCGGTGAAAGTGGAACCGGCAAGTCTCTGATTGCGAAAGCAATACATGACTTCTCGGATCGTCGGACATTGCCTTTTGTTTCCGTCACCGCGTCTGAGTTGCGGGATCTGGAAGGACCTGCCCGCGTCATGGCGCGGGTTCGGGGTGGCACCCTGCTGATCGACGAAATCGCAGATATCGAAGACGACATTCAGGCCCGGATCGTGCGGATGATGGACAGCCCGGGCGATCATCTGCCGCGCTTCATGGCAACCAGCCAGTCGGACCTGACCGAAGCAATGGAAAGCGGACGCGTGCGCCAGGATTTGTATTATCGTCTGTGTGGCGCGACGATCCACGTTCCGGCCCTGCGCGAAAGAATGGACGACATTACTTTGCTGGCCGATCATTTTCTGGCACGGGAAGAGCGTGAGACCGGCACGAAACGCTGGCTCAGCGCCGAAGCGGTTGAACTGGTGCGCCGTTATTCGTGGCCCGGGAATGTGCGGCAACTGGAAAACGCGGTGCGCCGCCTTGGATTGACCAGTCAGGCGGACGAGATATCCAAAACCGAAGTCGAAATGGTTCTGGGCAGCCAGCCCGAGGCGGAACCGGTTCTGGGGGGCGGAGAGCGTGAGAAACTGTCGGCCTCGGTCGCGCGGCATCTGCGGCGGTATTTCGACCTTCATGGCAACATGTTGCCACCTCCGGGACTGTACCAGCGTATCCTGCGCGAAGTTGAGGCGCCGTTGATCGAAATCGCGTTGGACGCAACCGGCGGAAATCAGGCAAAATGTTCGGATTTACTAGGGATTAACCGAAATACGCTGCGAAAAAAGATCATCGACCTCGATATTGAGGTGACACGCCGTCGAAAACTGATGTAATATCGCCACACAAACCGTGGCATTCGGGTTTCTACCTGACAAGGACCACGACATTTGGCGGTAAGCCGCGCAAGCGGCACATCAGGATGAGGGCAGGCGGTGGCAACCCGGGCACAGAGCGGGCCAATACCATCGATTAATCGATGGCGAAAATCCCGAAAACTGCGCAATTTCGGCACCTTGGGGCTGGTTCTTCTGGGGCCAGCACTGGCGCTTGCCACCTATCTTGTCATTGGTCCGTTCGATCTGGGTTCGGCCGCGCCGACATTGCGCCTGATCCTGTTGGCCGACCTTGTCTATGTGCTGGTCGTGGCCGCACTTGTACTGAGTCAGGTCGGCAGTCTGATCGCGGCCCGACGCGCCAAGTCAGCAGGTTCCCGTTTGCATTTGCGCCTGATCGGCGCGTTCACGCTGCTGGCGCTGGTGCCGACTGTGACCGTGGCGATTTTTGCCGGACTGACCGTGAATATCGGTCTGGAGGGTTGGTTTTCGGATCGTGTGCGCGAAGTTGTCGGGTCGTCGCTCAGTGCGGCCGAAGCCTATGAACAGGAACACCGTCAGGGCCTGACACAGGACGCGACCGTTTTGGCCCGGTTTTTGGATAATGCTCGGTCTCTGGATTATTATATTTCTGACGCTGAGTTGCGCGAGGTTCTGGCCCAGGGCCAGTCGCAGATTCAGCGTGGACTGCGTGAAGCTTATGTCATTGACGGTAGCGGCGATATCCGGGCCCGGGGCGACAGGTCTTACCTGTTCAACTACGAAGAACCCACGGCTGAGCAACTGGCGAACGCGACCCACCGGGGCCTGCTGATCATCGCGGACTGGCAAAACAGCGAATTCAGGGCGCTGGTCCCTCTGCGGGCGTATCTGGACCGTTACCTTTATGTCAGCCGTGACGTGGACGGGCAATTGCTGACCCTTTTGGATGACACCAAGGAAACAGCGCAGTTCTATCAGCAGCTTGAAAGCGAACGGGGCAGGGTGCTGTTTGAATTCGGCTTGTTGTATCTGGGTTTCGCGGTGATCCTGATCCTGGCGGCGATGTCGTTGGGCATGTGGTTTGCTGAACGCTTGTCTCGCCCGGTGGGCCGCCTGACCACAGCAGCGCAGCGTGTTGGCGCGGGTGACCTGAGCGTTCAGGTTATTGAAGAGGCCAGCGATGACGAGATCGCGATGCTGGGTCGGTATTTCAACCAGATGACCCGCCAGTTGAAAGGCCAGCGGGACACGCTGTTGGAAAACACTCGCCATATCGAACACCGTCGGCGCCTATTCGATTCAGTGCTCAGTTCTGTAACCTCAGGGGTCGTCGGAGTTGATCCTGACGGGTGCGTTACATTTGTGAACCGATCCGCCCAGCGTCTGCTGGACTGGTCGCGGGGCGAAGAACTTTTGGCGATCGGTATCGCGGTACCCGAGTTCCTGCCTTTGTTCGAGAACCTTAAGGAAAGCGGGCAAGAGGCTGTTCAGGAAGAGATAAAAGTCACCCGCAAGGGCCAGTTGGAGAACCTTCTGGTCCGCATGGCTACTCGGCGCGGTGAGGATGGCGGGTTGGAAGGTTATGTGGTTGCCTTTGACGACGTGACCGACCTGGTCAGCGCGCAGCGGATGGCAGCCTGGGGCGACGTGGCGCGCCGGATCGCGCATGAGATCAAAAACCCTCTGACCCCGATTCAGTTGAGCGCCGAGAGGATCAAGCGAAAGTTCTCGCGCAAGCTGGACGAGGAGGACAGCAGCAGCCTGGAATCGATGACGGATGTCATTGTCCGGCAGACGAACGACCTGCGGCGCATTGTTGACGAATTCTCGAAGTTCGCTCGCATGCCTGAACCGGAACGGCGCGAGGAAAACATCGTTGATCTGGTGCGCGAGGCTGTTCTGCTCCAGCAGGCCGGGCAGCCGGATGTGCAGATCGATGCAGATCTGCCCAACCGCGCGATTCCGGCGGATGTGGATGCGACGATGTTGAATCAGGCCCTGACCAACCTTATCAAGAACGCCGGCGAAGCCATTGGAACCTTGAAGGAAAAAGGTGCACCTGAAAACCTGAAACCGCAGATCAAGGTTAAGGTGTCGACAGATGATGCTGGGACGCAGATCACCATCGCGGACAACGGGGTCGGACTGCCGGAAGACCGGGCGCGTCTGTTTGAACCCTATGTGACCACCCGCGACGAGGGCACCGGCCTTGGCCTGCCCATCGTGAAGAAGATCATCGAAGAACATGGCGGAGCGCTGACTTTGGAAGACGCGCCCGTATTTGACGGACAGGACCATTTTGGCGCAATGGCCGTGATCCGGTTACCTGGGGGCAGTGATTCCCCGTCAGTCGCGCCACAGAAGCAGGCTATTAAAACCAACAAACTGAAAGCAGGCCAAAGATGAGCGACATTCTGATCGTAGATGACGAACGCGATATTCGCGAGCTGGTGTCCGACATTCTGGAGGACGAAGGCTATTCAACCCGACTTGCTGGCAATTCGGACGATTGCATGGCGTCGATCAACGCTGAACCTCCGGGTCTTTTGATCCTCGACATTTGGCTCAAGGACAGCCGAATGGACGGGATCGACATCCTGAAAGCGGTAAAGCGCGACAACCCGGACGTGCCCGTTGTGATTATTTCCGGTCACGGGAATATCGAGATTGCCGTAGCAGCCATCAAACAGGGCGCTTACGACTTTATCGAAAAGCCATTCAACATTGACCAGTTGATGGTGGTGATCCGGCGCGCGATGGAAACCTCGCGTTTGCGTCGCGAAAACGCGTCGCTCAAGCGCAAGGAAGTCAGCTGCTCGGACATGATCGGCAAATCGGCATCGTTCCGTGCGATGCAGGGCCAGTTGGACAAGGTGACGAAGTCCAATGGCCGCGTGATGCTGAGCGGCCCTGCCGGGTCGGGCAAGGAAATCGCGGCACGCTATATCCACGCACATTCCAATCGTGCCAATGCGCCTTTCGTGACCGTGAATTGCGCCGGGGTCGAGCCCGAGCGGATGGAAGAGGTGCTGTTTGGCCGCGAGACATCGGAACGCGGTGTTGAATCAGGCCTGCTTGAGGAAGCCCATGGCGGCGTGATCTTCTTTGATGAGGTCGCCGATATGCCATTGGGCACGCAGTCCAAGATTCTGCGGGTTCTGGTGGATCAGCAGTTTCAGCGGGTTGGCGGAACCGACAAGGTCCGGGTTGATCTACGCGTCATATCTTCGACCAATCGGGACTTGGAGGAAGAGATCACCGCTGAACGGTTCCGGGAAGAGTTGTATCACCGCCTGAATGTTGTTCCGATTGCGGTGCCGTCTCTAGAAGACCGGCGTGAGGACATTCCGGTATTGGCGCAGCACTTTATCGAAATGTGCAACGAAGCGCAGGGCTTGCCCGTTCGCGAATTGTCGGACGAGGCAATTGCACTGCTGCAGACCATGACATGGCCGGGCAATGTGCGTCAGCTCAAAAACCTGATCGAACGTGTGCTGATCCTGGGGGATGGAACCGGCCCGATCGAGGCGCGGGAACTGCCCAACGACGAGGAAAAGGCCGAAGATTCTGGTCGCGTGGTTCTGTCCGGCGCGCTGGCAACATTGCCGCTGCGCGAGGCGCGCGAGGCGTTCGAGCGGGAGTATCTGCTGACACAGATTAACCGTTTCGGCGGCAATATCAGTCGCACCGCCAGTTTCGTCGGGATGGAGCGCAGTGCGCTGCACCGCAAGCTGAAGTCGCTTGGCGTGGTCACATCGAACAAATCCGGCGCGCGTGTCGCGCAACTGGATGAACCGGAACCGGCGGAATAACCCGCCGGTTCAGCCGGTGTGGCCCGGCGTTATGATCTGAAACGACCCGTCGTCGAACTTCACGAAACAGGACTCGGTGCTTAGCGGCGGCAGGGTTGTCGTACGGGTCAGCGATACCCGGGATTTCACCGCTTGTTTGCAAGGTGGCAGGCTGACCGGGCGAAAACCCTTTTTGGCCATGCATTGCGCCTCGACCGTGTTGCGCAGGTCCTGATTCACATCAACTGTATAGACGCGTCCGGGTTCCCACCATCCGGGTGAACGGTAGCAGTGGCCGCGACCATCGCAATAGGTGCGCCCCGGCCAATAGACGGGTGGGCTTTGGCGGACCTGGTTGGCAACAGGCACTTCATTCAGGGCCTTTACCTGGCATTGCGTGGTCTCCTGCTGCAATCGCGCCACGCTGGCACCTTCGCGGTAATAGAGTGACAGAGGCCCGCAAGAAGACAGCAAGAACAAAGGAATAAAGGCGCGTAGCATTGTTTTCATGCGCATATCTTGCCTCACTCCCTGTTCCATGACAATTCAATTGACCGCTTTGGGGGCATCTGTCATTCAAAGATTTCAGGCAGAAGGGCCAGGAACATGAAGGTCATCATTTGCGGTGCGGGTCAGGTCGGCTGGCAAATTGCACGGCACCTTTCGGGCGAACTGAACGACGTGACAGTGGTGGACAACAATCCTGATCTGGTGCGACGCGCGACCGAAACGCTGGACGTGCAGGGTATCGCAGGCTTCGCCAGCTATCCGGATGTGTTGGAACGGGCCGGGGCCCGCGATGCAGACATGATCATCGCCGCGACCCACTCGGATGAGGTGAACATGGTCACCTGCCAGATGGCGCATTCGGTGTTTTCGATACCGCGAAAAATCGCTCGTCTTCGGTCCAAATCCTATCTGACAGCGATTCATGCGGACCTGTTTCGCCGGGACCATCTTCCCATCGACGTGGTGATCAGCCCGGAACGCGAGGTCGCCGCCGCCGCCATGCGCCGCCTGTCGGCCCCGGCGGCTTTTGACACCGAGATTTTCATGGATGGCAAGGCGCAATTGCTGGGCATCCGAGTGGATGAAGATTGTCCGATCATCAACACGCCGCTCAGACAGCTGACCGACCTGTTTTCGACGCTCAGCTCGATCGTAGTCGGTGTACGCCGGGACGGCACGCTGTTTGCACCGGAATCCGAGGATCAGCTGTTTATAGGTGACGAATGCTATGTCTTCACCAGCGTCAACGACGTCGAGCGCACGATGGACGTGTTCGGCAAAGCACAAAAGAAACAGGACCGAGTCGTCATTGTGGGTGGCGGCAATGTCGGCCTTGAAGTGGCTCGCACGCTGGAAGAACGCGAAAGCCGCGTGCGCGCCAAGATCATCGAACGCGACCGCCGATGCGCCGAACTGGCCGCAGAAGCGCTGGAGCGGACGATTGTTCTGAACGGCGACGGGCTGGATGCGGCATTGCTGCGGGAGGCTGGCATTGAACGGGCCGACGCGATGCTGGCCGTCACGGATGACGACCGTGCCAATCTGTTGGCCGCGGTACGTGCCAAGGCCGAGGGTTGCGCGATGGCGATCGCGCTGATCAACGATCCCAGCATGGTGGCGCTCATGGGGCCATTAGGGATCGACGCCTATATCAACCCGCGCGCGACCACCGTCAGCTCGATCCTGCGCCATATCCGTCACGGCCGGGTGCGGCAGGTCTATTCCATCGGCGATGCCGAGGCCGAAGTGATCGAGGCCGAAGTGCTGTCAACCTCTCCCATGGCGGGGCAGAGACTGCGCGACATCGATTTCCCCGAAGGCGTTCTGGTCGGCGCGGTGCGCAAGGGCGACGAGTTGCTGCGCCCGACCGGCAGCCTGCGGATTGATGAAAAGGATGTGGTGGCCATCTTTGCCATGGCCAAGGACGTGCCCGAGGTCGAGCGCTTGATGCAGGTTTCGATCGATTTCTTCTGATGGCACACGCGCGGACACAACGGATCGGGCTTTTGCGGCGTTTGCCGCTGTTTCTGTTGATTTGGGGAATAACCGCGTTCTCGATGTGGGTGCCCGCAGTCTACGCGCTGGTATTGGATGACCACGACACGTCGCGATCGTTCTTCTACTCGGGCCTGCTTGGACTGTTTCTTGTGGCGAGCATAGCGCTGGCCTCGTCCAACAGGATACCTCGGCGCGGCACATTGGGGCAGTTGGCCGTTCTGCTGGGCTGTTTTACCGTTCTGCCCGTGTTTTTGGCGATCCCGTTTCACGATGCGCTTGGCAACACCACCTTCCTGAACGCGTATTTTGATATGGTCAGTGCGATGACCACGACTGGCGCAGACCTGTTTCCCAACCCCGACCGCCTGACTGCACCGCTGCATTTGTGGCGGGCGTTCGTTGGCTGGATGGGTGGTTTGCTGATGTGGATTTCCGCAGCGGCGATTCTGGCACCGTTGTCCTTGGGCGGGTTCGAGATTACCGCGCAGGGTCAGCCGGGGCGACCGGTTTCCGGTGTTGCGCAAAGCGAGAAAGTTGACCCAAGGGGGCGCCTGTTGCGCGTGGCGCGAACCCTGACACCCGTCTATGCAGGGCTGACTGCGGTGGTCTGGATATTGCTGCTGATTGCCGGTGAAGTTGGCCTGACCGCCGTAAGCCACGCGATGTCGGTCATGGCGACCTCGGGCATTTCCCCGGTGGGCGGGATGGAAGGAGCCCAGGCAGGTCTGACCGGTGAGGCGATCCTGTTCCTGTTCCTGTTCTTTGCATTGTCAAGGCTGACGTTTTCGGCAGATACGGCGACCTCGGGCTACTCCCGGCTGGATAAGGACCCCGAATTCCGCATCGGATTGTTGATCGTGGTTGCCGTAGCAGCCCTGCTTTTCTTTCGCGTGCTGGCTGGTGTGAACGAAATCGACGGCCAGATGTCGGTGCTTCAGGGCCTTAAGGTGATATGGGGCATGACATTTACAGCCTTGTCTTTTCTGACAACGGCAGGATTCGAAAGCAGCAACTGGGACGATGCGCAACAGCTTTCGGGGCTGGGAACGCCGGGTCTGATCCTGATGGGGCTGGCCCTGATCGGGGGCGGGGTCGCCACCACGGCCGGCGGTGTCAAGCTGTTGCGTGTGTTTGCGCTTTACCTCAATGGCGCGCGCGAGATCGACCGGCTGATCTATCCGTCATCGGTCAGCGGCGTTGGCGGCGGGAACCGGCGCATTCAAACCAATGGCGCCTTCATCGCCTGGATCTTCTTGATGATGTTCGCGCTTACGGCGGCGGTGTTCAATCTGTTGCTCGCCGCCATGGGGGCCGGGTTCGAACAGGCAATGGTTCTGACTGTTGCCGCGCTGAGTACGACCGGCCCACTGATTGAACTGGCAACTGACGTTCCGATCCGGCTGATCGATATGACTGCAGGTGCAAAACTGACGATGTGCGCAGCAATGGTAATCGGCCGGCTTGAAACACTGGCGATCATTGCCTTGATCACCCCGGCCCTCTGGCGGGACTGACGTCGGGTCAGCAAAAGGAATTAGTGCCTGATTTTTAATCTGGAATATCTGTGAACTCCGCTCCATACTCACCCGGAGGGAGCGCGTTGGTCCGCAGCGCGTAGCAAGAACAATGGCGAGATTATAAAAATATGGCTTCGGACAGACAGAATCTTCAGGACGCGTTCCTGAATAATGTACGGAAAGCAAAGGTTCCGGTCACGATTTTCCTGATCAACGGTGTGAAATTGCAGGGTGTGATCACCTGGTTCGACAATTTCTGCGTATTGTTGCGCCGCGACGGACAGTCGCAGCTTGTCTACAAGCACGCGATTTCGACGATCATGCCGTCGCAGCCGATCAGCCTGTATGAGGGCGAAGACGCCTCTTGATGGAACATGAGAGGGCGCGCACCCGGGCCTGGGTGCTGCATCCCGAAATCAAATCAGATGAACAGCGCCGCGTCCCGGGACCGGCGCTGGAAGAAGCGGTGGCACTAGCCGCTGCTTTGCCCGATCTGGATGTGGTCGGGTCGGAAATCGTTCGCCTGCAACGGGCCCAGCCGGGGCTTTTTTTCGGAAGCGGCAAAATCGAAGAGCTAGGCGAGCGACTGCACGAGCACGATATCGAACTGGTTCTGATCGATGGCCCGGTGACGCCGGTTCAGCAACGCAATCTTGAGAAAGCGTGGAAGGTCAAGATCCTTGACCGGACCGGATTGATCCTGGAGATCTTCAGCGATCGGGCACGCACCCGCGAAGGTGTGTTGCAGGTCGAGATGGCCGCGCTCAGCTACCAGCGGACGCGGCTTGTTCGGGCCTGGACCCACCTGGAACGCCAGCGGGGCGGCTTGGGGTTTGTCGGTGGACCGGGCGAAACCCAGATCGAGGCCGACCGGCGTGCGATTGACGAACAGCTTGTGCGCCTGCGCCGCCAGTTGCAGAAGGTGGTCAAGACCCGCACGCTGCACCGCGCCGCGCGGGCCAAGGTTCCGTATCCGATTGTCGCGCTGATTGGCTATACCAACGCCGGAAAATCGACCCTGTTCAACCGCCTGACGGGTGCGGAAGTCATGGCCAAGGACATGTTGTTCGCTACGCTGGACCCGACCATGCGGCGGGTCGAGTTGCCCGACGGCCCCGAGGTGATCCTGTCGGATACCGTTGGTTTTATCTCGAACCTGCCCACCGAACTGGTCGCCGCATTTCGCGCCACGCTGGAGGAGGTGCTGGGTGCCGATCTGGTCGTGCATGTCCGCGATATCAGCCACGAGGACACGGACGCACAGGCACAGGATGTCGAGGCCATTCTGACCTCGCTGGGGGTCGATGATGAACGGCCCCGGCTGGAGGTCTGGAACAAGATCGACCTGATGACTGACGACGAACGTAAGGCCGCTTTGGCGCGTGCAGAACGTGATGCTTCGATCTTTGCCATCTCGGCAGTGACCGGCGAAGGCGTCGAGGCGCTGCTGGCCGAGATTGCAACCAAATTGCAGGGCGTGCGGCATAAGGAAACTTTGACGCTGGGGTTTGCCGATGGCGGCAAGCGCGCGTGGCTGTTTCGGCAGGATGTGGTCCGGTCCGAGCAACAGACCGAAAACGGGTTCGAGATCACGGTGCTTTGGACCGCGAAGCAAGCGGCGCAATTTGCTGCTCTTTGATCCGGGGTCTGGTTTTGACGAAGGAAGACAGCAAGAAGGTCTATTTGAGTGGGCACATCGCTGTGCCTGCCGAAAGGCTTGAACAGGTCCGTGCCGCGCTTTCAGAACATATCGCGCTGACGCGCGCCGAACCCGGTTGTGTCACCTTCGAGGTCGCTGAGGATCCGGGCATCCCCGGTCAGTTCAACGTTCATGAGGTCTTTGAAAACCGGGCTGCGTTCGACGCACATCAGGAACGCATGAAAGCCTCGCGCTGGTTCATGGTTACAGAAGGCATTCCACGCAAGTATTCGATTACCTCGGAATAACCCGGTCTGGACTTGTGCCTATCGCCCTTCGATTTGACGCTGATAGTCATCGGCGTCGAACCAATCCAGTGAAGACTGGACTTCATGATCGGCCGTCAGTTCCCATTCTTCCCAGCCGCGGGTGACGACATGGTTTCCGGTTTGCGCATGGTGCCCTTCCAGCGTCCAGACAAAAATCGCGTGATTTCCGGCCCAACGCAGCATATCGCACCTGACTTCCAGATCGGGAAATTCTGCGAAAAGGCCACGCGCCATTTCAGCAATCGCCGCGCGACCTACGATCGGGTCTCCCCGGTTGATTGAAATCTGGCCGTCTGATGCAAAAAAACTGGCGACGGCATCTGCGTCGCCCGAACTCCATGCAATCGCATAGTCGCGCGCGAGATTGTTCAGCCTGTCCTGAATACTGGCCATCTGTGCCCCCGGTCCCAAATAGTCCGCCCGCAGATCGTAGGCGAAAACACCCGTTTGCGTCCACGTCCGCGCAAAAAAGGGGCAAGGTCTTGCCGACGAGGGGTATTAACGCGGGATCAGGTGGGTGACACCGACGGCCGCGGCACGGGCCAGGTCGATGTCCAGAGACATTGGTAGATACTCTCCGCGCCGCCACAGTTGCGCCTGATCGTCGTAATAGCGTGACAGAAAATGGCCCGATTGACCCGTGGCGGTAATAAAGACCGAACTGTCTGGGTCGGCGAAGTCATAGACGCCGCGATAGCCTGCGCCATGTACGTTCTGGAACGGGTCGAGCCCTTCGCCCGAGGTTCGGCCGCGCAGCAGGGTGTTGTCTCCGCCGCTGGTCGATTGACGAATGTTCACGAAATAGCGCAGCACCGGAACCGAACCCAGAACCGGGTGGTCATGGGTGGCCTGATGCGCGTCGCCCCAGCGCAGGGATTCCAGGGCGCTGCCGTAATTCTCGGCAATCCAGATCAGCGCATCGTCCAGCGCCAGTCTTGCCATGTCGGTGCAGGTCTCAACCGGCGCACTTTGACGGACGTCGCACCAGACCGAGGCCCCGTCGATATCGCGGTAGACCCTTTCGATAAACAGCGGTTCGACATGTTTGAACTCGCTGGCCAGCGGGCCAAGTTCATCCGCGATCAGCCGGTTCTGCAGCGCGCGCAGCCATGCCGCATAGATCAGCGGTTCCGGCAGATGCTCGTTCATTTCGCCGTTCCACTCGGCCAGCAGGGCCAAGGCGATCTGGCGCTGACGTTCCGCTGTGCCGACAGGAGCGGATTCCCCGGTGAACCACAGGTCCGCTCCAATCAGGGGTAACAGAGACCGGGCGGTGAAACTTACGGTGTCGAGCTGCGCCTCGATAAAGCTGTCGCGGGTGTGCACTTCGCGCGACTGCATCAGGCGTTCCCAGCGATGGACCCGCTGGGTGTCGCCCCATTCATACGACACGTGCTGAGGGAAGGGGCGGTCTATGATCTTGTTGTTGGTGTTACCCAGAACGCCGCCCCTTGGGGCCACGAACTCTGGGTTGTCGGCATAAGGCATGCGGCCTTGCCAGCGGTTCTCGGCCAGCCAGCCGGGGGTCGGAATGCGGCCCTTGCTTTGGTTGCGCAGGTCGCGTTGTGGCATGGCGCCAATCAACTTCATGGCGATCGTGTCCTTGTCCACCAGTGACAGGTTTTGCGACGGCGAGATGAAATCTTCGGCCGCCGTGATGGCCTGCTGCACCGTATCCGCGTTCATCAGCGCCATCGAAGCGGTCATCGACGTGTCACGCGGGCTAAGCGCCGTCCACGCAAGCGAGGCCACATGTCCCTTTGGTGTGATCGTTTCCAGATCGTAGTGAGTGCCGGGCAGCACCGGGCCGTTTTCCGTCCAGCGCAGGGTCAGAGTGATGGGCGGCTGGTCTTTGATCTCGATGATCGACGGGCGGGTCTGGAATGTTTTGTATCCGTCCGGTGTCAGGTATTCTTCGGGGTTTTCCGGGTTCAGTTGTTCGATATGGACATCCTGATCGTCCAGATAAGATGAGGTCAGGCCCCAGCCCAACCGGTCGCTGCGCCCGGTCATGATGGCGGGAATGCCGGGAATACTCGCGCCGATCACGCCGCCTTTGGCCAGCCCCAGTCGTGCCAGATACCACACGCCGGGTGCGGTAAAGCCAAGATGTGGGTCGTTCGCAAGCAGGGTTCCGCCACTGGCAGACCGCGATGGCGCGGCGCTCCAGGCATTCGACGCACCGGCAAGGCCGCGTTTTGGAAAGGGCGAAAGCGGGTTGTCAGGCATCGACGTTCCCCGCGCGTATCGGGGCAGGCCGGGGAACAGGCCGGCATATTCGGGCAATGCGGCGATCCCCGGGCCGGGAACGTCGGGCAGTATGTCCGCCAGTCGGTCCGGGTTATTCAGCATCAGTGATGTACGTGCGCGCAGCACCTCGTCCTGCAAATGGCCCGACAGTTGCAGGCCCATCAGTTTGATTACGGCGATGCTGTCCCCCGGTTGCCAGGGGGAGACAGGGGCGTTGAACAGGAACATCTCGGGTGCGCCGCGCCCAAGGGCCTTGTCGTTGATTTCATTCAACCGGGCGTTCACGCCAGCGGCGTAGGCTTTCAGCGCGGCTTTGGTGTAGTCGTCCTGAACCTCGACAGAACGATGGGCCAGTCCATAAAGGTCGAGACGGCGCAGCAGCTTGTCGATATTGACAGTTCGAGCACCGAAAATTTCCGACAGACGCCCCTGCGCGGTGCGGCGCATAACGGTCATCTGCCAAAGACGATCTTGCGCATGCACATATCCGAGGCCGAAGAACACATCCGGATCATTTTCGGCCAGAATATGCGGCACGTTTGATGTGTCGCGCACGATTTCAACCGGGCTGGTCAGGCCACTGACCTTAAGGGTCTGATTGTATTCGGGCAAAGACTGGCTGGCGAGGAAATAGACCAGTGCAACTGCCGCCACCGCCAGCAGGACAAGACCCGACGTGATGCGCACCAGCCAGCGAAATACAAGACCCATCCTTGCCCCACAGTTTATTGGTATTCGTTTGCGGCGAGAGTAGTGGAAGGCGATCCCAACCGAAAGAGGAGCCGAACAACAATTTCCGTGTCGTCAACGCAAAAAACGTAAGCCCCGCCACTGCTGAACGACACGTGGCGGGGCTCCGCAGGAGGGGGAGTGGTAACCCGGTGTTACGGAATGATACGCGTGTATTTGATGCCTTCGACGGTCGCCCCGAACAGCAGGCCCGCCTGACCAAAGACCGCCGCGATCACAGGCGTGCGCAATGTCGTGGTGCTGGCCCCGACGCTGCTGCCGGTTGCGTCGACCACATAGCCGATGTCCGCGCCTGCGGTCCAACCGTTGGAGCGGCGGAAGTCGTTCAGCGCGTCTTCGGTCATGAAAAACAGAACATGCGCGTATTGCTGCGCGCCGATCTGCAGCCCGGCTGAGCCTTTGACAGCGGAATAATAATCGACTGTCGCACCCTGAACTCGCAATGCGCCCTGGCCAAAACCGCCGCCGAAGATGAACCCGGCTTCGGTGATCAGAGGCATGACAAGCATACCGTTCGCCTTGCTGGCGATCTCGATCGTGTTCGGGTACTTACTGTACATTTCGTTCAGCGTCGCATCGACACGGGCGTCGATGGTCGCTGCGTTGGTGTTGCCGACGCCGTTCCCGCAGGCGGCGGTAAATGTCAGCCCTGCCATGCCAAGTGCAAAGCCGCGACGACCCAGTCGGGGGGAATTGGAACTGCTCATGTTTCCTGTCTCTGTAATAAGTGCCTGATATGTCGGGTGTTCCCGATCTTGTGTGCAAGAATACGCCGATTGCGCCCGGCTGTCACGGGAAAGCTGCGGGTCAGGGGCCTTCAATCGGCGAAAAATTGCGACAGGGCGGGGTTTTAGCCTTGCAGAAGGCGCGCTACTTCGGGCGCGAAATAGGTCAGAACTCCGTCACAGCCCGCGCGTTTGAACGCCATCAGACTTTCCAGCATCACCTTCTCGCCATCGATCCATCCGTTCTGGGCCGCCGCCCGGATCATCGCAAACTCGCCCGACACCTGGTAGGCATAGGTCGGCGCGCCAAACGTGTCTTTAACCTGACGGCAGATATCAAGATAAGGCATGCCCGGCTTGATCATCACCATATCGGCGCCCTCGGTCAGGTCGCGTTCGATCAGACGCAGCGCCTCGTTCGAATTGGCCGGGTCCATCTGATAGGTCTTCTTGTCGCCGGTCAGTGCGCCCGATGCGCCAACCGCATCGCGGAATGGACCGTAAAACGCGCTGGCATACTTGGCGGCGTAGCTGAGAATCATGACGTTGTGATGCCCCGCAGACTCGAGCGCGTGGCGCATCGCACCGATACGTCCATCCATCATGTCCGACGGGCCGATGATGTCCGCGCCAGCATCCGCCTGCGCCAGCGTCATTTTCACCAGTGCTTCGACCGTGCGGTCATTTACGATCTCGCCATCGACGACATACCCGTCATGGCCGTTAATGTTGTACGGATCCAGCGCCACATCGGTCATGACGGCGATATCGGGGGCAGCATCCTTGATGGCACGAATGGCCCGGTTCGACAGGTTGTCAGGATTCCACGCTTCGGCGCAGTCTTCGGTTTTCAGGGCGCTGTCGGTATAGGGGAAAATACAGATTGCTGGGATGCCAAGCGCCTGCGCCTCGACGGCGGCGTGGGCGATCAGATCGACCGATCGGCGCACGACGCCCGGCATTGACGGCACCGGTTCCTCGACCCCTTCGCCGTCGCGCACGAACACCGGCCAGATCAGGTCATCCGGCGTCAGCGTATTCTCGCGGACCAGCCCCCGGATCGCCGCAGACTGGCGGGCCCGGCGGAAACGGGCGAGCGGATAGGGGGCGATGGTCGGTTTCATGGCGCGTTCTCCTTGAACAATCGTGCTTTGGGTGGCATGAAAACGCGTAGGTCTCAAGGGTAACAATCGACGCGGCATTGTGACAAAACCCCGTAAGACAATGTTTAAGGGGTTATGGCTTGGACTTATACTCTTCGATTACCGAAGTCATTGATTTGCGAAGCTTCTCGAACCTGTGGTTCTGGATCGCACTGGCTGTCATGTGGTCATCAGTGAGCCATTGGGTTCTTGGCGTGCCCTATGATCTGATCGTGCGCGCGCGACGCTCGGGCGGGCAGGCCGAAACGGACCTGATGGATATCGTCCGGATCAACACGAACCGTATGCTTTACATCATGGACATGTCCGGTGCCATTTTGTTTGCGATTTCGTGTTTTGTGCTGACCGGGCTTGCGATATCGGGCTTTTATTATGGGGTGGAGTTCGCGCAGGCTGTTTTCCTGCTGATGTTTCCGATGTCGATCGTGGTCATGCTGTATGTGGCGACCGCGCGTCGGCTGCAGCAGATCCCGAAACCTGACTTGGTCATCCGGACCCTGATGCGATGCAGGCTGTACACCCAGTTGATCGGCATGTTTTCGATACTGGTCACGGCCTTCTGGGGCATGTATCAGAACTTTTCTCTGGGACCACTGGGATAGACAAGTCGGAAAGGCGAGGCGATGAAGGCTGCGGACCACGTAACAGTTGGCGGAGCCCCCGAAGGGTTTGACGCGCAGCTTGTTCTGAAAGAGATTTCGCGGACCGGCGGTCCGGTGGCCCATGTCGCACGTGATGACAAGCGGATGGAGGCGATGCGGGCCGCGCTGGCCTTTTTTGCACCGGAAATGCCGGTCTTTGTGTTTCCCGGCTGGGATTGCCTGCCTTACGATCGGGTTTCACCCAACGCCGATATTTCGGCCACACGGGTGGCGACTCTGGCGGCGCTGGTGCATCAGATGCCGCAGCAATTCGTGCTGTTGACGACCCTGAATGCCGCAACCCAGCGCGTGCCGGCCCGTGAGGTCCTGCGCGAAGCGGCCTTTACTGCGCGGGTCGGGCATCGCATTGACGAAGACGCATTGCGCAATTTTCTGGTTCGCATGGGGTTCACCCAAAGCCCCACGGTAATGGAGCCCGGCGACTATGCCATCCGGGGCGGGATCATCGACATATTCCCGCCCGGTGAATCCGGCCCCGTTCGTCTGGATCTGTTTGGCGATGTTCTGGACGGTGCACGCCGGTTCGACCCGGTATCGCAGCGCACCACCGAGAAACTGCAAATTGTCGAACTGGCCCCGGTATCGGAAGTCATTCTGGACGAGGCCGCGATCACCCGGTTCCGTCAAAACTATCGTATTGAGTTCGGCGCCGCAGGTACGGACGACCCGCTTTACGAAGCGGTCAGTGCCGGGCGCAAGCATCAGGGGATGGAGCACTGGCTGCCTTTCTTCCATGACCGGCTGGAGACACTGTTCGACTATCTGTCCGGTGCGACGATCCTGCTGGATGATCAGGTTACGCCCGCGCGGCTGGCCCGGTGGGACAGTATTGCTGATCAGTATGAAACCCGCAGGCTGGCGCTGGAAAACCGGTCGCGCATGGACACGGTCTACAAGCCAACTCCGCCAGCCTTGCTGTACTTGGATGACGGGGCCTGGGAACAGGCTGTTGCAGACCGGCGCGTGATGCAGTTCAGCCCGTTGCCGCAGGCAAGCGGACCGGGCGTGATCGACGCAGGTGGCCGGATCGGGCGCAATTTCGCCCCCGAACGACAGCAGGAAAACATCAGCCTGTTTGGCGCACTGGCCAGTCACATCACCGACAAACTGGCCAAGGGGCCAGTTCTGATCGCGTCCTATTCCGAAGGCGCCCGCGAACGCCTGACCGGTCTGATCGAGGATGAAGGCCTGGCCGAGGCGATCCCGGTGAAGGACGGCACTCGCATCGGCAAGCGCGGGTTGTACTTGGCTGTCTGGGCGCTGGAGCACGGGTTCGAAACCCCCGGTCTGACGGTGATTGCAGAACAGGATGTTCTGGGCGACCGCTTGATCCGGCAGCCAAGAAAACGCCGCAAGGCCGAGAATTTCCTGACCGAGACCCAATCGCTCAGCCCCGGTGATCTTGTTGTTCATGTCGACCATGGCATCGGTCGCTACATGGGGATGGAAGTGGTGACGGCAGCTGGGGCCGCGCACGAATGCCTTCTGCTGGAATACGCGGAACAGTCCAAACTGTATCTGCCGGTTGAAAACATTGAGTTGCTGTCAAAATACGGTCACGAAGAAGGTCTGCTGGACCGTTTGGGCGGTGGCGCCTGGCAGGCCAAGAAAGCCAAATTGAAAGAGCGCATCCGCGAAATGGCGGACAAGCTGATCCGTATCGCCGCCGAACGCGCCCTGCGCAAGGCTCCGGTCATGGACCCGCCGCCGCATGCGTGGGAGGAGTTCAGCGCCCGTTTCCCCTATCAGGAAACCGACGACCAGTTGCGCGCCATTGCCGAGGTGATGGAGGACATGCATTCAGGCGCGCCGATGGACCGCCTGATCTGCGGCGATGTGGGCTTTGGCAAGACCGAGGTTGCAATGCGCGCGGCATTTGTCGCTGCCATGTCCGGTGTTCAGGTGGCGGTTGTTGCGCCCACGACGCTGCTGGCCCGCCAGCACGCGGCCAGCTTCAGGGACCGTTTCAGAGGGTTCCCCCTGGAGGTCCGGCAGCTCTCGCGCTTTGTTTCGGCCAAAGAGGCGCAGCAGACCCGGGACGGACTGGCGCGGGGAACGATTGATATCGTGGTCGGTACCCATGCGTTGCTGGCCAAGGGTATTCGGTTCAACAATCTGGGCCTCCTGATTATCGACGAGGAACAGCATTTCGGAGTGGCGCATAAAGAGCGTCTGAAACAATTGCGCTCGGACATTCACGTGCTGACCCTGACTGCCACGCCGATCCCGCGTACTTTGCAACTGTCGCTGACAGGCGTGCGCGATCTTTCGATCATCGGCACCCCGCCTATCGACCGTCTGGCCATCCGTACCTATGTCAGCGAATTCGATGCGGTCACTGTCCGCGAGGCGCTGCTGCGCGAACATTATCGGGGTGGGCAGAGCTTCTACGTGGTGCCGCGAATATCCGATCTACGCGAGATCGAGGAATTCCTGAACGAACAGCTGCCGGAACTGACTTATGTCATCGCTCATGGCCAAATGGCGGCTGGCGAGCTCGATGACCGGATGAATGCTTTCTACGACGGCAAATACGATGTGCTGCTGGCCACGACGATTGTGGAAAGCGGTCTGGATATTCCGACCGCAAACACCATGGTCGTGCACCGCGCGGATATGTTCGGCCTTTCGCAGTTGTATCAGATACGGGGCCGGGTCGGGCGTTCGAAGGCCCGCGCCTATGCTTATCTGACCACCAAGCCACGCCAGAAGCTGACCGCCACGGCTGAAAAACGCCTGCGCGTTCTGGGTTCGCTGGATACGCTTGGCGCAGGTTTCACCCTTGCCAGCCAGGATCTGGACATTCGTGGTGCAGGCAACCTGCTGGGCGAGGAGCAGTCCGGCCAGATGCGCGACGTGGGCTATGAACTGTATCAGTCGATGCTGGAAGAGGCGATTGCCAAGATCAAAGCCGGTGAGATGGAAGGGTTGTCGGATGCTGATGATCAATGGGCTCCGCAGATCAATCTGGGTGTGCCGGTCCTGATCCCCGAGGATTACGTGCCGGATCTGGATGTACGGCTGGGCTTGTATCGCCGCCTCTCGTCGCTCTCGACCAAGGTCGAGTTGGAAGGGTTTGCAGCCGAACTGATCGACCGCTTTGGCACTCTCCCGAAAGAGGTGAACACCCTGATGCTGGTCGTGCGCATCAAGGCGATGTGCAAGCGGGCGGGGATCGCCAAACTGGATGGCGGACCGAAGGGCGCGACGATCCAGTTCCACAACGACAAGTTCGCCTCGCCTCAGGGATTGGTCGATTTCATTCAGAACCAGCGCGGACTGGCGAAGGTCAAGGACAACAAGATTGTTGTGCGCAGGGATTGGAAGAAAGAGAGCGACAAGATCAAGGGCGCGTTTGCCATTGCCCGCGATCTGGCCGAGAAGGTGGTTGCCGTGAAGAACAAGGCCAAGGTCTGAGCGTCGCGCTCAGTCACCGCCCACGAAGGTGCACAACTGCCATTCCCCCTGGTCGGATTTTACCAGCGCCGCGCGATGACCGGTCATAGGCCAGAGGTAGTCGCGGTGCATGAAGCCTCGCGCGCCGTCGGTCAGCATGACCTTCTGGTATTCGGCGTCAGGATCGTATTCGCTAATCAGCACGACCTCATGGCTGATCAGATCGACGATGTCAGCGGTCCGGTCTGCGCCCACCCGCAGTGACACCCCGGAGCCATTCACAAAATAGGCGTTGAACGGGTCGACGGATGCAGGCAGGCCGATCTTCCACTGATACGGCATCCAGAATTCGCCCAGATCGTCAAAATAACCGGGCGCGGCGAGGGTTTCCTCGAGGGCGGACCAGTAGGCTTCGCGCATCTCGTCGGCCTGATCTCGGTATTCCTCGGCCAGGGTGCCGGCAGGAAGTGTCAGGTTTTCCCTGAGTTCCCGGGGGCCGCCATTGCCGCCGTGGCTGAGATAGATGTCCGGGCAGGCCACCGCCACAACCGCTTCGGTATCGCGGGCTGCGATGTTGGCCAGCAGGTTGGCGCGGAACGTCACCAATGTCGGGTCACGTTCGGCCTGGTCGACCGGGGTAAACGTCATGCGTTCGGCCTGAACGGGAAGACCGGCGGCCAAAAGCATCAGGGCAGGGAGCAGTCTCATTCGGCGGCTTTCATTGCGGACTGGGCGCAGAAGCACGAAGCGGCGACCGCGCAGTCTGCACGGGCCAGAGCCAGATCCAGTCTTTGTTTGATCTGCCTGATTTCAATGGAGTCACCTCGGGATTTCAGGCAATCGTATAGCCCCCTTAGGCTCCAGACATTGTCGGGATGGATCGACGCACGGCTGAGCGAGCCGCCCAGTCCTAGATCCTCGCGGTAGACAGCTTCGGCCTCGGCTACGTGGCCCTGTTCAAACAGCAAGGCCCCGAGTGCGTGGCGGGTTGGCTGCATCCAGCCCCAGGGTTCGTCATACGGCAAAGTGTCATCCAATTCGACCGAGCGGCGCAGGTGTGCATAGGCCGTGTCGTAGTTTCCCTTGCGGTATTCGATTTCGCCCCGCAGCATTTCAGCTGCGATATCCAGCAGGTCGACGACACGATTATTGTGCAGTCGCCGGGTTTCGGGGACGCGGCCCCGGGCGGCAAGAAACCTCTGTTCTTCCGCTTCGGCCTCGGCCACCTGATCCGTCGCTGCAAATGCGATGGCACGGGCGTAGAGCGTGGTCGCGGTCAATGTGCAGTAGAGATCCGGGTCTTCGGGCAGTTCCAGAGCCTTGGCTTCGTCCCAACGGCCAAACCGGATAAGGATATGCGGCCCCATGGACATGTAGCTTTCGAAATAGTCCGCCATCGGCGGGCTTTCGATGCGCAGCATTTCCTCGGGCGTGGTGTCCCAGATGCCCTGATTGGCACGCAAGGCCGGTTCCATCTGGCCCATAAACAGCGCGCCGTAGATGGTGAAGTGATAGTTGTGCTGACGGTAACCGGTGTAGATGTTGAACGGACCTTCGCGTTCGTAATACTTCAAATCTGCTTCGGTGGCTTTTTCGTTCCAATGGGTGACGTTCTGGTAGTGGCCACACTGGACATCGATATGGGTGGGCATGTGCACCAGATGACCTGCGTCCGGCACCAGAGTGCGCAACACGTCCCCGGCTTTCAGTGCTTTTTCAGGAGTGGGCGACATCTCCATCAGGTGCACATACAAGTGCAAAAGCCCCGGATGCGACATGGCGGCCGGGTCGTTCCCCATGGCCCATTCCAGGGTGTCCTGCGCTTCAAGGGTTGCGGCGCCTTCGGCGGGTTGACCGGATTTCAAATCCCACATTTTCCAGGGGGTCAGGTTCAGCAACGCCTCGACAAATATGGTGCGCAGATCAAGGTGATCGGGAAAAGCTGCAAAAACCGCGCGCATCGCGTCCGCAAAATCGTGGTCCCAGTCGTGCATATCCGCGATCGGCTCGCGCTGAGGATAACGGGCGGGCAGGGCGCGGATGAGCGCCTGTTCAACCGGAGTGCACCATTCAGCCAGCGCCAATGCTTTTTGGGTGGCGTCATAGGCCTCGGCCAATGCCTTCTCTTGTCCCTGATCGTCCAGCAATTCCCACGGCAGGTTGTAGTTTGGTCCGGCTGCGTAAGCCACGCCCCAATGCGCCATGGCGCAGTCCGGATCATGTTCCGCCGCGCGCTGGAAACAGGCCAGGGCCTCTGTATGGTTGTAGCCGTAGGTCCAGATCAGACCTCGGTCGAACCACAGCTGCGCCTTTTCCGATGATGTGGTGACGGGGCAATAGTATGTGCCCAGATCATAGTAATCACTCATAGAAAACTCCCCCGAAAATCGCGGAAAGCTTAACGTGATTCAGGGCATTTGCACAGGCTCAGGCCAGTAATCTGTTTTCGACGCGACCCATGTGAACCATCACGCCGAAAGCCATGACGCACATGGCAAGGATGCCCGTTGTCAGCGGTGTCACTGAGCCATCGAACAAGAGGCCCACAGGCGCTGCGATGGCTGCGGCCAGAACGGTCGAGATCGACCCGATCACAGATGCCGCCATGCCTGCGATGTGGCCCATCGGTTCCATCGCGATGGCATTCAAATTGCCTAAAGTGACGCCAGCCATGAAGAAGATGGTGGTCTGCCAGAAAACAAACACCGCGAATGAGGCGGCGGGCGTCAGGTTCGCCATATTCAGAAATATGACGCAGGACGTGATCAGAATCTGTGCCCCAAGCGCCCATGTCACCACGCGCCGCATACCCACGCGGACGACAATCGCGGCGTTCAACAGGCTGGCCGAACCAGACATCAGCGCGACAAACCCGAACCAGAACGGGAAACTGTCCGCACTGTCATGGATCACGTCATAGACCGGCTGCACCATGGTCAGCATGGTGAACAGAATGCCCATGCACAGGGTCTGAACCAGTATCGAAAGGCGCACCGTTGGGTGTGACATCATCTCGTGCGTGGCCGCTACCAGCAGCGGCAGGCGAAACGGGCGACGGTCTTCGCGGGCCAGCGATTCTGGCAACCGTTTTCCCATCCACATCACAACAATCAGGGCGAACAAGATGAAGGATACGAAAATCCCGCGCCAGCCAAACAGGGCTATCACGCCTGCGCCCAGCATCGGCGCAATCGCGGGAACAAGCGTAAATATCATCATCGCGATCGAAATGATCCGGGCCATCTCGCGCCCGGAATAGAGGTCGCGGATAATGGCCATGGCCACCACGCGGGGACCGGCGGCACCAAGTCCCTGAAGAACACGCGCGGCCAGAACCAGTTCAAGCGAGGAACTTGCCCAGGCAACAGCGGACGCCACGATATATAGCACTGCACCGCCAAAGATGACGGGCTTGCGCCCCAGCGCGTCCGAGATCGGGCCGGTGAAAAATGTGCCAAGCCCCATGCCCAGAACAAAGGATGTCAGGATCAGTTGCGCCCGGTTCACATCATCAGGGCTGAGCTCTGCGCCGATTTCGGGCAGTGCAGGCAGCATCGAGTCGATAGAGAACGCGATCGTGGCGAACATCATTGCTATCAAAGCAATGAACTCGCCCCGCGACATGCGATTGGTCATGGGGAACTCCTTACCTGCTTGCGCTATCACGGCAAATCAGGCGGCGCTATGGCGCAAACGCACAGGACTATGTGCTAATTTGCAGGGGAAGCCTCAAGTTGAGACATGATTTCGCGGATGACTTTTTCCCACATTTCCGGCTGCTGGGCGCCAGGAACTGCGTGTTTGTTGGCCACGATGAAGGTCGGTACTGACCCAACACCCATTTCCCGTGAATGCGTATCGCGGTTGCGGATATCGTCCCGGTCCGCGTCGGATTTCAGCAGCTTCATGACGACAGCCGCGTCCATTCCCTGGCTGTCGGCGATGTCGGCAAGCACCTCATGGTCGCCGATGTCGCGTGCCTGCACAAAATAAGCATCGAACAAGGCGTCGACCACCGCGTCCTGCTTGCCTTCAATCCCGGCCCAATGGATCAGCCGGTGCGCATCAAGTGTGTTGGGCGTGCGTTTCATGCCCTCGAAATCGATTTTCAGGCCAGCATTTTCGGCGTGTTCGACCACGGGCGCATAGGCCTGCACGGCACCGTCCTTGCCGCCAAACTTGCGCTCAAGGTATTCTCGGCGGTCCATGCCCGCGTCCGGCATGTCGGGGTTCAGTTGAAACGGATGCCATTCGATCACGAAAGGATGGTCCGGTATGGCGGCCAGCGCTTTGTCCAGATGGGTTTTGCCAATATAGCACCACGGGCAGATCGGATCGGACAGAATATCAAGCTTGACGGATTGGGTCATGAGTTCGGTGCCTTGAAATAGGCCGGCAACGCGCGGCGCAGGAGTTTCCCATTGCCGCCTGCGGGAAGCGCCGGCAGATGTACGAAAGCGCGGGGCTGTTTGTATCGCGCAAGGTTGTCCTGGACATAGGCATGCAAGGCCGTCTCGTCCAGAGTTTCGGGGCCGGTGTAAAAGGCAGCTATCACAAATGTGTCCTGCTTGACCTCGACCGCCGCGGCACCGACCTGTGTGATCCCGGGGTATTTTGACAAGACGGCCTCGACCTCGACCGGTGAAACCCGATAACCGCCCGCATTCATCATATCATCGTCGCGACCCAGGTAGGTGATTTGCCCGTCGACCGCCATGGCGCCCTGATCTCCGGTCAGAAACCAGTCCCCCTGCATGCGGGCCTGAGCCTCATCCGGGGCGTTCAGATAGGTCAGCATAAGGCCGGGGTCGGAACGGTGGATCGCGATTGTGCCTTCCTGTCCCTGCGGAACAGGGCCATCGGGTCCCAGGATGGCGATCTTGCGACCGGGTTGCGGCTGGCCCAATGCCTCGCCCCGGGCCGGGTTTTCAGGGCTGGAGGAAATGAAGGTCGAGCATTCGGACATGCCGTAGGCTTCGTAAAGTTCGGTTCCCGTCACCTCGGTCCAGCGTTCGTGCAGGTGGCGCGACAGTTTTTCGCCTGCGCACAGTCCGTGGCGCAGGTGGGGCAGGCTGAGCCGGTCTGTCCGCTGAACCATCTTTCGGTACACGCCGGGTGCTGCGGCAAAGATTGTGGCCCCGTGACGCCGCAACAAGTCGGGCAATGCTGCCGGATCGGTTCCCGGTTCGGGGATCAGCGCCGTCGCACCGATGGTCCACGGATCCATCAGGCCAGTGCCCAGCGTGTAGGTCCAGTTGAACGCACCGGCATGACACAGCCGATCCTCGGGGCGCAGCCCATACCACCCGTCCACCATCATTTGCCGTGCCCAGATCGCGCGATGCGCATGCGCAACCGCACGCGGCTTGCCCGATGTCCCCGAGGTATAGACCACATAAGCCAGCCGATCCGGATTACCGAGATCAAAGGTGGCGGGCGGCAGATCACGGATGGCACGCAACGTTGCCAGATCGATCTGCCGGGGGTGCGGGGCACAGGCAACATCCGGTGCCTTCAGGATGGCGGCCGGAGACAGGTCGTCAATCATGCGGGCCGTTTCAGGCGCCGTCAGTTGCGATGACGTCGGAACAGGAACGACACCTACGGCAATCGCCCCCAAGTAGGCAATCGGGAAATCGACGGTATTCCCAAGGCGCATCAGAACGATGTCGCCGGGTTTCAACCCGGCCTGCAACAACCCTGTGCCGGTGCCCAGAACGGCAGACAGCAGTTGCCGATAGCTCCAGTCCTCGGTCGCCGTTTCATTCAGAACGGAGAGCGCGGTTTTTTCCGGAATCCGCTCTGCGTGGCGCAGAACGTGCGCTGCGAGATTAAACGGGGTGGGGCAAGGGGCAGGCAGACCCTGATCAAATATGGACAGCATGTCGTCTGGCTAACGCGGGGCAAGGCGCGTTGCAAGCGGCGCGGCCCGGCCCTATAGAAGTGCCATGAGAACGCAGGACCCGAAATCCCTGATCCGTATAGCCCGCGATGCCGGTGAAAATGTCGAACCCGAGCCATTGGATCTGGGCGCGCGCGTGCGCGAATTGCGCAAGGCCCGCAAATGGACGCTGGAACAGGCGGCGACCCAGGCCGGTCTGGCGCGCTCAACGCTCAGCAAGATCGAAAACGGTCAGATGTCGCCGACCTATGATGCCCTGAAGAAACTCGCGACGGGGCTGGGGATTTCGGTGCCTCAACTGTTCACGCCACCCCAGCGCGATCAGGTCATTGGACGCATGTCCGTCACACGGATGGGGGAAGGTGCGGCCCATGCCACGACGACATACGAGCATGAGTTGCTGGCCGAAACGCTGACGAAAAAACAAATGCTGCCCTACCGGGCCCGCGTACGCGCCCGCTCGATGGACGAGTTCGATGGCTGGGTTCGTCATGATGGTGAGGAATTCCTGTACGTTCTGACAGGCGTTGTGCGGCTTTACACCGAGTATTATGAACCTGTCGAAATGCGCCGCGGCGACAGCGCCTATTACGACGGAAGCATGGGTCACAACGTCGTCTCGGTCAGTGACGAAGACGCGTTGATCCTGTGGGTTACGTCACTTGCGTAACGTCTGATCGAATTCGCGATTCAGGCTTTCGGTGAACAGGAAATCCTCCAGTTCTTCCCGGGCTTCGTTCACGGTCAGGTGGTGCCGTTCCGCCAGGTAAGCCTCGAACTGTTTTCTGTCTTGCCGGAAATGCGCGACATCCTGATCACGCAGATTCGGAAAGCGCCGCTTAGCGCGCGCCAAGGATCCGTTCCAGTCCTGCGTCAGTTCTGTCCATTTCATAATCATCAGCGAGCTTTCCGTTTCTTATGCTACAGGACTGCCCGGCCCCCAGATATCAGGTTACGTAGGGGCGGAGTATATACATGCATGACAAAATGTCGCACCCGGGGATGTGGTGACCGGAATGGAAAATGCCCGCTGCGGAACGTCCGCAACGGGCCACGGACCTGCGTTTCGGAGTGAGTGGCGGCCGGTCCGTGAACCACCAGGGCAGGGCGAACCGCCCGCAACTATATCACCGAAACTCAACAACTTTTGCACGGTTCACTGAGGTTCGATTTGATGACACGTTACATGCCCGGCACCCGATCCGTAAAAGTTCTTGTGTCCATTGGAGCAATTTTCGCTGAAATTAGAAGGTCCAACAACATATTGCGGCGAACGTCGCGTAAGCAGTCATATGCTGCGGTGTTTTGACATGTGCCACTTTCCGCCGAAGTATTCCCTGACAACCGCCATCCGAGAAGACCGGGGCAGCACACGTTAGACGAGCGTTGTGAGGCGTTGGTAAAGCGGGTTTCGCCGCACAAATGCGGCCGAAGCGGCGTACACCCACTGCAGATTATTCCTGATACCACCAGACCTCGGGCATGTATTGAGGGCCATCGCCGTAAATGGGCAGGTTTGGCGCGTACTTAAGCTCTTTCACATGCGCGATACGGCCGACATCGAAGTTCCAGATGGGAATGACATACCGGCCAGCGGTCAGGGTGCGGTCAAGCGCGCGGGTGGCCGCGACAAAGTCTTGCCGCGTTTCCGAAGCCAGCATCGCATCGATCATCGCGTCGACTGCGGGTGAAGCGACACCCATCAGGTTCCGGGTTCCGGGCGTGTTCGCGCCATCGCTGCCCCAATAGAGGCGCTGCTCGTTGCCTGGGGACAGGGACATGGCCCTTCGGAATGGCGTCATATCGAAATCGTGTTCCGAGATGCGACCGGTGTATTGCGCGTTATCGACCGTTTCGGTTGTCACCTGAATGCCAAGTCGTTCCAATGCACGGGAATAGATCTCGACTGCGGTGGCCATATCGCTGTCGCCCTGCTGCAGCAAAGCGGTCATGGTGAAGGCATCGCCATTCTGGTTGCGCAGCACACCGTCCTGAATGGTCCACCCCGCTTCGGACAGCAGGTTCGCGGCCTTTCGGATATTGGCGCGATTGCGCGCCGAGCCATCGCCTTGTGGCGGGCTGTAGCCTTCAATCGTTCCGGGCAGAAGATCATCGGCAAACGGTTGCAGCAATTCGGCGACCCGGCCTGTCGCCGGCCCGGGTTGCATCGCCAGGTCCGAGCCCGAGAAATACGAGGTGATCCGGGGCTGGGCACCGCCGGTGATGGTGTCGTTGATGAATTCGAAGTTGAACGCCAGCGTCAGCGCCTCGCGCACGCGCCAGTCATCGAATGGCGCCTTGCGCGTGTTCATCACAAAGCCGGTCATGCCCGACGGTTTGCCATGCGGGATTTCCGTTTTGACTACGTCTCCGCGCTGCGCGGCGGGGAAACTGTATTGCGTGTCCCACTTGTCGGCGTTGAATTCCCGAATGGCGGAGAGTTCCCCAGCCTTGAACGCTTCGAACAACACGGTCTGATCGCCGTAGAACTCGATCCTCATTTCATCGAGGTTCATGGTGCCACGGCGGAAGGGAACATCGCTGCCCCAGTAGTCTGGGTTACGGCGCAGGTTTACGAAGCGCCCGGCCTCATAGTCCTCGACGACATAAGGCCCCGAGCCGATTGGAACATCGTGCAACTGCGCGTCGGCAAAATCCTTGCCGTCCCATTGCGCCTTCTGAAGGATCGGGCGCAGGCCCGCAATCAGGGCCAGTTCGCGGTCAGGTTCGTTGAATGTGATCCTGACCGAGCGTGGACCGGTCTGTTCGATGCTGTCGATCTTGGACCACAACCCGCGATACCGGAGATGCCCTTCGGTCCCCAGAGTTTCATAGGACCACATCACGTCGTCCACGGTGACTGGGCTGCCGTCCGAGAATCGGGCGTTCTCGCGCAGCGTGAATTCCACCCAGGATCGGTCCTCGGCCGTCTCAACTGATTCGGCTAACAACCCGTAAAGAGTGAAAGGTTCGTCCCAGGATCGGCCCATCAGGCTCTCATGGGTCCAGAATCTCAGTTGCCAGGGTGACGTGCCTTTTTGCACAAACGGGTTCAAACTGTTATAGCCGCCGGTATTCCCGAAAACGACTTTTCCTCCTTTTGGTGCATCCGGGTTCACGTAAGGCAGAGACACAAAATCCGGTGGTAGGGCGGGATCACCATACATAGCTATGCCATGAGACGAATCTGCATGGGCGAATGTGGTCGCAAAAATGCCGGTGATTCCCACCAGCATTGAACGAAGGGAGGGTGAAAAATCGGGGCTCATTTTGGAAACAATCCTGCTCTGGCCTTATTTTGTTGGGATTCACCGTAGCCATGATTTTTCTTATTATCAAACTTTTAGCTTGGACGAAGGCGCAGAATTGCTTATAAAGGATGCACTGCTCGATAGGTTTCTTGCCTGTATGAAACCTGCCTCAATAACTTAACGCCCGCTTCGTGCGGGCGTTTTTTTGTGATGGTGATGCCGGTGCCAGAGGAGTTGCATTGGCCCCAGCTTTCCCCGTTTTCTTTGCACGTGCAGCATGGCACTGTGTCGGAAATTCTGACTCAGCAGGAGAGCGGCGATGAGCGTTTCGGGAAAGACGGCAATTATCACGGGATCGAATTCGGGGATCGGGCTGGGCGTTGCGCGCGAACTGGCCAGGGCGGGCGCCAATGTGGTTTTGAATTCGTTCACCGATCGGGATGAGGACCATGCACTGGCTGCTGAAATCTCGAACGAGACCGGAACCAACGCGCGATATATCCAGGCCGACATGTCCAAGGGGGATGATTGCCGGGCCCTGATCGAAAAGACCGGGGCTTGCGACATTCTTGTCAATAATGCGGGCATTCAGCACGTCGCGCCGATCGACCAGTTCCCGGTCGACAAATGGGATGCAATCATCGCGATCAACATGAACTCGGCCTTTCACACGATGGCGGCAGCTTTGCCAATGATGCGAAAGGCCGGGTGGGGGCGCATCGTCAATATCGCGTCGGCCCATGGTCTGACGGCGTCGCCCTACAAGGCGGCCTATGTGTCGGCCAAACATGGTGTGGTCGGCATGACCAAGACAGTTGCGCTGGAAACGGCGCAGGAGCCGATCACCTGCAACGCCATTTGCCCGGGCTATGTTCTGACACCGCTGGTCGAGGCGCAAATCCCCGACACGATGAAAGAATACAACATGAGCCGCGAGGACGTGATCAAGAACGTGATGCTGGAACGCCAGCCCTCGAAAGAGTTTGCCACGGTCGAGCAACTTGGCGGGACGGCTTTGTTTTTGTGCTCGGATGCGGCGGCGCAGATTACCGGGACGACGATTTCCGTCGATGGCGGTTGGACTGCCCTGTAGTGTTTCATGGGGGCGCGGCCCCCATACCCCCGGAGTATTTCGGAAAAGATGAAGGGGCGGGCTTTTGAAACGGATCAATCTGGCTTTGCAGGGCGGCGGCGCACATGGCGCCTTTACCTGGGGTGTACTGGACCGGTTGCTGGATGAAGAGGATATTGAGGTTGCCGCGATTACCGGCACATCCGCAGGGGCGTTAAACGGGGCGGCTTTCAAGTCCGGGATGGTGTGGGCCGGGCGCGAAGGCGCGCGCGAGTGTCTGAACGGATTATGGGAGCGCATGGGGGCGGTTGGCGACATGCGGATTGCCAACTGGATGCAGGCGCTTGAGCCTGCCCAGATCGCGCAGGCCATGGAGTATTCGCTTCCCTATTCGTTTGGCGACGCGTGGTCGCGCATGGTTTCGCCTTATGCCTACGGTCCGTTTTACCAGAACCCGCTAAAGCCTGTTATCGACCGTTTTGACTTCGACGAGATTTGCGCGACTGAAGGCCCGCAGCTGTTTGTCTGTGCGACCTGCGTGCGCAGCGGCAAGATCCGGGTGTTCACTGGCGAGGATGTATCGACCGATGCCATACTCGCCTCGGCCTGCCTGCCGACGCTGTTCAAGGCCGTAGAGATATTCGATCCGAAAACGGGGCGAACCGAGGCCTATTGGGACGGAGGTTTTACGGGAAATCCTGCGCTGTTTCCTTTGTTCAATGACGAGTTGCCGGATGATGTTGTCATCGTGAACATCAACCCGCTTGAGCGGGACGAGGTTCCGAAGACACCACAGCAGATTCAGAACCGGATCAACGAGATCAGCTTCAATTCGTCCCTGTTTCGCGAACTCAGGGCGATTGACTTTGTGCAGCGCTTGTTGCGTGAGGGCAAACTGAAGGCGGGTGAGATGAGCCGGGTTCTGGTTCACATGATCGCAGACAATGAGTTGATGAACAGTCTGTCGGTTGCCACGAAGACCGTTCCCAACCCGGTGATCCTGCACAAGCTGAAAAAGGCTGGCCGGGCAGCCGCGGACGGCTTTCTGTCAGCCCACAAAACCGATCTGGGTGCGCGTAGCACAGTAGATCTGCGTGCGATGTTTGGCTGATCACTCTGGCGGGCGGGTCGGGTCTTTTTCGTTTGGATAGACAAGACCAGCCGAGATCACCAGTTTCGCGGCATCCTCGATCGTCATGTCCAGCAAGATGACGTCTTCGGCCGGAAAAAACAGCAGAAACCCGGATGTGGGGTTCGGGGTCGTCGGAACAAACACGCTGAGCAGTTCGCCGCCGGTTTCTGCAAGACGGCTGACCTCGCCTTTGGCGGTGGTGGACACGAAGCCGATGGCCCAGATACCACGGCGCGGATACTGGATAAGGCAAGCCTTTTCGAACGAGCGGTCTGTTTGGGCAAAAACCGTTTCGGAAATTTGTTTGATCCCGGAATAGACCGAGCGGACGACAGGCATCCGATCAACAACGCGTTCTGCAAAAAGGATCAGCGAACGTCCCAGTATGCCCTTGGCCACCCAGCCCACGATCACCGTGAAGATCAGGAAGATGATGACCCCGACGCCGCGCAGGTTGATGCCGACATATTCCTGCGGCTGAAACCTTTGCGGCACCAGCGGCAGGACCGCACTGTCGATCCAGCCCACCACGGACCAGATCAACCAGATTGTAAGCCAGACCGGCGCAATGACGACAATCCCCGTCAGAAACGACGCCCGCAGGCCTGCAAACAGGCCGGGGCGGCGATGCGGTTCTTCGTCAAACGGTGTATTCATCTTAGTTCCGAGCGGTTTGCAGACTGCAATTAAGCAGTCTGGCGTGATGGTGCAATAGGGACGGTGTCAGGCGGTGTTGCGGGTCAAAGCCTTTGCGATGCCGGCGGCAAGGCGGGCGTTGTTGCGAACAAGCGCGATATTGGCCGTCAGGGATCGGCCCTTGGTCTGCTCGAATATACGCTGCAGAAGATAAGGGGTGACGCCTTTTCCCGTGATCCGGTGTGTCTCGGCGTCGGATTGGGCTGATGCGATGATCGGTGCCAGTTCATCGGCCGGAATCTGGTCGGTCTCGGGGATCGGGTTTGCAACAAGTTGTCCCCCGGGTAGGCCGAGGGCGCGGCGGGTTGAGTGGGCCCTTGCGATCTCTTCCGGGCTGTCCATGCGCAAAGGCGCGGCATAGGGTGATTTGGCTGACCAGAAGGCCGGGAATTCATCCTGACCATGGGCAATCACCGGAACGCCCAGTGTTTCCAGAACCTCGAGCGTTTTGGCCAGATCCAGAATGGCCTTGGCGCCCGCGGCCACGACCGTCACCGGCGTCTGGGCAAGCTCATGCAGGTCAGCGGAAATATCGAACGAGGTTTCGGCCCCCTGATGCACGCCGCCGATGCCGCCGGTGGCAAAAACCTCGATCCCCGCGTAATGAGCGGCGATCATGGTTGCGGCAACGGTTGTCGCACCGGTGCCGCCTGTGGAGATACAGGCGGCCATGTCGGCGCGCGAGATTTTGGCGACACCCTGCGCCTTGCCCAGATCCTGTAACTGCTCAGGTTCCAGCCCAACATGCAGTTTGCCCCTGATCACAGCCATGGTGGCCGGAACCGCCCCTGCGTCGCGAATATCTTGCTCGACCTGCGCGGCGACCTCGATGTTCTGCGGGTAGGGCATTCCGTGGGTGATGATTGTGCTTTCAAGTGCAACGATGGGCTGGCCTGCGTCTTTGGCGGCGCGGACCTCGGCTGAGTATTGGATGTCGATCACAGTGGGGTTTCTCCGGAAACATATGTTGCGGCGGCGTGCAGAGCGCGGGTCAGGGCCGCGTCGCTATCTGCGCCATTTGCTTCAGCGGCAATATGGGCCGCCATGAAAGTATCACCCGCGCCGGTCACGCGCGTAACCAAAACGGATGGGGGTTTCTGGGTCTGGATTCCATCGGCCGAGCCGACAGTGGCCGAGTTGCCGCCATCCGTTACCAAAACCCGTAGCGCGCCCCGATCCACCAGGCCCTGGGCAGCGCTTTCGGAATCCTCGAACTCGCGCTGACACAGCAGACCGGCCTCTTCGAGGTTGACGTAAAGCGTCGCGCGGGCGTGTTTGAGGAAAGGCAGAAGGCGCTCGGCCTTGCCGGGTGAGGCCGGGGCAACGCGCAGGTCAGCGCGAGAGAACGCCGGACTTTGCGCGATCTCCTCCAGCAGGTCTTGCGTCAGGTTCCCGTCCAGCGCAACCGGACCTTCAAACGGCGTATTCACGTACCCCAATGGCCCGTGCATCAGTGGCCGGAGGATCTTGGCCCCGGCGGCTTCGAGAGAGTGGGCATCCGCGATTGCGGCAATCAGACCGTTTGCACCTTCGACCGCCATGTACCGGTCTGTCGGCAAATCCTGCGAGCGGTAGATATGGTCTGTCACCATCCCAAGGCGGGCACAGGCGTGCACAAGCTCGTCACCTTCGGGATCACGGCCAACGGCGGTCAACAGGGTTGGGGTCATACCAAAGCGGACCAGCGTCATTGCGATGTTCATCGCCACGCCACCAGGCAGTCGGGTAATCCGCCCCGGAACGTCCGAGCCCTGACGCATGACGCTGGCGGATCGTCCGATCACGTCCCACAGGACGGACCCGATACACAAAATTTCACTGGTCTGAGTCATGCCGTTGTCATGCCGCAGCCCCGTGATCCGTGCAAGTCAGAACGTTAACGCCGACGGGAATTCCTGCCACGGCCTGCCGTTTTGGCTTGCCATCGCGCGTCATCGGCAGAACAATCGAAGGATATGTTGTCGGTATTCATGTTCATGTTGGATTGCAGCAAATGAGCCGCATTGTCAGAGCGTTATGCAAAACCCGCCCTGTACTTCTTTTTCTTGTTGCTCCTTTGGTTTTCTGGATTGCAGTCGGCAACGCATCAGCTCAGACGGCGAAACCGACAGTGGTGGATTTTCGGATCAATCAGGACACATTGTTTCTGGAAATCAGCATGAATGCCGAGGCATTCGTCGCCGGGATTAACCCTTCGGCGGATCCGTCGCCCGTTTCAGGTGAGTACAGAAGACTTCGCCGCTTGGCGTCTTCGGAACTTGAGCCGCACATAAAGCAGTTCATTAAAGGCTGGTCGCCGTCCATGAACGTGTTGGCAGGTGGACCCGTCACGCTGTCCTACGAAGGTTCCCGCGTTCCTGTGGCCGGAGACCCTGAGGTGCCAAGGATTTCACGGGTTCTGCTGGCCGGGGCTTTACCGCCCGGCGCGTCCAGCCTGCAGCTGACCTGGCCGGAAGGTCACGGGCCGATGGTCCTCAGGCAGCAGGGGGTGGATGCGCCTTATACCGGGTATCTTGTGGCGGGCGAGGCAAGCCCTCTGATTCCGCTGCGGGGTGGGGCCGGTCTGGACCCGGGTCAAACCTTGAAGGCCTATTTCTCCAACGGAATCGTGTATGCCACGACAGTGGGGCTGCCGGTTATCCTGATTGCGTTGCTGCTGGTGCTGCACGCCCTTTGGGTGTCGGCGGCCTTATGGCAGCTTTCTGCTTTCGCGCTGGCCACATCGATTGGTCTGGGATTGGGCACGCTACAGCTTGTCACGATGCCCTCAGCATGGTTGCCGTATCTCATGCCCGCAGCAACCGTGGTGCTGGGTGTGTGGAACGTTACAGTCCGGCGACCGGGCTTTCTGCGTTTGCTGACCGTTGCTCTGGTGGGTGGTCTGATCGGTTTAAGCCAGGCCTTCGCTTTGACGACGATCGGAGTACCGCCGGATCGGCTGGCACCGGCGGTTCTGGGCTTTGGTCTGGGCGCGTTGACCGTGCCGGTCTCGGCCGCTGCCGTGGTATTTGCATTGGCACTGGCGGTTTCTCGCAGATCGATCCGGCTCAGGCTTCGGATTTCGGTTCTGCTATCCCTCGTGATTGCCGGCTTCGGGGCATTTACCTTTGTTCGGCCCTTCCTGCCTTTCTAGGAAAGTGGCGCCAACAAAGTGGTCAGCGCTGCGACAGGATCATCACCCGCCCAGATTTCGTCGCCGATCCCAAAAAAGTCGGTGCATGGGGCCAGACTGCCAATCAGTTCAGCCGTCAGGCCGCCTTCGGCCACTACCGGGACTTCGATCATCTCGGACCACCACTGAAACAGATCTTGTTCGGCGCGCGTGCCGTCGCCAAGCTTGTCTGTTCCAACCGGCCCGAAGGCGACATAGTCCGCCCCGGCTTCACCGGCGGTCATGCCGTCATGGCTGGAAGCACCGCAAAAGCTGCCGACGATCGCATCTGCCCCCAGTTCCTTACGGGCGGACCGCACGGAACGGGCGGCGTCATCCAGATGCACCCCGTCCAGACCCAGACGTTGCGCCAGCAGAACGTGGTTTGAAATCACCAGCGCCACGTCCCGCGCATGGGCGACTTCACGGCAGGCATCGGCCGCGCGTGCGATTGCATCTTCGTCGTTGCCTGCCAGCGCCAAGCGGATGCACGCGATTTCTGTGCTGTCCAGAACGCGCGCCAGTTTTTCAGGGAATCGGCTCAGTTCGATGGCCGGCGGTGTGATCAGGTAGATCTGCGGCTGCTCGGGGGTGTCCATTGGCGCGTCCTTCGGATTTCTGTCTTTGGCGGGGTTTAGCGGATTGAGCGGGGGAAGCAAACTTTTATGCCTGCCAAGCGGGTATTTGAGAGCAGAACAAGGTGATTGGCTTGCCTCGTCGGTGACAGGGTATTAGAGCGGGCGGAACTTTCGGAGTAAGCCATGCCCAGCGACAAATCCCAGCCCTCATTCGTGCTTGTGCGCCCGCAGATGGGTGAAAACATCGGCGCAGCCGCGCGCGCGATGTGGAATTTCGGCCTGGATCGGATGCGTATCGTGGCCCCCCGGGACGGCTGGCCCAACCCCAAGGCAGTGGCCATGTCCAGCGGCGCGGGGCGGCTGCTGGATGAGGCGCAGCTGTTCGACGACCTGGCCGGAGCGCTTGAGGACAGCACCTTTGTCTTTGCCACCACGGCCCGTCAGCGCGGGTTGACCAAACCGGTTTACAGCCCCGAGCGCGCCATGCAACTGGCCGCCGAAAAAGTTGCAGCCGGTCAAAAGGTTGCGGTTCTGTTCGGACCGGAACGCGCAGGGCTTGAGAATGAGGATATTGCGAAGGCAAACGCCATCATTTCGGTTCCTGTGAACCCCGAGTACGCCTCGCTGAACCTCGGGCAGTGCGTGCTGCTGACCGCTTACGAGTGGATGCGCCAGACCGGAGACGTGGTGCACGAGACCACCGATCTGGGCAAGGGCGACTGGGCGACAGGGATCGAGGTTGAGAAACTGGCCGAACATTTCGAAGACCGGCTTGAGACCGCGGGATTCTTTTATCCGCCAGAGAAGGCCGATGGGATGAAGGTGAACCTGCGCAATCTTTGGTCGCGGATGAACATGACACGGGCAGATGTGCAGATGTTGCACGGTGTCATGCGGCAGATGGTCCGCTGGAAGGAAAAGGGCTGAGGCTGGACCTTACACTCCGGTAGCCCTAGCTTGCGTGAAAATCAAAGGCATGAGGACGGCATGAGCGGCAAGCGCAGCATCTTCGAAGAAGTTTCGGACACCGAAAAACAAAAGGCGGTGCAGCCGGGGATGATCGACCGGGGCCGGGGCGGTGCGCGCGGGGCCATTCGCGTCTGGCTGATGAGCCTGTTTGCCCTGGTCGTGATCATGATCGCCGTAGGCGGGCTGACGCGGCTGACCGACAGCGGATTGTCGATCACCGAATGGCGCCCTGTTACCGGAGCCATCCCGCCGATGTCCGAGGCCGACTGGCAGGCCGAGTTCGACAAATACAAGCAGATCGATCAATGGCGCATTCAGAACCAGTGGATGGAACTCGATGATTTCAAGTCGATCTACTGGTGGGAATGGGGTCATCGGCAGCTGGGCCGTGTGATCGGTTTGGTCTGGGCGCTCGGGTTCCTGGGCTTCTTGGTGACGCGCAAGATACCGACCGGTTGGACCGGGCGATTGCTGATCCCCGGCGCATTGGGTGGCGTTCAGGGTGCAGTTGGCTGGTGGATGGTCGCCTCGGGCGTGACCCAGGGCGAAGGGATGACGGCCGTCGCCAGCTATCGGCTGGCAATACACCTGGGGCTGGCCTTCGTGATCTTAGGGTTCCTCGCCTGGTACATCCTTCTGCTGGGCCGGGAGGAGCGCGACCTGATGCAGGCCCGCCGTGCGAAAGAGGCAAAGCTGTTTTCTCTCTCAACCAGCCTGATGCATTTCGCCTTTTTGCAAATACTCATTGGCGCCTTGGTTGCGGGGATCGACGCCGGTCGTTCTTATACCGACTGGCCGTTGATCGGCGGGCAGCTTCTGCCGCCTGACGCAACAATGCTGGAACCGATCTGGCGGAACTTCTTCGAAAGCCCGGGGCTGGTGCAGTTCATCCATCGCTGCGCCGGTTATCTTCTGTTTGCGTTTGCGGTTGTCGTTTGGCGTCGTGGCGGAACCAGCGCGCATCTCCAGACCCGATTTGCATTCAATGCGGCCTTTGCGGCCTTGTCGCTGCAAGTGGTCGTGGGAATCCTGACGGTGGTCTACGGGGCGCCATGGCAGATCGCCATATTCCATCAGTTCATGGCCGTTGTGGTTTGGACGCTGATCCTGCGTGCGCGTTTCCTGACGGCCTATCCCATCGCAACTTCACTACGCGGAGCGTGACTTACATGACTGCATTCAATGACCTGATGGCTTTTCAGCGCGAAACTTCGGCCCTGGGACAGATTGCCGGGCGTCTGGGTTGGGATCAGGAAACAGTCATGCCGCGTGGGGCTGCCCCTCAACGGGCCGAGGAAATGGCGGCGATCGAGGCGGTTCTGCATGCCCGTCGGTCTGACCCGCGGGTGGCCGATTGGCTGGATCAGGCCGCGCCTCAGGACGAGATCGGCAAGGCCCAGTTGCGCGAAATTCGCCGTGCTTATGAACGGGCGGTCAAGGTGCCGGCTGATCTGGCGACGGCAATTGCCCGCGTGACATCTGCGGCGCAGGGGAAATGGGCGCAGGCTCGTGCTGATGAAGATGTATCGGCCTTTCTTCCGGTTCTGGCTGAGGTCGTCTCGCTGAAACGTCAGGAAGGTGAGGCCCTGGCGCAGGGCGGCGACATTTATGACGCTATGGTCGAGGATTATGAGCCCTATACGACGGGTGCCCAGATCGCCGCCATCTTTGATGAGATGCGCCCGCGGCTGGTTGCCCTGCGTGCTGCGGTTCTGGACCGGCCGGAACCGGCTGCGCTGAGCGGAAGGTTTGATGAAGCGTCGCAGATGAAACTGTCGCAACAGCTGGCTGTAGCCTTCGGCTATGACCTGAACAACGGACGCGTGGACAAGGCCGTGCATCCGTTCAGCTCGGGCTCTGGTCTGGATGTGCGGATTACCACGCGGACCAGCGAGACCGACCCGTTCAATTGTTTCTACTCAACGATTCACGAGGTTGGCCACGCCGCGTATGAACAGGGCATTGACAGTGCCTATCTGCTGACCCCGCTGGGCAGCGGTGTGTCCATGGGCGTGCATGAGAGCCAAAGCCGGATATACGAGAACCAGCTGGGCCGCTCGCGCGCCTTCACGGGCTGGTTGTTCGGTCAGATGGTCGAGGTTTTCGGCGGTTTTGGAATCCCCGATGCGGAGGCGTTTTATGCAACCGTCAACCGCGTCCACAACGGGTACATCCGGACCGAAGCGGATGAGGTGCAGTACAATCTGCACATCATGCTGCGCTTTGATCTGGAACGTGCGCTGATGGCAGGTGATCTGCAGGTGAGTGACTTGGAGGCTGCCTGGAACGACCGGTTCAAGGCCGATTTCGGTTACGCGGTCGACAAGCCCTCGAACGGATGTTTGCAGGACGTGCACTGGTCGATCGGACTGTTTGGGTACTTCCCGACCTATTCACTGGGCAATGTTTATGCCGGGTGTCTGAATCAGGCCTTACGCGCCGCAGTTCCGGGGTTGGATGCGCAGCTTGCCAAGGGCGACACTTCAGGAGCTACAGGATGGCTGCGCGAGAATGTGCAGCGGCATGGCGGGCTGTATGCGCCGCGGGAAATCATCGCCCGCGCCAGTGGTTTGGAGCCGGGCCCTGAGCCGCTGTTGACCTATCTGGAAGAAAAGTTCGGATCGATTTACGGATTGTGATGAAAGAACTGCGCCCGGGGTTTCGCAGCCTGGCCGCAGTTCAACCCCACGTCACCGGGTCCAGACGGAACAGTTTGGACAACTGTTCGTATACATCCGGCACCTCGTGTTTCAGAGCTTGGGGCCGTTCGAAAAACACCTCGACTGAAACTGCGAAGAATTCTTCGTGCCCCGTGGCGCCATAAGGGTCGATAACGGTGTGACGCCCGGTCTCGACCGCGTGAACATGGGCGTCAAAAGCGGTAAGGAAAACGCTTTCCCACTCGGCAAAGCTCTGACCTTCGCTCAGGACTGGTACGCCGTTTGTGCCGCCTGACAGGTCGTCGATCTGGTGGGCGAATTCGTGCAATACGACATTCTGCCCGTCACGGTCATCCATCGCGCCCTGACGGCTATGCGCCCAGGACAGGATAACCGGCCCCCGGTCCCAGCTTTCACCGGTGCGGACGATTTCTTTTTCGGTCACGACGTAACCGCTGCGTCGGCTCTGACGGGATTTGAAAGCGCTGGGATAAATCAGGATCGTGGTCAGATTGTCATACCAAAGATCACTGTTCACCACGAGCAGACAGGCCTGCGTCGCGATCGAAAGCTGCATTTCCTCGGTCACGTCCAGCCCGTCACAGCCATAAAACTCGACCTGATCAAGAAACAGGTTGACCTTGCCCTCCAGCGTGGTCCGAAACCGGGCCGGGAGCCGTCTGATCATGGGAACCTGATCGGCGATCACGGCACGCTCGTGATCGGACAAAGGAGACGACAGCAGAGAGTTCCGCGTTTGCCTTTTGGACCAGTAGCGATAGCCGAGGAAACCGGTGACAAGCAGCAGGCAGGCGATCAGGATGAACATGGCGTCACTCTAGTCGGAAGATACCGAGACAGAAACGCTTTTTGCTGCCGGGCCGCACAGAGAATGACTGCGCGGTCCGGCAGAATTTACTCTTCAGTCTCTTCGTCGCCCTGATCGGCAATCCAGGCAACGCTGACGACTTCTTCGCCTTTCCCGGTGTTGAACACCTTCACGCCACCTGCCGAACGCGAGCGGAAGGAAATGCCATCGACCGGCACCCGGATCGACTGGCCCTTGGAGGTGGCCAGCATGATCTGATCGTCGATTTCAACCGGGAACGAAGCCACCAGTTCGCCACCGCGCATGGCTTTGTCCATGGCCGCAACGCCCATGCCACCGCGCCCGCGAACCGGGTAATCATGGCTGGAGCTCAGCTTGCCCGAACCGCCTGTCGTGATGGTCAGGATCAGGTTTTCGGCCGCCGACATCTCGGCATACCGCTCCTGAGGCAGAACGCTGTCGGCGTTGCCTTCATCCTCGTCGGCCTCGGCCTCATCGGTAACACCGGCCATCAGGCGACGCATTTTGAGGTAAGCGGCACGCTCGTCCGAGGTTGCCTCGAAATGGCGGATGACCGACATTGAAACGACCCGGTCGCCGTTGGTCAGCTTGATGCCGCGTACACCCGTCGACTTGCGGCCCTTGAAAACCCGGACAGCCGTGGTCTGGAACCGGATCGCGCGGCCGGAATTGGTGACCAGCATCACGTCGTCATCTTCCGAACAGATGCGGGCATTCACCAGTTCCACGCTTTCCGGCAGGTCCATCGCAATCTTGCCATTGCGCTTGACGTTGGTGAAATCGCTCAGCGCATTGCGGCGTACATCTCCGGCGCTGGTGGCGAATACGATCTGCAGGTTTTCCCATTCATCATCCGGTACATCCACGGGCATGATAGCCGCGATGGAAACGCCGGTCGGGATCGGCAGGATGTTAACGATAGCCTTGCCCTTGCCGGTGCGCCCGGACTGCGGCAAACGCCAGGTCTTGAGCTTGTAGACCATCCCTTCGGTGGTGAAGAACAGCAATTGCGTATGGGTATTCGCCACGAAGAGGGTGGTAACCACGTCCTCTTCCTTGGTCTGCATACCCGAAAGACCCTTGCCGCCGCGTTTCTGGGCGCGGAAATCGGCCAGCGGCGTGCGTTTGATGTACCCGCCCGAAGTGACGGTCACGACCATGTCTTCACGCTCGATCAGGTCTTCGTCTTCCATGTCGCCGGACCAGTCGACGATCTCGGTACGGCGTGGAACGGCGAACTGGTCACGCACTTCGCGCAACTCATCGCCGATGATGCCCATGATGCGCTCGCGCGAGGACAGAGTATCCAGGTATTCCTTGATCTTGGCGGCCAGTTGCTCCAGCTCGTCCGTGACCTCTTTGACGCCCAGTTGAGTCAGACGCTGCAAGCGCAGTTCGAGGATGGCACGGGCCTGAACTTCGGTCAGGTTATAGGTGCCGTCGTCGTTCATTCTTGACAGAGGGTCGTCGATCAGGCGCAGGTAGCCCTTGATTTCGGCAGCGGGCCAGCGGCGGGTCATCAGCTTTTCGCGCGCCTCTGCGGCGTCGGCGGATGAGCGGATCGTGGCGACCACCTCGTCCACGTTCGAAACGGCCACTGCCAGACCACACAGGATATGGCTGCGTTCGCGGGCCTTGCGCAGGTCGTATGCCGTGCGGCGGGCGACAACATCTTCGCGGAAGTCGATGAACGAGGTCAGGAAGCGGCGCAGGGTCAACTGCTCGGGGCGGCCACCGTTCAGCGCCAGCATGTTGCAGCCGAACGAGGTTTGCATCGGCGAGAACCGGTAAAGCTGGTTCAGAACCACTTCGGGGGTCGCGTCGCGTTTCAGCTCGACCACAACGCGTACACCGTTGCGGTCGGATTCATCCTGAACATGGGCAACACCTTCTATGCGTTTCTCACGCACGGCTTCGGCGATCTTTTCGATCATCGCAGCTTTGTTCACCTGATAGGGAATCTCGTCCACGACGATGGCGTAACGGTCTTTGCGGATCTCCTCAACGCGGGTCTTGGCGCGTATGATGACGCTGCCGCGGCCTTCCAGATAGGCTTTGCGCGCACCGGAGCGGCCCAGCATCACGCCGCCGGTCGGGAAATCGGGACCGGGGACGTATTCGATAAGTTGCTCGGAGGTCAGGTCCGGATCGTCGATCAGCGCCAGCGTGGCATCGACCACTTCGCCCAGATTATGTGGCGGGATGTTGGTCGCCATACCAACGGCAATACCGCCGGCACCGTTGACCAGCATGTTTGGGAAGCGCGCGGGTAGAACAGTCGGTTCCTTGTCCTTGCCGTCGTAGTTGTCCTGAAAATCGACCGTCTCTTTTTCGATATCGGCCAGCAGCGACGCAGCAGGTTTGTCCATTCGGACTTCGGTGTACCGCATGGCCGCCGGGTTGTCGCCGTCCATCGATCCAAAGTTGCCCTGACCATCCAGAAGCGGCAGCGACATCGAAAAATCCTGCGCCATCCGCACCAGCGCGTCATAGATCGCGCTGTCACCGTGCGGGTGGTACTTACCCATCACATCGCCAACAGGACGCGCGGACTTGCGGTATGCCTTGTCGTGCGTGTTCCCCGTCTCGTGCATCGCATAGAGGATACGCCGGTGGACCGGTTTCAGCCCGTCGCGCAGATCGGGGATTGCACGGCTGACGATGACGGACATCGCATAATCGAGGTACGACGTGCGCATCTCGGATTCGATGGACACCGTCGGGCCGTCATAAGCGGGGCGTGCCGGTGGGGTTTCGTCCATGTTTTCAGGGGTTTCTGGCGTATCGCTCACGTAAACTGCCCGTTCTTTGTGCGGAGTCTATATCTTGTGGATGCACCTTATCAGACCCGGCACATAAGGTGCAAGCAACCTGCGTAATCGCGCAAGAATAACCTCGGTAACATCAGAGTAACATATTGTTAAGTAAGGATTAGGTGGTTTGCATGCTATGCTGAAGAGACCTTGACAGAAATCGGAGGTCTGCATGGAGCGAAGTGAAACGGAGCTGATGTTAAAGGGGTACGGGCTGACAACAGCGGAATTCTTCTATCACATGCCCGACTACATTCATGTCCTGAATACGTTCATCTGGCAGGATTACGATCTTGCTCCGGATCACCCGAAGCTGTTTGATTTCATTGACTTTTGGCAACGCGAAATCGAAGGGCCGCTTCATTCCGTCCGGTTCACGCATCGCAAGATGATCGCACCGGGTGAATGGCGTAACATGGTAGGTGAATTTCGGGTGAACTGAAAACGGACCAGAAAGGCAGCTGTTGATGTTGCCTGTGTCATTTTCTGTTGTATCGGTTAAGGTGCGCTTCAGACTTCGGATCACACACGGATTAGCCTGATGCAGAGAGTAATGATTGCGGTTGCCGCCTGTTTGACGTTTTGCGGGCCGGCATCGTCCGAAGGAGTTTTGGACAAGATAAAAAAGGGTGCTGAAAGCACGGCGGACGCCATCGGTCAGGGGGCCGAAGCCGTCGGCGGGACACTCAAGAAGGGCGCAGGCGCGGTTGATGAGACGCTCAATTCAACCGCCGATCTGGTGACTAACGAAGCCACCCCGGAAGAAACACGCGCCAAGCTGGATGCTATGGCGGAAACGGTACTGACCCAGTTGCTGGCGGAAAACCCGGATGCGGCGTTTCTTTATGAAATCAGTGCGGGCTATGCGGTGTTTGATTCCCGAAAAGTCACGGTTTTTCCTGTTTCCGCAGGATATGGGCGAGGTGTGGCGGTATCAAAAGAAACAGGTCAGCACACTTACATGAACATGGGAACAGGTGGGGTTGGTGCAGCTATCGGCATTGGCGGTTTTGAAACCAAGTTCGTCATCCTGTTCGAGACCCCCGCAGATCTGGAACACTTTATCGCCTACGGATACGACGCGACGGCTGAATCCGGTGCCATGTACGGCGATGACAGCAAAAGCGAGACGGTCCGGTTCACCGAGGGGCGTTCGTTCTTTGTGCTCAGCAAAAAGGGCTGGCGCGTCTCTGCCGGGGCGTCAGGAACCAAATACTGGAAATCCCCGGAACTGAACTGAGGTTCAAGCGGAACAGCTTGCGCCGCCCAGGACGCAGAATTTGGCGCAATGTGGGTGGTTCAGGTGCACGTCCGCCTCAGCGTCTGCAAGTGTCGGCCCCATCTCGAACTCAGCCTCATAGGGTAGCAAGGTGCAGGCCAGAACCGCCGGACGATCCGCGCCTTTGCGTTTGACCACCATGCGGGACGAGGCGCACATGACGCTGTCGGGAGATTTGTCCAGTATGCCCCAACAAGCGGTCGTGATTTCAGGTACTTCGGCGGTTTCGTCCATCTCGGGAAACAGGACAGTTTGACCAGGGTCGTGCGCGTCGATGTCAAAGCCATGCTCTGCAAAAAACGCCGCATAGCCGGCGCGGCTTTCTGTGTCGGTATCCCCCCAGACCGTACGGCCGGCAACCGCCATTTTGATCCCGTTGTCGCGCAGCCATTCCATCCCGGTCTGGGTTTTTCCAAAGCTTCCTGTGCCGCGTTCCTTGTCGTGCAGTTCGGGCAGGAAGTGATCGACCGAGACCCGCAATGTCAGCTTGTCGCCAAAGTCACGTTGCAGACCTAAAAGGCCCTCGCGCATCTTGCGGCGCATCATCGGTTTCATGGCGTTGGTCAGGATCAGGACCTCAAACCCGTGTTCCAAGGCGGCCCGGGTCATGTCGATCATCTCGGGGTTCATGAACGGCTCGCCCCCAGTGAATCCAATTTCGCGGACCGGCCAGTTTCTGGATTTGATTTGCTTCAGAAAATCAGTCACCTCCGCCGCCGTGATATAGACCAGAGCATCGTTGGTTGGACTGCTGGCAATATAACAGTTCACGCATTCGATATTGCATAGGGTTCCGGTGTTGAACCAAAGCGTTTCGGGATTGCTCAGCCTTACCGAGGCGCGAATCTGACCGTCTGCTGTCATCAGTTTGTCCTGAAATTTTCCAGCATTGGCGATTTGGGCAGCGTTGTCTTTCATTCCCGTATCCGGTTCCTTGCAGTCGTCAGAATGACTTAACCTTTCGGGACAGCAGAGTTAAGTATGACGCGGCGGTCCTGACAGAGTTTTGATGACCTGCGAGAATTGAAAATTGATTGCGCTAACATTGGACATGCCGTCAGGGGCAAGGTAAGGAAAACCCATGGTTTCTCGTGTCATACCTGTGGACCCGTTCGATCTGGTCATTTTCGGCGCAACCGGCGATCTGGCAAAGCGCAAGATTCTTCCTGCGTTGTTCCGGAGGTTCTGTGCAAGGCAATGGCCCGACGATGTTCAGATCATCGGCGCGGCACGAGGGGATCATGACCGTCAGGGGTTCCGCGATATCGTGGCCGAATCTCTGCGTCAGCACGCGTCCCGGCATTGTCAGGACGAAGCAGCGCTGGAAAGCTTCCTTCAACGTGTCGATTATGTCGCTCTGGACGGCCTGTCGACAGTGGGATGGGATCGGCTGGCGGAAAAACTGACAACCGACCGCATCCGCGCATTTTACTTTTCGGTTGGTCCAAGGTTGTTTGGACCGTTGGCGGAGCGGATCAAATCCAACGATCTGGCGACATCGCAAACGCGGATCGTGGTTGAAAAACCCTTTGGGCATGATCTGGACAGTGCGCGGGTCCTGAATGCGACTTTGGCGGCGCATTTCGAAGAGGGGCAGATCTATCGGATTGATCACTACCTGGGCAAGGAAACGGTTCAGAACCTGATGGCTGTCCGCTTCGGGAACATGCTGTTCGAACCGTTGTGGAACAGCCAGTATGTCGATCACATCCAGATCACCGTTGCCGAGACCGTCGGCATAAACGGCCGCGAGGAGTATTACGACCGCGCGGGTGCAATGCGTGATATGATGCAGAACCATCTGATGCAGCTTCTGTGCCTGATCGCGATGGAACCGCCGGCCAAGTTCGACCCGGACGCGGTGCGGGATGAAAAGCTGAAAGTCATTCGCGCACTGGACCCGGTTGAGCCGCACCACATCGTGCGCGGTCAATTTGCGGCAGGCGGCGGCATGCCCGGCTATCGTGACATTGTGGGCAACCCGCGTTCGACCACGGAAAGCTACGTGGCCTTGCGGGCCCATATCAGCAATTGGCGGTGGGCGGGGACCCCGTTCTATATGCGCACGGGCAAGAGGCTGGTGGCGCGGTCCTCGGTGATCAATGTGCAGTTCAAGGATGCGCCGCACTCGATCTTTGGTGAGGAATCCGGGCGGCATGCCAATGCGCTATCCATCCGGCTGCAGCCAAATGAGGGCATCACGCTGAAGGTTACGATCAAGGAACCGGGACAGGGCGGGATGCGTCTGATCGACGTGCCGCTGGACATGAGCTTTGCCGTTGCTCTGGGCCCCGAAAATCAGGACCCGCCGGACGCTTATGAACGGCTTGTCATGGACGTGATCCGGGGCAACCAGACCCTGTTCATGCGCGGGGACGAGGTCGACGCGGCGTGGGCCTGGACCGACCCGATCATTGCCGGGTGGCAGGCGCGGGGTGACGTGCCGAAACCCTATGATACAGGCAGCACCGGTCCGGGCGACGCCGAGCAGCTGATGAAAAGAGATGGTCGCCACTGGCAAGGGATAAAGCCATGAATATTCAGAAATATGCAGACCGCGACATGCTGGCCATCGATGTGGCAAACGCGTTGGCCGGGGATCTTGAGGCGGCCTTGCTGCACCATGACGTGGTGTCTTTGGCTGTTCCAGGGGGCACGACACCGGGGCCGATCTTCGATGGGCTTTGCGCCGCCGATCTTGAGTGGGACCGGGTATGTGTCCTGCCGACGGATGAACGCTGCGTTCCGGGCGACCACGACCGCTCGAACGAACGGCTCATTCGCGAACGTTTGCTGACCAGCCGGGCCTCGGTCGCGCAATATCTTCCGCTTTATGTTTCCGGCAAGGCGCCCGAAGAGATTTTACCCGAGATTGAAAGCCTTCTTGCCCCGGTTCTGCCTTTGTCGGTTCTGGTGCTGGGCATGGGCGAAGACATGCACACGGCATCGTTGTTTCCCGGTATGGACGGGCTCGAGGCAGCCCTGAGCAGCCACGCACCTACACTGGCGGTGGCTCGTACCGAAGTTCAGCCCGAAGCGCGCATCACCCTGACCGCGCCGGTACTGGATGGGGCGCTGTCCAAACATCTGGTCATCTATGGCGCATCCAAGCGCGAGGCGCTGGAACGCGCAATGTCACTGCCGCCGGAAGAAGCGCCGATCGCCGCGGTTCTGAGCGGTTTGACGGTTCACTGGGCGGAGTGATGACAATGCAGTTGGACACTCTCAAATCGCTGGCAACATCTGCGAAGGATCACAGCATTCTGGACCTTTTCGACAGTGACGCTGACCGGGCGCACGAGTTTTCGGCATCTGCCGGGGATCTGCTGTTCGACTACTCCAAAACCCTGATCAACTCGGAAATTCGCGACGCCTTGACCGGGCTCTGCGATTCTGCGGGGCTGGCCGACAAGCGTGCCGCCATGTTTAACGGCGAGAAAATAAATCAGACCGAAGGGCGCGCGGTCCTTCACACCGCGCTGCGAAATTTGGATGGCGGGCCGGTTGAGGTCGATGGTCAGGATGTGATGCCAGAGGTTCTGGACACATTGCAGCGGATGCGCGTTTTTGCGGAAGAAGTACGCGGAGGCTCGATCGTTGGGGCAGGGGGTAGCTTTACGGATGTAGTGAATATCGGGATCGGCGGATCCGACCTGGGGCCCGTCATGGCCACCCATGCGCTTTCGCCATACCATGACGGTCCAAGGCTGCACTATGTCTCGAACGTGGATGGTGCGCATATCGCGGATACGTTGCGCCAGCTGGATCCAACGCGAACGCTGGTCATAGTCGCCTCCAAGACGTTCACGACCATCGAAACAATGACCAATGCCCGAACAGCGCGCGCCTGGATGCTGGACGGCGGCGGTGACCCGGCCCGTCAATTTGCCGCCGTGTCAAGCGCGCTTGACAAGACGCAGGCCTTTGGCATCCCGGAAGACCGCGTATTTGGTTTCGCCGACTGGGTCGGCGGGCGCTATTCCGTCTGGGGGCCAGTTGGCCTGCCGGTGATGATCGCCGTCGGGTCCAACGCCTTTGACGCGTTCCTGCGTGGCGGTCAGGCAATGGACCTGCATTTCCGGTCGGCTGAGTGGTCCGAGAATATGCCGGTGATGCTGGCGCTTGTTGGTGTATGGCACCGTCAGGTACTGGGCTATCCCAGCCGCGCCGTTCTGCCCTATGATCAGCGTTTGCTGCGTCTTCCGGCCTATTTCCAACAGCTTGAAATGGAATCGAACGGCAAGTCGGTCGCCATGGATGGCAGCCCGTTGACCGTGCCGTCTGGCCCGGTTGTCTGGGGAGAGCCGGGAACAAACGGACAGCACGCCTTTTACCAGCTGATCCATCAGGGCACCGACATAATCCCGTGCGAGTTCATGGTGGCCGCAGAAGGACACGAACCTGAACTGGCGCATCACCACCGCCTTTTGCTGGCCAATTGTCTGGCCCAATCCGAAGCGCTGATGCGCGGGCGTTCGCTGGACGAAGCGCGGTCGCGGATGGCAGACAAGGGGTTGAAGGGCGATGAGCTGGTGCGGCAGGCGCGTCACCGCGTGTTTCCGGGTAACCGTCCATCCTCGACGCTGATCTATCCAAACCTGACCCCGTTTGTGCTAGGCCAGATCATTGCACTCTATGAACATCGGGTTTTCGTGGAGGGCATTTTGCTGGGCATCAACTCGTTCGACCAATGGGGCGTTGAGCTGGGTAAAGAGCTTGCTACATCTCTGGGACCAATCATCGACGGCGACGAAAGTGCCGCGAAAAAGGACGGTTCGACCGCTGCCTTGGTAGACTACGCCCTACGTCACAGAGCCTGAATTCCCTAAAAACACCGGCTCCCTTAGCGCGGTTTTGTACAATCTTTTATTGTCAGACAATTAAATGATTGGCAGGATTTGTCGGGGGAGACGCTCTGATCAGACCGCCGAGACTTGGTCCGGTGCAGATTGATGATCAGGGATCAGCGCCGCGGGCCTCTTGCGGCGCAGCCAAAGGGAGGATGCCCATGCTGGGACAGATGATGACGCAGCCAATGCTGATTTCGTCGCTGATTGATCATGCGGAACGCTATCACGGACAGACCGAGATTCATTCGGTAGAAACCGATGGAACCTTCACACAGACCAACTGGTCCGAGATTGCCCGAAATGCGCGTCGGCTTGCGTCCGCAATTACGCAACTGGGCCTGCAGCCGCAGGACCGGATTGGTACGCTTGCATGGAACAACCGCCGCCATCTGGAAATCTACTATGCAACTTCGGGGGCCGGGTATGTCTGCCATACTGTGAACCCGCGCCTGTTTCCCGAACAGCTTACATACATCATCAACCACGCAAAGGATCGGGTCCTGTTCTTTGACGCGACCTTCATCCCCTTGGTCGCGGCGCTGCGCGACAAACTGACCGAAGTACAGCACTACGTACTGATGGGACCGAGAAATCAGGATGCCCTGTCGCAGATCCCAGGATTGCAGTTCTATGACGAGCTACTGGAAACCGGCAAGGCGGACTTTGATTGGCCCAGCTTTGATGAAAATACCGCTGCGGGCCTGTGCTACACGTCCGGAACAACCGGGAACCCAAAGGGGGTTCTGTATTCCCATCGTTCGACGGTGCTGCACAGCTTTGCGTCGAACGCTACGGATGTCATCGGGTTTTCGGCGGTTGATGTGGTCCTGCCGGTTGTTCCGATGTTTCACGTCAATGCCTGGGGGTCGCCCTATGCCTGTGCCATGTCCGGATCACGCATGGTTCTGCCTGGCCCTGATCTGCACGGGGAAGCGCTGGTCAAGCTGATCGACAAATATGGCGTTACGCTGGCCATGGGTGTGCCGACGATCTGGCAGGGTTTGCTGGCATATGCCGAACAGTCCGGCAGCAAACTGGCCAGTCTGAACCGTACGGTGATCGGTGGTGCCGCATGCCCGCCATCAATGATCGAAACGTTCAGGGAATCCTATGGTGTCGACACGGTGCACGCCTGGGGCATGAGCGAGATGAGCCCCCTGGGCACCGCGAATGTTGCTTTGGCAAAACACCGTGACCTTCCGGTTGAAGAACAGCACAGGTTGCGCGAAAATCAAGGTCGCCCGCCGTTTGGGGTCGAGCTGAAAATCGTGGATGACGCAGGCAACGATCTGCCGCACGACGGACAGACGCAGGGCGACCTGTTGGTGCGCGGGCATTGGGTGCTGGACAGCTATTTCCGGATGCAGGACGAGGACCTATTGCAGGATGGCTGGTTTGTGACCGGAGACGTCGCCACGCTGGACGCGGACGGATACATGACGATCCGCGACCGGTCCAAGGACATCATCAAGTCGGGTGGCGAATGGATCAGTTCGGTAGAACTGGAGAACATTGCCGTTGCGCATCCTCAACTGGCCACGGCCGCCGTCGTCGGCGTACCACACGCCAAATGGGGCGAACGCCCGCTGCTTGTGGCGGTCCGGGCCGATGGGCAGGATCCGGCGCCGGACGAGATATTGTCGTTCTTTGATGGGAAAATCGCCTCGTGGCAAATCCCGGACAGGGTCGTCTTTGTCGACGCCCTTCCACTGAGTGCAACCGGCAAGGTGATGAAACGCATTTTGCGTTCAGATCACGCGAATGCGCTGACCGGTTAAGCTCTTGTTTTTCTGGTATTTTGGCTCCGGCGGTAGGGATCGAACCTACGACCAATTGATTAACAGTCAACTGCTCTACCGCTGAGCTACGCCGGAACTGAGCTGCGTGTATCAACAGGCAAAGCGGAGGTCCAGATGCAAATACGTTTTTTTGAAGGGTGAAGTACAAGATCTTCTGATCTGATACGGCTGCGACTCAAGGCGGACTTTCCTTGACGGCGCGGCCAACGGTCTCGTTGAGCCCAAAGACGGCATTCAAACTTTGTATTCTACCGCCCTTCAGAAACCAGATTGCTCTGAGTATTCTACAGTCTTTTTGGCCAGCCCGCCCAGAGGGTCAATATGCCCAACGACCAAAAATCCTCATAAGTATCAGAATTCATTCAGTTTATTGAGCTAAGGCCCTGTTTGGCCTTTTGCCTAGCAATTTTCGGCTTTTCCCTTTATTTGTAATTGTTTGATAATCTTTGATAAATCGCTAAAAAATAATAATAATTTAACCGCGTTGCGCGAAAGAACCGGAGGGCGGGGGTCGCGGCAGGAAATCCGAAGCTTGCGAACCGCCCCCGTCCTTAGAAGCTAGGCGGATTGGCGATATGCACTCGGAGTTTCACCGGTCCACCTTTTGAATGCAGTCGAGAAAGCGGCGGAGTCTGCGTAGTCCAGAATGAATGAAATTTCGGAAACGTTGATGCCATCTTTCAAATAAGTTTTGGCGAGATCACACCTTAGCTCGTCGACGATTTCTCGGTAACCTAAGCCTTCCTCATTCAACTTTCTCGCAAATGTCCTTTTGCTCATGCCAAGACAAGAGGCAATTTCTTCTGCTGGCAGCATTCTTCCCGGTAACCCGTTGGAAAGCAGCGCTTCAATTCTTGATCGGAGGCCGGGTTTCTCGTTAGGGACTTGGCTCAACAACTGCTCGCCGTACTTCATCAGGTGCATTCTCAGGCGAGGTTCGTAGGTTGGAATAGGCAGATCTAAAACAGAGAGGGGCAAAATAACCTCTATGTTCTCAGCGCCAAAGGAAATCGGAAACCCAACAATTTTTTCGAGATCACACGGTGAGTTTCTTTCGTGCTTAAATCGAGCCTCTACGGGGTAGAAATCGACCCCAGTTAGCGATCGCATCCGAGAGATTGCTCCAAATAAAGCGAACTCGGTGTGCCTGTGGAACTTCGCGAAGGTCGCGTCCTTGTAGGACACTACGAAGGAACAATAGTTGCTAGATATGTTCAGAGTGTACGAAAAAGCGGGATCAATTAGAGTTGAAAACCTCGATGTGTTCCGGATTGCGGCTTCAAGGCTCTTTGAGTATTTTGCAATATAGCCCGTTAATGAGGCAGATTCCTTAAAGGTGAGACCTGCTTTGGCTCCGAAAGTGTTGTCCCGAAGCTCATCGCAGGCCGCTCTTACGAATCCTGCTTCCTTTGAAGCAAGTACTTCTTCGACGTTCGGCGCGATATCATCAGCTGACAGCCCGGCTGCATGGAGAACTCGCTCCAAAGATGACTTGTCGTCCGAAATGGAATTGAAGACATCTATCAGATGGCTCAAACGAGAAATATCAACCTTACTCATCGCGCGACCAATCCCTAAGCACTACCCAAAACACTCGTCGTTATCGTGGCGACGAGACTTTGTGTTGTGGTTTAATAACAATTTTTGACATTGTTAATGTTTCAGAGAAAATCACATTAAAACAGATGTCTATTGATGCTTTTTCAGCAACAAAAAGTTCAATTTTGGCAAAAATCACAAACTCAACGGCAATCTTTGAAAATCAGTGAACCGCTCGCTTGCCTAGGTTGATTGCTGAGAAAAGCATGAATAAGGAAAGGATCGGAAAAATGAAAAAAGCTGTTGTCGCTACGGCCCTGTTGGGCGGTACATTGGTATCGGCTTGCGCGCAATCGCCATCAGCCATCGCACCGGTAAGCATGGCTGGCGCATACACCAATACGTCATGTTCACAGGCAGCAAATATCCTGCACCAAGAGCAGACACGCCTAGCGGCGCTGTCGAGCAAGCAGGAAGGCGCAGTTGTGGGCGACGCGGTGGGCGTATTTCTAATTGGCGTCCCAGTATCTAGCCTGTCCGGAGCGGACGTCTCAGGAGACATCGCGGCCACCAAGGGTAAGGTCCTAGCGCTGCAAGCCAAGCTGACCAATTGCTGATGCCTTAGTTTCAGATTCAATCGAAATCGTGTGGCACTTGAGTTCGGGCGCCGCGCCAATCAAGAAATAGGGATCGAAACAGTGAAAATCTTCGCAATCTTAATTGCTACTTCCGTTGCTGGAACATCGTCTATCGCGAGCGAGGCGAAGGAATTTCAAACCGCGCATTGTCTATGTTACGTCGCTGCTGAAATGAGCGGAAGCTATGAACTTTTCGAAGCAATGAATTTTGTACAGGAACAGTTGGGCAAGACAATTTTTCCGGCAAAGGGTACTGTTGCTTGGGTCAATAATATGGATTGGTGGACCAACGTTCCTCCAAACAGTGAAATTGACAGAAAGCAATTTGCAGAAACGAAATGTGTGGATCGGTTTATCGCCGCTGGTTTGGCCTATGGGTTGGATAGTTTTGCGAAAGAATTGGAAAAACTAGAGTTTTCAGGAAACACAAAATGAACTGCAAAAAATGCGGCACGAAAGTCAGCTTCCTCAAACAAGTGATCGGGTACTGCGTAGACTGCCACCTCGACCAAATCGCAATCCACACCGGCGGAGCGCCAAGAGAAGTGCGCCAAATCGAGATCGCAGAGCGGGAAGAACAACAGCGCACCATCCAAGCTCAAGCGGCGGGCATGATCGTCACCACGGAGACGGCGCACAACCTGCCGGTCACAGAACGCCTCGGCATCGTCGCGGGCGAGACCGTCTTAGGCGTGAGCGTCTTCAAGGACATGATGGCCGACCTGCGGGGCGCGGTTGGGGGCAACTCGCAGACAATGCAGACAGCGATGAAGGACGCGCGCCAGCAGGCGATGGAAGACCTCAAGGCAGAAGCCGTGGCGCTAGGCGCAGACGCGGTGGTCGGCGTCAGCATCGAATACAACGACATCGGCGGCAGCGGAAAAATGATGGTGGTCGCGGCGACCGGCACGGCAGTAAAACTGGCCGGAAAAAATGGCGGAGGCAGCGAAATGAGGCTGATCGCCAGCACCATCGCAGCCGCATTGATCGGCACCAGCGCGATCGCAGACGTCTCCGAGAAAGACGTGCGCATCTGGAAAGACTACATCAGATGGTCTCAGCAAGCCTGCGAGAAGGGCGACAAGGACCAAGCCGCAGACTACCTCAAGAAAGTCGCCAAGGAAGCGAACACGCCAGAGGCGGTCAGCCTGATCGAAGACGAACTGGTCGAGTTGAACGAATGCCACCAAGGGGCAGGGGCCATCCTCCGGGTCGTAGAGATCAAGAAAAACAACCGCACCTTCAAAACGGAATTGGCATTGCGGATCAAAGACGCCTGCTATGACGTGGCAAAGTCAGACCCGCTGCGCGCGTACACGGACCAGACCTTCGTCGAAATCTTCAAGGTCCACGGATTGCCGTAGAATCGCACTCTTTCCGGGGACGCATAAGGGACGCAAGCCGCCTTTCAGCGGGCGGCTTTTTGCGTAACCTATTGGAAAATTTGGCTCCGGCGGTAGGGATCGAACCTACGACCAATTGATTAACAGTCAACTGCTCTACCGCTGAGCTACGCCGGAACTGAGGGCCATATAGCAACCTCGGATTTCGCCGTCCAGAGCAGAACGACCGGAAAAACGAAAATTCTTTTCGGCTTATTCCACCCTGTGAAAACAAGCGTCGGTCGACAATTTTCCTGTCGGACGGACGCGCGATCTTCCCCAAAGATCAACAAGATGCGCAAAAACATTCCGCTCGGCTGCGGGCAGAAGTGTTTCTGGCGTGTCGGTGTAAATTCGTGCGGCAAGCTCACGGGCGGTGCCGGGGTTATCGCTGAGCGTCTGCAGTATCTGGGCTTCACGGCTTCTTCGGTGGCTGATCAGCCAGTCCAGCCGGGCGGCGGGATCGGCAATGGGTGCACCATGTCCCGCATGAAAGACAGACCAGTCACGGGCACGAAGACGTTCACAGGCGACCATGAAATCGGTCAGATCCCCGTCCGGCGGAGACACCAGAGAACTGGCCCAGCCCATCACGTGATCCGCTGTAAAGCACACATCACCCCAGGCGAGCGCGATGTGGTTTCCCAGATGGCCCGGCGTATGAATAACCTCGACCTGCCAGCCGTCGCCGTCAACGGTTTCGCCGTCTGCCAGTTCGACATGCGGGCGAAAATCCCCGTCTATTCCTTCACCACCGCCAACAAGACCGTTTTCCGCAAGTTCGCGCATTACGTTGCTGCGCCCGGCCTCGGGGCCGCCAAAAGCCAGAATCGGCGCACCGGTGCGGGCGGACAAAGGGGCGGCGAGGGGAGAATGGTCCAGATGGCTGTGGGTGACAAAGATGTGGCTGATCTTCTGCCCAGGGTTCAGCGCGCCCAGAATGGCGTCGAGATGCGGTTCGCTGAGGGGGCCGGGATCGATAACCGCGACGTCCCCTGATCCCAGAAGATAAGTATTGGTCCCGCGATACGTCATCGGAGACGGGTTTGGAGCCACGATGCGTCTGAGGCCGTGTTGCAATTGCTCGGCCTGTCCTGTCGGCGGGTCGAAATCGTCGGGGGCTTGCATGGGCGATGTGCTCTTTCTCTTGCCGGTGCGGCTCGCTAGGTTTAGCGCATGTCAACGCATTGGCTCAAACCATATATGCCGCGCAGCCTGTACGCCCGGGCTGCCCTGATCATTGTTCTGCCGGTGGCTGTCCTGCTGCTGGTGGTGGGAATCGCGTTTCTGCAAAAACACCTGGAGGATGTCACCGCGCAGATGACGCGCGCGACGTCGCGCGAAGTGATGCTGGTGACCGAGGCCGTTGAACACGCGGAAACGCAGCAGCAGGTGTTGGCTGCGATACGGCCCGAACTGGCCACGCTCGAAATGCAGCTTCGGTTTCTTGACCTGAACGAACAGCCCGATGTCGGCAGGCGGCGCTGGTACGATTTCATCGCGCCTCAGGTGGAAGCGGAATTGCGAGCGTTGATTCCGAATCTGACGGCTGTGGCCCTTCCCAGCGGTCACGAAGCCCGGCTGTACCTGGATACGGACCTGGGACTGCTACAACTGACATTCGATCGTCGCCGCCTGTCACCTACAACACCGCATCAGTTGATTGTGACGATGGTGTTCTTCGCCATAGTGATGACAACGATATCGTTTCTGTACATGCGCAATCAGTTGCGACCGATCACCCGGCTGGCAAACGCGGCCCAGGCCTTCGGGCGGGGCAGGGTCGTGCCGTATTCACCCGGAGGTGCCACCGAAGTCCGCGCGGCAGGAAGCGCCTTTCTGGACATGCGCGCACGGATCGAACGTCAGATGGAACAGCGTACCCTGATGTTGTCCGGGGTCAGCCACGACCTGAGAACGCCGTTGACGCGTCTGAAACTGGGTCTGTCGATGTTGCCCGAGGATGAAGCAGCGCCCCTGTTGCAGGACGTGAATGAGATGCAATCGCTGCTGGATGCATTTCTGGAGTTTTCGCGGGGTGCCGCCGAGGGCGCACCGGAAGAAGTGAACCCGGAAATCCTGCTGCAGCAGATTGTGGACGACGCACAACGCGCCGGGCTAGCGGTTGAACTGGTTTCAGTCGAAGGCGGAGGAACCGTCATGTTGCGCTCGACGGCATTTCGGCGCGCCGTTGAAAACCTGATCGGTAATGCGGTTCGCTATGGCGACAGGGCAGAGGTCAGTCTGACCCTGACGCAGAAGTCGTTGCGGGTCAGGGTCGAAGATGACGGACCCGGCATCCCTGCGGAACAGCGCACCGAGGCGGTCAAGCCCTTCACCCGGCTTGATCCGTCCCGGAATCAAAACAAGGGCAGCGGCGTGGGATTGGGGCTGGCGATTGTGGCCGACATAGCCCGCGCGCACGGCGGCGTTTTGCGGCTGGCCGAAAGCAGCCGACTGGGCGGACTGTGTGCGGATATCATTATTGGACGGTAACGGCAGTTCCGGCGCGAATCGCGGCTACGATTGCGGAGGGCTTCCGGACCGGTATCTTGAAACTGCGCTCTATGGGAAGAATACCCAGTAACCTTTGCCTTTTCGGTCTTCGTTTCATATTTCGGCTGAAAGCAAATTGAGTGCCTTGGCCGGCCGTCGGTAATGCAAAAGCGTTACACCGTTGACATTGTCCGGGCATTCCCCGAATTACTTTGGGAGGCAAGGGCCGTTAGCTCATCTGGATAGAGCGCCAAATTCCTAATTTGGAGGCAGCAGGTTCGAGTCCTGCACGGCTCACCACTTTTCCGGTATTCACCCTCTCGCAGCGCAAGGTTTGCCACAACTGGCTAAGGTTATGATTCTTTACCGCGAATCGGATCTATTGTTCCTTGTCCAACTAACACCCGAACAGTGCCTGAACGTAATATGGGGAAATCCACTCTCCTAGGGGATGAGGGACTTGAACCCCCAACCAAAGCGTTATGAGCGCTCTGCTCTAACCAATTGAGCTAATCCCCCAGGAACACGCGCTACGTACAGCAATGTTATCGGCACGCCAAGAGTGTTCGGTGCTCAATCTGAAATTCTTGGCGTTCACGGCATCCGGCGGCGTCCAGTGACACACCTGTTGCGCCTGACCGTTGCAACGCGCGGCGCAATCGAATAACCCGCGCGAATAGCATTCAGGAAGGGTTGGCCATGACAGCGGGCAAGAACGGAATCACCTATGCTGACGCAGGTGTCGATATTGATGCGGGAAACGCATTGGTGGACCGCATTAAACCTGCGGCCAAGCGGACCAACCGTTCCGGAGTGATGAGCGGCCTGGGCGGGTTTGGCGCCTTGTTTGATCTGAAAGACGCGGGATACACCGATCCGATCCTGGTCGGTGCGACGGACGGAGTTGGAACGAAACTGCGGATTGCCATTGATACTGGCGTTGTCGACGGCGTGGGCATCGATCTTGTCGCCATGTGCGTCAACGACCTGATCTGTCAGGGGGCCGAGCCGCTGTTTTTCCTGGACTACTTTGCGACCGGCAAGCTGGATACCGATACAGCCGCCCGGATCATCGAAGGTATTGCTGAAGGTTGCGTTCAGTCTGGCTGTGCCCTGATCGGTGGAGAGACGGCGGAAATGCCGGGCATGTACCCGGAAGGAGATTTCGATCTGGCCGGCTTCTCGGTCGGTGCCATGGAACGCGGTGCGCATCTGCCGGCAGGTGTGCAGCAAGGCGATGTTCTGCTGGGACTGGCGTCCAATGGGGTGCATTCCAACGGGTATTCGCTGGTGCGCAAACTGGTCGAGATGTCGGGCCTGGGCTGGGATGCAGATTCTCCGTTTGGTGACGGGTCGTTGGGCGAGGCATTGCTGACCCCGACACGGCTTTATGTGAAACAAGCACTGCAGGCGATCCGGGCCGGGGGCGTACATGCGCTGGCCCATATTACCGGCGGCGGTCTGACCGAAAACCTGCCTCGGGTTCTGCCCGACGATCTGGGTGCCGAAATTGACTTGAGTTCGTGGACACTGCCCCCGGTCTTTGGCTGGATGGCTCAGGTCGGCGGCATTGCCGAGGCCGAGATGCTGAAGACTTTCAACTGCGGCATCGGCATGATCATTGTCTGCGCCGCTGACCGTGCTGATGAATTGGCAAACCTGTTGACTGAAGCCGGAGAAAGCGTTTCCCGCATTGGCACCGTTACCGATCAGCCCGGTGTATCCTATTCCGGTAAATTGCTGTGAGCCATAAGCGCGTCGCCATCCTGATTTCCGGTGGCGGATCGAACATGGTGTCGTTGGTTGACAGTATGACCGGCGAACATCCGGCGCGTCCCTGTCTGGTTCTGGCCAACAACGCGCAGGCCGGCGGTTTAAGAAAGGCCACGGATCGGGGCATTCCGACCGCTGTGGTGGATCACCGCCCGTTCAACGGTGATCGCGCCGCTTTCGAAGCCGAACTGTTGAAACCCTTGCAGGAAGCACAGCCGGATATTGTGTGCCTCGCCGGATTCATGCGGGTGCTGACCGGCGATTTCGTTTCCCAGTTTCAGGGCAGGATGCTGAATATCCACCCCTCTCTGCTGCCCAAGTACAAAGGTCTGGATACGCATGCCCGGGCCATCGCGGCGGGCGACGCGGAGCATGGATGCTCGGTGCACGAAGTCACCGCCGCGCTGGATGACGGGCCGATCCTGGGACAGGCGCGAGTCAGGGTCGAAGCAGGCGATACGCCGGAATCTTTGGCGGAGCGCGTGCTGGCCTGGGAACACAAACTGTATCCTGCCGTGCTGAGAAGGTATGCAGAAGGCAACAGGTCGCCAGTTCTGCTGCCGTGATCCGCTGTGGGTGATTTACACGCGGCTGTTATTCTGCCTATGGTTTGCTCAAAGGCTCGGGACGAGGTCAAAAACGGGCAATTGAAAGAACAAGAGCAAGAACAGTACGGCGAATGAAAACCCTGACAACGACGCAAGAGCTGGCCGCATTCTGCAAGGCCGCGGCGGACTTCCCTTATGTCACCGTGGACACCGAGTTTCTGCGCGAGCGTACCTATTATTCGAAACTCTGCCTGGTTCAGCTTGCCGTCCCTTCCAACGACGAAGACAGCGCCGTTCTGGTGGACCCACTGGCGGATGGGCTGTCGCTTGAACCGCTTTTCGACCTGTTTCGGAATGAGGACATCGTCAAGGTGTTCCACGCTGCGCGTCAGGATCTGGAGATTTTCTGGGTCGAGGCGGGTGTCTTCCCAAAACCCCTGTTCGATACGCAGGTGGCCGCAATGGTCTGCGGATTTGGCGAACAGGTCGGCTATGAGACGCTTGTGCGCAAGATTTGCCGACAGGGCGTCGACAAGACTTCTCGCTTTACGGATTGGTCACGGCGCCCGCTGACCGATGCGCAAAAGACCTATGCGCTGGCGGACGTGACCCACCTGCGTCAGATTTACGAACATCTGGCGGCTGAGCTGGAAAAAACACGCCGCAGCCATTGGGTGGCCGAAGAACTGCGCACCCTGACCGAGGCTGGCACTTATGAAATGCGGCCTGAGGAAGCTTGGAAGCGTGTCAAAACGCGCACGAATTCGGCAAGATTTCTGGCTGTCGTGCGTGAGCTTGCCAAGTTTCGCGAGGCATACGCGCAGGAAAACAATGTGCCACGCAGCCGCGTGTTCAAGGATGACGCATTGATCGAGCTGGCATCGACCAAACCGAAAACGGCATCAGATCTGGGCGGTTCACGTTTGTTGCTGCGCGAGGCGCGCAAAGGCGCAATTGCCAACGGGATTCTGGCAGCGGTTGAAACAGGTGTGAATTGCCCTTCGTCGGATCTACCGCTGGTCGACAAGGCGCGCGACAACCTCAAGGTCAACCCGGCGCTATCTGACTTGCTGCGCGTTCTGCTAAAGTCAAAAACCGAAAGTTCGGGTGTGGCGGCCAAACTGATTGCAACCAGTTCCGAGCTGGATCAGATCGCAGCGGGCGAACGTGAACTGCCAGCCATGTCGGGTTGGCGGTTTGAGGTGTTCGGTGAAGACGCCCTGAAACTGTGTGAGGGCAAGATCGCCCTGGCCGCCAAAGGGCAGGTCGTGAAGGTCGTTTCCCTCTGACGCCGATCAGCGCCGCCGCGATTCCAACGTGTTCTGCTGGCCGACCACCCGCACCAGACGGATGGATTGCAGATCCTGCAGGCTGACATTGATCGCGTCCGAAACCATCCGGGACCTCTCGGAACCTTGGCGGGTCTGAGCCTTGGGGTAATTTACCCGAAAGCCGAATTCCAGAACGCCGTTTTTCGAGTTCTCTTCACTGACAACAGGAACCAGACGCGCATTGAAGGCGCCCTGGCGTATTGCCGTGCCGGATGCATAGACAATCGCGCCCGAGGGTGTTGGATCGATCCTCAGTTCATCGATCCTTGCAAGCAGGACGCTCGTATCCGCTTCTTCGGGGCGGGAAAACAGGCCGGTTCCGGTGCGTTGCTTCGGGATAAGCGCATTGGCTTCGTCGACCGGAACCTCCTCCGGTGGGGGCGTGCCCGGGCCAAACCAGTTCGAAGGGTTCGCCCGAGAATCGCGCCAGCTATTGCAGGCAGACAGGGTCAGCGATGCGACCATTAGAAAGGTGAGTGTTTTTTTCATGGTCTCAAAGCCCTGAGCAGTAGTTCCGACAATGGGTTAGCGCAATTTCCATGCTTTGAAAAGCCGGACTGGGACTGGACAGACGCGCATGCTCGGCATAGGTCAAAAAAGTGAAGGTAACAAAAGGACAGCGGCAACATGGCAACGCCTGCCTTTGAAGAGATCGTCGAGGATTTCGAGTTCCTTGAGGACTGGGAAGACCGGTATCGTCATGTCATCGATCAGGGCAAGGCGATGGAACCTCTGGACGAGGCGCTGAAGGTTCCGGCCACAAAGGTTCATGGATGCGCCAGCCAGGTCTGGCTGCATCCGATGATTGACAACGGTGTTTTTCGTTTTGATGGCGACAGCGATGCACTGATCGTGCGCGGCCTGATTGCGGTGTTGCGGTCGTTGTACAATGGGTTGCCAGTGCGTGACGTGCCGATGGTGGACGCCGGCGGGGAACTGGCGAGATTGGGTCTGAATGATCATTTGTCAGCGCAACGGTCCAACGGCCTGCGTTCGATGATCGAACGGATTCGCGACGTAGCGCGGGAAAACGCCTGATCGGGACGGGCGAGGGACCAGCCCGGGCGCCAAGGTGTTGTCAAACAGAAGAAGACCGGGCTGCCCAGTCTGCCAGCGTGGTTTCGAGATCTCCGTACCCGGTAAACCGCCGCTCGAATTCCAGGCCCATGCGGTCGGCGCAGTCGCGCGCGCGAGCGGTCAGGTCGGGGTCGTCGGTTTGTGCCTGGTACACCAGCTTGGTGTAGTTGCCGAAATACATGTCGCGCAGTTCAGGGTGCCGATCGAGGCCCAAAGGTTTCCAAATGAACGCATCAAACTGGCGGGCCAGAAAGTCGGTCAGATAGAAAGCCGTGGTTTCATCCTCGCCGCGCGCCTCGAACCGGGTGTTACCTTCGAAGAAGGAATAGCAATGCGGTCCCTGAACCATTTCGACACCCAGTTCGGCGCACGCCTTTTGCAGCAGCCCTCCGGTTCCGCAATCGGCGTAGACAACAAAGATCTGGTCATAATTGTCGCGGTGTTTGGCGACGGCATCCTCAACGGCCTGAGTGATGCGATCGGGGTGGATATGCAGGATGGCAGGCAGGCAGGTCAGCGCCATGTGATCCCAGCCGTTACGCTTTTTCAGATCCAGAATTTCACGTGCTAGCGCGCCGCAAGCCAGCAAAAGAATGCGTCCCTGTTTTTCATCGCTGGAATAGCCTTCGGTTGTAAGGCTGACATCGTCAGGTATGCGGTCCTGTTGCATTGCATTGCCTCCCGGGCAGTCCTTTGATCAGAAAAGGCGCGATCCATCCATGTGGCAAGCCCTGTCGCGAAATCGATCGGCAACACGGCGAGAATTGCGATCGGGCGAACAAAAAAAGCCGCCCGGTGGCGGGCGGCTTAATGAACTCAGTCCTGAGCTTGTCAGCCCGCCATTTGATTGTGCTTGCGCGACACAAAGTCCTTGGCGGTTTCCACAGCCACGGCCGCATCGCGGCAATAGGCGTCTGCGCCAATCGCTTTGCCGAACTCTTCGTTCAGGGGGGCGCCGCCTACCAGAACAATATAGTCATCGCGAACGCCCTGTTCGACCAGGGTGTCGATCACCACCTTCATGTAGGGCATTGTGGTGGTCAGCAGGGCCGACATGCCCAGAATGTCCGGCTCTTCCGATTCCAGCGCTTCCAAATAGTTTTCGACCGGGTTGTTGATGCCGATGTCGACCACGTCAAAACCAGCACCTTCCATCATCATCGACACGAGGTTTTTACCGATGTCGTGGATGTCGCCCTTGACGGTTCCGATCACCATCTTGCCCACGCGTGGGGCACCGGTTTCGGCCAGCAGCGGCTTGAGGATCGCCATGCCACCCTTCATCGCGTTTGCAGCCAGCAGTACTTCGGGAACGAACAGGATGCCGTCACGGAAGTCATGGCCAACGATGGTCATGCCGCCGACCAGCGCTTTGGTCAGAATGTCGTAAGGGGTCCATCCGCGTTCCAGCAGGATGTTCACACCTTCTTCGATTTCTTCTTTCAGGCCGTCATAAAGATCGTCGAACATCTGTTCGACAAGTTCGTCGTCATTCAGTTCGGACAGGACGATGTCTTCCTCATCGGACATGGGGCATTTCCCTGAGCTGTGCGGACCCTTGGCCCGTGGTGGCGTTTTTCCCGTTTTGACCATTTTGCCGCAGTTCGACTGTGACGATTGCGACGTCGGCCGATCCGGGACCGACTTATAGGTCAAATTATTGACCCGCCCGAATGAATAATTTGCAGAATGATCCTGCAACTCATTCAGATTATGACAAAGCCACGGACCAATGGAATGACTCTGGATTCCATCGCTGTGGCGCGGCGATAATCAGGCGGAAATCGATGCTTGTGTCCGGGAAAAGCTGCATCTACATTGCAGTAGAACAAAAAGAGAACAGCGGGATGCAGCAACCTAACATTCGTGGCAGAGGTGTCGCGACAAACGCAACGGGGCGGTTTGAGCGTTTGCAGACCGTTGCCTGCGATGACGGTTGGGACATTGAAGAGGATCTTCCGCCCTTACGGACGGAATTGCGAGATGAATCCGCCCGTAGCCTGATCACCTATAACCGGTCGCCGGATCTTTCGTTCGACAGATCGATTAACCCTTATCGCGGGTGCGAACATGGGTGCGTGTATTGTTTTGCTCGCCCGACTCATGCCTATCTGGGATTGTCGCCGGGATTGGATTTTGAAACCCGTCTGATTGCGCGCCCCAACGCCGCCGAAATCCTGCGGCGCGAGATGTCATCCAAAAGCTACCGGGTTGCGCCAATAGCAATCGGTACGAATACCGATCCCTATCAGCCGGTCGAGAAAACCCGTTTTATTACAAGGTCGTGCCTGTCCGTTCTCAAGGACTTCCAGCATCCGGTCGCGGTTGTCACCAAGGGTGCGCTGATCGAACGAGATCTGGATATTCTGGCGCCCATGGCTGAACGCGGGTTGGCGTGCGTCGGGGTCTCTTTGACGACACTGGATGCGCAACTGTCCCGCAGGCTTGAACCTCGTGCACCATCGCCGCAGCGCCGATTGCAGATGATCCGGCAGTTGACTGGGGCAGGGGTCCCGGTTCGTGTCATGACCTCACCGGTCGTGCCCGGGCTGACGGGCCACGAGCTCGAAAACCTGCTTGAGGCCGGGAAGGAGGCCGGGGCCGAGTCCGCCAGCTGGATCATGCTGCGCCTGCCACGGGAAGTCTCGGAGCTTTGGCGCGAATGGCTGTTGGAGCATGAGCCGGCACGGGCGAACAAGATCATGTCATTGTTGCGGGACATGCATGGCGGACGTGAATACGACCCGCGTTGGGGTCACAGAATGCGCGGCGAAGGTGAATATGCGCAGATCATCGCCAAACGCTTCAGGCTGGCGACCAAACGATTGCAACTGAGTACCCGGACAACGCCTTTGCGGTGTGACCTGTTTGAACGGCCGCCTCAAGCTGGGGACCAACTTAGCCTGTTCTAACGAAAAACGCCCCGGGCAGGCCGGGGCGTTCTGTATAATAATCAGCTGCGATCAGCGGTTTTCGATATCCACATAGTCGCGCATTGTTTCGCCCAGATACAGCTGGCGCGGACGCCCGATCTTGTTCTGAGGATCGGCGATCATCTCTTTCCACTGGCTGACCCAGCCAACGGTGCGGGACAGCGCAAAGATCGGGGTGAACATCGAAGTCGGGAAACCCATCGCCTCAAGAATGATGCCCGAGTAAAAGTCGACATTCGGGAACAGCTTCTTCTCGGCGAAATACGGGTCATCCAGCGCCTGCTTTTCCAACGCCTTTGCAACCTGCAGTTTTGGGTTGTCTTCGATACCCAGCAGGTCCAGAACCTCGTCCGCCGATTGCTTCATCACCTTGGCGCGGGGGTCAAAGTTCTTGTAGACGCGGTGGCCAAAGCCCATCAGGCGGAACGGGTCGTTCTTGTCCTTGGCGCGGGCGATGTACTCCGGAATACGATCCACGCTGCCGATCTCTTCCAGCATCTCAAGGCAGGCCTGGTTGGCGCCGCCATGTGCGGGACCCCAAAGGCATGCAACACCCGCTGCGATACAGGCAAACGGGTTCGCGCCCGAGGACGAAGCCAGGCGCACGGTCGAGGTCGAGGCGTTCTGCTCGTGATCTGCGTGCAGCGTCAAAATCCGGTCCATTGCTCGGCTCAGGATCGGGTTTACTTCATATTCCTCTGCCGGCACTGCAAAGCACATGCTCAGGAAGTTGGACGCATAATCAAGATCATTGCGCGGGTAAACGAAGGGTTGGCCTATGTGGTACTTGAACGCCCAGGCGGCAATTGTCGGCATCTTGGCAATCAGACGGTGCGACGCGACTTCACGCTGGTGTGGGTCCGAAATGTCGGTGGAATCGTGGTAAAACGCCGACATTGCACCAACAACGCCCACCATGATCGCCATTGGATGTGCGTCCCGGCGGAAGCCACGGTAGAAATACTGCATCTGCTCATGCAGCATTGTGTGCCGCGTGATCGTGGTTTCGAACTTTTCTAGATCCTTTGCGACCGGCAGTTCCCCGTAGAGCAGCAGATAGCAGACTTCGAGGAAATGCGATTTCTCTGCCAGTTGGTCGATTGGATAGCCCCGATGCAGCAACTCACCCTTTTCGCCGTCGATGTAAGTGATCGTGCTGTCGCAGCTTGCTGTCGACGTGAAACCGGGATCATAAGTAAAGACACCCGCCTCGCTGTACAGTTTGCGGATATCGATGACGTCGGGCCCGGCGGTCGGCGAATGAACCGGCAACTCATAATCCTTGCCATGGACATTCAGAGTGGCTGTTTTTTTGCTGTCGGTCATCTTTATCCCTTCCTCAATCATGCGCTGGCCGGATCACAGTCCGACCTTGCGGCGACGGCTGTACGCAGGCGTACAGACCGGGTGTTAGCCGAGCAGCGTTACCCGAATATGAAGATTGGGTTTATTTCGCTGCATCAGAAAGCCGTGCCAGGGTCTCATCCCGTCCCAGCACAAGCATCATGTCAAAAACCGAAGGCGTTACAGCCCGACCCGCCAGAACTGCCCGCAAGGGACCAGCCAGCTTGCCGAACTTGAGCCCCTGAGATTCAGCAAACGAATTCAGGGCGTCCTCCAGCTCGCTTCGCGTCCAGCTAACATTTTGCACGTGCGGCGTCAATTCTCTCAGTATACCATCGGATACAGATGAAAGAGCTTTTGCCGCTTTCTCATCGAGCTCGATGGGGCGCGACGTCAGAACAAAATGAGCTTTTTCAAGCAGTTCGGGGAAAGTCCGTGCACGATCCTTGAGGCAATACATCGCACGCTCGAGATCACCACTTTGTGTCGCGCTGAGAGCAGGTTCGCCGGCGGCGGCCAGGTAGGCTTCGATTTCTTGCCGCAGCGCAGCATCGTCCGAAATCGCGACGTGCTGGCCGCACAGGTTTTCCAGCTTTTTCAGATCGAAACGGGCCGGGCTTTTGCCGATACCGTCCAGGTCGAACCATTCTTTGGCCTGTGCATCGGTGAAGAACTCATCATCTCCGTGGCTCCAGCCCAGGCGCGCCAGATAATTGCGCATTCCAGCAGCAGGATAACCCAATGCCTGGTATTCCTGTGCCCCCAATGCGCCATGGCGTTTGCTGAGTTTCTTGCCGTCAGGCCCGTGAATCAGCGGGATGTGGGCCCAGACCGGGACATCCCAGCCCATCGCCTGATAGATCATCATCTGGCGGGCAGCGTTATTAAGATGGTCGTCGCCACGAATGACGTGGGTCACGCCCATATCGTGATCATCGACCACGACGGCCAACATATAGACGGGGGTGCCGTCCGACCGCAGCAGAACCATGTCGTCCAACTGGTCGTTGCGTATGGTTACGTCGCCCTGAACCTGATCGTGGATAACGGTGCTGCCTTCCTTCGGGGCCTTGATGCGGATCACATACTGAGCGTCGGGGTGCGAGGCCGGGTCGGCGTCGCGCCAGGGGCTGCGGAACAGGGTCGATTTTCCCTCGGCCCGGGCCTGTTCGCGGAAGGCGGCGATCTCGTCCTGTGTCGAGAAACACTTGTAAGCCTTTCCTTCGGCCAGCAATTGCAGCGCAACTTCGGCGTGGCGGTCCGCGCCCTCGAACTGGCTGATCACATCCCCGTCATGATCCAGACCCAGCCAGGCCATGCCCTGCAGGATGGCTTCTGTTGCTTCCGGGGTCGAACGTTCACGGTCGGTATCCTCGATCCGCAGCAGGAACTTACCGTCACGTCCCCGCGCATACAGCCAGTTGAACAGCGCGGTCCGCGCGCCACCGATATGCAAAAAACCGGTGGGGGAAGGGGCAAAACGGGTGACGACCTGATCGGACATTGTGTTGATTAACCTTTTGGTAACCGTGTCGGGTTTAGTTTGGCGCCTGTCTAACGAGCCCGAAGGACGGGGGCAACCATGCGCGTTCTTGCACGGATTGAGGTCGCGCTGCGGAACCAGAGTGGGTCTTTGTTCCACTGGTCTCCGGTTTGTCTGGCCGCAGGCATTGGCCTGTACTTCAGTTTGCGGTTCGAGCCGGACCGGGAGCTGTATGTTTGGGTGGCTGGAATTGGCTTGGCAATCGGGATCCTCGGGGTTCGGTTGCGGTCCGGCTGGGCGGCGTTGGCATTGGGGGGTACGCTGATCGCTGGCGGGTTCATTCTTGCTGGCGCGCGTTCCCACATGGTGGCAGAGCCGGTCCTGTCGTGGCGTTACTACGGCCCGGTCGAGGGGCGGGTCGTGGCCCTGGATCGCTCTGCGTCGGATGCGCTGCGGGTCACGCTGGACCGGGTACGACTAGGGGATCTACCCGTGAACAGCAGGCCCCGGCGCATCCGGCTTTCTTTGCACGGTAGTGTGGGGCCTCTGGTTCCGGGGCAACGGATTATGACGACGGCTCATCTTTCGCCACCCCAGGGTCCGGTGGAACCTGGCGGGTTCGATTTCCGCCGACATGCATGGTTCCAGCGCCTGGGGGCCGTTGGATACACGCGCGTTCCATTACTTACCACCGAAGCGGCGACAGTAGGTGACAGCCAAATTTGGATCGCGTCCTGGCGGGCCACGATTTCGAGCAAGGTTCGTTCAGTCCTGCCCGGTGAGGTCGGAGGATTTGCCGCTGCCGTTACAACAGGGGACCGCAGCGGCATGGGGCAATCCACGCTTGAAAGCCTGCGGGCCTCGAATCTGGCACATCTACTTGCGATATCCGGCCTGCATATGGGGCTGCTGACCGGGTTCGTTTATGTGATTTGCCGTATCGGGCTTTCTTCGGTTCCTCCATTGGCATTGCGCGCACCAGTTCGAAAGCTGGCAGCGCTTTGCGCTCTGTTCGCCGCCGTGATCTATCTGCTGCTTTCCGGTGGAAATGTCGCAACGGAAAGAGCCTTTATCATGGTTAGTGTCATGTTTGGGGCCGTGCTGATCGACCGGCGAGCGATCTCTCTGCGCACAGTAGCGGTAGCCGCATTAGCAGTATTGGTTCTGCGCCCGGAATCTTTGCTGAGCCCGGGCTTTCAGATGTCATTTGCTGCCACTACAGCCCTGGTTGTTGTGTTTGGTGCATTGCGAGATTTTGGCCCGCTCCCCGGTCCCAAATGGCTTAGATCGGTTGCAGGAGTCCTCTTGTCATCTGCAATTGCAGGCCTGGCAACTGCCCCGATCGGCGCGGCGCATTTCAACACGATGTCGCACTACGGGTTGCTGGCGAACGTTTTGTCGGTACCTGTGATGGGAACAATCGTGGTCCCATCGGCCGTGGTTGCGGCCTTGCTGTCACCCTTTGGGCTGGAAGCACTAGCGTTAAGCGTCATGGGAATCGGCCTGCGCTGGATTTTGGGCGTTTCCGAATGGGTGTCAGGGCTGGAAGGCGCGCAGGGCTTTGTCGCCAGCCCACCAGACTTTGTGCTGCCGGTGTTTGCGCTGGGTGCTTTGTGGTTATCTCTGTGGCATGGCAAGGCGAGATGGGCCGGTGTGGTGCCCGTTGCCACGGCTTTTCTGTTGTGGGGGCAGGGGCATCGCCCCGAGGTTCTTATCGCCGATTCCGGCGCGTTGGTTGGTGTGATGACCGAGAACGGTCGGGCGCTGAGCAAGGCGAAAGGAAGCGGCTTTGTCGCGTCGGTCTGGCTTGAGAATGACGGTGACGGTGTTGATCAGGTGCTTGCAGCCGGAAGGTGGCCGCAGACGGATAAAAAAATCGCCCGATATGACCTGAAAGGCACTGAACTGGTACATCTGTCCGGCAAAAAGGCGGTTCAACTGTTTGATGAATGCAAATCCAACCAGATCATCGTGTCTGCTTTTGAACTGTCGTTGAGCGGGGGATGCCAAATCATCGATGCTGGGATTCTGCGACAGACCGGCAGCCTTTCCATCTCGGGTCAGACTGTGCGAACAAGCTCGGAACTGTCGGGCCAAAGGCTATGGTCCCCGGGCAGGCCCGGGAACTCCTGAGCGGTCAGTAAGTTCGGATCAGGCCGACGAGTCGCCCCTGAACCCTGACTTTGTCCTCGGGCAGAACACGGGTTTCATAGGCCGGGTTTGCGGCTTCCAGCGCAATGGCTTGGCCACGGCGGAAGAACCGTTTCAATGTTGCTTCCTGCTCTTCAACCAGGGCCACTACGATATCGCCGTTGTCTGCGGTCGATGTTTCCCGGATTACAACCACGTCACCGTCGTTGATCCCGGCATCGATCATCGAGTCACCGCGAACCTCAAGCGCATAGTGTTCGCCCTTGCCGGACACCATCGTGCCGGGAACCGCCACGCGATGCGATACATGGCTGATCGCTTCGATCGGGACACCAGCAGCGATCCGCCCCATTACCGGCAATTCCAGTGCGTCGACTGAAACAGGTTCGAAATTCGCAGGGCGTGGGCCCGCTGGTTTGTCACCTTCAATCACGCGGGGCGAGAATGCGGCCGTGGGTTCGCCACCGAGGCTTTCAGGCAGCTTCACGATCTCGATCGCGCGCGCCCGGTGGGCGAGGCGTCGGATAAACCCGCGTTCTTCCAATGCAGTGATCAGGCGATGAATGCCGGATTTCGATCTGAGGTCCAGCGCCGCCTTCATTTCATCGAAACTTGGCGGAACACCGTCCGACTGCACGCGTTTGTGGATGAATTCCAGCAAATCCAATTGCTTCTTGGTCAGCATTGCTCACACCTCGATGGTCATGCGTTTTCTTTTGTTCTACGCATGTTCACGTTTTGTGTCAACGGATTTGCCGGTTTTCAGATCGGCAGGTACTGAACCTCGTCACCTGTATCGCGTGCGGGATCGTGCGGAGGGCGAACGATCAGCGCATTCGCCTGTGCCAGAACACTAAGCAGGGAACTGTCCTGATCCGCACAGGCCCGGATACCGTTTTCGTCCCGAACGGCGCGCATATAGTGTTCGCGCGGGCCGTTGTCCCCTACTGGTTCAGTCAGTTTAGCGGATCTGAGCGGTTGCAGCGTCTGCTCCAACCCCAGCATGCGTCGAACCATGGGAGCGAGGAACAGGTAGCCACATACCATGGCACTGACCGGGTTGCCCGGCAGACCCACCATAGCTGCATCCCCTAAACGTCCTGCCATCAACGGTTTCCCCGGGCGCATACGGATTTTGTAGAAGGCGCGCTGCATCCCAAGACCTTGCGAAACGTCAGACACCAGATCGTAGTCGCCAACTGACGCGCCACCAATCGTAACCACCAGATCCGCCCCTTGCGCCAGAGCGAATGCGGTTTCAAGTGATGAGACCGTGTCCTGTGCGATCGGCAGCATTCGCACCTCGGCGCCCAACCCCTGCAGCAATGCATGCAAGCCAAAGGTGTTGGAGGCGATGATCTGATCCGGGCCGGGTATTTCGCCGGGCATCACGAGTTCATCGCCCGTCGAGATCAACGCAACCACCGGTTTGCGTGTCACCGGAACGACCGGGATGTTCATGGCAGCCATCAGCGCCATGTCTTCGGCACGAATCTGGCGCGGCGCGGTGATTTTGGCACCGGCTCTGAAATCCACTCCGGCAGGACGTATGTTCGTTTTCTGACCAGGTGTATCCGTTATGGTGATCAGATCCCCCCGGCGCTCGACATCTTCTTGAATGACCACGAAATCGGCACCATCCGGTACCGGGGCGCCGGTGAAAATCCGAACGGCCTGTCCCGGGCCGACAGTTCCTTCGAAACGTTGGCCTGCTGCCGATTCACCCACCAGTTTGAACATCGCATGAAGTTCAACTTCGGTCGATTTGACGGCGTACCCGTCCATTGATGATGCCGCGAATGGAGGCTGATCACGCGTGGCTGCTACCTCTTGATTCAGAACGCGGCCTGCGGATTGGGCAAGCGGGACATGTTCGACTGGCAATGGTTCAACCAGGTCAAACAGCAGTTCCCGGGCTTCATCAACGGTGATCATTCCGCCTCATAACGCCCTGATTTTCCTCCGTCTTTCAGAAGAACGTGGATGCCTCCGATCTCCATCGCCTTGTCCACGGCCTTGGCCATGTCATACACCGTCAATGCAGCGGTAGACACGGCGGTCAGCGCCTCCATCTCGACGCCGGTCTGGCCGGACGTCTTAACCGTCGCCTCAATCCGAACACCCGGCAGATCGGGATCAAGCATCAGTTCCACCGATACTTTCGTCACAGGCAGGGGGTGGCACAGAGGGATCAGGTCTGGCGTCTTTTTTGCACCCATGATGCCCGCAAGGCGCGCAATACCCAGTACATCACCCTTTTTGGCCCGACCTTCGGAAATAATTTCAAAGGTTTCCTGTGCCATCCTGATGTGGCCGGTTGCAACGGCGATACGGTCCGTCACGGCCTTGTCCGACACATCCACCATATGCGCCTGACCCTGAGCGTCAAAATGGGTCAATGGCATCACATCACCCCGGGAACCAGAGGACGCGCCAACAGGGCGCGGGTCGCTGCCTCGACATCATCCTGACGCATCAGGCTTTCGCCGATCAGGAAGCAGCGCGCGCCGTATCGGGCAATATCAGCCAGATCTTCTGGCGATCCCAGACCGCTTTCACAGACGATGGTTCGATCGGCCGGAACCAGCTTCGATAGTCGCCGCGTTGTGTCAAGAGTGGTCTCGAACGTCTTGAGATTACGGTTGTTTATTCCGATCAACGGGCTTTTCAAAGCTGCCGCGCGTTCAAGTTCTGCCTCGTCATGTACTTCGATCAGGACGTCCATGCCCCAATCGAATGCGGTCTGTTCTAATTCGGCGGCCTGAGAGTCCTCGACGGACGCCATGATGATCAGAATGCAATCGGCACCAAGCGCACGGGCCTCAATCACCTGATAGGGGTCGTACGTGAAATCCTTGCGCAGAACCGGCAGGGAAACGGCCTCGCGCGCCTGAACAAGATATTCCTTCGCGCCTTGGAAACTGGGGGTATCGGTCAGAACAGAAAGACAGGCGGCACCACCATCCTCGTACGCTTTGGCCAGTGCGGGCGGATCAAAATCCGGGCGGATCAACCCTTTCGACGGGCTGGCTTTCTTGATCTCTGCGATCAGCCCATACCCAGAACGCGCGGCGGTGTGCAATGCTTCGGCGAACGCACGAACTTCGGGTGCTTCGCGTGCCTCACTTTCCAGCGTTTCCAGGGACTTATTCGCCTTGTCTGCCGCAACCTCTTCCAGTTTGTAGGCTTTGATTTTGTCCAGAACGGTCTCGGTCATGCGGCTTCCTGTGTAATTCGGGCAAGAGTTGTGATTTTTTCCCGGGCTTTGCCGCTGTCGATACTCTCAACGGCCATTTCTACGCCGTCGCGCAAGTCACTTACAGCATCCGCAACGACAAGCGCTGCAGCAGAATTCAGCAGAACGGCATCACGATAGGCCGATGGTGCGCCATCCAGTAGTGCCCGGAACGCAACTGCGTTTTCTTCCGGTGTGCCGCCAAGGATATCTTTGAACGGATGCACGGGCAGTCCGGCATCTTCGGGGTGCAGTTCGACCTCCTTAACGGTCCCGTCTTCCAAAGAGGCAACCCAACTGACGCCGGTGATTGTCAGTTCATCGGTTCCGTCCGAACCGTGAACCAGCCAGGCGTGCTCCGCCCCCAACAAGCCCAGGGTTTCGGCCATGGGCCGGATCAGATCGCGGCTGAACGCGCCGGTCAGTTGCCGTTTTACTCCGGCGGGGTTCGTAAGCGGGCCGAGGATATTGAAGATCGTTCGTGTGCCAAGTTCCTGTCGGCTTGGCATCACATGGGCAATTGCCGGATGATGCATGGGCGCCATCATGAAGCCAATGCCAGATTCTTTCAAAGCTTTTTCAACTGTTTGCGGACCGACCATCACGTTGATGCCCAGTTGCCCCAGCGCATCTGCCGCACCGGATTTAGAGCTGAGATTGCGATTGCCGTGTTTTGCCACAGTTACACCTGCGCCCGCCACAACAAAGGCGGTTGCGGTTGAGATGTTCAGCGTACCCTTGCCATCGCCACCGGTGCCAACGATGTCAATTGCCCCGGGTGGTGCTTTGACGGCATTGCATTTTGCGCGCATGACGGCGGCGGCCGCGGCGTATTCATCCACGGTTTCACCGCGTGTGCGCATGGCCATCAGCAACCCGCCAATCTGACTGGGCGTGGCTTCGCCATCAAAAAGAATGCCAAAGGCCTGCTCGGCCTCGGCACGGGTCAGTGGGCGGTCGGCCGCGGCCCCGATCAGCGGTTTCAGTGCGTCGCTCATGCGGGGACTTTCAGTTCTTGCAGGAAGTTTTTCAACAGTGCGTGCCCATGCTCCGATGCGATGGATTCGGGGTGGAATTGGACGCCATGGATCGGCAAATCCCGATGCTGCAGACCCATGATGGTGCCGTCCTCCAGTTCGGCCGTGATCTCAAGGCAATCAGGAAGGCTTTCGCGCTCCACGATCAGTGAATGGTACCGGGTTGCTTCGAACGGGGAAGGCAGGCCCGAGAAGACCCCTTTGCCTGTGTGGTGCATGATGCCCATCTTACCATGTACGATCTCGTGGCACCGCACGACTTTCCCGCCAAAGACCTGTCCGATGGTTTGATGTCCAAGACAAACACCCATCAACGGAGTCCGTGTCTCGGCGGCCGCCTGCGTCAGGGCCAGGCAAATCCCGGCCTGATCCGGGTCGCAGGGACCGGGGCTGAGCAGAATGCCGGCCGGGTTCATGGCCATTGCCTCCTGCACGTCCAGCGCATCATTGCGGCGAATGACCATTTCGGCACCGAGTTCGCCCAAATAATGTACCAGGTTGTAAGTAAACGAGTCGTAGTTGTCGATCAGCAGCAGCATTTGGGCACTTGTCTCAGCTTGGGCATTTCGGGCTGGCGATGCAACCACGGGCCACGGTATAATGTCGGGACATACATGCTCAGGCTTGTGGGGCAGCGTCAAGGGGACATCCCGCAAAGGACAGACCTGACAGGGAATTGCCGCAGCAGACGGCGCAGAAGCGATCGACGCAGAGAAAGACGAGAGGCAAAAGAAATGGGCGGATTTGTCGGAGGAATAATCGCCGGTGCGGTTGTCGTGCTGGCTTTGGGCGCGGTTCTGTCGTTGAACACGCCTTTGTCGTCAAAACCGGCCGTCTCAACGCACGCACCCGAACCTGCGCCGCTCGAGGATCCGGTGTCGACGGCCGATGCACCGGATGCCGGAACCGACGCCGATCTGGTCGAACTTCCGCCTGAAGCACCGGAACCCGTCGATGAACAATCAGATTCCCTTGCAGGGGTGACAAATGTCGACCCCACGCCGGATACGCAACCCGTCGTAGGAGAGAGTGAGCCCGCAATCGAAACGCCGGACGTAGCGCCCGAACCTGAAGTTGCGGTTGCCCCGGACGCACCGGTTGCACCACCCGCCCCTGCAATTCCCGCTGGCACGCCACAGGTCGAATCTTTGCCTGAGGTGGCCGATACCGCGCCGGAGCCTCCGGCACCACCAGCCGAAGAAGTCGCTGTTCTGGAACCGGAAGCAGAGCCTGCACCACTGCCGGGCACGCCGGAAGAACCGAAGGTTGAGAATCCGTTTGAAAACAGCCCCATTGCCGTGGAAGGGGATGAGGATACTCTTCCTCGCAATCTGCCCCGTATCGCGACCCTGCCGCAGATCGGGGGCGATCAGCCCGCAACGGCGGGCTCGACAATTGGCAGGCGTGTGGTTCCCTTGACTGAACGGGACGACCCTGTTGTGGAAGCCGAAGAGACCGAGCAGGTGCCGGTCGGAAAACCGATTGAGGCATACGCGGCAAGCTTCGAAAACCCCGAATCCAAGCCTTTGATGTCGATCATCCTCATAGACGACGAAGGTGCATTTGGGGCCGAAGCTTTACGTGATTTTCCCTATCCGCTGAGTTTTGCGATCAGCCCGTCGGATCCTGACGCCGCTGAAAAGATGGCGCGCCACCGCGAGGCCGGTTTTGAAGTAATGGCCATCGCGGACTTGCCGGAAGCCGCAAATGCACAGGACGCCGAGGTGTCTTTGGCGGTCTGGTTCGAGACGCTGCCGGAAACGGTGGGTATTCTGGAAGGTGTAAACACCGGCATTCAGGGTAATCGTCAGGTGGCGGATCAGGTGGCGGCGATTGCGGCCGGAACCGGGCGCGGTCTGATCACGCAGGACAACGGTTTGAACACGGTTCAGAAACTCGCTGCCCGCAACGGGACACCTTCAGGTGTCGTATTCCGCGACATTGACGGAGCAAGGCAGGACCCGAAGATCATGCGCCGCTTTCTGGATCAGGCTGCATTCCGGGCCGGGCAGCAGGGAACGGTTGTGATGCTGGGACGTTTGAGACCAGAAACGATTTCCGCACTGCTGCTGTGGGGGCTCGAGGATCGCGGCAACCGGGTTGCAATGGCACCGATCTCGGCCGTGATGTTGAAAGAAGTTCAGTAAACGTCAGGGAAAATTCAATAAAAGGCGGCTGGTCAGTGGATCGCCGCCTTTTTCTTTAGCTGTTTCCTGATCCCGTAAATCGGGCGGCGTCCGCCGCAGCGCGCCGGATCGCGTTCGATTTATGGACCGTTTCCATATATTCAGCCTCGGGGTCGCTGTCATAAACAACACCGCCGCCGGCCTGAATGTACAGTTTCTGGTCCTTCACAATTGCCGTCCGCAGGGCGATGCACATGTCCATGTCGCCACCGGCGCTGAAATACCCGACGCCGCCGCCGTATACACCGCGCTTTTCGGGTTCCAGTTCATCAATGATTTCCATCGCGCGCACCTTCGGGGCACCCGAGACCGTGCCCGCAGGCATCCCTGCAAAAAACGCGTCCAGCGCGTCTTTGTCCTCTGCCAGTTCGCCAACCACGTTCGAGACGATATGCATCACGTGGCTGTAGCGTTCGATGATGAACTCTTCCGTGGGGCGCACGGTGCCGATTTTGGAAACGCGCCCGGTGTCATTGCGGCCCAGATCCAGCAGCATCAGGTGCTCGGCCAGCTCTTTCTTGTCGGCAAGCAAATCGACTTCGTTCGCCTTGTCCTCTTCCGGCGTCGCTCCGCGCGGACGGGTGCCGGCGATGGGGCGGATCGTAACTTCATCCCCGAAGACACGTACCAGAATTTCCGGGCTTGCGCCGACAACCTGAAATCCGCCGAAATTGAAATAGAACATGAACGGCGAAGGGTTTGTGCGCCTCAGGGATCGATACAGCGCAAAAGGCGGCAGCGGGAATTCCTGTGTCCAACGCTGGGCCGGAACCACCTGAAAGATATCGCCTGCGCGGATATATCCCTTGGCCTTCTCCACCGCTTCCATATAGCCGGATTTGGTGAAGTTCGAAACGGGCGGGGCGATCTCATGCGCGTCGCCCAGATCCCTGGATTCGGTCGGCATCGCGCGTTCCAGATCGCGGACAGCATCCATGACGCGTTCGGCAGCCTGCGCATAGGCGGCCTTGGCGGATTGACCTTCGCTGACCCAGGCAGGGGACACGACCGTCACGTCGCCTTTGACCCCATCCAAAACCGCGATCACCGACGGGCGCAGCATCACCGCATCCGGCAGGCCCAACGGGTCGGGGTTCACATCCGGCAGGTATTCGACCAGCCGCACCATGTCATAGCCAAGATAGCCGAACAGGCCCGCCGCAGCCTGCGGCAGTTCTTCAGGCAGGTCGATGCGGGATTCGGCCAGGAGCGACCGCAGGTTGTCCATAGGATTGCCGTCCTGCGGCACGAAGGCGTCCGGATCGAACCGGGCAGAGCGGTTCAGCGAGGACGTCTTACCATGGCAATGCCAGATGAGGTCCGGCTTCATACCGATGATCGAGTAGCGCCCGCGGACTTCGCCCCCCGTGACCGATTCCAGAACAAAAGCGTCCTTCTGAGCCCCCGTCAGTTTCAACATCAGCGAGACGGGCGTGTCCAGGTCGGCGGCCAGGCGGGTATAGACGACCTGATTCTCGCCTGCCTCGTAGGCACGCGCGAATGCGTCAAATTCTGGGGTCAGGGCCATGTCCGCTCTCTTTTAGTAGCTCGCCTGCACGGCGTTCAGCGCACGCTGATCAATAACCGGGCGGGCACGAGTCTGGGCATCGCGCACATAGGCGTCAAAAATGTTCTGAGCCAGCGCCTGGTTCATCTGGACTTCCAGCGCGGCTTTCATCTGGCGCAGTTCGTCGGTCTCAGCCGGCGGCAGCAGTTTGTCCAGCCTGACGATCAGGGCGGCATCATTGCCGGGGACAACCCGCAACTCACCCGGCTCCATTTCAAAGACCTGGGTCATGAATCCGACCGGAGCGTCATCAAGGAAGGCGGTGCGGGTCAAAGCGTTCTCTACCCGGAACGGCAAACCTGTCGCGGCAAAGTCGCTGTCGGTCGCCAGTTGGGTCAAGACAGTGTTGGCCTGATCCTGCAGGGCCTTGCCTGTTTCAGCCTGAACCCATGCCTCGGCCACACGGTCACGGGCGGTCTCAAGCGGTTCAGGCCGCTGCGGCAGAACCTCATTCAGGCGCAACGCGAAAATCGAGCCGTCTTCGAGAAAGCCGATTTCGGGGAAGTCGCCTTCGCGGACGGCTTCGGCGGCGGCGCGAAAGCCCTCATACGCGGCGACACCTTCTTCGTTTTCACGGGTCCAGTCGATCTGGCCCAGTTCCATCTCGGTTTCGCCTGCCAGTTCTTCCAGGGTGGCCCCACCGGCAAGCATGTCGTTGATGTCCTCGGCCTGCGCCTCGATCAGACGCCGTGCACGCTCGGCTGCCAGTTCCTCGCGCAGGTCAGGGGCAGCGTCTTCAAACGGGATGTTGTTTGCTGCCAGTGATCCGTTGATCCGGAACAGCGCAGGGCCAAACACGGATGGCAGAGGTCCAACCACCACATCAAGATCTGCCCCAAAAACAGCATCGGCCGCTTCGCCGAGGTCCTCGCGGGTCACGTCGCCCAGATCAATATCGCTCAGTTCGAGCTCGCGATCACGCACGAGTTGTTCAAATGTCGTGCCGCCAACCTCGATCTGCGCCAGGGCATCCATAGCGGCCGCTTCGTCCGAAAAGGCCAGCCGTTCGACGAGGCGTCGTTCCGGTTGCTGGAATTCGGCGATGCGCTGATTGTAGAGGCTGCGCAAGGCGTCGTCCTGGACTTCAACGCTGTCGAGCAACATTTCGGGCGACAGGATCGCGTAGGTCAGGCGTTTGGTGCGGGGCAGGGTGAAACGATCCGTGTTTTTGTCGTAATACGTTTGCAACTGCTCGTCCGTGGGTTCAGCAATCGGTGCGGTCAGGGCATCGGCCCCAAGTGTCGCGACGGTAAAGCTGCGCCGTGCGCCGACATAGCCCGTCAATACGTCCGACAGCGTTGCGGGCATTACGACGCCGCCAACAACCGCCCCCTGGACAATGGTCCGCGCGGATTCCTTGCGAAGATCAGATTCGAACTCGGCATCGGTCATCCCCGCCTGTTCCAGTTGGAACTGGTAGGTTTCGCGGTCGAAATTTCCGTCCACGCCCTGAAATGCCGGGATCGCGACGATTTCCTTCTGCAGGTTTTCATCGCCAATCGAAACGCCCAGCTGAGCCACTTCGTTGTTCAACGCAGCCAGAGCCGTCAGACGGGACAACGCCAGTTGGCCCAGCCCCAACTCCTGTGCCTGCGACATTTGCAGGGCCTGACCTGTCTGGGCCTCGACTGCGCGGATTTCACGCTGCAGTTCGCGCACATATGCGTTGATAGGGACCACTTCGTCGCCGACCTGCGCCACCGTCCGCACCGTACCGCTGAGGTTTACGGCGCCGAACCCTGCAAGTCCAAGCATCAGCAAGCCCATGAGAATCCAGACGAAGGTCTTTGATAGGTTTTTCATGCCTGCGGCCATGGACGCCCTCTTTCATGCTTTTGTCGGCAGATGACTGCCCTGTTGGTTGCGGCCCTGAATACGACGCGGACCGCCGGGGGGCAAGATCAGATGGAAAGCGCCTGAAGACGGTCGAACAAACGTTCGATACCGACGCGGTCGATGTTGGCAAAAGCGATGCGAACCTGCCGTTGGCCCGCCGCATCCTCAGTGGGTGTGAACATGGTACCTGGCAACAGCAGAACACCAGCCTCGGCCACCAGCTTTTGGGCAAACTCATCTGACGGAATGTCGAATGGATGTTCAAGATATGCGAAATACGCCCCCAGACCAAGCAATCGCCAGCCCCTGGCCGTCAGTCTGGGCATCTCTTCCGCGATGGCTGCACGGCGATCCAGGATTTCATCACGTTCAGACGCAAGCCATTGTGACAGGTTCTGCATCCCCCACAGCGCGGCGAACTGGCCGATCTGACTCGGGCAAATAGCAACCGTGTCCAGAAACTTTTCGATCTCGGCCAAAAGTTGCGGACTTGCCGCGATGGCTCCGACCCGGTGGCCGGTCAGACGGAAGGCCTTGGAAAACGAGTAGAGATGAACAAATGTATCCTGCCAATCGGGCTGACGGAACAGTTCATGCGGAGCACCGGACCGGCTGTCGAAATCCCGATAGGTCTCGTCCACCAACAGTTTGATGCCGGCCTCACGCGCAAGATCATAGAACGCCCCAACCAGTTCCGAGGGGTATTCGACGCCGCCTGGATTGTTCGGAGTGACCAGCGCAATCGCGCGTGTCTTTTCGGTGATCAGGTCTCGGGCCCGGGCCACGTCCGGCAGCAGATCATCACCCGTGGGAAGATCAACAGCCCGCACACCAGCCATGTCGAGCCACATTTTATGATTGAAATACCAAGGGGTTGGCAGGATAACCTCGTCCCCCTGATCCGTGATCGCGGCGATCACAGCAGAAAATGCCTGATTGCATCCTGATGTGATTGCGACCTGTTCCGTGTCGACATGGGACTGATAATGTGCCCCGATCTGGCGGGCCAGCTCTGTGCGAAGGTCGGTATTGCCCAATACAGGCCCGTAAAGATGGGCGCTGTTTTCGGAAATCGCGAACTCTGCCATTGCCTTTCGCAGTTCGAGTGGCGGAGGGTCCACCGGCGCGGCCTGACTGACATTGATCAGAGGCCGGTCTTCGGGAAACTCGACGCCTTCCAGCCAGCGTCGCGCCTCCATCACCGGAGGGGCGAAAGTGGCGGTGGTGCGTGTATGTGTCATGCGGTTTTTGCGAGGCACTGCCCCGCGCTCCGAGGTATTTTGAACAGAAGAAACCGCGGCGTGGGATCAATCGGTGCCGCGATAAGGCTCGACATATTGCAGGGCCATGTCCCAGGGGAAGAAAATCCACGTGTCCTGGCTGACCTCGGTGATGAAGGTGTCCACCATCGGACGACCTTTGGGCTTGGCGTAGACTGTGGCGAAATGCGCGTTGGGATACATGTCGCGTACAAGTTCCAGCGTTTTGCCGCTGTCGACCAGATCGTCGATGATCAGCACACCAGTTCCGTCGCTCATCAGCTTGGCATCCGGTGCCTTGAGCACTTCGGCCTCGCCTTGTTCCTGATGATGGTACGAGCGGACGCTGATCGTATCGACCGTGCGAATATCCAGTTCCCGGCTGACGATCATCGCAGGAGCCATACCGCCCCGAGTGATGGCCACGACCGCACGCCAGGCGCCGTCGTCGGGCCCCTGGCCATCGAGACGCCACGCCAGGGCGCGGGAATCGCGGTGAATCTGGTCCCAGCTGATATGAAACCCTTTTTCGTGCGGCAAGCGGTCTTTGGCGCTCATCTGATCAACCCTTTTCAATATCCGGCGCATCGACGGCTTTCATGCCGACGATGTGATACCCCGAATCCACGTGCAGATTTTCACCGGTTACACCGCTGCTGAGGTCGGACAACAGGTATAGGGCGGATTTGCCGACATCGTCGATGGTCACGTTCCGGCGCAGGGGCGAATTATATTCGTTCCACTTCATAATATAGCGGAAATCGCCGATACCGCTGGCCGCCAGTGTTTTGATCGGACCCGCGGAAATAGCGTTTACGCGAATCCCGTCCTTACCCAGGTCTTCAGCCAGATATTTGACCGATGCCTCCAGCGCGGCCTTGGCGACGCCCATCACGTTGTAGTGCGGCATCACCTGCTCGGCCCCGTAATAGGTCAGCGTGATTGCGCTGCCGCCTTCGGACATCAGTTTTTCTGCGCGTTGCATCACTGCGGTGAAGGAATAGACCGACACGTCCATCGTCAGGTTGAAATTAGCCCGCGACGTATCGACATAGCGCCCGCGCAGTTCGTTCTTGTCCGAGAATCCGATGGCATGGACGATAAAGTCCAGCTTGCCCCATTTTTCAGAAAGCTGCGCGAACAACCCGTCAATGGATGCCTCATCACTGACGTCACAGGGCAACACGATATCGCTGCCCAACTGGGCCGCCAGTGGGTCAACCCGTTTTTTCAACGCATCGCCCTGATACGAGAACGCCAGCTCAGCGCCTGCTTCGGACAGGGCGCGGGCGATTCCCCATGCGATTGATTTGTCATTGGCCAGTCCCATGATGAGGCCGCGTTTTCCGGCCATCAACTGATTAGACATATTTGGATCTCCGCCTGTCCCGGTTTTATCAGAGTGGTTTAGGCCATTGGATGCGCTGCTTCAAGGCTGAGCGGGTCTTGCCCGCAGCGGGTTCTCGCCTTAGGGTCGTCAACATTACTTTCCAGGGGATGGAAATGAACGAGCGTAGCGGCATTTTTGCCGGAACTGATCCGTTTGAATTGGCGGAGCGGTGGCTGGGCGAGGCCAGAGAGTCTGAACCTAACGATCCGAATGCGATTGCTTTGGCGACCGTAGATTCGGACGGGATGCCCAATGTGCGCATGGTTCTGCTTAAGGAAATCGAGCCGGACGCCTTTGTATTCTACACGAACTATGAAAGCGCCAAGGCGGTCGAACTGGAAAGTGCCGGCAAAGCGGCTTTTGTCATGCACTGGAAATCCTTGCGGCGGCAGATCCGAGTTCGTGGTACAATATCGCGCGAGGATGGTCCGAAGGCGGATGAATACTATGCCTCGAGATCACTGAAAAGCCGTTTGGGGGCCTGGGCTTCCAAACAATCGCAGCCGCTGAGCAGCCGATCGGTTCTGATGGCGGAAGTGGCAAAAGTAACGGCGAAGCTTGGACCCAATCCGCCACGCCCGCCGTTCTGGGGCGGGTATCGGTTGGAGCCGACGGAAATCGAGTTTTGGGCCGATGGTGCATTTCGTTTGCATGATCGGTTCAGATGGCGGCGGGATCAATCGGGTTCCGCGTGGCAAGTGCAGAGGTTGAATCCATGACGTTCGCGTATCGTGAAATGCAACACGCAGAAAACAATGATTTTTTTCAGCTTGAATTTGCGCGCCATTCCCATACACATCAAACCCTTAACGAAGTGCTAATTTTCGCGATGGGAAAACAGTGCCAGAAGATCTGAACAACATGTACCGCGTACGTGGACACGTTAAATGGTTCGATCCCGCAAAGGGGTACGGATTTGTTGTGTCCGACGAAGGCGGCCCGGATATTCTGTTGCATGTGAACGTGTTGCGCAATTTCGGGCAAAGCTCGGTCGCCGATGGCGCCGGTATCGAGATTATGACGCATCGCACTGATCGCGGAGTTCAGGCGGTCGAAGTCGTGAGCGTCGATCCTCCCGCACGTGCAGATGCCATGCTGCTGGCCGATTTCGCCGATCTTGACCCGGTCGTGATTGCCAACGCACCGCTTGAGGCGGCGCGCGTCAAATGGTTCGACAAGGGCAAGGGCTTTGGCTTTGCAAATGTCTTTGGCCGTGATGAAGACGTTTTTCTTCACATTGAGGTTCTGCGCCGGTCCGGGCTGGCCGATCTTCAGCCGGGCGAGGCCCTGGCGATGCGTGTCATCGACGGCAAGCGGGGACGTATGGCGGCGCAGGTTCTGGCCTGGGAAGCTGCTCTGGACGCATAAGTGCCAATGATCAGGTTTCTCTCGGTTCTCATTATTCTTTCAGTAATGTGGGCTGAAACCGCGTTGGCGGCCTGTCGAGAAGACAGGATCTATGTCCGGAACGACAAAACTCACATTCGGTTTGATATCGAACTTGCGATCTCGCCTCAGGACCGTGCGCGCGGATTGATGTTTCGGGAATCACTGCCGACACAGTCGGGGATGCTGTTTGTCTTCGATCCGCCGCAACCCGTGGCGTTCTGGATGAAGAACACGCTGATTCCCTTGGACATGATTTTTCTGGATCAGTCCGGGTCCGTAATGAAAGTGCACCACAATGCGGTTCCGGGTGATCTGACCCCTGTCGACGGCGGGGGTAAGGTATTTGCGGTATTGGAAATTAATGCCGGTCTCGCGGCGCGGTACCTGATAACGCCCGGTTCCCAGATGCGGCACAAAGTTTTTTCGCGCGGACCTGCGATTTGGCCCTGTTAGGGCTTTTCAAATCAAATCGGCACGTTTAGGAAGGCGCACGGTCCGGGGCGTGGCGCAGTCTGGTAGCGCACCTGTTTTGGGTACAGGGGGTCGTAGGTTCGAATCCTGCCGCCCCGACCACTTCCAAGATTAAATTGGGTTTCCACCAAATTCGGTGTACAGCCGCGAAAAATCGCGATTAACCATCTCGCTTTGCACTGGAATCTTCACGGTCTTCCCACTTTTCTGCGGAACCAAAAAAAACAACTCGGCATCAACCCGATAGCCAGCCTGGATCTTGCTGGAATGCAAATAGGTCACGATCTGCGGCAGGTTCTGAGGATAACCGTCAAAGTTGAGAATCAGATAGGCCGTCATGTCGGGGGGCAGCAACTCGCGGCATTCGACGGTGTTTCGGTCGGTTTTTACATATTTGTTGCCAGGGCCCGCGCAGTCGGTTTCAAACGCACTGAACAGCTTTTGGGGATACTCCGGGAATTCAGCGCTGCGCGATGACGGGGACGTGTCTTGTGGTGTGCAGGACACGATCAGCGCGGCAACAGGCAGCAAATGAAGCAGATTCATATGTAAAACCAACAGGGTTCAGATTTTAGCGATGATTTCACTATGGCATGGGACCGGCGCGCGGGACGATGATTCTCTGGCCCGAGCATTAACATCGTGTTGCTTGATCATTGGCCGATAACCATGGCGAGAAAAAAGAGAAATCAATTTGAGCCGCCCGGCGGTCGGGTCCCTCGTGGAAGCGTCTTACCTGTGGAGGAATCGTGGACAAGTGAATTGCGAGTTCCTCATGGGATGAGGTCAACATAAAAGATTTGAAAAAAGATCGAAAAAGCCCGTTGACCACATATGGGTATATACGTCAGATTGTATGGGCCGAAAGACGTGCCACAATATCTGGTAGGCACTTACCAGAATAAGGCAACGGGCGAGGGACGGAAAGCATACCAATGCCACGTGCAGCCGAATTGTTCGGCTATGCGCTGTCAAAGGCAGCGACCGATACCCTTTTGTCCGGAAATCGGTGGCAGGCGGTCGACACCCCGCAAACAAGATTTGGTGTCGAAAACCGAAAATTAAGCTGGTTGTAGCTAGGGCGGCGGACATGAAGATTGACAGAAAATTCACCAAATCCGGGCAGGATGCATATGCAGATCTGGAGTTTGTTTCGGCAACATCCGAAATCCGCAACCCGGATGGGACAATTGTTTTCCGTCTCGAGAATATCGAAATCCCTTCAAGCTGGAGCCAGGTTGCCAGCGATGTCATCGCCCAAAAATATTTCCGCAAGGCTGGTGTTCCGTCCAAGCTGAAGAAAGTCAAAGAAAAGGACGTTCCCGAATTCCTGTGGCGCTCGGTTCCCGCTGAAGACGCTGAGTTTGACGGAGAAATCTCGTCCAAGCAGGTGTTCGACCGTCTGGCCGGCGCTTGGGCGTATTGGGGCTGGAAAGGCGGTTATTTCTCGACCGAGGATGACGCGCGCGCTTACTTTGATGAGATGCGCTATATGCTGGCGACCCAGCGCGCAGCACCGAACAGCCCGCAGTGGTTTAACACCGGTCTGCATTGGGCCTACGGGATCGACGGCCCGGCGCAGGGTCACCATTATGTCGACTACAAAACCGGCAAGCTGACCAAATCCAAATCCGCTTATGAACATCCGCAGCCGCACGCGTGCTTCATCCAGTCCGTTGATGATGATCTGGTGAACGAAGGCGGCATCATGGATCTGTGGGTGCGCGAGGCGCGCCTGTTCAAATATGGTTCGGGTACCGGGACCAACTTCAGCCATCTGCGTGCAGAAGGTGAGGCGCTGTCGGGTGGTGGCAAGTCCTCGGGCCTCATGGGCTTTCTCAAGATCGGCGACCGCGCCGCTGGCGCGATCAAATCAGGCGGGACAACCCGTCGAGCAGCAAAGATGGTGATCGTCGATGCAGATCACCCGGACATCGAGCAATTCATCGAATGGAAGGTGATCGAAGAGCAGAAGGTGGCCTCGATCGTTGCCGGATCGAAGATGCACGAGAAGATGCTGAACGGCATTTTCGAGGCCATCCGCAGCTGGGACGGCGCGCAAGACGACGCGTACGACCCCAACAAGAATGACAGGCTGAAGAAAGCGGTGCGCGAGGCGAAGAAAGTCGCGATCCCAGAGACTTACATCAAGCGTGTGCTGGATTACGCCCGGCAGGGCCACGATAGCATCGAGTTCCCGACCTACGACACAGACTGGGACTCGGAAGCCTATAGCTCGGTTTCGGGTCAGAACTCGAACAATTCCATCCGCGTGACCAACGCGTTCCTGACTGCTGTTGAGAAAGACGCTGATTGGGAGTTGATCAACCGGACGGATGGCAAGGTCGCCAAGACCGTCAAAGCACGCGATCTGTGGGAAAAGGTAGGCCACGCCGCATGGGCCTGCGCTGACCCGGGCATCCAGTTTCACGACACCGTGAACGAATGGCACACTTGCCCCGAAGATGGTGAGATTCGCGGCTCGAACCCGTGCTCGGAATACATGTTCCTCGACGACACGGCCTGTAACCTGGCCTCGTTGAACCTGCTGACCTTCCTCAAGGATGGTGAGTTCCAGGCGGCGGACTATATGCACGCCTCGCGCCTGTGGACGCTGACGCTGGAAATCTCGGTGACGATGGCGCAGTTCCCGTCGAAGGAAATCGCGCAACTGTCCTATGACTTCCGCACCTTGGGTCTGGGTTATGCCAACATCGGCGGCCTGTTGATGAACATGGGCTACAGCTATGACTCGGATGAGGGGCGTTCGATCTGCGGCGCGTTGACTGCGATCATGACTGGTGTGGCTTATGCGACCTCGGCCGAGATTGCCGGAGAGCTTGGCCCGTTCAAGGGTTACGAGCGTAACGCCGACCATATGCTGCGCGTTATCCGCAACCACCGCCGCGCGTCGCAGGGTGTGACCGAGGGCTATGAGAAGCTGGCCGTGAAGCCGGTACCTCTCGACCACGGAAACTGCCCGGATAAGCGTCTGATTGATCTGGCCATGTCGGCCTGGGATGAAGCGCTGAGTCTTGGTGAGAAGAACGGTTATCGCAACGCGCAGGCGACCGTGATCGCACCGACCGGCACCATCGGTTTGGTGATGGATTGCGACACTACCGGGATCGAGCCTGACTTCGCTCTGGTCAAGTTCAAGAAGCTGGCCGGTGGTGGTTACTTCAAGATCATCAACCGCTCGGTGCCGTCGGCGTTGGAAAAGCTGGGCTATTCCTCGTCTCAGATCGAAGAGATCGTGGGTTACGCGGTTGGTCACGGCACCATCGGCAACGCGCCGGGGATTAACCACACCTCGCTGACCGGACATGGCTTTGGTCCGAATGAATTGGCCAAAGTGGACGCCGCGCTGGAAAGCGCTTTTGATATCCGGTTCGTGTTCAACCAGTGGACGCTGGGTGAGGACTTCTGCACCGGCGTTCTGGGCATCCCGGCGACCAAGCTGAATGACCCGACATTCGATCTGCTGCGCCATCTGGGCTTTACCAAAGCGGATATCGACGCGGCGAACGACCATGTCTGCGGAACCATGACGCTGGAAGGTGCGCCGCATCTGAAAGAAGAACACTATTCGATCTTCGACTGCGCCAACCCGTGCGGCAAGAAAGGCAAGCGTTTCCTTGGGGTTGATAGCCACATCACCATGATGGCGGCGGCGCAAAGCTTCATCTCGGGTGCGATCAGTAAAACGATCAACATGCCGAATGACGCAACCATCGAGGATTGCCAGAAGGCATATGAATTGTCGTGGTCGTTGGGTGTGAAGGCCAACGCGCTGTATCGCGACGGCTCGAAACTGTCGCAGCCTCTGGCCGCGGCGCTGGTCGAGGATGACGACGAAGCGGCAGAAGTGCTGGAGAGCGGATCGGCACAGGAGAAAGCCGTTGTTCTGGCCGAGAAAGTGATCGAGAAGGTTGTGGTCAAAGAGATGATCCGCAGCCATCGCGAGAAACTGCCGCATCGCCGCAAGGGTTATACCCAGAAGGCGATCGTGGGCGGGCACAAGGTTTATCTGCGAACGGGTGAGTTCGAAGACGGTAAACTCGGCGAGATTTTCATCGATATGCACAAGGAAGGTGCTGGCTTCCGTGCGATGATGAACAACTTTGCCATCGCCGTGTCGGTTGGCCTGCAATACGGCGTACCGCTGGAAGAGTTCGTCGATGCCTTCACCTTCACCAAGTTTGAACCGGCGGGGATGGTACAGGGCAACGACTCGATCAAGAACGCGACGTCGATCCTGGATTACATCTTCCGCGAACTGGCGGTGTCTTATCTCGACCGCACCGACCTGGCCCATGTGAAGCCCGAAGGCGCAACCTTTGATGATCTGGGTCGAGGAGAGGAAGACGGGTTGTCGAACGTTTCGGAAATCAGCGAAACTGCGGCGTCCAAGTCCTTGGAAGTACTGAAGCAAATCAGTTCGACTGGCTACCTTCGCAAGCGATTGCCGCAGGACCTGATGGTGTTCAATGGCGGGCAGTCCGGCGCGAACGGCATGGCCGAATCTGCAGCACAATTTGCGGCACCGGTTGCGGAGACAGCCGTTGCGACCAGCATGGACGCCCGTACGAAGGCAAAGATGCAGGGATACGAGGGTGACCCGTGCGGAGAATGCGGAAACTACACGCTGGTGCGCAATGGCACCTGCATGAAATGCAACACCTGTGGCGCGACAAGCGGGTGTAGCTGAAGTTTAGCGCCCTGGCACCCCGGGGCGCAGGGGTCGGATGCTGCCTCAGTGACCGGCCCCGACGAATACGGAGAAAGGCTCTGAGACTTACCAACTGACCTTTCTCCACTCGGCCGACATGCCCGTGTTGGCCGGGAACAGGGTGGGGCGGAATATCGGTCCTTCCCACTCTTTCACGGGGCGGGTGCGCTCGTCCCATGCGCAGTCCAGGCCGCAGGCAAAAAAACACCGGGCGGTCAACGATACGAGCCTGGAAGGCGAAACTGACAGGGGGCTTCGGCCCCCTTTCTTTTTTGACCTGAGCAAAGCCTTGCCGGAATGCGCTCCTGTCATCGGGCAAGATCCGCCGAACAGAACCTCGAGTGTTTTTCTTGGCGGTGGACCGCAGATGCGACTCTGCAAAACACGCAATGATTGGCCTTAATTGCACACCCTCAACCATTGCGACTGACAGAAGACGTCACTCGGGTGTTTCTGGGGCCTGTCCGGACAGAAAACAGACAACAAAACTCTCAGGAGGCACCGAAATGAAACGCCAAAATCTGGCTGTATTCTCAGCAATCGTACTTGGATTGCCCACACTGGCCGTCGCTCAATCCTCAGTGGACACAAACGGGGATGGCGTACTGACAATCGAAGAAGTGCAGGCAATTCTGCCCGATGTCGACGCAGACGGGTTCTCGGCCATGGATGCAAATGGCGACGGCGCGCTGGATCAGGCCGAGATTGCCGTCGCACAGGAAGCGGGTTTGCTTCCATCCAGTGACGGCTAAATCCGGGTGCGGGAAAGCGGCCTGAGCATTTCAGGCCGCTTTTCAGTGTCTCATCTCGGCAAGTGAATGTTGAATCTGCTTCGAAGTTCAGCATCCAACAGCGGGTCGAATTGTGCCGGCGACGGTGCTGACAGGATTTCCTCTTTTCGCTTGATCGCTTTCTCAATCAGATCAGGTTTGCCGAGTTCCACCCATTCCTTGGGTGAGGAGCGATCTCCGAAGGTCGGATAGACATAATCTGCCTGCATGCGGCTGAGCGTTGCATCCGTGCCAAGATAGTGACCCGGTCCGCCCATGCAGACGGCCGCCATCTGGTCCAGCGCCAAAGTTTCGTCCGTCACTTCGATCCCGCGCACGCAGCGCTGCGCCTGGCCGATCAGGTCATCACTGAGGATCAGGCTTTCGAAGCAGAATCCCAACAATGAGGCGTGCATTCCAGCCGCTTCGTAGACCATGTTCAGGCCCGACAATCCGGCCATAACGTTCGAGCACATCTGCTCCCACCCGGCCTGCATGTCCGGCAGTTTCGCATCCGATGCTCCGGCGGCGGCACCGCCCGGAAGGTCGTAGAACCTGTGCATCTGGGCGCAGCCTGCGGTCAGAAGGGCCTGTTCACCCGAACCGATTGACATCGCGCCGGTGCGCAGGTCCAGACCAAAGGGCCAGGTGCCAAAAACGGCTGGCGCACCGGGTTTGACGGCATTGACGTAAACCAGACCGGCCAGGCATTCCGCCGTTGCCTGAGTGATTGCGCCCGCAATCGTCGAGGGCGCAGTTGCCCCGGCCATTCCCGCCGACAGCAGCAGGACCGGCATCCCGGCCTTAATGCATTCTTCCATGACTTCGCAGCTTTCCGTTGCGAATTTCATTGGCGGAACGACAAAGCAGTTCGAGTTGGACATGAACGGCCGCTCGCGCCATTTGTCCTCGCCGCCCGCGATCATGTGCAGCATTTCTATCGCCGGGGCCACATGGCTGGGTTCGGTAAAGGATGTGCCGATATGTTTGAACGTGCCCGAGGTCGTGGCGTAGACCGTGTTCAGATCCATCTCAAGGTTGTCCGCAATATCGCGGCAAACCATCGGACGCTGCACAAAGTGAATGTTGTCAAGCTGCTGGCAGATGCGTGATGCGTCATGCAGATCCTGCACGGTCGAATCGCGGTATTCCTGACCATGTACATCGACCATGCTGACAGCAGCGCCGGCCGTGCCGTAATGAACACGCGTGCCTGACAGTTCCAGATCGGTCTTTCCATCCCGGCTGTAAAGCGTCACGGAACGATTGGCTTTGGCGATGGTATCTTCCACCAGCGCACGCGGGAACCGGATGCGACCGTCATCACCCAGGGTACAGCCTGCGGCAACAAGATAATCGATCCCGCTTTGCGGCGCATCCGCAAGGCCAATCGTTTCCAGCGCTGTCAGCGCAGCTTCGTGAATGCGTTCCAACTGTGCCTGAGTCAGCACGTTCAGGGTGCCGCCCTCCATTCCGGGCCGCACGGGGCGCAGGTGATCGGGCAGGGCAGAGGCACGGGCGGCACGGCGCGCGGAGCGTCCGCCGCTGCGAGAGGAAGTACGGGTTTGGTCGTTCATGTGTTTGGTCCGGGTTAAGAGCTGTTCCTGAAGAGTGGCTTAATTCACCCTCAGAATGGCCTTCCCCGCGCCGCACGTCCGCGGTCCGCACCAATGGTGCGGCTGATCAAGCGGATTTTCCAGTAGTCGCTTTTCATGCGGACCTCTTTCGTTGGCCGTAGTTATCCTTCACCCGGCGACATGATCTGTCCTGTTTGCGACCCAAACTTAGAAATAGGTCGCCATTGCTCCCTTTCTTTGTCGAAAGGGTTTCAGCGTGAGATTTCTTCCCGTTCGGGTGGAAATCTGATATAGTCGGATCACTATTTATTAACCTGTCTGTTGTCAGAATTGAAATATCGGTTCTCGGACCCAATGTTCGGGTAAATGGTTTGTAAGCGCCTCGAAATTCCCGCTCATTGGGGCTGTAACATGTTGGAGACGTGAATGAAATTCAGCACGGCCCTCATTGTCGCAGTGACAATGTTAAGCGCCGTCCCGGCAGTCGCCGAGGATTGGACCGGGGGTTATGCAGGATTCAGCTTTGGGTATACTGAAGCGGATGGCCCCAACGGATCCAGCGGTGACGATTCCAGTTTTGGACTCCATGTCGGCTATGACCACGATTTCGGAAGCTTCGTTCTGGGAAGCGAATTGGAATACAATCACCTGTCGCTGAGCCTAGGTCAGGGGGAAGGGACATTAGACAGTCTGACACGGCTGAAACTGCGCGGCGGGTACGATTTCGGACCGGCGCTGGGGTATGTAGTGGTTGGGGCCGCACGGATCGATACCTCCGCCGACAATGACACAGCAGCGGTCTACGGAATTGGCGTTGCCTATCCGGTCAATGACAGATTTATCATCAGTGGCGAGGCGCTACGTCAGAATTTTGACAACGTGACCCGATCAAATGGCAGTCTTGGCGCCAACACGTTCAATCTGCGAACGACCTTCCGGTTCTGATCACTGGTTCGGCTTCTCCCGGGAGCGTTCATTGCCAAATCACGCAGTGTTTGCAGCGCTGCAATCAAGAGGTCGTTTGCGATCGTCATCGCAACCCGGATGTGACCAGCCGCAACGCTGCCCAAGCTCTCACCTTGCCTCACCGCAATGGAATGCGTTTCGAGCAGCGCCTTTGCAAATGCCTCACCACTTCGCCTGTTGACACGAACATTCAGCATCAAATACATGTCCCCTGTTCGGGCACCAGCCTGACAACGTTCCGAGTGCTCAACAGTTCGATAGCCAAGGTTCGCCGATTGCGGGCGAGTTCCGAGAATTCCTGTTTCATATCACTGCCCGAGTTCAACGCAATACTCGCGGCGTCCTGAATAGACCCGGGAACACCATTCATGGTGTGTGTTGCCAGATTAACCAGTTGGGTGTTGACGTCTTCAATCTCGACGATCCAACTGCGGCGCGAACCTGTCGTAAAATGTGATTTGGACATTGAGCCGACGACTAAGATGCGTTCGGCCATACCCGGCTCAGTACGAGGCGAAATATGGACGCCACCCCAAACCTGAGTATCATCGACTTCGTCCGAAATCAGTCAAAGGTCGCGTGTTCGGCAAATATCAGAGATGCTTTGAAACGGGTCGGCGGAAAAGACCGCTCCGGTTGGGTTGGTGGGCAAGGTTGATCTGCAAGGACAACGCCCCCGTCGGCTGCGGTATCGCTCCGTTCTGGGCGTGGCGCGAACTCGTTTTCCGGCCGGGTCTGAATGGCGTTGTATTGTCAATCAGCTACGAGGTGGCAACTCAGCCTGTACTTTTTTGGTAAGCGATTTGCGCACAATGTCATAGGAAGCGGTCAGCCGGTGGCGCATCTCGTCGGCATCCGTTTCCCATGGCAGCAGCAACCAGCTGCGGTGGAAATAGGGCGCTTTGGTGCCGACGCCCGCTTCGATCAGCATCTGCGCAGTGTCGACATCAGGGGTTTTTACTGAAACGCCGGTGCCCGCCGTGCCAATGCAGGCAAACATCTTGCCGCCAATCTTCCACGCGTCATGACCGCCACCCCAGGGGTCGGACACTTCCGCTCCGGGTAGGTCACGGCATATGGAGTTCACGAGATCTCGGCTCATACAAGGCAGAGTGCCCCGCCATCCGCGCGATCACAAGCCTTGGCTTGTCGTGCTTTACGTGGTAATCGGTCCTCATGAACCGGATGACCTGCATCATTATCTGCTGCATTACCTGCTGATTTCTCGAGCGGGCCGGTTTCTTTCGTTTTCATCCCTGAGACAAGTTGCTAAGCCCGCGCCAACGCGCAAGCTACTGCTGTTTCTTAGGAGCCCACCAGATGACGACCATCAGACTGCACAACACACGGACGCGGACGAAGGAAGATTTCGTGCCGATCGATGCCGACAATGTGCGGATGTATGTCTGCGGCCCGACCGTCTATGACCGTGCGCATCTGGGCAATGCCCGGCCCGTGGTGGTGTTCGATGTACTTTATCGATTGCTGCGGCATGTCTACGGCCCGGAACATGTGACCTATGTGCGCAACTTCACGGATGTGGATGACAAGATAAATGCGACGGCGCTGGCCCGAAAGCAGGCAGGCGCGTTCGGGTCGCTTGAGCAGTTGGTGCAGGAGCGTTCGGATGAAACCATCGGCTGGTATCTGCACGACATGGGCGCCCTGGGGGCGCTGGAGCCGAACGAGATGCCGCGAGCGACACAATTTGTCGATCAGATGATTGAAATGATCGAAGACCTGATCGCAAAGGGGCACGCTTATGCGGCCGAAGGTCATGTGCTGTTCGCGGTGGACAGCTGGAAGGAAGAATACGGAAACCTGTCTGGGCGGTCGGTCGACGACATGATCGCAGGCGCGCGGGTCGAGGTTGCGCCCTACAAGAAGAATCCGATGGATTTTGTTCTGTGGAAGCCCTCGACCGATGAGTTGCCTGGTTGGGAGTCGCCCTGGGGCCGTGGACGTCCGGGATGGCATATCGAATGCTCGGCCATGGCCTATGAACTCTTGGGCGAAAGCTTCGACATTCATGGGGGCGGCAATGACCTTATGTTCCCGCATCATGAGAACGAAATCGCCCAGAGCAAATGCGCTCATCCGCATGGTGAGTTTGCAAGGGTCTGGCTGCACAATGAGATGCTGCAGGTCGAAGGGAAGAAAATGTCCAAATCGCTGGGTAATTTCTTTACCGTCCATGATCTGCTGGAGCAGGGTGTGCCGGGCGAGGTGATCCGCTTTGTGTTCCTGCAAACTCACTACCGCAAGCCCATGGACTGGACCGAGAAAAAGGCGCGCGAGGCCGAGGGGACGCTGCGGAAATGGCGGACGCTGACAGCGGGCATCGAGCCCGCCGCCAGCGTGACGCCCGCGTTTGTGGAGGCGCTGGCCGATGATCTGAATACTGCGGGTGCCGTCGCGGAACTGCACCGGCTCGCAGCGAAAGGGGACGCTGCTGTTCTGTTGGCTGGCACCCGTCTTCTTGGTCTTCTGACGGATGAGATGGGGGACTGGGCGCATACAGATAGCGTCGATTTGTCCGGCCATGCCGAAAAGCTTGTTCAGGCACGGGCTGCTGCCATGCAGAGCAAGGATTTCGCTGAAGTGGATCGTCTGAAAGCCCTGTACGTTTCAGCAGGCATTGAAGTTCGGATGGGCAAGGATAGTGTCGAATTGGTCCCCGGCGCGGGCTTTGACGCATCCAAGCTGGAAGGTGTGTGATGACCAAGGAACGGCTCTATCTTTATGACACCACCCTGCGCGATGGGCAGCAGACACAGGGCGTTCAGTTCTCGACCGCTGAAAAGGTGCAGATCACACAAGCGCTGGATGCGCTGGGGATTGACTATATCGAAGGCGGCTGGCCGGGTGCCAACCCGACGGACAGTGCGTTTTTCGATGTGGCACCAAAGACTTCGGCCTGTCTGACCGCGTTCGGGATGACCAAACGTTCGGGTCGGTCCGCAGACAATGATGACGTTCTGGCGGCGGTGATGAACGCAGGGACGCAAGCGGTTTGTCTGGTGGGGAAATCACATGATTATCACGTGACCGACGCGCTTGGTATCGACCTTGCGGAAAACACCGAGAACGTGCGCGCCTCGGTCGCGCATGTCGTGGCGCAGGGTCGCGAGGCTTTGTTCGATGCCGAGCATTTCTTTGATGGATACAAGGACAATCCTGACTATGCGATCTCGGTTTGTCGCGCTGCACTGGACGCTGGTGCGCGCTGGGTTGTATTGTGTGACACTAATGGTGGTGCCTTGCCTGCGGAGGTCGGGCGCATCGTTTCCGAGGTGATCGCTGCCGGGCTGCCTGGGGACCGTCTAGGTATTCACACCCATAACGACACGGAAAACGCGGTAGCCTGTTCGCTAGCCGCTGTAGATGCAGGCGCGCGCCAGATACAGGGTACGCTGAACGGATTGGGCGAGCGATGCGGTAACGCCAATCTGACCGCCCTGATTCCTACGCTTTTGCTGAAGGAACCCTATGCCTCGACCTATGAGGTTGGCGTCAGTCACGAAGCTTTGTCAGGTCTGACGCGGATCAGTCGGATGCTGGACGACATATTGAACCGGGTGCCCAGCAAGCAGTCGGCTTATGTCGGGGCCTCAGCCTTCGCGCACAAAGCAGGGCTGCATGCCAGCGCGATTCTTAAGGACCCGTCGACTTATGAACATGTCGACCCGGCGACTGTTGGCAATTCGCGCATCATTCCGATGTCAAACCAGGCCGGGCAATCGAACCTGCGCAAACGCCTGACCGAAGCCGGGCTGACGGTCGAAGCCGGCGATCCGGCGCTGGGGCGCATACTGGAGCGGATCAAGCAGCGCGAGGCGGTTGGGTATTCCTACGACACCGCGCAGGCGAGTTTTGAATTGCTGGCCCGTGCGGAACTGGGGCAACTGCCTCAGTTCTTCGAGGTCAAGCGTTACAAGGTCACGGTTGAGCGGCGCAAGAACAAATACAACAAGATGGTCAGCCTCTCCGAGGCCGTCGTTGTAGTGAAGGTCGACGGGGAAAAGAAACTGTCGGTCAGTGAATCGCTGGACGGCGACGGCAGCGACCGGGGCCCGGTCAACGCCCTCGCCAAGGCGTTGGCCAAGGATCTGGGTCAGTATTCGCGGATACTGAATGACATGCATCTGGTCGACTTCAAGGTGCGCATTACTCAGGGCGGCACCGAGGCGGTCACGCGGGTCATCATCGACAGCGAAGACGGGCAGGGACGCCGATGGTCAACTGTTGGTGTCAGTGCCAACATAGTTGATGCCTCGTTTGAGGCGCTGCTGGATGCGATCCAGTGGAAACTGATACGCGACTGCAATCCGCGTTCGGAAGCGGCAGAGTGAGCGTGCAATTCGACGACGATCTCAAGGCCTGTGCGCAACTGGTGCACCGGGCGGATCCGGATCGATTCATGGCGGCAATGGCCGCCCCGGTTCCTGCACGCGCGGTCCTGTTTCCCATTTACGCACTGAATGTCGAAGTTGCGAGGGCGCCGTGGGTGACGCAAGAGCCGATGATCGCGGAAATGCGCCTGCAATGGTGGCGAGATGCGCTTCAGGAAATCGCCCAAGGCCCGACGGTAAGACGGCATGAGGTCGTGACGCCGCTATCCAGGGTTCTCAGCCCTCATCTGGCCTCGGCTATGGATGAATATGTGGCGGTAAGGCGTTGGGATATATACAAAGACTCTTTCGAAGATGAAGAGCACTTCGATACCTATATCGACCAGAGTGCGGGAACATTGATGGTCGCGTCAGCGCAGGCGCTCGGCGCTGCAGATGAAGCCGTTTTGCGCGATTTTGGCTATGGCGTCGGGGTCGCCAACTGGTTCCGCGCCATCCCCGAGCTTGAGGCGCGCGGCCGCATTCCTTTGTTGAAGGGAACACCCGATGCCGTACGCGCATTGGCGCAGGCTGGGCTGGATCGGCTGAACAGCGCGCGCGCAAGGCGGGCGGATGTTTCAGTGCAGGCCAGACCCGCGCTATTCGCTGGCTGGCAGGCGGACTGGGTGTTGAAGCAGGCGTTGGCGCAGCCTGAACGCGTCGCCAATGGCACATTGTGGCAAGGGGAAGTCAGTCGCCGCGCGTCACTGATGTGGCGGTCCGTCAGCGGTCGCTGGTAATACGTTTGTCAGGCTGTTTCGGCCTCGGCCGGTTTAAGAACCAGCCACAACAATGCGCCACCGGCCAGCGTCAACAATGGGATCATGGCCAGATTGACGGCCGTCCATCCCTCGACCGGTGAACCGCCCGAGCAGTTCATCAGTCCCCCCGATGCCAGCGACGCCAGAGTAACACCGCCAAATACCAGCAGATCGTTCAGTCCCTGCATCCGTCCACGCTCGTTCAAGGCGTGCGAGTCCGCGAGCATGCTGGTCGCGCCGATAAAGCCGAAATTCCAGCCGATCCCGAGCAGGATCAGGGCAACAAAGAAATTGCCAAGCTCAACGCCTTGCAGGGCAACGACGCCGGCCGCTGCCAGAATGGCCAGCCCGAGCGCGACGATCTTTTCAACCCCGAACCGGGCTATCAGTTGGCCGGTGAAAAAGCTGGGGACATACATCGCCAGAACATGGCTGGTCACGATATCCGCCGCGTCATTCGGGCTGAAACCGCAACCTACAACCGCCAGTGGAGTGGATGTCATTACAAGGTTCATCAGCGCATAGGACACCATGGCGCAAATCACCGCCACCGCGATGCGCGGCGTTCTGAGCATTTCGATCCGCGTTCTGCCCTTCGGCGCGTCTTCGGCGGGTTTTTCCGGTGTGGGAATATCGAGGAAAAAGAACAGGGCCGACCCGAATACGTTTACGGTAATCACGGCCAGATAGGTGCCGAGAAATGGAATGACATACGCTTGCGCCGTCAGCTTGACGATCTGGGGTCCTATGATTGCAGCGGCAAGCCCACCAGCCATGACGTAGGAAATCGCCTTCGGACGAAAGCCGTCTGACGCAGTGTCGGCGGCGGCAAAACGGTAAAAGCCGTGTGCGCTCATATAGATACCGGTCAGCAGGCTGCCCAGCAGGAAGATCGGGAAAGACCCCAGGTACAGGCCGTACGCCCCGACAACGCCACCACAAGCTCCGGCAGTTGCACCAACAAGAAAACCCACCCGGCGACCCCATTTCTGCATGATCGCCGAGATCGGTGTGGCGGCCAGCATCGACCCCAGCACGATCAGTGAGATAGGCAATGTTGCAAGGCAGGGGTTGCTGGCCAGCGACTGCCCCGCCAACCCGCCGACAATGAACATCATCGGCATTTGCGCGCCCAGAATGGCCTGCGCGGCAACCAGAACCGCTACGTTGCGTTTGGCCTGAGAATTGTCGGGAGAGGCAGTGATCATCGTCATGGGGCATGGGTATCGGTGAAATCCCCGGCACACAAGCGGGTTGCATATGCGGCATATGTGCCTAACGTGCGGCCCGTATCACATTATGGAGAGGCCATGTCCGTCGGACGCATCATCGAAACGCCCGAATGCGTTGCCGAAGGGGCAGGGTGGCTGGCAGAAACCTGTCCGCGCATGGCCTACGCGATGGACCAAACCGGGCCATTGCCCTTGCGTCGTCGCCCGGATGGATTTGCGCAGCTGCTCAGTGCGATTGTCAGCCAGCAAGTCAGCGTGGCCTCGGCCAATGCGATCTGGAAACGGCTGCAGGATGCCAAGCTCACTGGACCGCGCAAGATCATGTGGGCGACCGATGACGATCTGCGCGCCGTGGGGCTGAGCCGTCAGAAAATCCGATACGCCCGCGCGCTGGCCGAAGCACGTATTGATTACAGGGCATTGCGCGATGCTCCTAACGCGGATGTTGTGGCCACATTGACCGAAGTGCCAGGCATCGGCGTCTGGACCGCCGAGATCTACGCGATGTTCTCGTTGGGCCGCGCGGACGTGATCGCGCCTGGGGACCTGGCATTGCAGGAGGCTGCGCGAATTCTGTACGACCTGCCAAAACGCCCGACGGACAAGGAGTTGCGCCAAATGGCCGAAGCCTGGTCACCGTGGCGGTCGGTTGCGGCGCGGGTATTGTGGGCCTATTACCGGGTCGCGAAAGAACGAGAAGGGATCAGATGACACGGGTTTTGAATGCGCTCCGGAAAGAGCCGGTTTCGGGGGATACACGCTCGGTCGTGGTATTCGTGCACGGTTACGGCGCCAATGGGGCTGATTTGCTGGGCCTTGCCGACCCGCTGGGCGAACATCTGCCCGACACGCTGTTTGTGGCCCCGGATGCGCCGGAACAGATACCCGGAATGCCCAACGGGTTTCAGTGGTTTCCGATCCCGTGGATCGATGGCTCGTCCGAGGAAGAGGCGCGCCGGGGCATGGCGATGGCGGTTGAAGACTTCAACGCCTTTCTTGATGCTTTGATGGTGGATGAGGATCTGTTGCCGGAACAATTGGTTTTGTTCGGCTTTTCACAAGGCACCATGATGAGCCTGCACGTCGCCCCCCGGCGCGAAGACCCGGTGGCGGGTATCGTCGCCTTTTCGGGCCGGCTGCTGGAACCGGACATGCTGGTGGACGAAACTGTCAGCCGCATGCCGGTCCTGCTGGTGCATGGCGACGCCGATGACGTGGTGCCGCCGCAATCGCTACCCGAGGCCGCCGAAGCCCTGCAATCGGCGGGTTTCAAAGAGGTTTACGCCCATGTCATGAAGGGCACGGGCCACGGGATCGCTCCTGACGGGCTGAGCGTGGCGCTGGCCTTCATGCGCGACAAGCTCAGCCTGTAAGTCGTTCTTTGATCAACGATAAACAAGAAATGGATGCGATTTCACCGCCGCTTCCATTCAACAGAGATTCAAACCAAGAGCAGAGATCTGTCCGGCTTCTCGGATCATAGGCTCGCATTGCCCGGTGGTCGTATCCGCACCCGGATCGGCTATCTGGTCCAAGTCCACGGGTCAAAACCAGTATTTCGATCCCTCAAAATCCGGCCAATATCCCGAACGGCAAAGAAGTGATTTGGCAATTTTCATCCGATCCGGTTCAATGCCGGTGAAGGGGATTATCATGAAGAATTCTGAATCTTTCGAAAAGTTCTATTTCGCCAAAGTCGGTATGGGCGAAGCATGCGGCTGCGCCGAGCGGATTATCGATGTGTTCGAGTTCAACAGAACAGCCGGCGCGCATTCGAAGAAATCGGTAAAACAAGACCGGCGAAAACGCCGGTCCTTTCGGTCCTGGGCTGTCAAATACGGTTTTTTGAGCCGCAAGCGTCAGCTTTAGGAGCAGGACAAGCGCTTTAGAAATTCAGATATTGATGGGCGTCGCAGGTGACAAATGCCGAAAACGCGACGACGAACCCGGCCGCAATATCCGTCATTTTGCGCGGCCGTTTCTTTGGCTCCAACGACCATTCAGCCCATTTTTTATGGTCATCTTTGAGGTCAATATTGTCGCTACGCACCATGTTACCCCGGTTCAACTCTCACAGAATTACTGTTGTTTGTTTGGAAACAGTTTGTCCGGGAGAGGCTGAACGCACAAAAAACGCCTTGTTCACCTTGTGTTAACTTTTCCATGCGCTGCGCCAGTAGTGTGCTGCTCGCGTTATTGCCTGGTCTGACGAAACAATGGCGTGGGGTGTTGCCGGCACGATTGTTGATCGTTCAAGAAAGCCAGGAGAGCGCATCCTCAGTTGGTCCACACACCGATCCGTAACGCGCCGGGAAGATTAAAGGGAAATCATTTATCTGTTTTTGAAGATCAGAAATTACACTTCGATCCCTGTAGATATCTCCCAAAAGCAATATCTTATCGCAATCTGTGGTGCCCAAGGAGAGACTCGAACTCTCACGCCCGTGAAGGCGGGGGATTTTGAATCCCCTGCGTCTACCATTCCGCCACTTGGGCCACGAACACTGGATTATCGCCCAACGCGGGGAAGGTCCAGAGGCAAAAAACAACCAGTATCCGGATTGTTTGCCTTTGAACGGTTGACGCCCCGATGGGTGCATGGTTTGCCTTGCCGGGTGTGAGATTTGGACCTTAGTGTTTTATGTTGCGATCCCTTTATGACTGGACCATCCGTCTGGCCGAACATCCGCATGCTCTTTGGGCGCTGGCCATTGTGGCATTTGTGGAAAGCTCGTTCTTTCCGATCCCGCCGGATGTGCTGATGATTCCAATGATCCTGGCGCGGCCGTCGCGGGCATGGCTCATCGCGACCGTTGCCCTCGTGGCGTCGGTGCTGGGGGGGATGCTGGGATACGCGATCGGAGCCTTCTTCTATGAAAGCATCGGCCAACCGGTCCTTGAGGCGATGGGCAAAGGCCATGCCATGGAAGAGTTCAACGAGCGTTTCAACGATTTCGGATTCTGGGCTGTGCTGACCGCAGGTGTTACGCCATTCCCCTACAAGGTCATCACGATCATGTCCGGCTGGACCGGGATGCCCTTTGGGACGTTTGTTGCGACCTCAATTCTGGCACGGGCCTTGCGGTTCTTTGTTGTTGCAGGGCTTTTGTGGGGGTTCGGCGAACCGATACGCGATTTCATCGAAAAGCGCCTAGGCCTGATGTTTACCCTGTTCATCTTGCTGTTGTTCGGCGGATTTTTCGCGGTGAAGTACCTATGACCAACCGAAACAGATTAGTGCTGATTGCGGCCGCTGGGTCTGTCGCCTTGCTGTTGGGGGCATGGGGATTCCAGTACCTTGGCGGGTTGGCACCCTGCAAGATGTGCATTTGGCAGCGGTATCCGCACGCCGCCGCAGCGTTGATTGGTGCCGTGGCGCTTGCCTTGCCTCGGGTCACGGTTCTGCCGCTTCTGGGGGCTTTGGCCGCTGCGACCACGGCGGTTATCGGTGTGTATCACGCCGGCGTCGAGCAGAAGTGGTGGGAAGGTCCCAGCAGCTGCACGTCCAGCGACATTGGTGGGTTGTCGACGACCGAGTTGATGGATCAGATCATGAACGCGCCGCTGGTGCGCTGTGACGACATCCCGTGGGAAATGCTTGGCCTGTCCATGGCAGGATGGAATGCCGTATTGTCGGCCGGTTTGGTTCTGGTCTGGCTTGCAGCTTGGCGGGCCCGGTAAACGTCAGATCTGATCCAGTTCCGCATCCCAGTACAGGAAGTCGATCCAGCTGTCGTGCAGATGGTTGGGCGGGAACTTGCGCCCGATATTGCGCAGCGCCTCGGCATCGGGTTGGCGGGGTGGCTTGCGCAGAGACATGCCAGCTTGCCGCAGCGATTTTGACCCTTTTCGCAGGTTACATGGGCTGCATGCTGCCACCACGTTCTGCCAGCTGGTCACGCCGCCCGCCGCGCGCGGAACAACGTGGTCAAACGTCAGGTCGCCTCGGCTGCCGCAGTACTGGCAACAGAATTCATCCCGCAGAAATAAATTAAAGCGCGTGAAGGCCACGCGCTTTCTGGGTTTTACATAGTCTTTCAGAACAACGACCGAAGGTATTCGTATCTCGGTACTGGGACTGCGGACAACTTCGTCATATTCGGCCACGATGTCGACCCGATCGAGCCAGGCGGCCTTGATCGCCTCCTGCCATGGCCAAAGAGACAGAGGATAATAGGACAGGGGGCGATAATCAGCGTTCAGGACCAGTGCCGGATGACGCCTGAGTGCACCGGGTTCCCTGACAAATTCGGTCCTGAAGTCTCCGTCCATAACAGAATCGCTCCTCGCTCTGCACTGCCCGTTTTTTGACATCAGAGCGGGGAACACCCGCCCCGGCCTTAACTTAACTATATATCGTGTTAAAACTCTGACAAGCCCTGATTTTCCACAATATCTCGGGGATTGATTAATGCGAATCCGTAACAATCGCGTGACAGTTATCCACAGCTTGCGCTAGGTGGTTTCTGCGCGCTATGGCGTAGTTCATGTCCTGGTTCATTCGCTTCAATAAACCTTTCGATGTCCTGCCGCAGTTTACCGACAGGGCGAACGGAGATTCGCCGCGCAGCACGCTGTCCGACTACATCGATCTGCCCGGTGTCTATCCGGCCGGACGACTGGATCGGGACAGTGAGGGTTTGCTGCTGCTTACGGATCACGGAAAGCTGCAGGCGCAGATTTCCGACCCGAAACACAAGATGCCCAAGACCTACTGGGTTCAGGTCGAGGGTATTCCGGACGCTGCCGCGATGAAGGCGCTGCGCGAAGGGGTCGAACTGAATGATGGGTCAACCCGGCCCGCAAAGGCGCGGGTGATTGACGAACCGGAAAGTCTTTGGCCCAGGACGCCGCCAATCCGGGTGCGTCAGACGGTTCCTGATTGCTGGATCGAACTGACCCTGCGCGAAGGGCGCAATCGGCAGGTGCGCCGGATGACGGCAGCGGTCGGACATCCCACATTGCGTCTGGTTCGCGCCCGCATCGGGGATTGGACGCTGGAGGGATTGCAGCCGGGGCAATGGGAAAGCCTGCCCATGCCTGAGGTTTCCGCAGCACCGCAACGAAAGAGGGACCGCAGACCGCGACGGTGACAGAAGGCAGGGCCTGAGGTACACTGGGCTCATGAAAGTCACACCGGACATACCGCGCCCGTCGGCAGTTCTGGAGGCGGCGCTTTACGTCAATGATCTGGACGCGGCAGAGCGTTTTTACGGCGACATTCTGGCGTTGGAGAAAATCCAGCGCGTGGACAACCGGCACGTGTTCTTCCGCGTGGGCCGTTCCGTGTTGTTGTTGTTCAACGCCGAGGAAACGGAACAAGCACCGCGAAATCCTGACTTGCCGGTGCCGCCGCATGGCGCGCGCGGGCCCGGGCATGTGTGCCTTGCCATTTCGCGGGTCGAAATGGACGCAATGCGCAAGCATCTGCTCGATTGGAACGTACCCCTGGATGCCGAGTTTGATTGGCCAAACGGGGCCCGTTCGCTGTATGTGCGGGACCCGGCCGGCAATTCGGTCGAGTTTGCCGAACCGCATTTGTGGGGCTGAAAGGGACTGTCCTTGGATCGTCCGGGGGAAAGTTCGGGAAACACCGTCAGATATGCGGCTTTGCGCGGGCTTGCGGGATGCGGGGGTTGACAAGCGATGTATTGGAATGAAACGTCGTAAGTGTTGGGAGATTTTTGAAATTCAGGTGCGTGAGCCCGTTTTGTCGACGGGGGAACTTGCTGTGTTGACAAGCTCTTAGGAGGGGTTGTTTACGGATCTTCCGACCACAATAAAGATTTGGGAGATCACGAAAATGAAAAACAACAGCAAACTGGGCCTTGGCGCGCTTGTAACCGCTGCGCTGATGGCGCCTGCTGCTTTTGCGGAGGAATTCATCACAATCGGCACCGGTGGCGTGACTGGCGTTTACTATCCGACCGGCGGTGCGATCTGCCGTCTGGTGAACAAGGGCCGCAAGGAACACGGGGTACGCTGCTCGGTCGAATCGACCGGCGGTTCGGTCTACAACATCAACACCATCCGCGAAGGTGAACTGGAGTTTGGTGTGGCCCAGTCCGACTGGCAGTACCATGCATATAACGGTTCCTCGAAATTTGAAGAGGCTGGCCCGTTCGAAGGCCTGCGCGCCGTATTCTCGGTTCACCCCGAGCCGTTCACCGTTGTTGCGCGGGCCGATTCCGGTATCACCAACTTCGAGGACCTGAAAGGCAAGCGCGTCAACATCGGTAACCCCGGTTCCGGTCAGCGCGGCACCATGGAAGTCCTGCTGGGCGAAATGGGCTGGACCACCGGCGATTTCGAGCTGGCAACCGAGCTGAAGGCAGCCGAACAGTCTGCTGCCCTGTGCGACAACCAGATTGACGCGATGGTCTACACTGTTGGTCACCCGTCGGGTTCGATCCAGGAAGCAACCACCGCTTGTGACTCAGTTCTGGTGAATGTCAGCGGCGATGCGGTCAACAAGCTGGTTGAAAACAACTCGTTCTATCGTACTGCTACAATCCCCGGCGGGATGTATCGTGGATCGGATGGCGACACCCAGACCTTTGGTGTGGGCGCGACATTCGTCACATCGGCTGACGTTTCGGAAGACGCTGTATATGCAGTTGTAAGCTCGGTCTTCGAGAATTTCGATGACTTCAAAAAGCTGCACCCCGCATTTGCCAACCTCAAGCCGGAAGAGATGATTGCGGACGGCCTGTCGGCTCCGCTGCATCCGGGTGCCGAGAAGTACTACAAAGAAAAAGGCTGGATTCAGTAATCCGTCCTAAACAATTTGACGAGGCGCTTTTCGGCGCCTCGTTTTTCAACCGGTGAAACACCGGAACAAAAAACCGCGCCGGAAACCGGCCGCTGAACGGGGAGAGATTTGATGAGCGCTGATCAGCAGGGCAATCGTCCGCTATCCGAAGAAGAACTTCAGGAATTGGTCGCATCTTCGGATGCAGGGGCCCGTGATCCAGCCGGAAACGTGGGCCTGTTTCTGGCAATTGTCGCCGCGATCTGGTCGATTTTTCAGGTGCTTCTGGCGTCACCGATCGCAAACTATGTTCTTCCCGGCAGCATTGTGAATAACGCACGGCAGTTCCATCTTGCTTTTGCGATGTTCCTGGCCTTCGCGGCCTATCCTGCGTTGAAATCCAGCCCCAGAAACTACATCCCGATCCAGGACTGGATCATGGGAATTCTGGGCGCGTTTGTCGCGCTTTACGGTTTCTTCTTCTACGACAAGATCGTCAATGCGGGCGGTCTGGCAGACGACACGGACAAATGGGTCGCTCTGGGTGGTCTATTGCTGCTGTTCGAGGCCGCGCGCCGCGCGCTTGGCCCGGCGATGGCGATCATTGCCACAATCTTTCTTGCCTATGTATTCTTCGGCTCTTCCGAATGGGTGCCCGAAGTAATCCGCTGGAAAGGCGCGAGCCTCAAGAAGGCGATGAGCCACATGTGGATCACGTCCGAAGGTGTCTTTGGCATCGCCCTTGGTGTTTCGACGAAATTCGTGTTCCTGTTCGTGCTGTTCGGTGCATTGCTGGATAAGGCCGGGGCAGGGAACTACTTTATCAAAATGGCCTTTGGCGCGCTTGGCCACCTGCGCGGTGGCCCGGCCAAGGCGGCCGTGGTGGGTTCGGCGGCGACCGGCCTGATTTCGGGCTCGTCCATCGCCAATGTCGTGACCACCGGAACATTCACTATCCCACTGATGAAGCGCGTCGGCTTTTCCAGCGAACAGGCCGGATCGGTCGAGGTCGCCAGTTCGGTCAATGGTCAGATCATGCCGCCCGTTATGGGGGCCGCAGCCTTCCTGATGGTGGAGTATGTGGGCATCTCTTACGTCGAGGTGATCACCCACGCGTTCCTGCCTGCCGCGATTTCCTACATCGCACTGGTATACATCGTCCATCTTGAGGCGGTGAAGCGGAACATGCCAACGCTGGGCGACCGCGACGTACATCTGGCGCGAACCGTAGTCGGGATGCTGTCCTTCTTCCTGATCTTTGCCGGGCTCTGCTATGGCTCGCAATTTCCGGTCGATGCCGTGACCAGCTGGGTGCCGACGCAAGCCGGGCTTATCCTCAGCCTGATTGTCTGCGCGATCTATGTTGGCCTTTTGTATCTGGCGGCGCAGGTTCCGGATCTGGAGCCTGATGATCCCAATGCCAAGGAAGTCACGCTGCCGGTCATTGGCGAGATTTACAAGGCAGGTCTGCATTACCTTCTGCCAATCATCGTTCTGGTCTATTTCCTGATGATCGAACAGAAGTCGCCCGGTCTGTCGGCTTTCTGGGCCACGGCACTGCTGTTTGTGATCCTTCTGACGCAGAAACCGCTCAAAGCGCTGTTCCGGGGACAAACCAACATGTCCGCGACATTCAAGGAAGGAGTTGCTGACCTGTGGCAGGGCCTTATCGACGGTGCGCGCAACATGATCGGTATCGCGCTGGCCACGGCCACTGCGGGTGTGATCGTGGGGACTGTGACGCTGACGGGTGTCGGACAGGTTATGGCTGACTTGGTCGAGTTCCTTTCGGGCGGCAACCTGATCCTGATGCTGGTGATGGTGGGGCTACTCAGCCTGATCCTGGGCATGGGCCTGCCAACCACGGCGAACTACATCGTCGTCAGCTCGCTGATGGCGGGTGTCGTGGTTGAACTGGGCGCTCAAAGCGGCCTGATCGTTCCGTTGATCGCCGTGCACCTGTTTGTGTTCTACTTCGGTATCATGGCCGACGTGACGCCGCCGGTTGGTCTGGCCAGCTTTGCGGCTGCCGCCGTGTCGGGGGGCGACGCAATCAAGACCGGATTCACCGCGTTCTTCTACAGTTTGCGCACCGTGGCTCTGCCGTTTGTGTTCATCTTCAACACAGATCTTCTGTTGATCGATGTGACTTGGGTCGAAGGCATCATCGTGGCCATATCCGCGACGATTGCGATTTTGGTCTTCACGGCTGGAACGATGGGATACTTCCTGACCCACAGCCGTATCTATGAGAGCGTCGCGCTGATCTTTGTGGCCTTTGCGCTGTTCCGACCGGACTTCTTCATGGATCGCATTTCACCGCCATTTGAAACGGTCGAACCGTCGGCATTTGTCGAGGCGATGGGTGAAACACCTCCGGGCACCGAGGTTCGGATGGTCATCAGCGGGCCGGATTTCGACACCTTGCAGATGGTTGACACAACCATCGTCGTCCCGGTCGGCAGTGAAGAAGGCGGTGCCGCGCGTGTCGAGGCGATGGGCTTGCTGCTGATCGAAGAAGACGGATTGGTCAAACTGGAAGAACCCCTGTTCGGCTCGCCAGTGGCGGATGATCTGGGCAATTTCGACTATTACGGGGACGAGGCCGTGCGCCTGTCCTCGGTCAGTCTGCCGTCCAGCCAGCCGCCGAAACAACTGGTCTTCATCCCGGCGATGATCCTGCTGGGTCTGATCGCCTTCCTGCAACGCGGCCGCGCCGCAAGACAAGAGGTGCCCGCATGACACGTTCCGTTCTTTGCGCTGTTGATATCAGCAACGGGGATTTGGATGTCCCGGTCCTGAAAAAAGCCGGGGCGCTGGCCGAGATGGAGGGCGCGCAACTGGATGTCGTGTCGATCGTTCCGGATTTTGGTGAAACCTGGGTGTCCGGCTTCTTCGAACCCGATCATCACGAAAAGGCGCTACAGGACGCCCATGCCAGACTGTCGGAATTGTGCGAGGCCACACTGGGCAAAGAACGCAACGAAAAAGTGCGTCACGTGGTGGCAACCGGAACAGCCTATCAGGAAATCCTGAAGACAGCAGAAAGCGCGGGCAGCGATCTGATCGTGATCGGCGCGCATAAGCCCGATCTCAAGGACTATCTGCTGGGGCCCAATGCCGCCCGCGTCGTGCGGCACGCGAACGTTTCAGTTTATGTCGTCCGCTAGGTCAGCGCTGCTTCAGTAGCCTGTCATCTCAAGGTACCCACGACCTTCGTGGGTGCCTTTTATTTTGATCGGGCCTTCCCAGTATTCGAACCGGGTGCCCATCCACGCTTTTGGTGTCAGGGCCGATACTTCGACATCCAGGTCACGATCCGGTAACGTGACACGCCACCGAACCGGAATACCGCGTTCTGCGACGATTGCGGTTTCCAGCGGCGTCATTGAAACAGACCCATTCGGCAGGCTGGTAGCCTCTCCGTCCGCGCCGATCCAAGTGGCCGAGGTGAAGTCTCCGCGCGCGCCGCGAAGACGGAACGCCATGAGCTTGTCGCCACCGTCAAAGCTGAGCGAGAACCAGTCCCAGCCGGTTTGGTCCGCAGCCAAAGGTTGCGATGACCATTCGCGATCCAGCCACCCCTGACCGGTGACTTCCACATCCCGGTCCGGCAAGTGCAGTGTGCCCCGGACCGTGTAGGCGGGCTGAGAATAGTAGTAGCTGGCCTGACCATCTGCGGATTTGACTGAATACCCATCCTCACCGTGAAAAACCAGCGGTCCATCGGCTGTCAGCGACAGGTCATATCCAAAGGTTTCGCCATTTGCTGTCAACGACAGGGTATTCAGGTCCGGACCACCCATTCGCCACTCGTCAATCCATGCCTCGAAGGGGTGCGAGGAAACCCCGGCCTGCCCGATACCGCCACGCGACAGGCGCTCGGCAAAATAGTGGGTATCGGGCGTTGTGACAGCGGCGTGTCCCATCCAGATCTGAGGGCTCTGCCAACCACCAGTTTCAACCGGTTTCAGCGCTGAGCGAAACAGGGTCCACTGTACACCGTAATCCAGTCCATCTTCACCGCGCAGATTTGCCGTCAGGTACCACCATTCGATGCGAAAGGACGGATGCGGGCCGTGATCCTGCGGAAAATTGAATTGGTAGCCGGGTTCAGGAACATCAAAGCCCTCGGCGGAGCCGCCCAACCCGGCATAGCCCTGTGCCAAAGCCGGACAGGGAAGCGCCAATAGCAACATGAAAAGCATGGTCCTAACGTTCATTGGCAAACACCTTCAGCAGGTCCGCCGGGGGCAGGCGCAGCAGTCGCAAGGCGGGCAGGGCTGCGGCGGCAAGCGCTGCGACAACGGTCAATCCAAACAAACCCAGCCATTCCCTTGGAAACAGGAACATTGGTAACTGCCAGCCAAAAGCCTGCACATTGATGACAGTCAGCAGAACCCAGGCCAGAACAAGGCCCAGCGGCAGCGCCAGGCAGGCCGTCAGGATGGCCAACAGCCCGCTGCGCAGCAACTCCAGCCGGGCCAGGTGCGCGCGGCTCAGCCCAAGTGCCCAGACCGGCGCGATCTGCGGCAGCCGTTGTGTCCACAATGTCAGAAGGCTGGTCAGGATGGCGAATCCGGCAACGCCGAGTGTCAGAATGTTCAGCGCCGAAGTCACAACAAATGTCTTCTCGAACACAGTTATGGATTGCGCCTTCATCGCTGCCTGTTGGACAACGCTTTCGCGTGGTAATTCGAAACGGTCTCGGATTGCCTGCGCCAGCTTGCCAGCGGCTTCCGGGGAAACGCGTACACCAAAACGCCGAGCCGGAGTATTGGGCGCGATTTCATTTAGCTGTTCCATCGACACGATGGCCTGACCCGTCGGATTGCCGTAGTCGGAATAGACACCAGCAACTTCCAGCATCCGACCGGGTGTCAGGGCCAACTGATCTCCGGGCCACAGATCGGAACGGCGGGCCAGTTGCTCGTTTATCAGAACAACCTCTCCGGCCATGACGCGATCCCAGACATCCTGCGACGAAGCGATCAGCGGCCAGTGCTTCCGGTATGTCGCGTGATTGATCACACCGTATAGGAACAAGGGACCAGTTTCATGGGGCAGTTCGACCCGGCGGATCGGAAGAATGGCATCCACCTGTGGGGCGAGCCACTCGACGATTTCCTGGCTTTGTTCGTCATCTATGGCCGTGACGTACAATTCGGACGTCAGGCGCTGATCCAGCCAGCCAGTAAATGTCAGCCGAAAGCTGGACACCATCGTCCCGACACCGATATTCGCGGCCAACGCCAGCAGCAAAGCCATCAAGGCAAGTGAAAGGCCGGGAAGCTGCGCCCTCATGTCCGCCCAGACCCATTGCGCAACAGGACTGCGGGCCTTGCGCTCAAGGACATGAATGATCGCTGAAAGAAACGCAGGCAGCAGCAGGGCCGATCCGGTCAGGATACCAGCCAACAGGGCAAACCCGCCGATCAGCCCGGGGAAAACCAACAAGGCGAGGCAGCCCGCAACGATCAACCCGAGGCCGGTGAAGCCCGCAATCCGGCGTGAGCTTGAGACCTTGCCCCACGCCTGCAGGCCCGGACCCGCAAGAAGCGGCGTTCGAGACAGTCGCCATAGCGCGTGTCCACTGGCCATCAGCGTACCGGCAACGGCCATGGCGATGCCTACAGCGGCCCATTGAGGCTGCAACGACAACTGTCCGCTGACAGGGGCGCCATACAAACCGCGCAAGGTGGCTGCCACGTCAGGAAGTAACGCACCTGCCAGAAAGAAGCCAAGCAAAAGGCCCAGCCCGCCGCCGACCAGAGCAAGCATGGTCAACTCTGCGAAGATCAGGCAAACCAATCGACGCATGGAGACGCCCAAGGCCCGCAAAGTCCGGATCATGCCGCGTCGCTGGGCAAAGGCCAGTCCAACCGTACCGTGAACGATGAACAGGCCCACGGCGAAAGACAGCAGGCCAAAGGCCGAAAGGTTGAGATGAAAGCTTTCGGTCAGTTGCGCAGTATCCAGCTGCGATGACGGGCTGATCCGTTCCAGTTCGGGTGCGAGTTCCGACAAAGGCGGGACCGTGCGGGGTTGAACGGGCAATATGACCAACCGGCTTATTTCACCCCGTCTGTTCATAAGGGTTTCGGCAACGCCGATGTCGGTCAGGATAACGTCCGGTGGCAGAGACGCGCTCGTGATCGCTTTGGGCAGTCCGGAGTGTTCAGCGATCACAGGTTCCAACACCGGCGAGATCAAAAGCACCCCCGGGGCTGTCAGCACGTCGACCGGTTCGGGCGGCTCGGCGCTTTGTTCTGCCTGCGTAATTGCGGGCAGGGCGGGGTAGGAGATCATGTCCACGCCCATCAGGCGCAGCGTTCGATCAGCGATGCGAAACGGCCCTTCCAGAACCGCTGCAACCTGCCACCCGGCCTTGCGCAGCGCGACATAGCGTTCGATGAGGATCGGGCCCGCTGGGTTTCTCAGAATGTCATACTGGCCAATTGCCAGTTGTGAATTGGCGCGATCATAACTGGCCCGCGCCTCGGCATTGATGCCCTGCACTGCTGACCAAAGACCGGTTGCCAGCGCAATTCCAATCAGCAGCGTTGCCAGTTGCAACAGATGCCTACGCCAGTGAGACCACAGCGCCTGAACGACCACAAAGGTCATGCGATGTGTCCGCCAGCAAGGTGGGCGTGCTGGTCCAGTCGCGCGGCAATGGCATGGGAATGGGTGACCAGCAGCAGTGCCGTTCCAGTATCTGCGACCAGTGACAGCATCAGATCCAGTACCGCCGCGCTGGCGGTCTCGTCCAGATTGCCCGTTGGCTCATCCGCCAGCAAAAGCTTGGGCCGAACGCCCAATGCGCGCCCTATGGCGACCCTTTGTTGCTGTCCGCCGGACAAGTTTTCCGGATAGCGGTGCACCAGATCGGTCAGCCCCAGCCTGTCGGCCAGATGCGCAATCCAGTCCGGGTCGTGGCGATTGGCCAGCCGGGCGTGAAAGGACAGGTTTTGCCCGACGGTCAGCGAAGGGATCAGGTTGAACTGCTGAAAAACCAGCGCGACACTGTCGCACCGCAAAGCGGCGCGTCCCGGATCGTCCAGTGCCGACAGCGCTGTGCCGTCCAGAGTTATTTCGCCGTTATCAAAACTGTCCAACGCGGCAGCGAGGTTCAGTAAGGTGCTTTTGCCGCTGCCGCTTTCCCCGGTCAGCGCCAATGTCTGGCCTGCATCAAGTGACAGAGAAACGCCATTCAGAACCGGGCGGCCACCCGCGTACGATTTCCTGACCTGATCAACTACAAGCAACATCCGGGCATCCTGACTGGTTCCTGTCACAATGTGCAACGGGACGCGCCAGTGTCCAGTGCGCATGCTTTCCCGGTTCCTTTCGCCGCAGGTGCGGCACTGGTCGATGGCCGGGGTTGTTCCCGGCCGGGCAAAAGTCCATGCTGTGCCAACGGTTTCACCCTTCGGCACGAGGCGCGAGCGGATGTCCTTATCCGACCAGATCATCTGGGGCAGCATCTATCTGGGCATATGCTTTCTGATCGAGATTGCTTTGCTGACATGGTGCACGCAGTTGATTGAAAAACTGACTGAAAAGTGGCAGGACACGCACCGCTTTTTCACTACTGCCGCGCCGATCAGCGTGGCGCTGGTGTTCATCGTTCTGATTCACACCCTTCAAGTCTGGCTTTGGGCCATTGTCTGGGTCTTTGGTGATGTCTTGCCCGACTGGAACTCGGCTCTCTACTTCTCGTTGGTGACGTTCACGACGCTTGGATACGGCGACATCGTTCTGGGTGAAGAACTGCGTATCTTCGGGGCATTCGCATCCGTGACCGGCCTTTTGGCGTTTGGCTTGTCCACCGCTTTCATGGTCGCGTTGATGACTCGGGTGTTTCAGGAGGAGTTGTTGTTAAAGGATAGGGGCGAATAGACGCGCCAGAGGAGCTCCAAAGCGGATATGTGCCGGTTGTTGTTGCAGGGTGCGGGTCAGTTCGTAACTTTTCTCAAAGTCTGTGCGCAGCATACTTGCAGCAGCTTCAGCGGCCCGGGCGTCGAAGAACAAGGCCATCGCTTCGAAATTCAGGCGGAAGGACCGATTGTCCAGATTGGTCGTTCCCACCGCTGCCAAAGTATCATCAACCACGAAAACCTTCTGGTGCATGAACCCGTCGGCATATCGAAACACACGAACACCGCAGTCACGGATTTCGTCGAAATAGGCAAAGGCTGCAAGCCAGGGCAGGCGATGGTCGATCATGTCAGGGACCAGAATCCGCACGTCCACACCGCGCAGGGCGGCGTGTTGAAGGGCCGTCATGATGTCAATGTCCGGGACGAAATACGGCGAGGCGATCCATAACCTCTCTTTCGCTTCGGCGATGGCGGCAAAGAACATCATCGCGCCGGTCTCGGTCTCGTCCCCCGGGCCGGTGGCAACCAGCAGGGCGTTCATGTCCTGATCGGATTCACTGCCGGCCCAATCCAGATGGTCGATCAGGTCCTCTTCATGGGCCCAGTGCCAGTCTTCGGTAAAGATCAGTTGCAACTGGCGAACGATGTGACCGGTAATCCGGACATGCGTATCGCGCCAATGGCCAAAATGCGCGTTCTGACCCAGATATTCCACGCCGACATTATGCCCGCCTATAAACCCGGTCTCGCCATCAATGATCACAGTTTTGCGGTGGTTTCGGTAGTTCAGCTGAAACCGAAACTTCGGACCACGGCGCTCCTTGGGGTTTGCAACATCAATTCCCGCTTGCTGCAGCGATTCAAGATATGCGGTGGGCAAGCCATAGCTACCCACGGAATCGGTCAGGAAGCGTACGTGCACCCCACGTTCCGCCGCCGCAACCAGCCGATCCTTTAATTGCTGGCCCAACGTGTCATCACGTACGATGTAGAACTGGATCAGGACATAATTCTTGGCGGCATCGATTGCCTCAAAAATTGCGTCAAAGGTCGCCTGACCGTCGATCAGCAACGACGCGCCATTGCCACGGGACACCGGCAGATGCGCCAAGGCTTCGAAGGGGCGCGGATTGATCTGCATGCTTTCTCTGTCCGGCTTTGAGAAGTCTGCAAAGGTCTTGATGCCTTCGACAACCCGTTCACTTTCCTTTCGGGCAATGCGGTATCCGCGAAATCGGTGATGACCCAGAAACAGGTACATTGGCACTGCGAGCATGGGGGTTGCGATCAGAAAAACCACCCAGCCGACCGCACCTTGTGGCGTGCGGGCCGTCTGTGCAGCCCGTATCGAGAACACCACAGCGGTGACGTAGAGAAATATCAGAAACGCGGAAACAAGCAGTGTCCACATGAGGTTGAAAGCTCCGAACCTGTTCAGTTCGCCCCAGTGTAGATGCGCGACCAGTCTTGCGCCATATCAACAATGACCCATCCCATCCCGGGCCCTTTGTCCAGACCGTCGGCCAGTTTCCCAATCGGGCTTTCGCGGTCATATGCCCATTCGCGTTTGTCATCCGTGTGATGTATCAGGATGCCCAGTCGTGGTCCTTCGCCCGACGTCGTCCACTCCATCATGGCGAAATCTCCGTCCGAGTTTCCTCCTGCCAAAATCGGGCGTTTGCCGATTGTGCGTTCGATGTTGATTGGCTTGCCTTCCTTGTCGTCGATAAAGGCGATGCCCGGTGCCTTGACCAGAACTGGTGAGCCATCGACCGTTTCATAGCTGGTATTGCCGTATGTGCCGAGGACCTGCCAGGGCGGAATGCCATAGGCGCTTTCGGCAAAAACACGCATGAAATGAAGGCCGCCGCCGGAAACGATGTATGTCTTGAACCCTTCATCACGCAGGTAGCGCAGCAGCTCGATCATGGGTTGATAGGTCATCTGATCATAGCGGAGATCAGTTTGCGGATGGCGAGACTCGTCGAGCCATTGTGCGACCGTGTCCTGAAACTCGGCGACGGTCATGCCCGAATGCGAGGCGTTGACGACTTCGATCAAAGCATCATGTCCACCTTCCAGGACAGCCGCCAGATCTCCTTGCGCTGCTGCTTTCAGGATGGGTGTTGTTAGGATTGAGGGATCCTGTTCGGCCTTTTCGGCCAGACGGTCCATAGCGAAAATAAACTGAAAATACACAGGTTGCTCGGCCCAAAGGGTGCCATCATTGTCGAAAACAGCAATCCGGTCGGCAGGAGTGACATATGCTGGCCCGGACGGATCCGTTACCGATTCTACAAATGAAATAATCTGATCGCGGGTCTCGGTGTCTTGCCAGCTTGGCAGGGGATCAGCACTGCCGGTGACAGGAAAGGTCAAGGCAAAGACGATGGCAGACAATCGCAGCATTACACAACACTCCGTTCAAAATGACCGGGGCCACCCTTGCAGGCGGCCCCGAGTTGTTTGCAGTTTTAGTTGCTGGTTGGCGTTGACAGTTTATCCATCACCTGATCCAGGCTGAAGCTGGCAGCTTTCTGCCGCGGCGGGAATTCCTGGAACGTGCTCAGGAATTGCCCGACATATTGCTGGGCAGGCACTAGGAAATAGACCCGGTCGATCATCCAGTCGTAATATGTGTTGGACGTGCGATAGCCACGCTCGTACGGATCGCGGCGCAGATTCACGATGATCGGGACGCGCAGCGGGGTGAAGGGTTCCATCCAGGCGCGCAGGGTTGCCCATGCTTTCTGCTCGAGAAAGATCAGCTTCCAGTCATCGAACCGCAAAGCCGAAAGGTCGCCGTCATCGGTGAAATAGAACACCTCCCGGCGCGGACTTTCAGCGGTCTCACCTGTCAACAGCGGAAGAATATTGTAGCCATCCAGATGCACCTTGTAATCGCGACCCATCGCGGGCGAGGAATAGCCGGCCATCAGCTTTTCCTTGATCTCCGGATCACCGGCGACAGCAAGGTATGTCGGCAGCCAGTCCATGTGGTGCACGATCTCATTGGTCACAGAACCCGGCTCGATCTTGCCGGGCCAGCGCACCATTGATGGTACGCGCCATCCGCCTTCCCAGTTGGTGTTCTTTTCGCCCCAGAACGGGGTCGACGCCGCATCAGGCCAGGTGTTGTAATGCGGGCCATTGTCGGTGGAATAGTGGACGATTGTATTGTCGGCGATGCCGAGTTCGTCCAGCAGGTCCAGCAACTGACCGACCTGGATGTCATGTTCGATCATGCCGGCTGTATATTCATCGGCCACGCCGCCCATGATCTCATTTGCCTGATTGCGCATTTCCTCTTTTACATGGGTGCGGAAATGCATGCGGGTGCCGTTCCACCAGACATAGAAGGGTGTTCCATCCTGATTGGCCTTGCGAATGAACTCTATGGCAGCCTCGAGCGTTTCCTCATCCACCGTTTCCATGCGCTTTTTCGTCAGCGGACCAGTGTCTTCAATCGGACCTCCTGCGGTCGAGCGGATAACACCGCGCGGGCCATAAGCCTCGCGGAAGGTGCGCCCGTCGGGCAAAACCGCGTCTCCGGGATAGTCTTCATGTTCGGGCTCTTCCTCGGCGTTCAGGTGATAGAGATTCCCAAAAAACTTATCAAAACCGTGGTTTGTGGGAAGGTGCTCATCCCGGTCGCCAAGGTGGTTCTTGCCGAACTGGCCGGTGACGTACCCGTGGTCCTTCAGCAAACCCGCAATTGTCGGGTCTTCGACCTGCATCCCTTCTTTTGCGCCAGGCAGGCCAACCTTGGACAGGCCGGTGCGAAAAACCGATTGACCCATAATGTAAGATGACCGGCCTGCGGTGCAGGACTGTTCACCGTAGTAGTCGGTAAAAATCATACCCTCATTGGCAACGCGGTCGATATTGGGTGTCCTGTAACCCATCAAACCCATCGTATAGGCCGAGATATTGGATTGACCGATATCGTCACCCCATATCACAAGGATATTGGGCTTTTCATTCTGTGCCCATGCCGGAATTGCAAGGCACGCGGCAAATGTGGCCGCAGCTAGCCTACGTAATAGTGGGGTTGGTCTGAGTTCTTCTGATGACATCTTACGCTCCTGAAATGGCGGGTCGGAACCCGGTCGTTTCGAAATTGAGGTCTCAGCCGGAAAACTGCTGAAACATCATTTGTAAGGCGCTGATTCTCGTATTGAATTCTTTTTCTGAGAGAGCCTCGGGAAATGATTGAATAACTGTACCTGCGAAGGCAGAACTATCACATAGGAAGATTAAAATATACTAATTTCAGGTTAAACTTAGCGGAGGGGTGACCGGACCAAGTTAACTACTTTTCGTCGGACCCATCTTCACCCAATTGCCCGTCCAGTGACATCAGAATTGCAACCGGTCGCAATGCGGGAATATGGCTGAAAACGATCAAAATGCAGACGGTCAGCGGTACACTCAGGAATGCTCCGATCAGGCCCCAAACAGTTGTCCAGAAGGTCAGGGCCAGTATGACCAGAAACGTGGACATATTAAGCGATCTTCCCAGCAGGGCAGGGTCCAGGAAGTTGCCAATCAGAAACTGGATGGTGCCGCAGCCAAAAACGATGATCAGAAACGGGCCGATGGTTTCATACTGAACCAGTGCAATCATGGCCGGGAAGACAACGGCGATGATGGATCCGATCGAGGGAATGAAATTCAGCGCAAATGTCAAAACAGCCCAGGTTTCAGCGTATTCAAGGCCAAGAAGCCGGAACACCGCATAACTGATGCCGGCGGTAATCAGGCTGATAAAGGTTTTGACACCGACATAGCGTTGAAGACTGTCGGTAATTGCGTCCAGAATTGCGGCGAACTCGGCCCCGGCCAACGGGTTGCCTGCGGCCAGTTGGATCTTTTTGCGAAAAGCAAGTCGTTCGGCCATCAGAAAGGCGACGTATAGGCTGATGAGAAAGAAGTGATTGAGCAGAGAGGTGGCGCTGCCCAGCAGAATCCGGGCCACATAAGTCATGTCCAGGCTGACCAGATTGTCCCGTATGAATTTCGTGACATCGTTGCCGACCAACCCTGTGACGCGCTCTACCGCGCCGTCGAACTGACTTTCGTATGTGGTGACAGAACGGGCGAACTGCGTGGCTTGGCTGCCCACAATGTACATGATCATGAACAGACCTGCCAAAACCACGGTCACACCGGCAATGTTGGCCAGCCAGACCGGTGCGCGGGTAACGGCTATCACCCGGTCGCTGAGGGCAATGATCAGAACGTTTATCAGCAACGCCATGGTCAGCGGAATCAGGAATGCGGAACCGGCATATAGGCCAACCACGATCAGAGTGATGACAATCACAATGTCTCGCAGAACCGACAGCCTGAGCATGGGGCGGTCACTCGATTCTTGGGCTTTCAGATCCATGGAACGAACAGTTTCCGGTACATTTGTTAAGGGTCACGGTCCGATTCTGCACAGCGCGGCGGGTTTATGCAATGCGCTCAGGCATTTATACGCGTCTATTCGGCAACACAGGCCTGCACGCGGGTTCTTTGCAAGACTTATGCGGGTTAGACTCGCGACATGCACGCGTTCATGATTCCCTCGTTTGATCGTCCGCTTCGTGCCCTGTGGTTGGCAATCCGGCGGTTCGTCGACAAGAATGGTTTTGTGATGAGCAGCCATGTCGCCATGTCCTTGATGATGGCCTTGTTTCCCTTTGTCCTTTTCACCGTCGCGTTGGCTGGTTCGTTGTCGCAGGGCTACGTCACTGACGATCTGATCGACCTGATTTTCGGAGCGTGGCCTGAAGATGTGGCCAAACCGATCGTTGCCGAACTGCGCGCGGTGCTGGACAACGCCGGCTCGGGCGTCATAACGCTGGGCGGTTTGCTCGCCATCTATTTTGCGTCAAACGGGGTGGCCGCTGTGCGCGCCGCTATGAACCAAGCCTATCATGACAGTGACAGCTGGCCGTTCTGGAAGACCCGGCTTTTGTGTATCGGCCTCGTCATCCTCGGCGGTGCCTCCGTTCTGATCATCGCAATGGTAGAAGTTGTGCTTCCCTTTTACACAAGGCTGGTGACGGAAAACACGGCCGTTGATGTATCAGGGTGGTTGTCCGTGGACAGGCTGGGCTGGATTTTTACAGTTGCCGTGCCTGCGGGCTTGGTGATCATCGCACATCTGGTGTTGCCCACACGTCGGCATCGGTTGACCCAGATTCTGCCGGGCGCATTTCTGACCCTTTCGTTATGGGCCGCAGGCGGATGGGCTTTCTCCATCTATATCGGCAAATTCGCGACTTACAGCGCGACCTATGCCGGTCTTGCTGGGGCTATGGCGGCCCTGATTTTCCTGTACCTGTGCGCCGCCATGTTGATCCTGGGGGCGGAATTCAACGGTGCATTGATGGATCTTGAAAACGAGTCCCAAGCGAAAGACTAACAAAAGAAGGGCGCGCTGCCGGCGACCTGTTTGCTCGCATATAGGAGGCATTTGGCGTGAAATGCCGCTTTGTTCGGCATGTCAGCGCCTGTATTGCGCCATGTTGATGGCAAATTCCGCTGGCAATCTCAGGGCAGGGTACAAATCCCGGCATTCTTCATGAGGTCAGCCATGCCAGAACAACCAGCGCCCGAACCAAAGCGCACACGCCGCGTCACAATCGATCAGCGGATTGCGGAACTACAGGCCAGACCGCCCGTTTACATCAATCACGGTGAAGCTCTGCTTATTCAGGGGATGGCCACCGCCTCCTTCCGCGAACAACGCCTAAGCGGAAACCGGATACTCCTGGACGATTGAGTTCAGCCCCTAAATCCAGTTGCGACAACGAATTTTTCCGAACTATCTGACCGCGATGCAGGTGGTTTGACATTAGCCACCTTCTCGAATTTCTGTTTCAACAGCTTTTGTAGATCGCCCTCAGCGCCGCCGGCTAGAACCTTGGCGACAAAGGTGCCGCCTTCCTCGAGAACGTCAAATGCGAAATAGGCTGCGGTCTCGCACAGCGCCATGATCCGCAAATGGTCGGTCTGTTTGTGCCCCGAGGATGCAGCGGCCATGTCTGACATTACCACGTCAGCCTTGCCGCCCAGCCAGTCTTTGACCTTCTGGTCAGCGTCGTCCTCCATGAAGTCCAGCACATGAGCTGTCGCACCGGCGACCGGTTCAACCTCCTGTAAATCGACACCCAGAACAGTACCGATCCGCTTGCCGCTTTTCTCGCCCAGCGCGTTGACCCGTTTGACCGCGACCTGCAGCCAGCCGCCAGGTGCGCAGCCCAGATCCACGACACGGGCACCCGGAACCAGAAAGCGGAATTTCTCGTCCAGCTCCAATATCTTGAATGCGGCACGCCCACGATAGCCTTCGGCCTGTGCGCGTTTCACATAAGGATCGTTCAACTGCCGCTCGAGCCAGCGGGTCGAGCTGAGCTTGCGCCCGCGTGCAGTCTTGACCTTGACCTTAAGGTCGCGCTGTCCGCGACCCGAGGTATTTTTGCCAGTTGGTGTCTTCGCCATCAGAACGGTCCGTCTTCCAATACGCCGTCCGCGCTCATCTGTGCATATAGCAGACCTTCGCGCAGCCCCCGGTCCGCCACGGAAAGACGGTCGGTGGGCCAGCATCGTAACAAAGCCTGCAAAATGGCCGAGCCGGACATGATCAGGGCCTGCCGGTCATCGCCGATGCGCGGATCCCGGCGCCGACCCTGAGGGCCGAGTTCTAGATACCCACGTATGACTTTGTCAATCTGATCGCTGGTCATGCGCAGACCGTCCACTTTCGTCCGGTCATACCGTTTAAGACCAAGATGCGAGGCCGCAACGGTTGTCACCGTGCCACTGGTGCCGACGATCTGGAAGCCTTCCCGCGCCTGTTCGTCCTTGTAGGGCGCGAAGTCGGCAAGGTTTTCCTCGAAAAACCAACTCATCAGGGCAAAGCGGGCCGAGTCGTCTTCGACATCGTGAAACTGATCGCGCAAAGTGGCAACGCCCAGCGGAACGCTGATCCAATCCACCACCTTGGCAGCGGGAAAGGGGCTTTCAGCCGCGTGAAAGCCGTTGTGAAGACGCATGATTGCAGCAGGGCGATCCCGGCGCGGCACGGATGAGATATCGATCCACACCAGCTCGGTCGAACCGCCACCGATGTCTACAACAAGCAGCTGCTCGGTCTTGGTCGATACCAACGGAGCGCAGGAGATGACTGCCAGACGGGCTTCTTCCTCGGGCTGTATGATTTCCAGCGTCAAGCCGGTTTCGCGTTTGACCTGGCGGATGAACTCGCGCGAGTTCTTGGCGCGCCGACAGGCCTCGGTCGCGATCAGGCGCATTCGCTTGACGCGGTTCCGTTTGAGCTTCTGTTGACAAATCCTGAGCGCCTGAACGGTACGCGCCATAGACGCCCGAGACAGACGTCCGGTGCGTTCAAGCCCCGCACCCAGTTGCACGGACTTGGAGAAACTGTCTACCACATGAAACCCGCTGCCCTTGGGCTGGGCTATCAGCATGCGGCAGCTATTCGTTCCCAGATCCAGTGCCGCATATAGTGCATCCGGATCGGGTTTTGCCGGCGCGGGGCTTTCGACCGCTTTCGGGAACGCGCCCGCACCTTTGGGACGCTTGGGCGCCATCTTCACGCCCTCCGATTTTCGAGTTAACCTGACCCTAGGCGGCACATCGCCGTCGTGCAAGTGATTTCAAAACTCAATTTAAGGTGAATGTCACGCATCGTTCACACTGAAGTGCAACCTGTCTTGTCAGAACCCTGTTCGGGGTTCTTTACAAGCTTACAGCCAGATACGGAGTCTGCCATGAAAGACGAGCGCACCCTTTCTTTTGACGAGTATGATGAACTCATAAACCCACGCCCAGAGGAATGTGATTTTGACCGCGTCGTCGAACGCGCCCTGTCGCGCCGTGGATTTATGGGAAGTGTTCTGGCGATGGGCAGCTTTGCTGCGGTTGGGGGCTCGATTCTGCCGACAGGCGCGCGTGCCGCTGCCAACCGTTTCTCGTTCGACGCGATCCCTGTATCCACAGCGGACGATGTCGTTGTGCCCGCCGGTTACAAGGCAGAGGTCATGGTGCGCTGGGGCGATCCGCTGTGGTCGGATGCGCCCGAGTTTGATCACGCCACGCGCGGCACTGGTGCAAGTCAGGAACGCGCCTTCGGCGACAACACCGACGGACAGGATGTATTCTTCCATGATGGACACGTGCTGTTGGTGGTGAACAATGAATACACCAATCGCGATATCATTTGGGGCAACAACCCTGACGCCAAGCCGGCATCTGACGATGACGTGGCCAAAGGCATGATGGCACATGGTGTCACCGTTGTTGAGATTGCCAACACCGACGGCAAGTGGGGCATTGTCAAGGACAGCCCGTATAACCGCCGCGTCACTCCGCAGACCGACATGACGATCACCGGGCCCGCCGCTGGTCATGACCTGATGAAAACCGAAGCCGATCCATCGGGCACAGCTTGCAAAGGGACATGGAACAATTGCGGCAACGGGATGACACCGTGGGGCACCTATCTGGCCTGTGAAGAGAACTTCAACGGCTATTTCTCGACCGAAGATGAAAACCACGAAACCAGTGCCGAGCTTAAGCGTTACGGCGTGTCCGCCAAAGATTGGGGTTACGGCTGGGCAAGGATCGACGACCGGTTCGATGTCGCAAAGAACCCCAACGAACCAAACCGCGCAGGTTATGTCGTCGAAATCGATCCGAGAGATCCCAACTCGACCCCACGTAAGCTGACCGCCCTGGGCCGTTTCAAACACGAAAACGCTGACACCGTGGTCAACAACGATGGTCGCATCGTAGTTTACATGGGCGATGACGAACGTGGCGAGTTCTTGTATCGCTTTGTATCCGACGGCGTCTATGCGGCTGGAGTAGATACCAATGCGCTGCTTGAAAACGGGACGCTTTCGGTCGCTAAGTTCAACGATGATGGTACCGGCGAGTGGCTGGAGCTGACGCCCGAGACCACCGGGCTGGCTTCACAGGCCGAGGTCAGTATTCACACGCGCCTGGGCGCCTCGGCGGTGGGCGCAACTACGATGGACCGCCCGGAATGGGTCGCCTCGAACCCGAATGCGCCCGAGGTCTACTGCTGCCTGACCAACAACAAGAACCGAGGCGTCAAACCGAATGCTGGGGGCGACGACACATCCGCCAATGGCCCGAACCCGCGGGACAAAAACAACTATGGTCAGATCGTTCGCTGGCGTCCGGATGGCGGGGACCACACCGCCGCTGGATTTGGCTGGGATCTGTATGTTCTGGCGGGCAACCCCACGGTGCACAGTGACGCTTATGCCGGATCCGACAACGTAAACGCCGACAACATGTTCAACTCGCCCGATGGCCTCAAGTTTGACAGCAATGGCCTGCTTTGGATCCAGACTGACGGTAATTACGGCAACGACGGTGACTTTGCCGGCCAAGGCAACAACCAGATGCTGGCAGGGGACCCGGTGACAGGTGAGATCCGCCGCTTTCTGGTTGGCCCCAATGAATGCGAGGTCACCGGTCTGAGCTGGTCTCCGGATCGCCGAACCATGTTTGTCGGCATTCAGCACCCGGGTGAGGATGGAAACAGCCACTGGCCCGAAGGCGGTGACTCGGTGCCGCGTTCGGCGATCATCGCCATCACGCGCGAGGACGGTGGCCTGGTCGGTTAAGCCCCGCGTCTGAGTTGAATCATTCCCCGGACGGCAGGTTTGGTCCGGGGAATTTCTGTTTATGTGCCGTTTTCATCGAGAACTTGAGAATTTTGAGGTGCCCGCAGAGCACCGAAACGGGTTAGAACCCGCGGTATCCCGTTGTGGGCCGAAAAGGTCGCTTGAAAAGCGTTGTGTGTCGAAAACCGACCGACCCGAGCCCATATTGAAGTTTAGAACCGGTCCATCTGGTAAGGAGGAATCAAAGGCGATGCCTGACGTCACAATCGTTTTTTGGCGCGACATCCCCGCTCAGGTCATCGTTGGCAAAGGCCGGCGTGGCGCCAAGCGGCAGTTGGAGGAGCGGTTCGAGCAAGCCATTGACCGGGCTGCGATGAAGGTAAATGCCAAGGACAGTGATGCCTACCTGGCCGAATGGCGCAAGGCCGACCCGTTCGAGGTCGAGGGTGATCCGGCAGAAATCGCCGAAGCCGAGGCCGTGCGCCTTGAAACGGAATACGATCAGGACCGCATCAAGGCCCTGATCGCCAACGACGGTTGGGCATAGGCCCGGTTTTTACAAAGGGAGGCCTCAATGGCTTTGCTGAATTTCAAGAAACGTGATGTGGCCGAGAAGGCCCCGGTGAATCCGACCGTCGAAGCCTTTCTGCAAGGTTATTCGATCGAGGTGATGCCCCGCACCGCCGAGAAGGTCGAGGATTTCCGCGCGTTGCTGCCCGAAGGCACCCGCGTCTACATCGCCCATATCGAGGGCACACCGATCGAAGACATGGTCCAAACCGCCAAGCGCATTGCCGCCGAAGGCTATCCGGTCATGCCGCACTTCCCGGCGCGCATCATCAAGGATGCCGCGACGCTTGAGAACTGGATTTCGATGTACCAGGGCGAAGCAGGGGTCGATCAGGCGCTGATGCTGGCCGGTGGTGTTGCCAAGCCGCACGGCGATTTTGACAGCTCGATGCAGCTGCTGGAAACTGGCCTGTTCGACAAGGCAGGCTTCAAACGTCTGCACGTTGCCGGCCACCCCGAGGGAAACAAGGACATCGACCCGGACGGTTCGACCAAGAATGTCGACGACGCGCTGCGCTGGAAACAGAAGTTCAGTGAAACCACCGACGCGGAGATGGCGCTGGCAACCCAATTCGCCTTTGACGCCAAGCCGATCATCGCATGGGCCGACGGTCTGAAAGCGGCGGGCATTGATCTGCCGATCCACATTGGTATCGCTGGACCAGCCAAGTTGCAGACGCTGATCAAATTCGCGATTGCCTGTGGTGTCGGCCCGTCTCTGAAGGTTCTGCAGAAGCGTGCCATGGATGTCTCCAAGCTTCTGCTGCCCTATGAGCCGACCGATGTTGTGACCGAGCTGGCCAACCACAAGGCCGCCAACCCTGACTTCAACATCACCAACGTACATTTCTTCCCGCTTGGTGGTATCAAGACCAACGCCAACTGGGCAATCGACAACGGCGGCGCTTCGGCACAGCCTGTAAACTCCTAAGGAACGGACATGACCCGTACAGTCGTAGAATCAAAAACAAAAACCGCCGTTCTGGGCTTTGATGAACCGTTTTGTGTGATCGGTGAGCGGATCAACCCGACCGGCCGCAAGAAACTGGCCGCTGAACTGGAAGCGGGGGACTTCTCGACCGTTGAGAAGGACGCCATCGCTCAGGTTGCTGCAGGCGCGACCGTTCTGGATATCAATGCAGGCGTTGTCTACAACTCGAACCCCAACCCGAACGAGACCGAGCCGCCGCTGATGCGCAAGATCGTCGAACTGGTGCAGGGTCTGGTCGAAGTGCCGCTGTGCATCGACTCGTCGGTTCCCGGAGCCTTGGAAGCCGGTCTTGAGGCAGCTCAGGGCCGCCCGCTGCTGAACTCGGTCACTGGCGAAGAAGAGCGTCTGGAACTGGTTCTGCCGCTGGTCAAGAAATACAACGTTCCGGTTGTTGCGATCTCGAATGATGACACCGGCATCTCGGAAGACCCCGATGTCCGTTTCGAAGTGGCCAAGAAGATTGTTGAGCGCGCCGCCGATTTCGGCATCCCTGCGCATGACATCGTCGTCGACCCGCTGGTCATGCCCATCGGCGCGATGGCAACTGCTGGTCAGCAGGTGTTCGCTCTGGTCCGTCGCCTGCGCGAGGAACTGGGCGTGAACACCACTTGCGGTGCGTCGAATATCTCGTTCGGTCTGCCGAACCGCCACGGCATCAACAACGCGTTCCTGCCGATGGCGATGGGCGCTGGCATGACTTCGGCGATCATGAACCCGGTCGCGCTGCCGGTGACGCAGAAGAAGATCGCAGAGAAGAAAGAGCAGGTCACGGCGGCTGGAATCATCCTGCCTGAGGGCATGGATGATGAGGCCTTTGTTCAGATGTTCGGTCTGGGCTCGACCAAGCCACGCGCTGGTAAGGAAATGGAGGCCATTCGTGCTGCCAACCTGCTGACCAACAATGACGCGCATGGCGGAGAGTGGATCCGGTTCAACAAAGACCCGGAAGAAGCCGGTGCAGCCGGTGCTGCAGGTGGCCGTCGCGGTGGTGGCCGTCGTCGCCGCGCCTGAACCGTTTGCGACTTTTTTCAAAAGGCCGGGTTCTCCACCCGGCCTTTTCTTTTTGATATTGATCAATGCTGTTTTTCCATGCTGCCGCAGAATATCGTGATCGGAACGCTGCGATCAGGTGATTTCATGACCAAACATATTCCACCAAAACTGTCCGATGCGGACCTCAGCAAGAGACTGACCAAAAAGGAGTATTTCGAGCGGCTTGAGGGGCTTCAGGCGCAGCTTGCAAAGATACAGCAGGCTTTTTTGTTCCACGACCTGAAAGGCGTGATTGTGTTCGAAGGCTGGGACGCCGCAGGGAAGGGCGGAACCATTCGTCGGATCAGTCAGGCGCTGGACCCGCGCAGTTTCAAGGTCTGGCCGATCGGAGCGCCCCGAAACTACTATCTCAACCGGCACTACCTGCTTCGGTTTTGGGAACGTCTGCCACCTTCGGGCGCAATTTCCGCATTTGATCGAAGCTGGTATGGCAGGGTCCTGGTCGAACGGATCGAGGAGCTTACACCTGAAAAACGCTGGCGCGAAGCATATCAGGAGATCAACGATTTCGAACGCATGTTGGTGGATGACGGGACCCGGATTGTGAAGCTGTTCTTTCACATTTCAGAGGATGAGCAGATGCAACGTTTCACCCAACGGCTGACAAACCCGCTGAAACGCTGGAAACTGACCTACGAAGATTTCCGTAATCGTGAGAAATGGGAGATAACCGAGGTCGCCGTGAATGAAATGTTGGCCAAAACCTCGACGCTGAAAGCGCCGTGGCATGTGATCCCCGCGAACAACAAGAAATACGCAAGAATCAATGCTATGAACGTCATTGTTAAGGCGTTTGCAGAAGATGTTGATCTGAACCCGCAACACCTTGACCGGCAAACACTGGACGCGGCGGGCAAGGCATTAGACGTAGATCAATCGCTGATTGAAAGCCTGCGTGCCCGCACCGAGTAACGATCCTGCTTGATCCCGATCCGGCGACGATGCTATGCCAGCCAAAGAGGCGGGTATGGTGAAAAGGTATCACACGAGCTTCCCAAGCTCTTGTTACGGGTTCGATTCCCGTTACCCGCTCCAAGAAAATACTATAAGCGTCTATAAAATTTTAATAAAGTGCGCCTTCACTGCGCAAATTTTGAGTTTTGATAAACGCAGATTATGCAGCGTTATCTTCGATCAGATTCTCTGGTTCTTCAATTTGACCGTGTCTGCGCCGCTGACCTGTGGTCTTCAATCAGCTACCTCTTTTGGCCCGATTGATCGAGTGCCGCAATAAACCTGGTCGTCAAATAGGCACAGTGACACCAATCTTTGGCGCTTTGAACCAGCCTGACGATCCTGTTTTGGAGGTAGTCTCGGAAGCCCTTTGAATTTCTGCACCAGATGTTCAGATCAGGAACATCGGCATGTTTTCAACACTGCCTAACTCAATCTGGCAACGTCGTGACCGTCGATAACAATAGCAAAGTTCCAGAATTTCCCGACCTCTGCTTCAGCTGACCGTGCCGCTGTTTCCTCGTCAGGGATGCGTTCAATTCGAAAACCAAACTGTTCGAGCCCGCAATAATCAACTCGGCTCAGAATAATCGGAACCACATTTCTTTCGATTGCTGCGGCGGCGAGTAATCTTGCAACAGTATATGGAGACTTCGAAGGCTCAACGATCCTGACGCCAATATATGTGTGGTCCTCAACTTCGCGTTCCCAAAGTGCGGTTGACGGAAGTAAGTCCATATCGGGGAACAGAACTTTTCCAAATTGCCGCGTAGCTCGATCTCGGAGGATAACGTCATCCAAATTAGCCGGTTGTTCCGGCGTGAAGGTGTTGACTATCTTGTACCAGTTGTTTTCAGCCATTTTTTCAGCTCGTCGCTATGATTTCAGCAGCTGCGGACACACCGGATTCAGGCAGCTCTATTTGTTGCAGTGTTGTACGAAAGTCTTCCGCGCCCCCGTCATCCAGACAAACCTGTACCGTTCGTTCCAGCTTCATGAATTCCGCTTCCGTAATGGTTGCGCAAAGATTGCGGTCAGATAGTGCTCTTGCGCGTCGTTCCTGGTCGTCCAAATAAGGCGCAGACTGTGGGATAAGTATTGCGGGAATCTTGTGGTAGAGGATCTCGTGGACCGAATTGTACCCGGCGGCAGATATTACCAAGTCGGCGGATAGACATAGCTTTGTAGCCTCTAAAGTATGAACCACCTTTGAATTTTTCCAACCAAACGCGGCTGCCTGAACCGCGCTACCGGGCCAGGTTACGACCAGGTGAAGGCAGTCTGCGCGGCACTCAAGCATTCCTGAGATTGCTTGCAGTTGGGCGGACCTGTCAGAGGCAACTCCTCCGCCTAACATGCTGACAATCAGCAGCTTAAAGTCGTGACCAAACCGCTCGGCCAGGCGCGCACGTAAGTTTTCGGAGTCCTCGGGCGACTGCACTACCTGCCGAAAAATTGGCCCTATGTTGTGAACATGTTCACCGTAACTGTAAGCGTCGTTAAGCTCCTCAAAAGCCTCTGACGGCACGATGACCCGGTCGAATATGCCCTCACGACGAAGCATGATATGTCGGGACCGACCCTTGGGCCAAAGGCCACGGCGGATCCAGACTGCGGATAATCTGTGTTCCCGGATTACGCGATTGACGGAATCGAACACATAGCCACCGTCAAAAACGAACCGGTCGCCTTCTTGTAATGCGGCGTTCAAACGCCGGTAAGTCAGGATGTCATTCGCGTTGGAACCGTCGTTTACGTCTGATCGGGCGACCAGCGGTATACAGTCGATCCCCTCGCGTCGAACCATAGGAACACAACTTGGGAAGGCCGCGAACACCGGGGACATGTGTTTTGGCAAAGCCTTGGCGATCACAGTGCACCGCTGCGCATGTCCTAACCCAACTCCGTTAGTGGGTAAGAACAAGGTTCTCGGCGACGTCCGCTTGGGTGGTCGCGGTTTGGCGCTAAGCCCTGCGGCGGTCTCGAGCCGGGATATGTCTACTGTCCGCAGCCACGGAGACTTTCGTGTTTGGTCAGCGATGTGTGGTGTATTCCCGATAATTTTCCCTATCAGGTATCCGTCCAAAGCAAAAAGCGTCTTGGGTCCAAGTAACGCCGGCGCTCCGGACGATGTCAAAACCTCGTCTTCGGTGCAGTCGATCACGACGCCACCGGCTGCAATCACTTCAAGCGCAAGCTCGGCCATCCGATCGCCTGCGATGCCATTCCCAAACATCGCGAGGATATCCGTTGAATTTGCGAGGGTTAGAGGCGAAAGATCAGTATAAAGAACTCTGGGGAGATCGTTGAATTTTGACGCCTTTAGGAACTCATTCTGCGCACCGCTCACAACCAGCTTAAAGCCATAGCTGCCCTGATTGCTCATCCGGGACAGACAGGACAACGTTTCAGAGTCGTCCAACTCCAAGGAACCCAACACGACGGTTACATTCGCCAATTCACCAATTGGCCGGGTGATCGGTCGGGTTTCAGTTACCAGGGGGCTGACAGCTGAAGGTGAAATAGAACGCGGCTGAAGGTCCGATAGATCAATGACCGTTGCTTCGCGCCCCAGTGCAAACGCGAGACGGGCTTTTGCACTAATGTAGCTTTGCTGAGTACTGAACCGGCCAGTTGCGATTACCGGAACATCCGTCCCAAGTTGCTTTTGTCGCAATGAGGCAAGCAGCCGGTCATCTACTTCTTCCGCGCCGAGGATAAACACGGCTTCCGCTTCGAGTTCCTCCGTATCAGCGAGAAGTGTTGCAGCCTCGTAGTGTCTTCCGCGCCCTGCATCCTCAGGAAAATAGGTTGCATCGATGCAAACATCGAAACCACGCTTTCTGAGTTTCAGAGCAAATATCAACTGTGCGTCAAAAGACCGAACTGAAAGTGTACCCGCCTCAACAAAAATCATGTCAGCGCCTCTCTGTCCGCGGTCAGAATGGCGCCCAATCGCTCTTTGAATTTTTGGCCCGAGTAGCGCTCAAGCAGCGGCTGTGCCTCGGCAACTTTCTCATGATACCGGTTGGGGGACGAAATCAGGTCAGAAATGATCCGGTCCACATCCCCGGGGCTACAGGGGATTACGGCATTTCCGAATGTCTTTGCGGTTTCCGGATCCGTCAAGACGACCTTGCCGGCTGCGATAGCCTCCGCAATTACGCGCCCGAAACTCTCTCTCCAAGTCGGCGCTGTAAAGTAGACAAAAAAATCTATCATCTCAAAAAAATCTTCCAGACTGATCGCGTCAAATGGAAACAAAGTCCAATGCGGACGAACGATGTTCGTGTCCATCAACGCGTTGGCACCAAGAATGACATTGGACTTCGCGTGTTTGGGAAAACACAAATCAAGATCGGCGACAGATGGAAACTTTTCGAAGCCAGGCCGCGAGTGTCGACCGCGTCGGTCCTTTGGCTTTTCACATGGTTCGTCCTTGTCACTGAAAAAGATGTTGAACCAGTCATCTTCCAGGACATTCCAATGGCGGGCCCTGCGAAATTTGGACAACCAGCCTGTAACAGTCTCACGGTTATACGACGAAATTGGCGCTAGCGTTTTCCTAAGTGCGAGGGTCGACAAGTCTATCTGATCCAGGCAGTTTGAAACGTCGAAGCCTTCTTCGCCGCCCGGACGCAAGAAGTTTTCGTGGGTTACAACGACTATTTCCTGCGCATAAATCTCTGCGCTCAAAGAGTTTTGAAACTTCAGGAAAGACGGATTGTGCAAGATAACAAAATCAGCGCATATCCGGGGGGCGTCCCAAACCATTGGAATACGAAGCTCGTCCAACACTCGCTGCAGCACCGGCGCGACATGCTGACTGCTGCCAAACATCTTGGAGGTCCTCGCATGCACCACCAGATCAGCGAACTCGGTGGCCACGCGCAGTTCGGCAGCGACTGCCATGGAAGTGCCACCTAAAAAGCGGGGCTCAATAACATACGCGATCTTCACTTTATTAGGATATCGAATGCTTTGAAATTGCGTCATGATTTCAGTGCTGGGAAGAAGTGGCAAGCGCAGCGCTGCCAACCTGTGAAACCTCTGCACTGTTTGTGGCATTGCCAGCAAAACCGTAATCCACCTGGCCCCGTGAAACGGTGTCAAAAAAACTGCGCAACTCAAGTGATAATTCGTCATCACCCAATAACAAGTCCGGGTTCTTTTGAAGATAATCCCACAAAGCCTGGATGTTATTCTCGGACAAAAACTGATCTATCGTCAGCAATTGCTCCAATGTAATTTCGGCACGCACATGCTGAGACGGTAGTAAGAACAATAGGGCAGTTACTATCGCAACAAGTTTAGAGTTAGGCATCTTAAACCCCGATCTCCGATTGTTAACCTACATCGTTTTTGCCTCTTACACCAGAAACTGGCCGGTATTCATTGGTTTGTCGCCGTTTTTAGTTTGCTTAAAACCTGCCTTTTCAGCTGATCGACTTGATCCGAAGCAGAAGCGCTGAGACGAACCTTTTTCACTTTGGATTTCGTAGCACTATTGCCGGCCAACCATAATTCCACGACGCCGTTTTGCGTCTTGGACTTAGAGCCCGTGAAATCGCGCAACAAAGCACCGGCATCTTCTGCAAGCGCCGTTGCCTGAGCGGCATCTTCCTTGTGATAGAACCTGACGTTGGATTGTTTAACGCCAAAGCCAACGCGCGCTGTTCCACTTAACTCATGACCTGCCGCTACGAGGTTATTGACCACTGAGTTCACTGTCCGTGCGCCAAGGCTGTTTGGTATAAACAGCTTAAATTCTGCGCCGCTGCTGCTGGCAATCACTTCCGCTGATTCAGTGTCCTCGCGAGGCTTTGTTGCGCCATCTGTCGTCTCAGACGAAGTTAAAGGTGGTTCCAAATTTTCTTGCAATCTGACCACTGATTTTGGCGACACTTCTTCTGTTCTTGGTATGGGGGCTTTTGAAAGCTCTCTTAGATCAATTCCTGTTCGATCATTTGAATCAGGCGCGTCCGGCGGACTTACCTTGCCTGGAATGACGAGATTCAATTTCGGTAGATTATCAAGGCTGTTCAGGGCAAATTCCGTTTCGCTTGGCGCAGACCGAAACGCTACAGCTTGTTTCAGCGTTGAAGGTTGGTCTTCGGCATAGACCAATGAGACCAGCTCGACTGAAATCTCGGGAGCGCTTGAGCCTGGATCAGTCGCATTTGCGATAACAGCTTTCAAACTGTCGAAGATCGCAGGAACATCAGGCAAAACGATTGACGCTCTGAAATGCAAAGACGCTTGCGCTAATTGATCGTGTGACCAAGCTGAATTCAGGACGGAGCCTTGTGGATTCTGTGTGGCGGGAGTCCCGATTGGCCGCTTTGGCGTCTCAAGGGTCAGCAGATCCGGACGAAGCGAAGGAGCGACCGGCGGTAGCATTGGTTCGAACAGCTTGGGATCAGGCGACATCTCCTTCATGGGGAGTAAAGCAGACGCGACTATGCTTGAGTTCTCTGTCGTTGCCAAAATATTTCCGATGGAAGTCGAATTCGGCGACGCATCCGGTTGTGTCAACGACCAAACCGTCAGACGTGGCGGGAATTCTGGCCCCTTTATTTGCGAACTGGTTGATTGCGTAGAACTCTTTTCCGGCAGTGTACTGGTCCTGGAAGTGTCCACATCCAATTTACTGGAAGCGAATGGTTTTTCTCCATTATTTGATTCCCACCGGGCCAATACAAACATTGTCGAAAATGAAAATACGACACCAATTCCACACCCAATGGCTATTGAAGTTAATCGGCCTCTGTCCGGAGGTTGTTGTTTGGGCCAGCGGAAACTAAGCTTTCTGCGAATGTTTTCAGCGGCATCTTCGACCGGCTGGCCTGCACTTGAGGGCGAGCGAACACGACTCTCATGTTCGACACTCGTTTCGTCGTCTTTGGCGGGAACATCCCCAACCGGAAACAAACGTTCAAAGCCACTGTTTCTTTCTGAATTTGCGCCATTCAAAGACGCAATACTGGGCGCAAGCTGTTGATGTCTTTTTTGACCGGATGCCGCTGAGCCTGTTTTCTTTTGCAGGACTTCAGGAGGCGCGGCAGTTGCTCTTCCAGCACCATAGCCGACTTGCTCACCACCACCGACGTCCGACTCACTTGGCGCATGCTTTTCGGCTTCAGCCGAGGGACGCGCAAGCACCGCCTGCCTTCGCCTACGCGCTTCTTCCAGCCTGTCCCACAAGTGCTGTGGTCCGGAGTCATTCACCCTTTTGGTTGAGTGATCCTTTCCCGATTGATCAGGTTTGCGGCCCGAATTTTCATTGCGGTTCCCATCAAGTTCCGCAAGTTTTTTCTTCCGCTGTTTCCGCGCGTTTTCAATCTTCTGCTGCCATTCTTCTGACTGCAGAAAATCATGAATTTGTGACGCGTCATCACCGCCATCACCAGCAACTTCAGGTAGCGTACTCGTGTCGCTAACCTTAGACATAAGCAACCCCCAAAACGGTCATTGCGCTATGCTCTACATTATTGAAACAAGAGCAAAAAAAAGACGTTTTGCACAGTCTCTAATTATCTAACAATACACGAGAAGAGGTTATTAAAAATGCTGGTCAAAGACAAGTAAGCAGCCGGGATGCGTCGCAAACTGCTTTGACGGACGGTTCGGAGCTCGGAGGACAGTTGAAAAATGCCAGCCTTATCCTGCTTGCCTGTCTGCGACCATTGGGAACCGTGAACACGGGGCCATCGGTTTTGTTCGCCGCGGCACAATACGCGTCCGGTAGGTCGCCATGTTCACTGCGCCGGATCGTTCTCGGGGCTGAGTGGACACCGCGTCAGTGTCCTAGATGTCGTAACTTGGCAGATATATGTCTGAGCGTTCACAGTAGAAATGTTCCGGTTATTGTGAAACGACAGGCCCGCTGGTATCGCCCGTTTGCGTGGTCAGTCAGGGCACTAAGTTCACAAGCAATATGCTACGCGTTGCCCCGGTTTCGATCCTCGAGCCTTCAAGTGGTCCGGCGGGCCTGGAACAGGTTGATGGCAGCAGGGATGCGGATGCCATCATCTGTGGCGTACGTCGCGAAAGCTTCGGCGACTGCGGTCCGGATCGCCTCGATATCTTCGTCTGAGGCGCCAAAATGAGAAATGACCCGCGAGGCTGGGCCGACGCGCATACACAGTGCCGCAGTTTCCTCGAGTGTGTCCGGCCCGTGAAGGAACAGGGATACGGTTTCACCGCGAACGTCGCACAGTCCGGCGCGCGACATCATATCTGTCACATGTTCGATATCGTGGAAGGCCAAGGGGCCGGGCGCATAGCGATCTACTTTTGGGGGTTGGCCAAGCTGATTTGTGGCCGCGATATGGGGCAGCTTGAACCAGGGGTTGTCCGACAATGGTCCCCATGCTGCAAACGTCATCTGCCCGCCGGGTTTCAGCGCACTTGCCATATTCGCGAAGGCGGCGACCGGGTCCTCGAAGAACATCACGCCAAAACGGGAAATCACGGCGTCCTGCGTCTCTTCGGAAAAACCAAAAGTCTGGGCGTCCGCGCATTCTACTTCAACCTGCGTCAGCCCCAAATCCAAGGAACGTTCGCGCGTGCGATGTGCAAAGGGTTGTGAGAAATCGGCAGCCAGAACGCGGCCATTCCGACCGACTTCTTGCGCTGAAGCGATTGTGCTGGCTCCGGTTCCGCAACCGATGTCCAACACCCGCATTCCCGGCTTCAGCTCTGCTCGTTCCAGCACAAGACCAAGTACTGGCGCAAGAAGATGGTCAAGCTGGTCCTCGTGGATCAACCATTTGGCCCCAAGAACCGATTTTCCCCAATACTCAGCTTGCTCCTCATTTGCTGTAGTCATGACGGCCCCCTGTCAATGGCCGGATTATGACCTCCGGCGGCGGCGCCGGCCAGATTTTTCGTCATCTCCGCCACCTGTGTTGAACGATGGCGATGGCAGGGTGACAACTTGCGCCAGCTCCGGGAACGGATCTGATTTGTGTGGGATCGCGTTGGCGGCGACGAAGTGATCCTGGAATTTCGGCTCGATAGCGGTTTCGATCTTGGTGATTTCGCGCACAACACGTTCGATTTCGGACCGGGATGAGATGTTGCACAATGCAATGCGCGCGCCGGTCCCGGCGGCGTTACCTGCGCTGGAAACCTTTTCCAGCGGCGCATCCGGGATCATTCCCAATACCATCGCATGTTTGGTCGAGATATGCGCGCCAAAGGCTCCGGCCAGCACCACGCGGTCGACCTTGTCGACCTTCATTTCGTCCATCAAAAGGCGTGCACCGGCATAGAGCGCCGATTTCGCCAGTTGGATTGCCCGGATATCGCCCTGGGTTACAGTAATGCGCGGGCCGCCATCGGCACTGGCGTCGTGGATCAGGTACGAATGCGTCCGCCCCTCGGGGATGCAGCGCAGCGTGCCGGTCTGTTCGGCCGATCCGATCAGGCCGCCTTCGTCCAACAGTCCTGCAATGCGCATCTCGGCTACGGCCTCGATGATGCCGGAGCCGCAAATGCCGGTGATTCCGGTTGTGGCAACATCCAGATCGAAACCGTCTTCGTCGGACCATTTTTCCGATCCAATGATCCGAAAGCGCGGCTCCTTGGTGGCGGGATCGATTTCAATGCGTTCGATGGCGCCGGGGGCAGCGCGCTGGCCGGAACTGATCTGGGCACCTTCGAAAGCAGGACCGGTCGGCGACGAGCAGGCCAGAACGCGGCTGGTGTTGCCCAACAGGATTTCCGCATTTGTACCGACATCCACGATCAGGACCAGATCTTCGGATTTGCCGGGTTCTTCCGATAAAGCGACCGCAGCGCAATCCGCGCCTACATGGCCTGCGATACAAGGCAGGATATAGACCTGCGCGCGCGGGTTCATGTTGGTCAGATCCATCTGGCGGGCGGGCAGGGACATGCTTTCGGATGTGGCCAGTGCGAACGGCGCCTGTCCCAGTTCGACCGGATCAAGGCCAAGCAGCAGGTGGTGCATGACCGGGTTGCAGACAAACACGGTTTCCACAATCAGGGCGGCGTCGATCCCGGCCTCGTCCGCGATCGAGGTAGTCAGGTCATTGATCGCCTCACGCACGGCTTTCGTCATCTCCCGATCGCCGCCGGGGTTCATCATTGAATAGGAAACCCGGCTCATCAGGTCTTCGCCAAAACGTATCTGAGGGTTCATCAGCCCCGAGGACGCCTTGACCTCGCCCGTTTCCAGATCGGTCAGGTGCGCAGCGATCGTGGTCGAACCCAGGTCGATGGCAAGGCCGTAAAGGCCGCTCTCGTGCAGACCCGGCCAGATTTCGACAATACGCGCGACGCTATCGTTGTGGCCCTTGTGGACGGCGACCGTGACTTCCCACTTTCCCTTGCGCAGCACAGGCTGAAGCTTGGACATCAGCGACAGGTCTGCCGTCACGGCGTCAATCTTCCACTGTTCGCGCAGGGCCCGTTCCAACCGCTCCAGATCGCCGGTGGGCGAGTGCATGTCCGGTTCCTCGACCACCACGAAATACAGGCGCGTTGCGGGGTCCATTGTGATGGCGCGGGCGGCGGCTGCCTTGCGAACAACCTGACGGTGGACCTGGCTTTCGGGTGGGACATCAATCACCACATCGCCCTGGACCGATGCCTGGCACCCCAGACGGCGACCGGGTTTCAGGCCACGCTTGTCGTCATAGCGCTGCTCGACCGCGTTCCATTCGCTTAGCGCGCCGTCGGACACGGTGACGCCGTGCTTGGGAAACTCACCATAGCTGGGTGTGATCTGGCATTTGGAACAGATGCCACGCCCGCCGCAGACCGAATCGAGGTCCACACCCAACTGGCGGGCCGCTGTCAGGATCGGAGTGCCGATGGGGAAATGCCCGCGTTTGCCCGATGGGGTAAAGACGACAAGTGGGTCGGTGGTCATGGAAGGGCTGCCTTTTTGTATTCGCGTGTATGCCGGGCAAGATATGAGTTTGCGCGCAAAGGGAAAGGGCATTCAGCGGCACGTTTTGCGCAGCTTGCGTCGTTTTTTACCAGAGCGCCCGCCAACCGGGGCAAACTATTGGCACGCGGGGCTTTCCCTTGGGCTGAATCCGTGCAATAGGGTCGCCGTCAAACGGGGTTTTGCATGGGGTTAGCAAATGCAGATTCGTGAGGCACTCACCTTTGACGATGTTCTTCTGGTTCCGGGGGCATCCAGTGTCCTTCCTGCGACGGCAGATACAACCACGCGTGTGACGCGCAACATCAGCATGAACATCCCATTGCTCAGTTCGGCCATGGACACCGTGACCGAGGCGCGTATGGCCATTGCAATGGCACAGGCGGGCGGAATTGGCGTCATTCACAAGAACCTGTCGGTCGAGGAACAGTCCCGCGAGGTTCGGCGTGTCAAACGGTTTGAATCCGGCATCGTGTACAACCCCGTAACCCTGCGGGCGGATCAGACGCTTGCGGACGCCAAGGCGTTGGTCCAGCGCTACAATTTCACCGGATTTCCGGTAGTCGATGGCGATGGCCGCGTTGTTGGTATCGTGACCAACCGCGACATGCGGTTTGCTACGTCCGAGGACACTCCGATTCACATGATGATGACATCGGACAATCTGGCCATGCTGAAAGAGCCTGCGGACCTGGAAGAGGCCAAGAGCCTTATGCGTGCGCGCCGGATCGAGAAGCTTCTGGTTGTTGATGGCAGTGGCAAGCTGACGGGCCTTCTGACACTGAAAGACACCGAGCAGGCTGTTCTGAACCCCACGGCGTGCAAGGATCATCTGGGTCGCTTGCGGGTTGCAGCCGCAACCTCGGTCGGAGATGCGGGTTTCGAGCGTTCCGGAGAGCTGATTGACTCGGGCGCGGACATCATCGTCGTAGATACGGCGCATGGGCATTCACAGGGCGTTCTTGATGCCGTAAAGCGCGTCAAGGCCCTGTCGAATGAAGTCCAGATTATCGCGGGAAATGTCGCGACAGGTGAGGCAACCAAGGCACTGATCGACGCGGGGGCCGATGCCATCAAGGTTGGGATCGGTCCGGGGTCGATCTGCACGACACGGATGGTCGCAGGGGTCGGCGTGCCGCAGTTGACGGCCATCATGGATTGTGCCGCCGCCGCTGGCGAGGTTCCGGTGATCGCAGATGGCGGTATCAAGTTTTCCGGCGATTTCGCAAAGGCGATTGCAGCCGGCGCATCCTGCGCCATGGTCGGTTCGATGATTGCAGGTACCGACGAAAGCCCCGGCGAGGTGATCCTTTATCAGGGACGCTCTTTCAAATCCTATCGGGGGATGGGCAGCCTTGGTGCAATGGCACGTGGTTCAGCCGACCGCTATTTCCAGAAGGATGCCGCCAATGACAAGCTGGTGCCTGAAGGGATTGAGGGGCAGGTGCCCTACAAAGGGTCGGCCAGCGCTGTTGTGCATCAGCTTGTGGGCGGGCTGCGTGCCGCAATGGGCTATACCGGATGTGCTTCGGTTGAAGAAATGCGCCGCAACTGCACCTTTGTAAAAATTACTGGCGCGGGGCTGAAGGAAAGCCACGTTCATGACGTCCAGATCACGCGTGAAAGCCCGAATTATCGCGTTATGTAATTGCGATGGTTCAACAAGTGGCGCCCTTTACCGGGCGCCGTTTTGGTTTTTGCGATGATCTGTTCCGACCATTCGTTTGACGACGGAGTTGCCTTATGACCCCTGCCGCCCGCATTCAGGCCGCCATCGAAATACTGGATGAGATTCTGGATGGCGCACCGGTCGAAAAAGCATTGACCGGATGGGCCCGGCGCAGCAGGTTTGCAGGCTCGAAAGATCGGGCAGGGGTTCGGGATCACGTGTTTGACGGCCTGCGCTGCAAGCGCTCGTTTTCGGCACTGGGCGGATCTGAAACCGGTCGGGGTCTGATGATCGGGTCGGCGCGTGCCAAGGGCGAGGATATCGCCGGGTTGTTTTCCGGTGCACGCCATGCACCTCCCCCTGTTGCCGAACACGAGACAAGCCGGGGTTTTTCCTCGAAAGCTGAGGAATTTGACATCCCGGAATGGCTTTGGCCAAGGTTCAGCGCGTCTTTGGGTGAGGATGCAATTCCTGCCGCCCACGCCCTGCAGTCCCGGGCCCCCGTTCAATTGCGTGTTAATCTGGTCAAGTCCGATGTGACTGAGGCTGTTCGAGTGCTTGAGTCCGACGACATCCTGACCAGACCGCACCCGGCCTGCGACACAGCGCTTGAGGTGATCGAGGGTGCCCGCAGAATCTCGCAAAGCCGGGCATTTGCGTCCGGGATGGTCGAATTGCAGGATGCCGCGAGTCAGGCAGTCGCCGCATCAATCGACCTTGAACCCGGGATGCGCGTACTGGACTATTGCGCGGGCGGCGGCGGAAAAGCGCTGGCATTGGCGGCCCGGCCCGGAGTTCAGGTTTATGTCCATGATATCAACGAAGCCCGGATGCAGGATATTCCAACACGGGCAGAACGGGCAGGGGTCAAAGTCGAGCGACTGTCCGCTGACGACATCCTGCGGCAAGCCCCATTTGACGTCGTCTTGGCGGACGCGCCATGTTCCGGCAGCGGATCTTGGCGCAGGGCACCGGCTGGAAAATGGGCGTTGACCGAAGCAAAGTTGCAGGATCTTTGCGTCATTCAAGCACAAATACTCGAGCAGATTTCACAACTGACCCATTCAGGCGGGCTGCTGGCTTATGCGACGTGTTCTATGCTTGTCGACGAAAACGAGGCAATTGTGAACGCGTTTCAGACAATGCACCCGGATTGGCGCCTAGCGTTTCAGAAGTCATGGCAGGTGACACACAGAACGGATGGGTTTTTTACGGCACACTTGACGCGACAAGAAACGGACCATTAACAACCTTAACGAGAGAGTCCTGCATTGATGTTATGTTAAGCGGGAATTAACCGTATTGGGTCCGTCATACTCGGTATCCAACATTCCGAGTCGTTTATGTCTGACACCACTGAGTTTTTTCCTGATCCTTCCGTTCGTCACACACCTTACGTATCGCGCCTTTTGGCGCTGGCCTTGGTTGCGCTAGGATTGTGCTTTGCACCGTTTCTGAATGCGGTTCCGTCTGAATGGTCGATTGGGTTGATTGTTGTTGGCGGATCTTTGGCAGCTGCTGGAAGTATTGTCGTGTTTCGCGGGCAGTTGGCGGACAGGTGCGCAAGAAACGCAAAATCCGTTATGGCTGCGTTTGTTGAAAAGGACTTGTCCCCATGTCTGATCGCGGACAGTCAGGGTAATATTCAGATCATCAACCAGGCAGCCGTCAGGCGGTTTGGTGCAACGCAGGGGCAGCGTCTCGACCATTGTCTACGATCTGTCTTTGCCAACCCCGCAGCACTCTTGTTGCGGCTGCAATCGAAGGTCGCCCAAAATGGCCGTGCGCGCGAGGATGCCGTGACGCTGGGTTCGACCATCCCTGTCAGCGTTTTTGGCTTTGGCAATGGGTTGTACTGTTGGCGGTTCGGATTGGACGAAAGCTCGCGTTGGGAAGGTTTGGATATTCCGGTTCTGACGGAAGGTAGAAACGGATCCGTTCTGCAAGCCAATAGCGCTGCGCAGGCACTGTTGGGGGGACAACCCGAAACGTTGGATCAGGCCATTGCCGGTGACGTTCCCGAGCCGGGCAGCATTCTGCAGATCAAGACAGGTGAGGGCGCTGTCCCTGGAACGTTTGTTCAGGTTTCGCGATCGGGTATGGTGCGCGATCTTGCCCTTTTGCCGCTGAAAATCGCGCCCAAAAGCCGGACCCGGATGACATTCTCGGATTTGCCGGTGCCGGTTCTTTGTCTCTCTCCTGACGGATGCATTCTTGAAGCCAACATATTGGCCAACAAACTGATCGGAGATATTGAGCCCGGTGTGACCAATGTCGTCGCAATCATGCAGGGGCTGGGGCAGCCGGTTCCCGATTGGCTGTCACGCACGGTCGCCGGTGAGGATGGCCCGCGTTCCGAGTTCCGGAAACTGACGCGGAAGGACAAGGATATCTTTATCCAGGTTACACTTAGCCGTGTCCTGCATGAAGGGCAGGTTTGCCTGATTGCGGTTCTGAACGACGCGACCGAACTGAAGACGCTTGAAGCCCAGTTTGTGCAGGGACAAAAGATGCAGGCGGTCGGACAACTGGCCGGTGGCGTTGCGCATGACTTCAACAACCTTCTGACGGCGATCTCGGGTCACTGTGACTTGCTGTTACTGAGGCACGATCAGAATGATCCGAACTACGGTGATCTTGTTCAGATCAACCAGAACGCCAATCGCGCTGCGGCGCTTGTCAGCCAGTTGTTGGCATTTTCCCGCAAACAAACGCTCAGACCCGAAGCGTTGGATCTGCGCGACACGATTTCCGATCTCATCCATCTTCTGAACCGTCTTGTCGGGGAAAAAATCCGATTGACGCTCAATCATGATCCGGTGCTGAAGCCAGTTCGGGCAGACAAGCGGCAGCTTGAGCAGGTGTTTATGAACCTGGTGGTCAATGCGCGGGACGCGATGCCAGAAGGCGGTGAAATCCGGATTGAAACTGAAGTGATCGAGATGAGCCAACCGCTTAGGCGGGACCGGGCGACCGTTCCGCCGGGTGAGTATGTGACGGTCAAGGTGATCGACAGCGGTGTCGGAATTGCAGCGGACAAGCTGCAAAAGGTTTTTGAGCCGTTTTACACAACCAAAAGAACTGGCGAAGGCACCGGGTTGGGCCTGTCGACTGTTTACGGAATCGTAAAACAGACCGGCGGCTTCATCTTTGTCGACAGTGCCCAGGGCTTCGGAACCGAGTTCACTGTATTTCTGCCGGTTTCGGTGGCCCCGGCTGAGCCAGTGCCAGCGCAGCAGGATAGTCGGATTCCGCAAAATGCAAAACAGGGTGACGGAGTCGTCTTGCTGGTCGAGGACGAAGCGCCCGTTCGCGCTTTTGCCACGCGCGCATTGAGGTTGAAGGGGTACAAGGTGCTCGAGGCGGATTCCGGAGAAGAGGCTTTGCGCCTGCTCGAAGATTCCACTCTGAAAGTCGACGCATTCGTAACCGATGTCGTCATGCCGGGATTGGACGGTCCGACGTGGGTGCACAAAGCGATGGAAACCCGGCCCGATGTCAGCGTGATCTTCATGTCAGGTTATACCGAAGGCGCGTTCAGCGGTTCAGGTCCCGAAATCGCCAGATCGACCTTCCTGCCCAAGCCGTTTTCGTTGAATCAGTTGACTGAAGCGGTCTTCCAGCAACTGAATTGAACGACTTAGAGCGCGGAGTCATGCAGGGCGAACTCGGCGCCATGTATGTTGCGGAACATCTGTTCGGTTTCTTCTGACAGGGCCAGGTCGCCAGGAGGAGACACATTCTCCCACTGCAGATCAATTTTGACGCTCAGACGGTCCTGAAGAAAGTCCAGAATTTTGTCCTGATGCTCGTATTTGAAAACGTGACGTGCGCCGAAACCATTGCTGCGGGTGCGAAAGAACTGGCTTTGACTGCCGACATCCGCAAACTCAGGTCGCGGAACTTGCATGTAGGCTTGCACGAACTCATCAAAAGTCAGGCCACGTGTTGAGTGCGGATGACCAACGCGATCCTGGCGGCTGCGAAACCTGTACCAACTGCCCAGCCAATCTACGGGTTCGCGTACAACGGCCATGATTTCCATCTCGGTATCGAACACTTTGCGGAAAATGTGCTGAAAAAAGCGATCGTAGCGGCGAACGGGCGCATGTTTGAGTTCAGGCGGGCCAGTGACGACGATATCCGCATGATCCCGAAGGGCGGTGTGATAGGCGGTGCTGCCGGTTTTGGGGACAGACAAAAAAGCCAGTCGTTCTTTATAAAAAACAAGCATTTACCTGCGTCCTTCTTACGTTCGGCTTTGACGCAGATTGGCGTAAACGGATATTTAACACAATTCCGGAACAGTGAGTTACATAAGTTTTTGTTGAAATGTTCTACTTTTGGTCCCATAAGGAACAAGAGGCGAACAAAGCAGCGATTGCCGCCCGTTCAAGGGTGTGACAAAAGGGAAAGCGACAGGACAATGGCGGATCTTCTGACGATGAGCGACAAGAAAAACGCAGACAAGCAAAAGGCGCTGGACAGCGCCCTGGCCCAGATCGAACGCCAGTTCGGCAAAGGGTCGATCATGAAGCTGGGCGAAGACGCCAGGCAGGACATCGAAGCAAGCTCAACCGGATCGCTGGGACTGGACATCGCGTTGGGTATTGGCGGTCTTCCGATGGGCCGGATCGTGGAAATCTACGGCCCAGAAAGCTCGGGCAAGACCACGCTGACCCTTCACTGCATTGCCGAACAGCAAAAGCGCGGTGGTGTCTGTGCGTTTGTGGATGCCGAACACGCGCTGGATCCGCAATATGCCCGTAAGCTGGGCGTCGACCTTGATGAACTACTGATCTCGCAGCCTGACACCGGCGAGCAGGCGCTTGAGATCACCGATACGCTGGTACGATCAGGGGCCGTGAACATGGTTGTCGTCGATTCGGTTGCGGCACTGACGCCGAAGTCGGAACTCGAAGGCGACATGGGCGACAGCAGTGTCGGCGTGCAGGCCCGCCTGATGAGCCAGGCAATGCGCAAACTGACCGGCTCGATCAGTCGTTCGAAGTGCATGGTGATCTTCATCAACCAGATCCGGATGAAGATCGGCGTCATGTTTGGCAGCCCGGAAACCACCACTGGTGGTAACGCGCTGAAATTCTACAGCTCGGTCCGTCTGGATATTCGCCGTATTGGCGCGATCAAGGATCGGGATGAAGTGGTTGGCAACCAGACCCGCGTCAAGGTCGTGAAGAACAAGGTGGCGCCGCCCTTCAAGCAGGTTGAATTCGACATCATGTATGGCGAAGGCATCAGCAAGATGGGTGAATTGCTGGACCTCGGCGTCAAAGCCGGTGTGGTCGAAAAGTCGGGTTCGTGGTTCAGCTATGGCGACGAACGGATCGGGCAGGGCCGAGAAAACGCCAAGCAGTTCCTGCGTGACAACGCCCGTGTGGCCCTGGATATCGAGGATAAGATACGGGCGGCTCACGGCTTGGATTTCGAAATGCCCCCCAATGCGGACGAGGATGATATTCTCGAAGCGTAATCGTCGCGCCGGAGCGAACGACAGAAATCCCACGGTTCCTTTCAGAAGGATGTAGAAAGCACGGAACAGGGCGGTCCTCCGGGGTCGCCTTGTTTCGTTCCGCCAAACCAATGCTGTGGACACTGCGAGGGCACGGGGCTAAACCTTCGCAGACAAAGATGATTGCGCGCTGAGAGAGCCTTATGCCCACGCTGAACGATATCCGATCCACCTTCCTGAACTACTTTGCAAAACAGGGGCACGAAGTGGTGGCATCCAGCCCGCTGGTCCCACGCAACGACCCGACACTGATGTTTGTCAACTCGGGCATGGTGCAGTTCAAAAACCTGTTCACCGGAGTTGAAACTCGCGATTATCAGCGTGCCACTACTGCGCAGAAATGTGTGCGTGCGGGCGGCAAGCACAACGATCTGGACAATGTGGGATACACCGCGCGGCATCACACGTTCTTTGAGATGCTTGGGAACTTTTCATTCGGCGATTACTTCAAGAATGATGCAATCCCGTTTGCGTGGGAGTTGATCACCAAGGAATTTGGGATCGACAAAAGCCGTTTGCTGACAACGGTGTATCACACCGATGATGAGGCGTTTGAGATTTGGAAAAAGGTCGGTGTGCCCGAAGCCCGGATAATCCGCATCGCAACCAATGACAACTTCTGGCAGATGGGGCCGACTGGCCCGTGCGGCCCGTGCACCGAGATTTTCTATGATCATGGCGATCATATCTGGGGCGGTCCTCCGGGTTCGGCCGAGGAAGATGGAGACCGGTTCATCGAAATCTGGAACATCGTTTTCATGCAGAACGAACAGTTCGAAGACGGTTCGATGGTTGAACTCGACATGCAGTCGATCGACACCGGCATGGGGCTAGAACGGATTGGTGCGCTTCTGCAGGGCAGCCACGACAACTATGACACCGACTTGTTCAAGACGCTGATCGAAGCGTCCGCGGCGGCAACCGGCGTGGATCCGTACGGTGACCAGAACGTGCATCACCGCGTTATCGCGGATCACCTGCGGTCAACCTCGTTCCTGATTGCCGATGGCGTAATGCCTTCAAACGACGGGCGTGGTTATGTTCTGCGTCGAATTATGCGCCGGGCCATGCGGCATGCCCATCTGCTGGGTGCCAAGGACCCGGTTATGCATCGCCTTGTGCCTACGCTGGTCCAACTGATGGGCGCGCAATACACCGAACTGGGGCAGGCGCAATCGCTGATCGAGGAATCTTTGCTGCTTGAAGAAACCCGTTTCAAGCAAACCCTGGACCGCGGATTGAAGTTGCTGGACGAAGAGATGTCCGGACTGCCTGAAGGCGCGCCGCTGCCGGGGGATGCCGCGTTCAAACTGTATGACACCTATGGCTTTCCACTGGACCTGACGCAGGACGCGCTGCGCGAAAAGGGTCGGACAGTCGATACCGACGGTTTCGATGCGGCCATGGCCGAACAGAAGGCCAAGGCGCGCGCCGCCTGGGCCGGGTCCGGAGAATCGGCGGATCAGGCTGTGTGGTTCGATGTTCTTGATGCTGCCGGGGCCACGGATTTCCTGGGATACGACACCGAAAAGGCCGAAGGTCAGATCGCTGCGCTGATTGTTGATGGTTCATTGGTCGACACCATCGGGCAGGGCGACAGCGGCTGGGTCGTTGTGAACCAGACGCCGTTCTATGGCGAGGCCGGCGGTCAGGTCGGCGACGCGGGCGAAATTCGCCGTCTGGAGGACCGTGATGATGTGGCGCTGGTCGATGACACCAGAAAATTCGCCGACGGCAAAGTCTACGCCCACAAGGTGACCGTGGATCAAGGTACGCTTTCCAAGGGCGACGTAGTCGAACTTGAGGTCGATCACGTCCGCCGCACGGCAATTCGCGCGAACCATTCGGCCACGCACCTGCTGCATGAGGCTTTGCGCGAAACGCTGGGCGATCATGTGGCGCAGCGCGGCTCGCTCAACGCAGCGGATCGGCTGCGGTTCGACTTCAGCCATTCCAAGGCTCTGACACTGGAAGAGGTTAAGAAAGTCGAACGAGAGGTGAATGATTTCATTCGCCAGAACTCGGCCGTCGAAACTCGGATCATGACGCCCGACGATGCGCGCGAACTTGGCGCGCAGGCATTGTTCGGCGAAAAATATGGCGATGAAGTCCGCGTGGTGTCGATGGGCAAGGCGCCGACTGGCAAAGGCAGCGACGGGGAAACCTGGTCGATCGAACTGTGTGGCGGAACGCATGTGCGCCAGACTGGGGACATCGGCACATTCGTTGTGCTTGGTGACAGTGCCAGTAGTGCGGGTGTACGCCGGATCGAAGCCCTGACCGGGGATGAAGCGTTCCGATATCTGTCGGCACAGGATCACCGCGTCGCCCAGATCGCGTTGGAACTGAAGGCTCAGCCTGACGATGTTGTGGGGCGTGTGAAGTCCCTGCTGGATGAACGAAAGTCCTTGCAAAATGAGGTCGCTCAGTTGCGCCGTGATCTTGCCATGGCTGGTCCGTCGACCGGCGGTGGCGCAGAGGCCAAGCAGGTGAACGGCGTCAAATTCCTGGCTCAGGCCTTGAGCGGCGTTTCCGGGAAAGATCTTCCGTCGCTGATTGATGAACACAAAACCCGCCTCGGGTCAGGGGCGGTGCTGCTGATCGCCGACGCCGGCGGCAAGGCGGCCGTTGCGGCGGGTGTCACGCAGGATCTGACGGATCGAGTCTCCGCAGTCGACTTGGTGCGGGCTGCCGTGGCTGAACTGGGCGGAAAGGGCGGCGGTGGCCGTCCGGATATGGCGCAGGGCGGAGGCAAGGATGCCTCGAATTCGGATGCGGCGATCAAGGCTGCGGAACAGGTATTGGGAGGATAAAATGGCTGCACTCTGGATTGCGCACGTAACAGTGACTGATGCCGAGGCATATGGAAAATACGCCGAGTTGGCCGGCCCAGCCATCGCCAAGCACGGGGGTGAGTTTATTGCCCGTGCTGCGCGTTACGTTCAACTGGAAGGCAAAGAGCGTCCTCGCAATGTTGTCGCCCGCTTCCCGTCACTAGAATCAGCGGTCGAGTGCTACAACTCGGACGACTACCAGCAAGCGCTGAATCATGCCCGTGAGGCGAGCGAGCGCGAGCTGGTTGTGGTTGAAATCACTGAGTAACTGTCAGGTTACCAAGCTCGTCTTGTAGATTTCTCTAGGATACGGCGACAGATCGGCAATCTTCAGCCTATGCCACAATCCATTTCAAAAGCGCGGCCCGCCTATGCGGGTCGCGCTTTTTTAGCTAATAATAACAATACCTTAATCATATGGAGTTGCGCAGTCTTAAGGGTTTCGCGCCGCAATTGTGACCGCGCCATCTAATTTCTAGCGCGAAAAAGTCAGATTGAAGATCGAATTTTCGCCCTTTTTTCTGTCCAATTTTTTAAAGTGATTGCCCAAGCTGGGATGTTCGCAGGTCGTTTCGCAAGACGGAGTGCGGCCCTGTTTAATGCGCGATCGTGCAAAAAACACAGGATTGGGGTGTAGGAATGTCACTATTTATTACACTTGCGAAGCGCTTCCGCACCAGAGTTTTCCCAATATCGGCGGGCGTCACGACCGTTTGCATCTTGAGTATCTGCACGTTTATCGCGGCCCCGACAGCACACGCATCCGAGGGCGGCTTTATTCCAAGTGTCGCATCTTCACCGCCACCTTCCGGCGCCATCAATCTTTGCAGTCAATATAATTGGGCCTGTGTAGGAAAACGTTCTGTATCCATGTCCAGTCAACAGGAATTGAAGGTTGTGGAGCAGGTTAATCGGCGCGTGAATAACTCGACCCGCGAAGTGACCGATCAGTCCCAGTATAACACCCGCGAGAGATGGGCACTGCCAACGGCAAGAGGCGGTGATTGCGAAGACTTTGCCCTGCTGAAGAAAAGAGATTTGATCCACGCAGGGGTAGATCCAAGCAAACTGCTAATCGCTACAGTATTGGACAGACGCCGGGGGCCGCATGCAGTTCTGGTTTATCGTTCAGCCAACGGCGATTTGGTATTGGACAACCTCACAAACCGGATCAAGCACTGGACAGCGACGCGGTACCTGTTTCTTCGCATGCAGGACCCAAAACGACCTAGCCACTGGGTGGGTGTTTACGGTCATAGCTGAGCCCAACGCATCGTATTTGAGTTGCTGAGAAACGTTGCATGGGTGCAAATTCTTTGCACCCATGTTTTTCAGGTAGGTTTCAAAACACGAAGAGCTACGTGTGCGCTGCTAACTGTGCTATCTAGGATCAAACCCGGACGTCTGGCCGTAACTTCCGTGGTTCCTCAAGTTGGCTCTTCTTCACCGCCTGGTTCTTCACCGCCTGGTTCTTCACCACCCGGCTCTTCACCACCTGGCTGCTCGCCACCGGGCTGTTCACCACCGGGTTGTTCACCACCTGGCTGTTCACCACCGGGTTGTTCACCACCTGGCTGCTCACCGCCGGGCTGTTCACCACCCGGCTGCTCACCACCGGGAGTTCCTACTCCTGTGGTTTCTGGACCACCACTTGGACCGGTCGCTTCAACTCCGCCGCCCGAGCTTTCTCCGCCGGGAGTACCGGTATCGCGGTTTTCATCTGGGTGACCGTCCCCGGATCTTTGATTTGAGGTTCCGGTAGACGCTGTTGGAAAATCCGTAAGCAGTGCAGCCAGAGGCGCACACTCAGCGCCAAGTCGTGCCACGATCTTGTCGAAATCGGCGCGACGTTGGACATAACGTATCATTCTACTCGTAACCGCATCACATTCGCACAAGACTTGAGATGATGCGCCGGACTGGCGCGCAGTTTTTACGTCGCACACACCGGCAGCGAAAGACTCGTCAGCCGAAACGACTAAGAAAGCAGTCGCCACGAGGTAAATCGGAAAGTTGCGGGACAGGGTTCCCATGTTGCACTCCTTGGTACTTTTTACTCAACCATGCCGATCATAAGCACCGTCTAGTTCAAGGCGCGTATGAAGAGCATCACACAATTGACGCAAATACACCTTGATAAAAACCAAACCACAAGATGTAGTTTGGGGGAGCGATTGCGAATTAATGCAATTTAAGGGAGAGTCGTTATTCTTTTCAAAGGAAACCGGGCAATTTGCCCAAGTTTCCGCTTTTTAGTTTTAATCTTTGTTGGAAGCAAAAATGCCACACAATCGCCATTGTTTCCGTGTCGGACATGTGCAGCCTGCAGTTGATCAGGCTGATTTTGCCATACGTTTACGCTCATGCGGGTCCAGAAAACGCTTACGCAGGCGGACCGCGTTGGGGGTGACTTCGACCAGTTCGTCATCGTCGATATAGGCAATCGCCTCTTCCAGAGAAAACTGTACATGCGGCGTCAGACGCACGGCGTCGTCCGAACCGCTGGCGCGCACGTTGGTCAGCTTCTTGCCTTTCAGAGGGTTCACTTCCAGGTCGTTATCGCGCGAATGCTCACCGATCACCATGCCCTGATACACGTCGGTCTGAGGAGCAACGAACATGCGGCCACGCTCTTCGAGGTTCCACAGCGCATAGGCGACTGCCTGGCCGTTTTCCATCGAGATCAGAACACCGGCGCGCCGGCCCGGGATAGGGCCTTTGTGTGCCGCCCAACCATGGAAGACGCGATTCAAAACGCCGGTTCCACGCGTGTCGGTCAGGAATTCGCCATGATAGCCGATGAGACCACGAGAGGGGACATGAGCAATGATGCGGGTTTTGCCTGCACCAGCAGGGCGCATCTCGACCAGTTCACCTTTACGTGCACCTGTTACCTTTTCGATTACGGCTCCGGAATATTCGTCATCCACATCGATGGTGACTTCTTCAACCGGCTCCAGCCGTTGTCCGTTTTCCTCGCGGAAAAGAACCTGCGGGCGCGAGATGCTGAGTTCGAACCCTTCACGTCGCATGTTCTCAATCAGAACGCCCATCTGCAATTCGCCGCGGCCTGCGACCTCGAATGCGTCGCCGCCGGGCGTGTCGGTGACGCGAATGGCAACGTTGGACTCGGCTTCTTTCATAAGACGGTCCCGGATCACTCGAGACTGGACCTTTTTCCCGTCGCGTCCGGCAAGCGGAGAATCGTTGATCCCGAAGGTCACTGTGATGGTCGGCGGGTCGATCGGTTGCGCGGGCAGGGCCTCGTCAACCTGAGGCGACACCAGCGAGTCCGCCACGGTGGCCTTGCTCATACCTGCGATGGTGACAATGTCGCCGGCTTCGGCCACATCGATCGGCTGCTGGCTCAGGCCGCGGAAGGCGAGAATTTTGGACGCGCGGAAGTTCTCGATCAATTTACCGTCCCGGCTGAGCGCCTTGAGGCTGTCGCCCGCCTTCAGGGTGCCACTTTCCACGCGACCGGTCAGGATGCGGCCGATGAAGGGGTCGCTGCCCAATGTGGTGGCGAGCATGCGGAAGGGTTCGTTTTTCTTCTCTGCCTGCTTTGGGGCAGGGACGTGATCAACGATAAGATCGAACAGGGCGGTCAGGTCCTTGCGCGGCCCGTCCAGTTCCATGTCGGCCCAGCCCGAACGGCCCGAGGCATACATGGCCGGGAAATCCAGCTGGTCATCGTCGGCGCCAAGGTTGGCAAACAGGTCGAAGCATTCATCCAGAGCCCGGTCGGGTTCTGCATCCGGCTTATCAACCTTGTTCAGAACCACAATGGGACGCAGTCCCAGCGCCAGCGCCTTGGAAGTCACGAACTTGGTCTGCGGCATCGGTCCTTCGGCAGCGTCAACCAGCAAGACGACGCCATCCACCATGCTGAGGATACGCTCAACCTCGCCACCGAAATCGGCGTGGCCCGGGGTGTCGACGATGTTGATGCGCGTGCCTTTCCATTCGACCGAGGTTGCCTTGGCCAGAATGGTGATGCCACGTTCGCGTTCCAGATCGTTGCTGTCCATGGCGCGTTCGGCTACGGCCTGGTTTTCCCGGAATGCACCGGATTGTTTGAGCAGCTCATCCACCAGGGTCGTCTTGCCGTGGTCAACGTGAGCGATGATTGCGATATTGCGCAGGTCCATGAGAGGTCAGCCTTTGAACTGGAAGTTGTCGCGCGCATAACGCGGCGCGACAAAATATACCAGCCCTAACGCGCGTTCAGTGGCCTGCGGTCTTGGAAAACAGATGAATGATCAGGATTCCGGATAGAATAAAGGTCAATCCGATCACGGCTGGCCAGTCCAGCCTTTGGCCGAACACCACGAATCCAATGATGGCTATCAAAAATATTCCAAGCCCGGACCAGATTGCGTAAACGACGCCAACCGGCATGAATTTCAGTGTCAGTGCCATGAAGTAAAAGGCGAACCCATACCCCACAACAACCAGAACCGACGGCCAGAAGCGTGTAAACTGCTGGCTGGCCTGCAATGCTGTGGTTCCGATCGTTTCGGACAAAACGGCTACAAGAAGGAAGAGATAGGCTTTGGGCAATGGAAAACTCTCACAACGAATGTTCAGGTGTGCTTGAGCATAAAAACCTGTCAAACGGCAAGAATATTCTGTCATGCGGGGCAACGACAGTAGACGTCGAAAGGTGACCAAAGGTCAGGATTACCAGACTATTTGCAGAAGTCTGAATGTGATATGTCAGCTTTTGTATTAAGTTTAGTAGTTTGAAGAGTTTGTCATGACGAATTTTGCAAGAACCGTCATTATTTTATCGGTGTTGGTAGCGGCGCTAGGGTGGCTTGCAGACGGGGGGTCCGTCGACAGTGATGTAGCCCAGGTTGTTGAACGGTTAAAGGGTACACAGGTTTAAGTGTCCGCGAAACGCCAGAAAAAGGGGCTTCTGCCCCTTTTTCTTTTTGATGCACCCTTATCCGGCCGTAACTTCGAAAAACTCGGCTATTCTGGGTCTGAGCCAGCCCCAAAGCCGTGGAGCCCCGCGTTGAATGGGAACCCCCACCCGCTTTTCGATTTGCCCAAAAGTGACGTTGTAGTCGGCCCAGGTGCCGCCTTGGGTTTCCAGATTTCCAACAGGTGCCTGAAACCGGTCAACCGCTTTTGCGAACTGGGCGTCCGGGCTTTGCGCCGCTTCAAATTCTCGCCACAATGAATGGAACATTTGCCGTTGTGTCGCCGGCAAAAGTCCGAACAGACGTTCGGCTGCGGCTTCTTCCTCGGCGGCCTGCGCGGCGTGATCGACCTGCCCGTGGATCGGGTGATCACCGGCGTCGATTTCGACGATATCATGCAGTAACAGCATGCGCAGAACCCGATCGATTGACACAGATGGATCCGAGTATTCCGACAGGACCCAGGCATAGAGCATGATATGCCAGGAATGCTCGGCCGAGTTTTCGAACCTTGGATCGTACAAAAGACGCGAGGCACGGTATACGGTTTTCAACTGATCTGTTTCGGCCAGAAACGGCAGTCGGTCCCAGAAAGGATCGGTTTCTTGCAAGTCTGCGCCATCCAGCATTGCCCGGGACCGTCGGTACGCAAACGGAAATGCGGTTTCGAGATAGGCAGCGCGTCCACCATCCAGATTGTTCTGCACAACGGTCAGGTGTTCGGGGTCAGGATTTGGTGCGCAGAGCACCTGAAACATCGGCTGGCACCGATCAAGGATTTTGGCGAAACGGGCATCAGGTGTCGCATCGGCCTCGAACTCTGCCCAAAGGGACAAGAACTCCGAGGTCTGATCGAACGGTAGCAAGCCAAAAAGCGTTTCGGCGGCAGCCCGTTCTGCCTGCTCCACCGCTGACCAATCTGTCGCCAGATGGATCGGATGATCGCCAACGATGATTTCGACCAGATCGTGCAGCAGAAGCATTCGGATGACGCGATCAATATCGACATCTTCCTCAGCCAAGGGCACCATCACCAAAGCCCACAATGCCAGATGCCAGCTGTGTTCCGCTGAGTTTTCGTGCCGGGACTGATCCAGCAGTGTATTTGCCCGATCAACTGATTTAAGCCTGTCCGCTTGTTTCAGAAACGCGATCTGTGCGGACAGTCTGTCAGTCATTGTTTTTCAATAGCCTTGAGTTTCGAGCGATGTGCGGACAGGTGTTTGACCAGGAATTGTCGCGCCTTTCGCTCGGCCATGCGGACCCGGATTTCGGTCAGGAACGCCTCTTCCAATGATTGGGAAGCCGCCGCAAGAACCTCGCCAACTTCCACAAAGAACCGGTCATTGCCGGTTTCATCCATAACCTTCAACGTATCTTCGGCCAGCCTTGCCGCCAGAGTGCCGATGGTGTCCGACATCAGCGGGTGTTCTCGGTCAGGCGGCGCTTTACGTAGTCGGTTGTGGTATCGATCAGCGTGTCCATATGGCGGTCCTGGAAGAAGTGGTCTGCGCCTTCCACCTCGGTATGCGTGATGGTGATACCTTTTTGTTCGTGCAGCTTGCTGACAAGCGAAGTGGTATCGGCCGGCGGTGCGACCCTGTCCGAGGTGCCGTTGATGATCAGGCCCGAAGACGGGCAGGGCGCCAGGAATGAAAAGTCATACATGTTCGCCGGGGGCGACACGCTGATGAAACCGGTGATTTCCGGGCGACGCATTAGCAGTTGCATTCCGATCCATGCGCCGAATGAAAACCCAGCAACCCAGCAATGCTTGGAGTTGTTGTTCATCGATTGCAGGTAATCCAGCGCGGATGCCGCATCGCTCAGTTCACCCACGCCCTGATCGTATTCACCCTGGCTGCGGCCGACGCCGCGGAAATTGAACCGCAACACGGTGAAGCCCATGTTATAGAACGCGTAGTGCAGGTTATAGACCACCTTGTTGTTCATGGTCCCGCCAAATTGAGGATGCGGGTGCAACACGATGGCGATCGGTGCGTCTTTTTCCTTTTGCGGGTGGTAGCGGCCTTCCAGGCGGCCTTCTGGTCCGGGAAAGATCACCTCGGGCATATGTGCTTTAGTCCTGTCTTTGTACTACTGGCGGCCGGAAATACTTGACGGTTATCGTCGGACACCTTAGAACGGTTCTAATTAAGTTGCATTGCGTATGACGCTGCCTGACGGAGATACGCATTGGTAGCGGCGGCGTCAATGATTTCGCACTGAACTTGCCACGAAGGAAAGTGAATGAAGCTGTCGACCAAAGGCCGCTACGCAATGGTTGCTCTGGCTGATATCGCTTTGCAACCGACAGACGGGCTTGTGACACTGGGTGAAATCTCTGAACGGCAAGACATTTCCCTGCCATATCTTGAACAGTTGTTCGTCAAACTCCGGCGCGCAGAACTGGTGGCTTCGGTTCGCGGACCGGGGGGCGGTTACCGACTGGCACGCCCTGCGTCAGAAATCCGCGTTGTCGAAATTCTGGCCGCAGTGGATGAGTCCCTGGATGCTCTGCAAAAGGGCGCGGGCGCTTCGGGGGCTTCATCGGGAAGCCGGGCCCAATCCCTGACCAACCGCCTGTGGGAAAGTCTCAGCGCGAATGTCTATGTGTTTCTGCATCAGACGCGTCTCTCGGATGTCATCAAGAACGATCTGGCGCCGTGCCCGGCGGTTCCCAGTCTGTTTGCGGTTGTGGACTCATAAAAAATGAGTATCTCGGGCGGCAAAACGGCTTGTGCTTCTAACTTGGAAAAGATGCATCTATGAATCGCATTTATCTGGACCATAACGCTACCACGCCGTTGCAGCCCGAGGCGCGCGACGCGATGATCGCGGCGATGGATGTCTGCGGAAACCCGTCATCTGTCCACGCGGAAGGACGTGCCGCTAAGGCGCTTGTTGAACGCGCACGCGCTCAGGTGGCAGCCGCATTTGGGGCTGATGGGGCCGACATCGTGTTTACTTCTGGCTCCACAGAAGGCGCTGCTTTGGCGTTGTCGGGGCGCGGACTGCACGGATCAGCAGTTGAACATGATGCCGTAAGATCATGGATCGTTGAAGATTTGTCGGTTCTTCCTTCAGGTGAAGTTAAAGTGCTTGAACCCGAGAACTCATGCTTGCAGCTGGCCAATTCTGAAACCGGTGTCGTGCAATCCTTGCCCGCAGGGCTGGCCGTAACGGATGCCACGCAAGCTTTTGGCAAACTTCCCGTGGCGTTCAACTGGCTGAATGTGCAGATGGCCCTGATCTCGGCCCATAAGATGGGTGGGCCCAAAGGGGTTGGTGCGGTTGTGATGAAACGCGGAACGGATCTGCCGGCCCAGATCAAGGGCGGCGGGCAGGAAATGGGGCGTCGATCCGGGACGGAAAATGTCATAGGAATTGCAGGGTTCGGGGCTGCAGCTGAAGCAGCGGCGCGGGATCTGGCCAACGGCGTTTGGGATGAAATCGCAGAATTTAGAAATATTCTAGAAAACGCTCTTGAGGCCGGCTCCAAATCGACTATTTTTGTCGGAAAAGGTCATGAGCGCCTTCCAAACACGTTGTGTTTCGCGTCGCCCGGTTGGAAGGGCGAAACGCAAGTCATGCAGATGGATCTGTCAGGATTTGCGGTCAGCGCGGGTTCGGCCTGTTCAAGCGGAAAGGTTCGGGCCAGCACCGTATTGACCGCCATGGGATATGACGAGGTGACGGCCGCAAGCGCGATCCGCGTGTCGCTGGGTCCTCGGACGAGTGAAGAAGATGTGCTGCGTTTCGCCGAAACGTGGCTTGAAAAAGAGAAAAAGCATCGCGCGCGTGCCGCGTGATCTGACGGAGGGTGTCATATGGCCGCTTTGGACCAGACCCAGGTAAAAGAAGGTGTCGATCAGGAAACCGTGGATGCGGTGCGTGAGGTCGGGACCTACAAGTACGGCTGGGAAACCGAAATCGAAATGGAATACGCGCCCAAGGGCGTGAACCCGGATATCGTCCGCCTGATCTCAGAAAAGAATGAAGAGCCGGAATGGATGACTGAATGGCGCCTGGCCGCGTTTGACCGCTGGACCCAGATGGACGAACCGACCTGGGCGATGGTCAATTATCCCAAGATCGACTTTCAGAATCAGTATTACTATGCCCGCCCCAAGTCGATGGAAGAGAAGCCCAAGTCGCTGGATGACGTCGACCCTAAGCTGTTGGCCACATACGAAAAGCTGGGTATCCCACTGAAAGAACAGATGATTCTGGCTGGCGTTGAAGGGGCGGAAGACGCCCCTGCAGAGGGCCGCAAAGTCGCGGTGGACGCGGTTTTTGACTCGGTTTCTGTCGGCACGACCTTTCAGGCAGAACTGAAAAAGGCCGGTGTGATCTTCTGTTCGATTTCAGAGGCGATCAAAGAGCATCCCGAACTTGTCAAAAAATATCTCGGCACCGTGGTTCCGGTATCCGACAACTTTTATGCCACTCTGAACTCTGCCGTGTTCTCGGACGGATCGTTCGTATACATCCCCCCGGGCGTGCGCTGCCCGATGGAGCTGAGCACCTATTTCCGCATCAACGCGGAAAACACCGGTCAGTTCGAGCGGACCCTGATCATCGCCGACAAGGGCTCGTATGTGTCCTACCTGGAAGGCTGCACTGCGCCGCAGCGCGACACCGCGCAACTGCACGCAGCCGTGGTCGAAATCATCGTCGAAGAAGATGCCGAGGTGAAATACTCGACCGTTCAGAACTGGTTCCCCGGGGACGAGAACGGCAAGGGCGGCATTTACAACTTCGTGACCAAGCGTGCTGATTGCCGGGGCGACAGGTCCAAGGTGATGTGGACGCAGGTCGAGACCGGTTCTGCCGTGACCTGGAAGTATCCGTCCTGCATCCTGCGCGGTGATGACAGTCAGGGCGAGTTCTACTCGATCGCCATCACCAACAACTATCAGCAGGCCGATACCGGTACGAAGATGGTTCATCTGGGCAAGAACACCAAGTCGCGGATTGTGTCCAAGGGGATCAGCGCGGGTAAGGCTCAGAACACTTATCGCGGGCTGGTGTCGATGCACCCCAAAGCCAAGGACAGCCGCAACTATACCCAGTGCGACAGTTTGCTGATCGGCGACAAATGCGGGGCCCACACGGTGCCGTATATCGAGGTCAAGAACAACTCGAGCCGGGTTGAACACGAAGCGACGACGTCCAAAGTGGACGACGACCAGCTGTTCTACTGCCGCCAGCGCGGTATGGACGAAGAAGAGGCCGTGGCGCTGGTCGTTAACGGTTTCTGCAAGGACGTGCTTCAGGCGCTGCCGATGGAATTCGCGATGGAAGCGCAGCAGCTGGTTGCCATTTCTCTGGAAGGCTCGGTTGGCTGATGGCGCGTAAGCCTGGCAAGACCATCCGAAAGGATGACGTGTTGACCCTGTTGGGTTACGCACTCCCGGTTTTGGGCGGATTGCTGGGTGTTGCCTATGTCAACATCAATCACATGGACTTCATCAACCCGGTTTGGGCAGTCGGTGGAGGAGCGATCCTGGGATGGGTTGCTGCACGCCTCATGCGCCGGATGCTAGGATAGACATTGACTGGGGCTATCGGATGCCCCTTGCGGTACGCAAAAGGACAAAAAATGCTGGAAATCAAGAACTTGCACGTGAAACTTGAGGAAGAAGAGAAGCAAATCCTCAAAGGCGTCGACCTGACCGTCGAGGCAGGTAAAGTGCATGCGATTATGGGTCCGAACGGCTCGGGCAAGTCGACACTCAGCTATGTGCTGTCGGGCCGTGATGGTTACGAAGTGACCGAAGGATCGGCCACCCTGGACGGCGAGGATCTTCTGGAAATGGAACCGGAAGAGCGTGCCGCCGCGGGTATCTTTCTGGCGTTCCAGTACCCAGTCGAAATCCCCGGCGTGGGCAACATGACGTTCCTGCGCACTGCCGTAAACGCTCAGCGCAAGGCGCGCGGTGAGGAGGAGCTTTCGGCCGCCGACTTCCTGAAAGAAGTTCGCGCCAAGGCGAAATCGCTGAAGATCGACGCGGATATGCTCAAGCGTCCTGTCAACGTCGGCTTCTCGGGTGGTGAGAAGAAGCGGAACGAAATTCTGCAGATGGCGATGCTGGAGCCTAAGATGTGCATCTTGGACGAAACGGACTCGGGTCTGGACGTGGATGCGATGAAGCTGGTTGCCGAAGGTGTGAACGCACTACGCGACGAAGGCCGTGGTTTCCTGGTGATTACGCACTATCAGCGTCTGCTGGACCATATCAAACCCGACGTCGTGCACATCATGGCAGACGGTCGGATCGTCAAAACCGGTGGCCCGGAACTGGCGCTGGAAGTTGAAAACAACGGCTATGCCGACATTCTGGCCGAGGTGAACTGATGGGGCTGCCCGAAGTTAAACAAACCGCGACCGAGGCGCGGCTGGCCAGTTTGGTCATGCCCGACGCCGGATGCACGCGTGCCGCCCGCGAAGATGCGCTGGCGCGAGTTCTGGAAATGGGCCTGCCGGGACGGCGCGATGAGTATTGGAAATACACCCGCCCGGACACGCTGATTTCGCCCGAGGCCCCTCAGGCCGCTCTGTTCCGGTCCGACGAGCCGTTGCTGTTCCATGATCTCGACCGTTTGAAAATTGTGTTCATCGACGGTGTGTTCAGCCCTGAAGATTCCGATGACCTGACGCTTGAAGGTGTGACGATCGATCGGATCGAAGACATCTGCTGCAAAGATATCCATTGGGCCAAGGAGTTGTACGGCGTTCTTGAAGCGCGCGGGCAGACCCCGGTTCAGCGACCTCTGGCGGCGCTGAATACGGCCTTTGCGGCCGATGGTGTTGCGATTCACGTGACTGGCACGCCCAGCAAGCCAATCAGCCTGATCTATCAGCATGCCTCTGAAACCTCGGACGCCATGTTGCATCACATCGTGCGCGTCGAAAGCGGAGCCGAGGTGACCATTCTGGAAAACGGTCCGGCAGCGTCACGGTTTAACAAATGCATGGAGATCGACATCGCCGACGGCGGCACGCTGCATCACGTGCGCGCGCAGGGTCGGGATCATGAGCGCCGCGCAGCCACGCATATGTTCACGCGTCTGGGCCACGAGTCGGTTTACAAATCCTTTACTCTGACGGTGAACGGAGTTCTGACACGAAACGAGCAAGTGGTCGAGCTGACAGGCGATGACGCAGTTGCTCATGTGGCGGGTGCCTGCGTCGGAGATGGTAATTTCCATCACGACGACACGGTGTTCGTGACCCACGACGCGGTAAATTGTGAAAGCCGCCAGGTCTTCAAGAAAGTTCTGCGGAATGGCGCAACAGGCGTGTTCCAGGGCAAAATCCTTGTGAAAGCGGGGGCCCAGAAAACTGACGGCTATCAAATCAGCCAGTCCTTGCTGCTGGATGATGACAGCCAGTTTCTGGCCAAGCCCGAACTGGAAATCTACGCCGATGATGTGGCCTGTTCGCACGGGTCCACATCGGGTGCGATTGACGAAACGGCCTTGTTTTATCTGCGGTCGCGTGGGGTATCGCTCAAAGACGCCACGAACATGCTGACGCTGGCCTTTCTGGCCGAAGCGGTGGACGAGATTGAAAACGAGGTGCTTGCCCAAGCCATCGTGACCCGTCTGGAAGGCTGGCTGGCGCGTCGCAGCTGATGCCTGTGACGACGGATATCGTGGCCACGTACAGGGGGCCGGGGCGTGTCATGCGCCGGCTTCTGGATATGGGGCCACGTGAAGACCGGGCGCTGGCTTTTGTCATGGCCTTCTGCACAATCGCCTTTGTCGCGCAGATGCCTGGAATGGCCCGGCGCGCGCACCTGGAAGGTGTCGAGCTGAACATGCTGCTGGGCGGTGCCTTGTTGGGGTCGGTTATCATACTGCCATTGCTTCTGTATTTTGTGGCCCTTGTGTCTCATTGGGCTGCACGGCTTATGGGTGGGAGCGGTTCCGCCTACGGCGCGCGGTTGGCTTTGTTCTGGGCGTTGCTGTCGTCCGCGCCGTTGGTTCTTTTGAACGGTTTGGTGGCCGGATTTATCGGTCCGGGGCCTACCTTGTCCGTAGTTGGGCTACTTTGGGTTGCAGTCTTTGTCTGGTTCTGGTTGTCAGGCCTCAGACAAGCACAGAGGCCTGAGACATGAATCTGAGTTTTCTGGGGAACCTCGCGGTGATGACTTTGGTCAGCCCGGCCGAGGCAGCCCGACGCCTGATGAAACTACGCCCAGGGCGCGAGATCCTGTGGCTGGCGTTTTTTCTGGCTGTCGTGCTCAACTCCATTGTGCAGTTCGGCCTTGACTACTTTGTGTGGCTGTCTGGCCCGGATGTGGCGCAGGCACCCGGTCCGGTCCTCATGAATCTGGTAACGTCAGCGGGTGCAATGCTGCTTAGCGTCGCGTCATTTCTGTTTGTCGGACGACTTCTGGGCGGACGCGCGACGTTTGAAGACATCATGGTTCTGATGATCTGGCTGCAGTTCCTCCAGATACTTGCCTTGCTGGCTACGCTGGTCATTGCAATGACACTGCCGTTCCTGATGGTTCCAATGTTGCTGGCAACGGCGTTGGTCAGTTTTTATATCACCCTGCATTTCCTAAACGAGGCGCATCAGTTCGCATCCTTGGGAAAGGCGTTTGGCCTGATCGTGCTGGCCGCGCTGATTGCGATACCTTTTGTCCTCCTCCTGACCCCAAGCGGGCCCGTATAGGGAATATGACCATGTATGATGTTCAGAGAATCCGCTCTGATTTTCCCATCCTGTCGCGAGAGGTGAATGGGAAACCCCTGACTTATCTGGACAATGGTGCCTCGGCGCAGAAGCCACAGGTGGTGATTGATGCAGTTACCCGCGCCTATGCCGAGGAATACTCGAACGTGCATCGCGGTCTGCACTATCTGTCCAACCTTGCAACGGAAAAGTATGAGGCCGTCCGCGGCACGGTTGCCCGGTTTCTGGGTGTGGCGAACGAGAATGAAATCGTTCTGAACTCCGGCACAACCGAAGGCATCAACCTTGTCGCCTATGGCTGGGCCATGCCGCGCCTGAAAGCCGGGGATGAAATCGTTCTGAGTGTCATGGAGCATCACGCCAATATCGTTCCATGGCATTTCCTGCGGGAACGTCAGGGCGTGGTCCTGAAGTGGGTTGATGTGGACCCGGACGGCGGACTGGACCCGCAGGCCGTGATTGACGCCATCACACCGCGCACAAAACTGGTCGCAGTAACGCAATGCTCGAACGTGCTGGGAACGGTCGTTGACGTGAAGGCGATCACAAAAGGAGCCCACGCAAAAGGTGTGCCTATTCTGGTGGATGGCAGTCAGGGTGCCGTGCACATGCCTGTCAACGTTCAGGATATTGGCTGTGATTTCTATGCCATTACGGGGCACAAGCTGTACGGCCCCTCCGGTTCAGGTGCGATCTACATCACGTCCGACCGCATGGTCGAAATGCGCCCCTTTATCGGCGGCGGCGACATGATCAAAGAGGTCAGCAAAGATCAGGTGATCTATAACGATCCGCCTATGAAGTTCGAGGCTGGTACACCCGGGATCGTTCAGACAATCGGGCTGGGTGTGGCGTTGGATTATATGATGGATCTGGGGATGGAGAACATTGCCGCCCACGAATCCGCCTTGCGGGACTATGCCATGCAGCGTCTGACCGGCCTGAACTGGGTACAGGTGCAGGGCACACGCCCGGACAAGGCCGCTATTTTCAGTTTTACACTGGACGGGGCAGGGCACGCGCATGATGTGTCGACCATTCTGGACAAAAAAGGCGTCGCCGTTCGCGCCGGTCATCACTGCGCCGGTCCGTTGATGGATCATCTGGGGGTAACGGCCACATGCCGCGCCAGCTTCGGGCTTTACAATACCACTGACGAGGTCGACACACTGATCGATGCACTGGAACTGGCCCACGATCTGTTCGCGTGAAACCTGATGTCGGGCGACAGATTTGCAGTTGCACCCGGAACGGAACAAGGTTAGCTAACGGCCAAGGCACCTGTAGCTCAGCTGGATAGAGCGCTGCCCTCCGAAGGCAGAGGCCAGAGGTTCGAATCCTCTCAGGTGCGCCACATCACTAAATTAGATGTTCCGGGTTCATGGGCGTATAGCCTTTCCGCAGCTATTGCTTTGTCCGAACTCCCAACGTGTTCGTGCCTTCATCTACAAAAAAAGAGCGCCCAAAGGCGCTCGTCACTTCGAAATTGTACGTATTGGTTAGCCGCCCCAGCTGCGGACTTCGCCGCAGTCCATGTGGACAAAATTCGAGCGGTAGTATTTGCCGACGCCCCCCGCGCGGCAGGAAATGGCGGCTTTGGCCATTTGCGAAACCGAGCGTGAAGACAACCGCAAGTCAGCCGCCTGACCCTTCATGTGCAGGGAGTTCTTGGCAACGCGGCGGGATTTCGATCGCAGCATCGCGTTAGTCTGAGGGGACCGGTAGCCGGACAACAGCATATAGGGTTCGTTGACATCCAGCAGGTTGTGAGATGCGGCCATGATGTCAATTGTGCGCAGGTCCATGGACTTGGACTGATCGGTACGCCAGTCGCGCATGAAGTGGTTCACTTCCTTGACGGCGTCTTTGATGTAATTGCCGTCAACCCAGTAAATCATGTCAATGCGTTCACCGGTGCGCCCGGAATACATGCGAATGCGGCGAATATCACCGCCGCCGCGAAGGAATCCTGCTGCATTGGAATAGGTCGGTGCGGCTACTACCGCTGTGGCCGCGAACGCACCCAATAGGGCACGCCGGGTCAAGCCCGAAGCACTGCTCTTGGTCATTTCGTTTTTCGTCCCGTACTAGTTCCTGCCTGCACACGATGTTACGTGCGCCGTATTAATTTTTTCCCATCCCAGATGCGGAAGTTATGACACAGACGGATTCGTCCGCCAAGAAATCTTTCGGATACACCAATTCAAGGGGGAAATATCGGCAGGTTTTTGCGCAACTGATGCAGTGATGCATAAATTACAGAAGGTTAGGGAAATCACTTTCCAAGGCGATGCAATCACGCATCAGCAGATGTTAGAAGCGCAGATTTGATGAATTTGTGAATAGACAATCGGGCGGTCCGCCAATCATACTGGCTCGGCGCTGAATGTATCGGCGCAAAGCATTGAATAACCAAGGCCATCTCATGTTTTCTGTTTTCCGGACCTGTACCAGTATCCTCGCGACCGCCTGTTTCGCAGCAACAGCGGCCTTTGCCGATTCCAGGACAAACCCACCGACCGCCTTCCGCATGGCGGTTGCCGAGTCGTTGGATTCGGGGTCTTCGCTGGCTGAATATTACAAAACAAACGGGTTTTCGCCGATCTGGGCCGGGCAGACCGAACAACATGCTGAACGCCGGGCCGCTTTGATTAAGGCCCTGTCCAATGCCGCGTTCCACGGGTTGCCGGATGCGCGTTATGATGTCCAGGCTCTTCTGGACCAGATGCGCGCTGCCCGTTCCCAGAGGGACTTGGGTGCTGTCGAAGCGGATTTAAGCCGGGTTTTCCTGCGTTATGCTACGGATATGTACTCGGGCGTGTTGAGCCCTTCACAGATTGACGATGGTTTGGTGCGCGAAGTCGATCGCAGGTCGCCGCAGGAACATTTGCAAGGTGTCGCATCAGCCACAGGGGCGACGTACATAGAACAGCTGGTGCCAGAGTCCCTGCAATACCGGTCTTTGCTGAAACAGAAAAAGGTTCTTGAAAACCTGGTTGAGCAGGGCGGTTGGGGGCCGACTGTACCGGTTGCAAAACTCGAATACGGTGATACCGGACCCAATGTCATTCGGCTGCGTGACCGATTGGTGGCTATGGGTTACCTGAGACCAACCGCCAGCCCGGAATTTGATGCCGCAATGCTGGGGGCCGTGCGAGCGTTTCAGACTGCCCATGGGCTCGAAGCGGATGGCGTTGCCGGAAATGGAACCCTGACCGAAATCAACCGTCCGGCCAGCGACAGGCTCAAAGCTGTCTACGTCGCGCTTGAGCGGGAGCGCTGGTTGCCGCACTCACGAGGCGCGCGTCATATCTTGGTGAACCAGGCTGACTTCTCGGCAAAGATCGTGGATGAAGGTCAGGTATCATTTGAGACGCGGGCCGTCATCGGCAAGAACACCCATGATCGGCGCAGTCCCGAATTCTCGGACATGATGGAACACATGGTGATCAACCCGAGCTGGTACGTACCACGCTCGATCATCACCAAGGAATATTTACCAAAACTTCAGTCCAACCCTAATGCGGTCGGCCACATTCAGATCACGGACCGAAGTGGTCGGCAGGTCAATCGTGGTGCCATGGACTTTACGCAATTCACTGCACGGGATTTTCCGTTCGCGATGCGGCAACCACCCAGCAAAAACAATGCGTTGGGCCTGGTGAAGTTCATGTTCCCAAACAAGCACAACATCTATCTGCATGATACGCCGCACAAAAACCTGTTTGCCCGCGAAGTTCGCGCTTTCTCGCACGGTTGTATCCGCCTGGCGCAGCCCTTCGAGTTTGCCTATGCCTTGCTGGCCCGGCAGGAAGAAGACCCCAAGGCCTTTTTTCACAGGGTTCTGAATACCGGCAAGGAAACAAAGGTAAACCTCGCGCAGTCGGTTCCTGTTCACATCATCTATCGGACGGCGTATGTCGGTCCAAAGGGTGAAGTTCAGTACCGCCGGGATGTCTACGACCGCGATCGCAAGATCTGGGAGGCTCTGCAAAAGGCAGGGGTGGTCCTGCCGGACGTTCAGGGGTAATCACTGGGGCAAGTCCTGATACAAGGAAGCCCTCTATGCAATTCACAATCAAGCAAATCGCCGAAGCGCTGGACGCCGAATGCCTGGGCGATACCAGCCTGATCGTCTATCGTGCCGCCGAACCGGGCGATGCAGGCGCAGATGATCTGGCCATGGCCATGTCGCCCAAATACGCCGACGCATTGTCCGGTGGGTCGGCAAAGGCTGCGGTTGTGTGGGAAGGCGCGGACTGGCAGGGGATGGGCTTGCAGGCCGCTATCTTTGTGCCACGCCCGCGGATGGCGATGGCAGGAATTACGGCGATGCTGGACCGAGGCCAGGGGGTCGCTCCGGGTATTCACCCTTCGGCCGTAGTCGACTCGACCGCAACGATTGCCGAAAACGTTTCGATTGGCCCACTTACGGTCATTGGTGCGCGGGCTCGCATTGGGGCCGGTTCGGTTATCGGCGCGCATTGCGTTGTCGGCATGGACGCCGTTCTGGGAGAATCTGCGGTTCTGCGAGAAATGGTCAGCATCGGTGCACGTGCAAAGATCGGTGACCGCTTCGTCGCGCAACCGGGTGCGCGCATTGGCAGCGACGGGTTCAGCTTTGTCACTCCGGAAGTGTCTGGCGTGGAAAACGTTCGCAAAACGATGGGAGATGCGGGGGATGCCAAGGCCCAGAACTGGCTGAGAATCCATTCGCTGGGCGCGGTGGAAATCGGCGATGATGTTGAGGTCGGCGCGAACTGCACCGTTGACAACGGCACCATACGCAACACCGTCATCGGCTCAGGTTCCAAGCTGGATAACCTGGTCCACGTGGGACACAACACGCGCGTTGGGCAGGACTGCCTGTTGTGCGGGCAGACCGGTGTTTCGGGGTCCGTTGAGATCGGAAATCATGTTGTGCTGGGCGGCCAGACCGGCGTCGTGGACAACATTTTCATCGGGGATGGCGTGATTGCCGGCGGGGGCACCAAGATCCTGTCCAATGTTCCGGCAGGGCGCGTAATTATGGGCTATCCGGGCATAAAAATGGAATCTCATACCGATATCTACAAGGCCCAACGCCGCTTGCCGCGCATGGCGCGTGACGTAGAGGCGCTGAAAAAGGCTGTTTTCAAACAGTCTTTGAGCGATTAAATCACAACCACCGTGATAATCAGAGGACCGATATGAGCATCACCGACCGCGTCATCTCCATCATTGCTGAGCAAGCCGTGCTGGAGCCTTCGGATGTGACGCCCGAAAGTACGCTCGAGGACCTGGGTATCGACAGTCTGGGCCTGGTTGAAAGCATCTTTGCCATCGAGGAGGAGTTCGACATCTCGGTGCCGTTCAATGCCAACGAACCGACGGCCAGCGATTTCGACATCTCAAATGTTGCAGCCATCATTGCAGGTATCGAAAAGCTTGTGTCGGAAAAGGTCTGACTGAGCCTCATGAAACGCGTTGTCATTACCGGGGCGGGCACGATCAACTCGCTGGGCCATTCCGTTCCCGATACGCTGGAGGCCATGCGCGAAGGCCGCTGCGGCATCTCTGAACTTGAGTTTCGCGATGTCGATCGTTTGGCTATCAAGATCGGCGGGCAGGTCAGGGGGTTCGAGGCCGAAGGCCGGTTCAATCGCCAGCAAATGTCGCTCTATGATCGGTTTACCCAATTCACATTGACGGCTGCCAAAGAGGCCATCGATCAGTCCGGGATCGAATTTCATGGCGATCTTGCGGCGCGTTCCGGTGTCGTTCTGGGAACGGCCGGTGGCGGTGTTTCCACATGGGACGACAATTACCGGTCGGTCTACGAAGACGGCAAGAACCGCGTACATCCTTTTGTTGTTCCCAAGTTGATGAACAACGCAGCCGCCAGCCATGTGTCAATGGAGCATAACCTCAAAGGCCCGAGCTTTACCGTTTCGACGGCGTGCGCCTCGTCAAATCATGCTATGGCACAGGCTTTCCAAATGGTTCGCAGCGGGGCTGCGCCCACGATGATCACTGGCGGTTCGGAATCCATGTTGTGTTTCGGGGGCGTAAAGGCCTGGGAAGGCCTGCGCGTTATGTCCAAGGACGCATGTCGACCGTTCAGTGCCAATCGAAACGGTATGGTCCAGGGCGAGGGCGCCGGGGTGTTCGTGTTTGAAGAATATGAACATGCGCGTGCGCGCGGCGCTGACATCCTGTGCGAGGTTGTGGGTTTTGCAATGTCGTCTGATGCATCCGATATTGTCATGCCCAGCAAACAGGGGGCATCCCGTGCGATGGCCGGGGCCCTGGCTGATGCAAAGCTGAACGCGAGCGAAGTGGGCTACATTAACGCCCATGGGACCGGCACCGCCGCCAACGACAAAACTGAATGTGCAGCGGTCGCGGACGTTTTTGGACCGCATGCGGATGATCTTATGATCTCGTCCACAAAGTCCATGCATGGACATCTGATCGGCGGGACCGGAGCGGTGGAACTGCTGGCCTGCATCATGGCTTTGCGGGACGGGATAGTTGCCCCGACAATCGGCTATGAGGAGCCTGATCCGGAATGTGCGCTGGATGTGGTCCCAAATATTGCGCGCGAAGCAAAAGTTGACGTTGCACTAAGCAACGCGTTTGCCTTTGGCGGATTGAATGCAGTCCTGGCATTGAAGCGGATCTGAAGCCAAAATAGCTTACAAACCAAAAACGCCGCCGAAGATTATTCGACGGCGTCTTTGATTGTTGGTCCGGATGATGTTCAGTTGATTTCCAACTTGTCGAATCCTGCAGTGAACCCTGCCAGAGAAATCTCAATCTCAAGAAGTTGGTTGGGTGCCAGAACCGAGACGACAGACATTTTGGCCGTGCTGCCGGCTTTCATGGCATCGACATCGCCTTGAGTGAACCCAAGCTGGGCCACGCAGCCGATGGGGTTGCAATGGTGGTAGTCATAACGTTTCCCCGGAGCGCCATCGATCGACAAAGCCAGTTGCGCTTGCAACATGATTTCGAGCGGTACAATGACTGTTGCGCCTGCAACTGCTGCGACACCTTCGGGCAATTTGTTGACCGATATCTCCGCAATTGGCTGGCCTTCTTGCCCGGACAGCGTCTGCCGCAGCAAGCAGGGGTCCTTACCTGCTTCTGTTTTGAGGCATCTGATTTCCCAGTCGCCGCTTTGCTCTTTGACGTATTGTTCACCTACGCGCGGACCGGTTTCGCCCAGGTCGAGATCGGAAGCCGCTTCCGTCTGCGGTGTCTCTGCCGGAGTTTGGTCGTCCTGAGATGTTTCCTGCGCGGCTGCGGTGCTGCACCAGAGTGCCGCGGAAACAAGGCTGAAAGACAGGATGTTCTTGATCATGAGTGCCTCGGTTGCGTGATTGAGCTTTTTGCCCGGTCTATCACCGTTAAAACAGGGTGTCAGTCACTAAGCTGCATTATTGGACGGATGTGAACGGATTCTTGCCCATTTGCACTGGTATTTACAACGTCCGGGCCAATGAAAAAGGGAGCCGGTGGAGCGGCTCCCTTCCTAGAATTTTCTCCCCGTCGGACTGGCCGACTTATTTATGCGCAGACGTTACGAAAGGGGGGCGCACGGGTCAACTGCTAACCTGAATTTTTAATATACTGACCAGTTCATTTTAATGCGGGCCGAAAACAAAAATGCCGTGCCCGAAGGCACGGCCAGTCGACAGGGAGGAAGTCTGCCACCCCGGAGCCTTCGCCCATGAGGCGGCAAATAAACTATCGCAGTCAAAGGTTAACTTTGTATGCTGTCGTGGGATCGGTGATAAGCAAGGCGAATAATTCATGAACAACAGTATTTTCCTGGGTGGCGGTGGCAAGGATTACGCTGAACCGCAGGGTCTGACGCTGAAATATGCCAACCGACACGGTTTGATCGCCGGGGCCACCGGGACAGGCAAGACCGTTACGCTACAAATTCTGGCCGAAGGTTTCTCTAAGGCGGGCGTGCCTGTGTTTCTGTCAGATATCAAAGGTGACCTGTCTGGTCTGGCCTTGTCAGGAAGCCCGGATCACAAATTGCATCAGGCGTTTCAGGATCGCGCGCAACGCATCGGGCTGACTGATTTCGCCTACGCTGCCTGTCCGGTGACGTTCTGGGACCTGTTTGGCGAGCAGGGACATCCGGTCCGAACCACCGTCACCGAGATGGGTCCCTTGCTGTTGTCGCGTCTGATGGAACTGAGCGAGGCACAGGAAGGAATCCTGAACATCGCATTTCGTGTGGCCGACGAAGAAGGTATGCCGCTGCTGGACCTCAAGGACCTGCAGGCTCTGCTGGTCTGGATCGGTGAAAACCGCGCGCAGCTGTCCCTGCGATACGGCAATGTATCGACAGCGTCGATCGGGGCGATTCAGCGCCGTTTGCTGGTTCTTGAAAACCAGGGCGGAATCAAACTGTTCGGAGAGCCAGCGCTGGATCTGGCGGATCTGATGCGAACCGATCAGAACGGGCAGGGGATGGTGAATATTCTGGCCTCGGACAAGTTGATGGGCGCGCCTCGACTATACGCAACGTTCCTGCTGTGGCTGCTGAGCGAGCTGTTCGAAGAACTGCCCGAAGTGGGCGACCCCGAGAAACCCAAACTGGTTTTCTTTTTCGACGAAGCCCATCTGCTGTTCGATGATGCCCCGAAGGTTCTGGTGGACAAAGTTGAACAGGTCGCGCGCCTGATCCGGTCAAAGGGGGTCGGTGTGTATTTCATATCCCAAAACCCGGCCGACATACCCGAGGATATTCTGGGCCAGTTGGGCAACCGCATTCAGCATGCTTTGCGGGCTTTCACGGCGCGGGATCGCAAGAACCTGCGGTTGGCTGCGGAAACCTATCGTGAGAATCCCGAGTTCGATACCGAGGAAGCCATCCGAGAGGTCGGTGTGGGTGAGGCGGTAACGTCAATGCTGCAGAAGAAGGGCATACCCGGGATCGTCGAGCGCACATTGATCCGGCCACCGGGGTCCCAGCTTGGCCCGATCACGCAAAGCGAACGGCAGGCGATCCTTGATGCGTCGAGGATGCGGGCAAAATACGATCAGCCCGTCGATCGAAAGTCGGCGTTTGAAATACTTCAGGCCCGGGCCGACGCAGCAGCAAAGGAAGCCGAAGCTGCCGAGGCAGAAGAGCTGTTTGAAACACAGACACCTGCCGAGCGCGAGTTTGCCGCGGCCCGCAGGTATTCAGGGCAGCGCGTCAGCCGATCCTCTTCCCGCGTTTCGCGGAAACAGGATACGTTTGCATCAGCCATGAGTCAGGCGGTGATCAAGGAACTGAAAGGGACGACAGGCCGTCGCATCGTGCGTGGCATACTTGGCGGGTTGTTTCGCAATCGCTGAGTGAATGCGCCGTTCCTAATTGAGGCGGCGCTGACCTTCCTGTCGGCAGTATGCGTCCGCCTCGGCGACTGACATCTTGGTTGCCGGATAATCGATGGCCCGATCCCAAATGACCCGGTTCAGAGTATAGAGCTGGCAGGTCACAACCCCTTTTGGTGTTTGGACCTGGACAGGTGTTGTTTCAAGGCTTTCTGGGGACGGAACGCAGGCTGTCATAGCCGCGAGAACAGGCAGAATCAGGGCTGCTTTGGTGGTTGGTGCTTTCATGGTGGAACACAACTTTTCTAGGTTAACATACAGAATCGTTACAGATCGGCGGTTTAGGTGTGAGTGAGTGCCGAACAACAGCCAGAAACCATCTGGCTGATATACCCGTCTAGTCAGTTTTTCCTATCGATGCAACAAACCGCGCCGGCCAGCCGGCGCGGTTAACTCAATTGTAAGAAGTTTGAAATTATTTTTCGGGGATCAAACCACGCGGGCTGAATCTAAGAACAATCAATAGAATCAATCCCATGGTAAACAACCGCATATGCGCGGCGCTGTCGATCAGGTGCGCTTTGAGTGCACTTCCGTCAGGCATACCCGCAGTGATCAGATTCATCAGCCACAGACCGATGGGCTCTACCTGAACCCAAAGGAACCAGATCAGGAACGCACCAAGGACGGCGCCAAAGTTGTTGCCCGATCCGCCCACGATCACCATGACCCAGACAAGGAAGGTGAACCGCAGCGGGTTGTAGGTGCCTGGCGTCAGTTGCCCGTCCAGCGTGGTCATCATCGCGCCCGCTATGCCACAAATGGCCGATCCCAGAACGAAGATCTGCAGGTGGCGGCGGGTGACGTCTTTGCCCATCGCCTCGGCGGCGACCTCGTTGTCGCGAATGGCGCGCATCATGCGACCCCACGGGCTTTTCAATGCCATCTGCGCCATCCACAGCAGAACCAAAAGGACAATTAGGAACAGCAAGGAATAGCCAAGTTTCACGGACAGTGTTGAAGCCGTCACAGGGTCCAGTCCGAACCATTCGGCACGGGCAACGAAGCCGGGGTCATTCTGCAGGTCGACCTCATACCCGACCACAGGGGAAGGGCGGGGAATGCCGTAGACGTTCTTGACCCCACGCGCCAGCCAGTCCTCGTTCTTCATGATCGCGATAATGATCTCGGCGATACCGAGCGTCGCAATTGCCAGATAGTCCGAGCGCAAACCCAGCGCGGTTTTGCCAATCAGCCAGGCCGCTCCGGCGGCCAGCAGACCGCCAGCAGGCCAGGCCAGCAGAACGGGCAAGTTCAGACCGCCGATATTGCCTGCAACGGCAGGGTCAATCGCCTCGATTGCGGCAACGTTGGGATCGAAGATGGCGCGGTAGATAAAGAAACCAACGACCAGAATACCAATGATGGCGAGGGTCTGTGTACGTCCCTTGGGCATCTTCTGTGCAACCATCACGGCCGCAACGACGGTTGCGGCCCCCAGCAACAGCGCGAGGATCACACCAAAGCCACCACCGGACCAGGCGCCCGGCGTTGGCGCGGTCGAAACCAGCACAACAGCCAGACCGCCCAGCGCGACAAAGCCCATGACGCCGACATTGAAGAGGCCCGCAAAGCCCCATTGCAGGTTCACCCCGATGGACATGATGGCCGAGATCAGGCCCATGTTCAGGATCAGGATCGCCGCGTTCCAGCTTTGCGTGAACCCGGTCAGCAGGATCAGAGCGCCAACGACAACAAATAACAGTGTGTTTTTGACGGGCTCGCTCATATCACTTTCCCCTTAAACAGACCCGTGGGCTTAAACAGCAGCACAATCAGCAGGATCGCAAAGCTGACGGCGAATTTGTAATCGGTGGACAGGAACTGGACCAAGCCTGACGGCTCCAGACTTTCCGGCGCCAGATAGGTCAGTACCTTTTTCCACGCGTAGGTGATCGTCACTTCGGAAAACGCGATGATGAACCCGCCCGCGATGGCACCCAGAGGGTTGCCAAGCCCGCCTACGATCGCCGAGGCAAAGATCGGCAGCAGAAGCTGGAAATAGACAAAGGGCTTGAAGCTTTTGTCGAGGCCGTAAAGCACACCGGCCGTTGTCGCTAGCGCAGCCACGATGATCCAGGTGATCATCACAACACGTTCGGGGTTGATGCCTGACAGCAAAGCCAGATCCTCGTTGTCCGAATAGGCCCGCATCGATTTACCGGTGCGGGTCTTGTTCAGGAACCAGAACAGCAGCGCCACGGCAACAACCGCCACGATCACGGTAATGCCCTGAGAGGTCTTGATCGCCAGCCCTTCTTGCAGGCCGGTCATCGCCTTGAAATCCCGCGCCGAAACAATGAACCGCGCGCCGTCAGAGAACCTTTGGTCATCCGGCCCGATGATGAACCGCACAAGCCCGTTCATGATGAACATCACGCCCATCGATACGATCACCAGAATGACCGGCTTGGCCTTTTGTTCCCTATAGAACCGATAGACCAGCCTGTCCGTGATCAGTACCAGAACGATACAGCCCAGAATGGCAAAGGGCAGGGCCAACAAGGCGGTCGGCAGCGGCCCGAAACTGACCCCGGCGGCCTGCAGGCCCCATGTGACCAGCACGGCGATCATCGCGCCAAAGGCCATCGTATCGCCATGGGCAAAGTTCGAGAACCGCAGGATACCGTAGATCAGCGTCACACCCAGAGCGCCCAGCGCCAACTGGCTGCCATAGGCGATCGCGGGAACAAGGACGAAGTTGGAGAGCGCCACAAAGGCGTTGAGAAAGTCCAAGTGCTATTCTCCGCTCGAGGGTTGTTTAGACAAGTTCATATTGGCTCTGACTCTGTCACTGATGTCACAGAGGACGCCTAGCGCTAGTCCGGCTAGGAGCAGCAAGAAGCCTTGGTTCAGGAGTGGGATTTTGGGGCCGGTAGGCAGGCCGTGGACCTCGGAGAACTGAGCGTCAATTGATAACAACAACTTGACGCCCAGAAAAATTGATATGAGCGCAAGAGTGCAGGTCAATAAAGCGAATATCCGTCCTATGGATGAAAAACTCATTGCTCACCCCCCCAAGAAACTCTTACGGACTTCGGGATCTGCCAGCAGTTCCCTGCCCGTGCCAGTATAGGCATTCCGCCCCTGAACCAGCACATATCCCTTGTCCGCGATCTCCAGCGCCTGACGGGCATTCTGTTCCACCATCAGGATCGGCAGGCCGGTGCGCGAGACCTCGATGATCCGGTCAAACAACTCATCCATCACGATGGGCGAGACCCCGGCGGTGGGTTCGTCCAGCATCAGGACTTTCGGCTGAGTCATCAGCGCACGGCCCACGGCAACCTGTTGGCGCTGTCCACCCGACAGCTCTCCGGCGGCTTGGTTGCGTTTGTCGCGCAGGATGGGGAACAGGTCATAGACCTGCTCCATCGTCTGGCTGATATCATCGCGCCGGATGAAGGCGCCCATCTCCAGATTTTCTTCCACCGTCATCGAAGTGAAGATGTTCGAGGTCTGCGGCACAAACCCCATCCCCCGGATCACACGGTCCTGCGGGGTGAGGTTGGTAATGTCCTCGCCGTCCAGTCGCACCGAACCGGACCGGACGTCCAGCATTCCGAAAACGGCCTTCATCGCGGTCGACTTGCCAGCGCCGTTCGGGCCAACGATCACGGCGATTTCGCCCTTGTCGACGGCGATGGTGCAGTCATGCAGAATGTCCGGACCCTTGCCGTAGCCACCCGTCATCGTGTCGCCGATCAGAAAGGGACCACCTTCGACCCTGTGGGTTTCGCCGCTTTTGCTGTGTGCCGGCGTCATGGTGCCGGCACCGCGGGTGTTGGTGATCGAGGCGTCCTTGTTGCCGTGGTCATCCTGATAGGGATTGTCGCTCGTGCCAGCGGTCATGATTGGGCCTCCAGCTTGTCCTTGTTTTTCAAACCGGTGCCCAGATATGCTTCGATCACGTGCTCATTGGCCTTGATCTCGTCCAGAGTACCCTCGGCCAGCACTTTGCCCTCGGCCATACAGATGACCGGGTCGCAGATCTTGCCGATGAAATCCATGTCGTGCTCGATGACGACAAACGTATAGCCGCGCTCTTTGTTCAGACGCAGGATCGTGTCAGCGATGGTCATCAGCAGGGTGCGGTTCACGCCCGCGCCGACCTCGTCCAGAAACACGATCTTGGCGTCGACCATCATGGTACGGCCCAGTTCCAGCAGCTTCTTCTGCCCGCCCGAAACCTGACCGGCCTTGTGGTCGGCCAGATGCTCGATGGTCAGGAACTCCAGAACCTCGTCGGCTTTCGCGCGCAAAGCGCGTTCCTCATCTGCGATGCGCTTGCGTCCGAACCACGTGTTCCACAGCGATTCCCCTGATTGGGCACCGGGAACCATCATCAGGTTCTCGCGGCAGCTCATCGATGAGAATTCGTGCGCGATCTGGAAGGTGCGCAGCAAGCCCTTGTGAAACAGCTCATGCGGAGGCAGGCCGGTGATGTCCTCGCCATCCATGAACACTTTTCCGCTTGTGGGGGGCAGTACCCCGGCGATCACGTTGAACAGAGTGGTTTTTCCGGCCCCGTTCGGCCCGATCAGACCGGTGATTGAACCCTTTTGGATTTCCAGCGATGCCCCATCCACCGCATGAAACCCGCCGAAATGCTTATGCACGTCTTCGACGACGATCATATTATCCCCTTGCCGCCCTGTTCGGCGTTCTTGTTGTCCCATCCCCAGAGAAGAGGTGCGGTCTTTTGTCATTGAAACAGCCCGGACACAAGGCCCGGGCTGCTCGATTTATAACTTGTACTGAGGCGTCAACGGAAGTTGACTGTCTTGTTTTCGCCGTCGGTCACTTCGATCTCGCGGTAAGAACCAGCGCTCTCGCCGGGGCCGATCAGTTCCACGCCCGAGGCGCCGACATAGTCGATGTCCTGACCTGCGGCCAGCAGTTCCAGACCCTTGGCCAGTTCACCCGGATAGATCTTTTCACCCGGAGCGTTGGCGACGTCCATGATCTTGGCGCCGTAGTCCGCCGGGTTGGTCGACCCTGCGGCCTGCATGGCCAGCATGAACAACGCGGCGGCGTCATAGGATTCAGGCGAGTAGGGCGACGAGCCGTCGAAGCCACCGGCCTCGGCCATGGCAAAGTACTTCTCGGCACCTTCACCACCCGAACCGGCGATCTGACCGAACGAGCCGTTCAGGTCGGGTCCGACATTTGCGGGCAGCGAGTCACCGATCATGCCGCCGGGCAGACCGAACGTGTCGAATGCACCGCTGTCCAGTGCAGACTGGATGATGCCCAGACCGCCCTGGTCCAGATAACCGGCAACCACCAGAATATCGCCACCTGCCGACGCCAGAGCGCCAACTTCGGCCGAATAGTCGGCTTTACCGTCTTCGTGCGCCGCAACTATGGTGATTTCACCGCCAGCTGCTTCGAACGAAGTCTGGATCGCGTCCGCCAGACCCTTGCCGTAGTCGTTGTTGGTGTAAGTCAGAGCGATCGAGTTGATGCCGCGGTCTTTCAGAATGTCTGCCATCACCTGACCTTCGCGCGCATCCGAAGGTGCGGTGCGGAAGAACAGGCCGTTGTCTTCCATGGTCGACAGACCGGGCGACGTTGCCGACGGCGAGATCATGACCATGCCGTTCGGGATTGCGACGTTCTGCAGGATCGCGCCGGTCACACCCGAGCAGTCGCCGCCGATGATGCCGGCAACGCCATCGGCAATCATGCGTTCGCCGTTCGAGGTGGCCAGACCGTTGTCGATGCAGCCGGTATCGGCCCGGGTTCCGGTGACGGTTGCGCCATCCAGAAGTTTGCCGGATTCCGTGACTTCGGCCATCGCCATTTCTGCGCCGGACCCCATCGCCGGTGCCAGAGATTCAATCGGGCCGGTGAAGCCAAACAGGATGCCAAGTTTGACATCTTCGGCCATGGCGGTACCGGCCAGCAAAGCGGTTGCTGCAGTTGCTGTTAGCAGCTTTTTCATAAGGTTACTCCCATATTGGAACGTTAACGTCCGGCCATGACCCTAGGCAAGCAATGCGAAAAAGGGAAGTCCTAACGAAAAAGTGCTTTTGCTTGTCCTAACTCTATTTGTTTTGTTGGGTTTAACCAAAACTTGGGCGTCTGGCCAAAGCAGGAGGGTAATGATGATCAGGGTTTGCGCGATTCTTTCGCTGCTGGGGATTGCTGTGACCGCATGGGCGGATGAACTGCAAACCTCGCAAGGCCCGGTAAGTGTCGAGGAAATGGCCACCGGGCTGGATACGCCGTGGGCGATCGGGATAATCTCCGACGACATATTTCTGGTGACGGAGCGAGACGGCGATCTTTTGTATTTCGACGGGGACAGAAGCCAACAGGTCTCGGGCGTGCCTGCCGTGGTCGCATCGGGGCAGGGCGGTTTGCTGGATGTCACAATCGCCCGTGATTTCGCGCGTAGCAGAGAGATCTTTCTTACCTTCTCCAAAGCTCAACAGGGTGGTGCAGGCACAGCGGTCGCGGTGGCTCGTCTTTCGGAAGACGGAAAAAAGCTCACCAACGTCCGCATCATTTTCGAGGCTATTCCAGGCGGATCAGGTGGCCGCCATTTCGGCTCGCGCGTGGTCGAAGCAACGAATGGCAGATTGTTCGTGACGCTGGGCGAGCGTGGGGACCGTCCTGCGGCCCAGGACAGGTCCAATCATCTTGGAACGGTCATTCGGATCAACCGCGATGGCACGGTTCCCGCAGACAATCCCTTCGTTGGTCAGGCCGCGATACGGCCCGAAATCTGGTCTTACGGCCATCGAAACCCGCAGGGCGCAGGGCTGGACGCCCGGGGCCGTTTGTGGGTATCGGAACATGGGGCCAAGGGTGGTGACGAGGTCAATCTGGTTCAACCCGGCACCAATTACGGTTGGCCGGTTATCTCGTACGGTGTTCACTATTCCGGTCAGAAGATCGGTGAAGGCACGTCAAAGCCGGGCATGAAGCAGCCCGAACATTACTGGGACCCCTCCATCGCCCCTTCGGGATTGCTGGTCTATTCCGGCAATATGGTGCCCAAGTGGAAGGGGGATATCTTTGTCGGGTCGCTCAAGTTTGACTACATCGCGCGTCTGGCAGGTTCTCCGCTGCGCGAAGTGGAGCAGATCAAAGGCCCGATGACCGAGCGTGTGAGGGACATCGTCGAAGGTCCCGATGGGGCAATCTGGTTCATTTCCGTAGGACAGGGCGCGGTCTACAGGATGTCACGCTGAGCGCGCCAACCCCGCGGTCCTTAGACCGACAACCGCCCGCTTTGCGTTCCACGCTCACGATAAGGGGTGGTGTTGTAGTGCGCCCGGTAGCATTTCGAGAAATGCGAAGGGCTGGCAAAGCCGCAGGCGAGTGCCACGTTGATGACGCTCATATCCGTCTGCATCAGCAGGTTGCGGGCCTTGTGAAGACGCAGTTCCATATAATACCGCTTGGGTGATCGGCTCAGGTAGCGACGGAACAGACGCTCCAGCTGGCGGGTCGACATGCCGACTTCTTTCGCCAGAATCGAAGGCGAAATCGGCTCTTCGATGTTCTTTTCCATCATCAGAATGACCTGACTCAGCTTGGGGTGCCGCACACCGATCCGTGTCGGGGTCGACAGCCGCTGTGTATCCTGATCTGTGCGGATCGATGAATAGATCATCTGGTCGGCCACGGCGTTTGCCAGATCCTCACCGAATTCATCTGCGATCAGCTTGAGCATCAGGTCGATGGACGAAGTACCACCTGCAGTCGTCATGCGATTGCCGTCGATCAGGAACACCGATTTGGTCAGTTCCACTTCATCGAACTCCTCGATGAAACTGTCGGAGTTTTCCCAGTGGATCGTCGCCCGTTTTCCGTCCAGAAGACCGGCCTTTGCCATCGTGTAAGCCGCTGTACACAGCCCGCCGACCTTGAGCCCTCGGCGCGCCTCGCGACGCAACCAGTTCAGCACTTTTTTCGTTGTTGCGGTCTGAACATCGACACCGCCGCAGATCAGGACAACCTCGTCGCGGCGCAGTTCGATCAGATCGGCGTCCAGTTTGAAGGTTGTTCCGGCGGAACAACTGACGGTGTCACCGCCTTCGCCCACCAGTGACCACGTATAAAGCTGGCGACCGGCCATGCGGTTGGCGATCCGCAGGCTGTCCAGCGCGGACGCAAAGGACAAAAGTGAGAATTTGTCCAGCAAAACGAAAACGAAGTTTTGCGGATTGGACGCAGTGTCTGGCACCGTGACAACTTGGCGTTGCTCTTTCATGGCGTGATGTCCTTGATTCGGCGCCGGGTGATCGTTTTCCCGGCGTCAGCTTTATCAGTCACCATGACCAAAGCTTGTTTGCGGCGTCAAGGGGCGCAAATGGGATATGGTCACTCTTCAATACATTTTGTATAGAGGCGACCTGACTACTTCAGCGGAGATCAAAGCTATGACAGAATGGCAAAAAACGGACTGGCGCAACAAGCCACGGGTTCAGATGCCAGACTATACCGACGCGGCCGCCCTGGCCAAGGTCGAGGCCCAGCTTTCACAGTATCCCCCGCTGGTTTTTGCCGGTGAGGCGCGGCGCCTCAAGCAACATCTGGGTGCCGCCGGTCGCGGCGAAGCCTTCCTGCTGCAGGGCGGGGATTGTGCGGAAAGTTTTGAACAATTCAGCGCGGACGCGATCCGCGACACCTTCAAGGTGATGCTGCAGATGGCGATGGTGCTGACCTATGGCGCCAAGGTGCCGGTGGTCAAAGTCGGCCGCATGGCCGGCCAGTTCGCCAAGCCGCGCAGCGCCCCGACCGAGGTGGTGAATGGCGTCGAACTGCCCAGCTATCGTGGTGACATCATCAACGAACTGGCCTTCACGCCCGAGGCGCGGATTCCGAATCCGGACAAGATGCTTCAGGCCTACACGCAGGCGGCGGCCACGCTGAACCTGTTGCGCGCATTTTCGACCGGCGGATTCGCGGACATGAGCCGTGTCCATTCCTGGACTCTGGGCTTCACCGACAAACAGGATGTCCAGAAATATTCCGAGATCGCGGATCGTATTCAGGACACCATCGATTTCATGGGCGCAGCCGGGATCACGGCGGATACAACGCATGAGTTTTCGACGGTTGAGTTCTACACCAGTCACGAAGGGCTGCTGCTGGAATATGAAGAGGCCCTGACGCGTCTTGATTCCACATCCGGCAACTGGCTGGCTGGCTCCGGTCACATGATCTGGATCGGCGACCGGACCCGTCAGCCTGACGGCGCGCATGTCGAGTTCTGCCGTGGCGTTCAGAATCCGATCGGGTTGAAATGCGGCCCGACCACAACGGCCGAAGACCTCAAGGTTCTGATGTCGAAGCTGAACCCGGAGAATGAAGAAGGCCGCCTGACCCTGATTGCACGCTTTGGTGCGGGTAACGCGGGCGAGCATCTGCCGCGCCTGATCAAGGCCGTCAAGGAAGAGGGCGCCAAGGTGACCTGGGTCTGCGATCCGATGCACGGCAATACGATCAAGTCGGCCACGGGCTACAAGACCCGTCCGTTCGACTCGGTCCTGCGCGAAGTGCGCGACTTCTTCGGTGTGCATCAGGCCGAGGGCACCATCCCCGGCGGCGTTCATTTCGAGATGACAGGTTTGGACGTGACCGAATGCACCGGTGGCGTGCGGGCCGTGACCGAAGAAGACCTGTCAGACCGCTATCATACCGCCTGCGACCCACGCCTGAATGCGTCCCAGTCGCTGGAGCTGGCGTTCCTGGTCGCTGAGGAACTGACCAACCTCCGCCGCGACCGCGTTAAGCGCGAAGCCAGCTGATAGTGCTTCCCAGAAAAGCAGAACGGCGGGCCATGGTGCCCGCCGTTTTCATTTGATCGGATTAGTTCAATCCTTTCGCGAAACGACAAGCCGCAAATGAGAGGCGGGGTGTTTGAACCCTTCTTGTTTCTCGGCAAACCCCTCCACCAACTGTTTCTGTGCGATTTGGGGGGCTTGGATTTCGGAAACAGCGCGGATCCGACTTTCCTTGATCGCAAAACGTCTGGGTGTGGCACCAATGGTGCCGTCGCTGACCATCACGCCCAGTATCCGGCTGACATCGCCCAGATCGCTTCTCAGTGGCAAAAGGATCATGCGTGCCTGCAAACGCGCGCTGCCCAAACGTCCTTTTGAGATCAGGTCCATCTCTGCCAGCGCGGGTTCCGAAAAAACCCGTTCCAGAACTTCGGTAATCTGCCGCCTCGCAGAGGTCTCGAAAAATGCGGTAAGGGGCATGCCGCGGACTTCCATGCCAGCCAGTTTGGTCTGATGGCTGCCTGCAAGGCGGAACCGCGCCAGACCGGGGGCGATACGTTCAAGAACAAAGGTGTATTCCAGAATATTCTCAAGTCCGCGCGGGTCGATCTGTGACCGCATCGGAACGCCGTCACCGGTTAAAAGAGCCGTCCAGTAGGCTTCGGCCTGACGGATCGGAGTAAGACTGCGCCCACTGTCAAAACGATCCATTGCAACGATCTTTCCAAATTTGGACCCGGAACCATTCCCGAAAAGAGACTTCACTTTCGTCACCCCGTACCAATCAAACGCCATTTTCATAAAATGCTACGCATTACGGCCATAGGCGTTCCAACAACCATGAAAGGAAGATTGGCACGGGTTAACTCAATCTTGGAGGAATTCTTTAACGAATGGTTAACTTCCGGGAGTTCACGCAATCACAGCAAGGTCTTGCCCTGTGGCGGTCTATGGCATTAGGTGCGGCAAGCACGCAGGAAATGGCATCGACAGAAAGGGCAGGCATGATCAGATCCATGACCGGATTTGCCTCGGGTAAGGGGGCTTTCGGGCCGCATAGCTGGACGTGGGAGCTCCGCAGCGTGAATGGCAAGGGTCTGGACATGCGCCTGCGCCTGCCGGATTGGCTGACCGGATTGGAAGCCGCCTTGCGGGGAGAACTGTCCAAATCTCTTAGCCGCGGCAATGTGACTTTGTCGTTGCGGCTGAGCCGCGAAGAAACGGCACCAGATCTTGTGCTGAATGAAACCGCGATGGAATCGGCGCTGGATGCGCTGGCTCGAACAGAAAACATGGCTGCAGCGCGGGGTTTGACGCTTGCGCCATCCTGTGCCGCAGATTTGCTTGCGTTGAAAGGCATGATGGAAGCGGGCAATGATACGGACGATGCCGCGCCTTTGGTCGCACATCTTCAGTCTGAATTTCCTGCACTTCTGGGCGCCTTTATCGACATGCGGCGGGCCGAGGGGAAAGCGTTGGCCGGTATACTTGACGGGCAACTGGATCAGGTCGCGGCGCTGACAGCTCAGGCGGCTGAGTTGGCCGAAAAGCGCAAAGGCAAGGCTGCCGAGGCGTTGCAGGAGAACCTGGCCCGCGTTCTGGACAACGCTCAGGGTGCGGACCCGGACCGCGTCGCGCAAGAGCTTGCGCTGATCGCCGTTAAGGCGGATATCACCGAAGAGATTGACAGACTGGGTGCTCACGTGACCGCCGCCCGCACTTTGCTGGCGCAGGACGGGGCGGTAGGACGCAAGCTAGACTTCCTGATGCAGGAGTTCAACCGCGAGGCCAACACCTTGTGTTCCAAGGCGCAAAGCGCGGAGCTTACTGCCGTAGGTCTCGAACTTAAGGCTGTGATAGATCAGATGCGCGAACAAGTGCAAAACGTGGAATAAGATCGGAGCGTAAGGATATGGCGGATAGACGAGGCCTTCTTATCATTCTGTCCTCGCCATCGGGCGCGGGCAAATCCACGCTGGCCAAACGGTTGATGAGTTGGGACACAGAGCTGGAGTTTTCAGTTTCGGCAACAACCCGCGCGCCGCGACCGGGTGAAGAACACGGGCGCGACTACTATTTTTTAAGCGAAGACACGTTCCGTCAGCAGGTTTCAGACGGTCAGATGCTGGAACACGCGCATGTTTTCGGAAACTTCTATGGTTCTCCCGCAGGTCCGGTTCGCGAGTCGATCAACAGTGGCAAGGATGTCCTGTTCGATGTCGACTGGCAGGGTGAGGTGCAGATCCGGAACTCGGATCTGGGCAAACATGCGCTTTCGATCTTTATTCTTCCGCCTTCGATTCCGGAATTGCGTCGCAGGTTGGAAAGCCGGGGGCAGGACAGTGAAGAAGTGATCGCCAAACGGATGCTCAAAAGCTGGGACGAAATCAGCCATTGGGGGTATTACGATTACGTGCTGATCAATGACGATCTGAATGCAACCGAAGAAAAGCTGAAGACGATCGTCAGCGCCGAGCGAATGCGCCGCATTCAGCAACCCGCGTTGCAGGATCATGTACGGACATTGCAAAGTGAATTCGAGGGTTTGTCATGACCATCTACGCACTGGGCGAACACACACCGCAACTTCACGAGGATACCTGGGTTGCGCCCGACGCCAATTTGATTGGGAAGGTCGTGCTGGAGCAAGGCGCCTCGGTCTGGTTCGGCTGCACCATCCGCGCCGATCACGAGGAAATTCGCGTAGGTGCGGGCAGCAATGTGCAGGAAAACTGCGTCATGCATATCGACGCCGGTTTCCCGCTGACCATCGGGGCCAATTGCACCATTGGCCACAAGGTCATGCTGCACGGCTGCACAATCGGTGAGAATACCTTGATCGGGATGGGTGCCATCGTTCTGAACGGGGCCAGGATCGGCAAGAACTGCCTGATCGGGGCCGGGGCGCTGATCACCGAAAACAAGGAGATTCCGGACAATTCCCTGGTCATGGGATCGCCCGGAAAGGTCGTGCGCCAGGTGGATGAGGCGACGGCGCAGCGGCTTACACTCAGCGCGCAGCACTATCAGGAAAATATGCGGAGATTTCGTGAATCCCTGAAGCCGATTTCATAGGCCTTTTGACGAGACAAGTAGAAAGGCTGCAGCAATGGCAGAAAATCAGCTAAACGAATTTGTTTCGGCCATTCCCATGCCAGCATTGATGGTCGACCAGACAGAGCGGATCGTTGCCGCCAACACTGATGCCATAACTCTGTTAGGCCGCAACATTCATGGCCGGCATTTCGCAACCATCCTGCGGCAGCCTCAGGTTATCGAAGCGATGGAGCAAAGCCTGAGCACGAAAGGGGCCGCGAAAACAAAGCATCTGTCCAACGACGGTGCGCAGGACACCACGTTCGAGGTCCAGTGCAGATACGTAAACGGGGTCGGTGCCGTTTCGGGCGGGGCAGTTTTGGCCATCTTCCAGGACGTGAGCCATCTGGAACAGGCCAGCCAGATGCGGCGGGACTTTGTAGCGAATGTCAGTCACGAGTTGCGCACCCCCTTGACCGCCCTGATGGGGTTCATTGAAACACTGCGTGGCCCGGCCCGAAAGGATGAGGCCGCGCGGGACCGGTTCCTGCAGATCATGATGGATGAGGCGAACCGGATGAACCGTCTGGTGGGCGATCTGTTGTCGCTAAACCGGGTCGAGAGCGAGGAACGTATCCGGCCAAAGGAAGCAGTGGACCTGACGGGGCTGTTGCAATCAACGATAAATACGCTGCGCCCGCTGGCAGAGGATGTGCAAGTCGCTTTGTCTCTGAACGCGCCGCCGGATTCCGTGTCGCTGCCGGGTGATGCCGATCAACTGCGTCAGGTCTTCACCAACCTTATCGAGAACGCCATCAAATACGGCAGCAGCGGCGGCGTCGTTGATGTCACGCTTGAGCTTTTGGAGCGTGACGCGACCGTACGTGGCCCGTCTGTGCGTGTTCAGGTGGCGGACAAGGGGCCAGGTATCGACTCAGTACATTTGCCCCGGCTGACGGAACGGTTTTATCGGGCCGACAGCCACCGGTCACGTCAGTTGGGGGGGACGGGACTTGGGCTGGCGATCGTAAAACACATCGTCAACCGGCATCGCGGCCGGTTGCGTGTGGAAAGCGAATTGGGGCAGGGCACAACGTTCACTGTGATCCTTCCCATCGGGCACAGCGAAACCTGAAACCTGCTCACGGAAGCCTTGCGTCGAGTGCATGACAGCTTTGCGCAAAGTTATGCAACTTTCCTCCGGCTTGTCATGAAACTGTTACACACCTGTCACACAAGGCTTACGCGCGCCTCTTAGAGGTTCGCCCAAGATCATCATGGGGATGATCACTACATATCTTTGTCAAGGAGACTGAAATGTCCTTTGTAAAACTGTCGGCTTCTGCACTGGCCATCGCGGCCGTTTCGGCGACTACTGCTGCTGCGCGTGATCAGGTACAGGTTGCCGGTTCGTCAACCGTGCTGCCTTACGCTTCGATCGTTGCTGAAGCCTTCGGTGAAAACTTTGACTTCCCGACACCGGTTGTTGAATCGGGCGGTTCCTCGGCGGGTCTGAAGCGTTTTTGTGAAGGTGTAGGCGAAAACACCATCGACGTTGCGAACGCTTCGCGTGCCATCCGCGAAAAAGAGATCAAAGCCTGCGCTGAGAACGGCGTGACGGACATCATCGAAGTTCAGATCGGTTATGACGGCATCGTTTTCGCATCCGACATCAACGGCAACTCGTTCGAGTTCACGCCGGAAGACTGGTACAGAGCCCTGTCCGCTCAAATCGTCGTCGACGGCGAACTGGTCGACAACCCGAACAAAACCTGGGCCGACGTGAACCCTAACTTCCCGGCACAGCCGATCGCAGCCTTCATCCCGGGCACCAAGCACGGCACCCGTGAAGTGTTCGAAGACAAGGTGATCCTGGCCGGTTGTGAGCATCTGGGCGACTTTGACGTCTACAAGGCTGCCAACGGCGACGACAAGAAAGCAGCTGAAAAAGCCTGTATCGCGCTGCGTACCGACGGCGTTTCGGTCGACATCGACGGCGACTACACCGAAACCCTGGCCCGTATCGAAAGCAACAAGGACGGCATCGGCGTCTTTGGTCTGGCGTTCTATGAGAACAACACCGACAAGCTGCAGGTCGCGACCATGTCTGGCATCGTTCCTTCGACCGAGTCGATCGCATCCGGCGAATACCCGGTTTCGCGCCCGCTGTTCTTCTACGTGAAGAAAGCCCACATCGGCGTAATCCCCGGCCTGAAAGAGTATGCCGAGTTTTTCGTCGCTGACGAGATCGCAGGCCCCGATGGCCCGCTGGCAGAATACGGCCTGGTATCCGACCCAGAGCTGGTCAAAGTACAGGAAACAGTAGCCAACGAAACCGTTCTGGGCGGCGGCTCCTAAATACTCATATGAACGGAGCCGGGGCGTTTTCTTCGCGTCCCGGTTCCTTTTGACTCCTACTCTGCCATACTTACGGAGTTCTCATGGCGCTATCCTGGCTGTTGGTTATCCTGCTTGCACTGGCAGTGATTGGATTTTTCGCGGGCCGGTCCCGAGCATTGGCAAGCGCGGCCGGAGAGGCCCGTGATTTGCATTCTCTGCCATCATACTATGGCTACAACGTTGCTCTGACAGCTTTGGTTCCGGCATTGGGTGTGCTGATCATCTGGCTTCTGGTGCAGCCGATGATCGTGAACAGCACTGTTTCCGGCCTTATTCCTGATCAAGCGATCCCCGAGGGTTCGGACCGCGGCTTGGTCATGAGCGAGGTCCGCCGTGTGGCTTATGGTCTGGACGGCGCTGTGGCCACTGGCGCGATGGCTGAGCCGCAGGCCCGGGATGGCAATGCCGATATCGAAGCCCTGACCAAAACGCTGAAAGAGTCCGGACAGGTTCTGACGCAAGACATCACACAGCCAATTTTGGTGGCAGCGCAGAAGTACCGCAGCATGACGTCAACCGGGAAGGTGGCAATGCAGGTCGTCGTTCTGGCGATTGCTCTGTTTGGTGCCGCTTTTGCCTATATCAGAACGCACAAGGATTTCCGGGCTCGCAATGTGGTCGAGCAGGGGGTTCTGGCGCTGTTGCTGCTCGCCGCGTCGATTGCAATCCTGACAACCGTCGGCATCGTTCTGTCGATGTTGTTCGAGACCATGAACTTCTTCCAGCTGCATTCCTGGAAAGACTTTTTCCTGGGAACCACCTGGGCCCCCAACTTCCGTGGCGGAAGTGAGCTGTCGATTCTGCCGCTGCTCTGGGGCACGCTATACATCTCGCTGATTGCGCTGCTGGTTGCTGTGCCGATCGGTCTGTTCGCCGCAATTTACCTGTCGGAATATGCATCCGGTGCGACCCGGTCGATCGCCAAACCTCTGCTCGAAATTCTGGCGGGTATCCCGACCATCGTTTACGGTTTGTTTGCCTTGCTGACGGTTGGTCCCGCGCTTGTTTCCCTTTTCGGTGATGGTGGCGCTTTGGGGGTGGGCTGGATGGCCAGTTCCAACGCGGTTCTGACGGCCGGTCTGGTGATGGGGATCATGCTGATTCCGTTCGTGTCCTCGCTGTCGGACGACATCATCAACGCTGTACCGCAATCCATGCGTGACGGTTCTCTCGGCCTTGGGGCCACGCATTCGGAAACCGTGCGCAATGTGATCCTGCCCGCAGCGCTGCCGGGCATCGTCGGGGCAATTCTGCTGGCCGCCAGCCGTGCCATTGGTGAAACGATGATCGTTGTGATGGCCGCCGGTGCGATAGCAAAGTTCTCGGGCAACCCATTCGAGGCGATGACCACCATCACCACTCGGATCGTCAGCCAGTTGACAGGTGATACCGACTTTGCCAGCCCTGAAACGCTGGTCGCGTTCGCGCTGGGTCTGACACTCTTTGTGATCACGCTGGGCCTGAATATCCTCGCCCTCTACATCGTACGCAAATACCGGGAGCAGTACGAATGACCGATATTTCCCAAACACCTGGCGCTGCTCCGACCGCGAAAACCAAGGACGGATCGCTGTTCGAAAAGGACGCGCGCACCAAGCGGCGCAATGCGGCTGAAAGCCGGTTCAAGATGTACGGTATCGCCGCCATCGGTATCGGGCTGCTGATGCTGGTCGTTCTGGTTACGAATATCGTAACCGCCGGCACCGGGGCATTTCAGCAAACCTATCTTGAGCTGGATGTCGACCTGAAGGCCGACAAGTTGGACAAGAAGGGCAACCGCAATATTGAGGACATCAAGAAGGTGTCGACCTTTGGTTATGCGCCTCTGATCGCGTCTGCGCTGGAATCCGAAGTTGCAAAACTGGGCATCCAGACTGAACTGACACCTAAACAGATGGGCGGTATCCTGTCCAAAGCTGCGCAGGCGGAATTGCGGAACTACGTCATCGCCAATCCTGATGAGATCGGCAATACGGTCAGCTTCCGGTTTCTGACCAACAGCCGCGTTGATGGTTACATGAAAGATCGAGTAACCCGCGACTCGATTGCCAACGACAAGAGCATCTCGGTCGAACAACTTGATTTCGTTGACCAGTTGCGGGATGCCGGTGTTCTGTACAAGGCGTTCAACCCCGACTTCATCCTTGGTGCTGATGCGTCCGACCAACGGCCCGAGGCGGCAGGGATCGGCGTCTCAATGCTGGGTTCGCTGTTCATGATGTTCGTCGTGCTGGCGCTGGCGCTGCCGATTGGCGTTGCAGCCTCGATCTATCTTGAGGAATTCGCGCCGCAGAACCGGCTGACCGATATTATCGAGGTGAATATCTCGAACCTGGCTGCCGTTCCGTCCATCGTGTTCGGTATCCTGGGTCTTGCCGTGTTCATCAACTACATGCACCTGCCAACGTCCGCTCCGCTGGTCGGCGGTTTGGTGCTGACGCTGATGACCTTGCCGACGATCATCATATCGACCCGAGCGTCGCTGAAGGCCGTGCCGCCGTCGATCCGCGATGCAGCGCTTGGGGTAGGGGCCTCGAAAATGCAGGCGGTGTTCCACCATGTTCTGCCCCTGGCCGCACCCGGTATTCTGACCGGAACCATCATTGGTCTGGCGCAGGCGCTGGGTGAAACGGCTCCGCTGTTGCTGATCGGAATGGTGGGCTTTATCGCCTCGAACCCGCCCGACGGCATCGTTGCGGGCTTCCTGTCCCCGAACTCGGCCATGCCGGCGCAGATCTACGAATGGTCCAAGCGCGCCGACCCGGCCTTTTACGAACGCGCATGGGGGGGCATCATCATTCTGTTGATCTTCCTCGTCACAATGAACACGATTGCGGTCATCCTGCGCCGCCGCTTTGAACGCCGCTGGTAAGTGGAGGCAATAATGAACGACATGACACGAGTGGAGAGAACCGTGGACTCCGAAGAAATCAAGATCGCCGCGAAAAACGTTCAGGTCTATTACGGCGATGCCCACGCCATCAAGGACGTGAACGTGGAGATCGAAGACAAGAAGGTGACGGCCTTCATCGGCCCGTCGGGGTGCGGCAAATCCACCTTCCTGCGCTGCCTGAACCGGATGAACGACACCATTGACATCTGCCGGGTCGAAGGAGACATCCTGCTGGACGGCGAAGACATCTATGACAGGCGTGTCGACCCGGTGCAGCTGCGCGCCAAAGTGGGGATGGTGTTCCAGAAGCCCAACCCGTTCCCCAAGTCGATCTACGACAATGTCGCTTACGGCCCTCGCATCCACGGCCTTGCCAAGAACAAGGCAGAACTGGATGAGATCGTTGAGAAATCCTTGCGCCGGGGTGCGATCTGGGATGAGGTGAAGGACCGGCTGGATGCCCCGGGCACAGGTCTGTCCGGTGGTCAGCAGCAACGCCTGTGCATCGCTCGCGCCGTCGCGACCGAGCCCGAGGTTCTGCTGATGGACGAACCCTGTTCGGCGCTGGACCCGATTGCAACGGCGCAAGTCGAGGAACTGATCGATGAGCTGCGCGCGCAATATTCTGTGGTGATCGTGACCCATTCTATGCAGCAGGCCGCCCGTGTAAGCCAGAAGACCGCTTTCTTCCATTTGGGAAACCTGGTCGAGTTTGGCGAAACCGGCCAGATCTTCACCAACCCGGTGGATCCCCGCACGGAAAGCTACATTACAGGCCGGATCGGCTGAGTACAGGTAACCAGATATGACCGAACAACATATTGCATCCGCATTCGACCGCGACCTTGAAACGATCCAGGCCCACATCATGAAGATGGGCGGTCTGGTCGAGGCCGCAATCATGAGCTCGGCCCGCTCGCTTGAGACGCGCGACGAGGAACTGGCGCAGCAAGTCCGGCAGGGCGACAAGGCCATTGACGCGCTTGAAGAACTGATCAACGAAGAAACCGCGCGTCTGATTGCGCTGCGGTCCCCGACGGCCGGCGATCTGAGGCTGGTGTTGTCGGTCCTGAAGGTTTCGGCCAACCTGGAACGCATTGGCGATTATTCCAAGAACATTGCCAAGCGTACCACGGTTTTGGTCAACGCAGGCGAGATCAACGGAAGCGCTGCGGCTCTGCGCCGTATGGCGCGCGAGGTCGAGCGTATGCTGCGGGACGCGCTGGATGCCTATATCCAGCGCGATGCCGAACTGGCGGCTGACGTGATCGAACGGGACGAAGAGGTGGACCAGATGTATAATGGTCTGTTCCGCGAATTCCTGACGTTCATGGCCGAGGATCCGCGCAATATTTCGTCGTGCATGCATTTGCATTTCATCGCCAAGAACATCGAGCGTATGGGCGACCATGTCACTGCAATCGCTGAGCAGGTTGTTTATCTCGTGACCGGTGAACGACCCTCCGAGGCGCGGCCCAAGGCTGATATCACCTCGCAAACCGTCTAGGAGATCGCGATCATGTCCGCTGATCAGCCCACAGTTCTGGTTGTCGAGGATGAACCGGCGCAGCGCGAAGTGCTGGCCTACAATCTTGAAGCAGAAGGGTTTCGCGTCTCAAAAGCCGCCAACGGTGACGAAGCCCTGCTGCTGGTCGATGAGGATAGCCCGGACATCATCGTGCTAGACTGGATGATGCCAAACCTCAGCGGGATCGAAGTCTGTCGGCGTCTGAAAACCCGGTCGGATACGCGCTCCATTCCGATCATCATGCTTTCGGCCCGTACGGAAGAGGTGGACAAGGTGCGCGGGTTGGAAACCGGCGCGGATGACTATGTGGTCAAACCCTATTCAGTCGTCGAACTCATGGCACGGGTGCGATCCCAACTGCGGCGTGTGCGTCCGGCGACGGTTGGTCTGCGGCTGGAGTATGACGACATCGTTCTGGATTCCGAGACACACAAAGTCAGCCGCAACAGCAAACCGCTGAAACTTGGCCCGACCGAGTTTCGCCTGCTTAGCACTTTCATGGAAAAGCCAGGCCGGGTCTGGAGCCGCGAGCAATTGCTGGACCGGGTCTGGGGGCGGGACATTTATGTCGATACCAGAACAGTTGACGTGCATATCGGACGCCTGCGCAAGGCTTTGACACAGCATGGGGGCGACGATCCGGTGCGCACGGTACGTGGTGCTGGCTACGCCTTGGGCTGAACAAGGGGTAGGGCGGCCCGGTCAGAAACTATGCGATTCACTCATGGGTGATTGCTAAACTCTTGCTGTCTTTTGCCAGCGCTCCGGGTTATTTTGCCGCGAAGCCGACTGAGCGGAGAATGATCATGAACGCCCCGACCCCCAAACCCACCTTGCGCGCCAAGGATACCCCGGATCTTGGTAAATTTGCCTGGGATGATCCTTTTCGCCTGTCTGATCAGCTGAACGAAGACGAACGCATGATTGCGGACAGCGCCCGTGCTTATGCTCAGGAAAAGCTGCAACCCCGGATTACGCAGGCGTTCGAGGAGGAAAAGACAGACCCCGAGATCTTTCGCGAGATGGGCGAAATGGGTTTGCTGGGCGCCACGATTCCCGAAGAATATGGCGGGATCGGTGCCGGCTATGTCTCGTACGGGCTGGTGGCGCGTGAAGTCGAGCGTGTGGATTCCGGCTATCGATCGATGATGTCGGTGCAAAGCTCACTGGTGATGTATCCGATCTATGCCTATGGCAGTGAAGAACAGCGGCAAAAATACCTGCCCAAGCTGGCCAGCGGAGAGTGGATTGGTTGTTTCGGTCTGACCGAAGCAGACGCGGGTTCGGATCCGGCGGGTATGAAGACCCGCGCTGAAAAGATCGATGGTGGCTATCGGTTGAACGGCAGCAAGATGTGGATTTCCAATGCACCGATCGCGGATGTGTTTGTTGTGTGGGCCAAATCCGATGCGCATGACGGCAAAATTCGCGGTTTTGTGCTTGAAAAAGGCCTCAAGGGTCTGAGCGCCCCTAAGATTCAGAACAAGCTGAGCCTGCGTGCATCAATCACCGGTGAAATCGTCATGGATGGCGTCGAAGTTGGTGAAGACGCATTGCTGCCCCATGTTCAGGGTCTGAAAGGTCCATTCGGCTGTCTGAACCGCGCAAGATACGGCATCAGCTGGGGGGTCATGGGGGCTGCTGAATGCTGCTGGCATGGCGCACGCCAGTATGGACTGGACCGCAAGCAATTCAATCGTCCCCTGGCGCAAACGCAATTGTTCCAGCGCAAACTGGCCGACATGCAAACCGAAATCGCGCTGGGGCTGCAGGCCAGCCTGCGGGTCGGACGCCTGATGGACCTGGCCGAAGCTGCGCCGGAAATGATTTCGATCGTGAAGCGCAACAATTGTGGCAAAGCTCTGGATATCGCGCGTCTGGCACGCGACATGCACGGTGGCAACGGGATCTCTCTGGAGTTTCACGTTATCCGCCACATGGTCAATCTGGAGACCGTGAATACCTATGAAGGCACTCACGATGTCCATGCATTGATCCTGGGGCGGGCGCAAACCGGCTTGCAGGCGTTTTTCTAAGCGCCGGATTTCGACGGCGAACATTCTGCCACTCGGCTGCTATATTAGCAGCCGGGTGGTTGTCGTTGGTAAGATTTTATTCAGAGGTTCGTGAGTTGACGTCAGCTTGGCCGTCAATTTTACAGGATACACAAATTCGTATAATCGGTATTATGGTAAAAAGTCTCCTTCGCGTTCTTGGTGACACGTTCTTGGTGACACGTTGCTAATCAAAAGTAGTCTAACATCATAACAATCGGTTAGAAGAGATCTCTAACCTTGTTTGACAGCCTTCCGCATCAGGCCTTCCTGTGCGACAGAAGCCACAAGTTCGCCATTCTGAGAAAAGATCGAACCGCGGTTAAAACTGCGACCACGGCCTGTCCAAGGTGAATCCATCGAATACAAATGCCAGTTCTCGAAGTGAACCGGTGCATGGAACCACAACGCATGATCTAGGCTGGCGCTGTTGACTTCGCCAGTATACCAGCTCAGGCCATGCGGCCGCATCCCTGACGTCATCAGGTACATGTCTGACGCGTAGGCCAACAACAGATGTTGTGTGATTGGATCAGTGTCAGCCGCTGCTGACATGCGAAACCAGATTTGGTTGCGGTCATCGGATTTCACCGGATGGATCGGACTGTGGTGATTGACCTCACGAACTTCAATCGGACGTTCCCGAAGCAGTTCGCCATGCAGCCGTTTCGGAACTTGATCCAGCAACTTGTGATACAACTCTGATCGCGCGGGATACGAGTTCGGTGAATTCGACTCTGGCATGGGATGTTGGTGATCCCACCCATCATCCTGAATATGAAATGACGCCGACAAGTTCAGGATTTGTTTCCCGTTCTGGATTGCTACAACCCGGCGAGTCGTGAAAGAACCTCCATCTCGTGCTCTATCCACTTGATATATTATCGGAATATCAGGATTTCCGGGTCGTATGAAATACGCATGAAGCGAATGGCATAGCCGGTCGTCCACTGTCCTGTATGCCGCAGCCAGTGCTTGAGCTATGACCTGACCGCCGAAAACTCTTGTTGGGGTTTCCCCGCCGGATCCGGTGCCCCGAAACAGGTCTTGTTCAAGCCTTTCAACGTTGAGAAGATCAAGAAGGATACGCTCGGCTTCGGTCATATTGTGTCTCACTGGTGTATTTCTTCAGGCGAAGTAACAGTCGCCGACCGGTCATTCAATGATTGTACCCAAAACCAGTGATTTTAGCTCGGCACGGGACGGGTACGAACTAGAAGGAGACAACTGTGTGAAGAACACCGAAGTCAGATCGTTCTGGTAGTCGATCCAGAAAAACGTAGAAGCCATTCCGCCCCAACTGAAATCCCCTTGGGACCCGGCAACCCGGGTGCGACCCGGTTGGATAACAACAGCGCCCGCAAGTCCAAACCCCATTCCCTCCATTGGTTGTTCCGCAAAACTGCGCGGGCCCATCGATGCGATGTCACCCGGCAATTGGTTATGCATCATAAACTCAACGGTCTTGGGGCCCAACAGGCGGTGGCCGTTCCCCTGCCCCCGATTTCGCAGCATTTCCGCGAAACGGGCATAGTCATCGATCGTGCTTACCAGACCGCCACCTCCGGAATACATCGTCGCGCGTTCAAACGGAGATTTCCCGGCTTCGTCTACAAGCCGCAGGCTGTTTTCCCCGACATCGGCGGAATTGAGGGCCATGGCATCGCCAGCCAAGGGGGTGTAAAGCGACGCAAATCTGCTGGATGCTCCATGTGGGACTGAAAAACCGGTCTTTGTCATGCCCAATGGGTCAAAAACACTTTGCAGAAGGAACCCGTCCAAGGACTGTCCGGATACGATTTCGACGATCCGGCCAAGAACGTCTGTCGCGACGGAGTATTCCCACCTGGTCCCTGGTTGGAACGCCAGTGGCAGGGTCGCGAGTTTTGTTACGTTGTCCGCCAGAAAGCCCTGATCCGGCTTGAAAAATAGTTCCTGCGCTTCCATGGCTTCCGGCAGTATTCCGGGGTTAAAGGAATAGCTAAGGCCACTTGTGTGTGTCAGTAGCTGGTGCACCGTCGGGGTCGTGGCAGGTTCTGTCTGATCAATCCTTGTTGCGTCAGACACAAGCGCCTGCATATCCGCGAACTCGGGCAAAAAGTCAGATACCAGCGCGTTCAGAGGAAACAAACCGCGTTCAACCAGCATCATGATGGCGACGGACGTGATCGGTTTGGTCATCGAATAAATTCGAACCACTGTGTCACGTTCAAAAGGCAGTTCGCGCGCAAGATCCCGATGCCCGCAGGTATGGAAAAACGCCTCTCTACCGCCCTGGATCAGCAACAACGAAGAACCTGCGTATTTGCGCTGATCGACATAGCGTTGCATCCAGTGGCGGATGTGTTGCGTCCTGTCAGGGTCAAGTGTCGACTGGCGTGCCATGTATTTCCAAACCTGTGTTGTATTGCGGATTTCGCTGCTCCAGCCAGCCAATGCAGGTGTCGGCCGCCGTTTTGTATGTATCGCAACGGAGTTATTACATATTTTTATACAACAATGGCATGTAGACATCTTCCCCATTTCACGTTTATCAAACTGTTATGGGGACAGTAAAATAATGCGCAAAATTCTGGTATTAAATGGGCCAAACCTCAATTTGCTGGGTACGCGGCAACCTGAGATTTACGGCAGCGTCACTTTGAAAGACGTCGAAGATCTGTGCATAGCGCATGGAAAGTCGATTGGGCTGTCAGTATCACATCTTCAGTCCAACCACGAAGGCGCGCTTATTGATGCCATCCACGCGGCGCGTGGGGTTTATGATGGGCTGGTACTGAACGCCGGCGCCTATACGCACACTTCAATTGCATTGCTGGACGCGATTTCGTCGGTCGAGCTGCCGACGATTGAGGTCCACCTGTCAAACATTCATGCGCGAGAATCCTTCCGCCACAAGTCCTACATCGCCAAGGCGGCGCTTGGTCAGATTTGCGGATTTGGGGCGCAAAGCTATGTGCTGGCTTTGGATGCGTTGGCTTCGCATCTCAATGACGGAGGTGGCGCGGCGTGAACCTGAAAGAATATCTTCATTTCCTGAGCTATACGAAAACTCTGGAAGAGCTATGGGACGCACACTGCCGTCAAATGGCTGAGTTTGGGTTCGAGCGTCTTTTGTACGGCTACACGTTGTTCCGGACAGAAACGTCGCTGGGAGACCCCGAAGATTTTGTCATCCTCACAAACCACGGCCGGGCGTATTTGGATGGTTTTTTGCAGGGTGGACTGTATTTCCATGCGCCAATGTTGAAATGGGCGCTGAACAATGAGGGTGCGCAAAGTTGGAATCTGGCACAATCTTCGCAGAGCAACGGTTCGTTGTCTCCTCAGGAGAAGCAGGTTCTGGATTTCAACAAGTCCATGGGCGTTGTTGCCGGATATACTGTCAGCTTCAATTCCGTGTCGATGCGCACCAAGGGCGCAATCTCTCTGGCGGCCGGAAGTGATCTGAGCCAGGATGATGTTGACGCGATATGGGATGAGCACGGCGAAGACATTCTGCTGATGAACAATGTCGCCCATCTGAAGATCCTGACACTGCCCTATCACGCCCCCAACCGGGCCCTGACAAAGCGCCAGCGTGAGGCGCTGCAATGGGTCGGCGATGGCAAGACAACGCAGGATATTGCTCTGCTCATGGGGCTGACTTCAGCGACAGTAGAAAAGCACCTCAGGCTCGCGCGCGAGTCACTTGCAGTTGAAACAACAGCGCAGGCTGTCCTGAAAGCTTCGCTGCAGAACCAGATGTTCGTTATGGAGGCATAACGCATCAATTTTGACGCTAAATTGCGTCAATTTACCTTAGGTAAGGAAATCATGACTTTCCGAATCCTTACCATAAGTTGCAAAGTGAGAGTGTTCCGTGAGTGGTGGCTTTAGCCAGGGAACAATTGATCGGATCTTTGCAATACCAGGGCTCTCCGGTCGCTCTGACTCAAATGCGTCTATTGGTCCACGTAGTTGAGTCGGAAATTTTGGGGGGCCTCGACCATCCCCATCATGCGGGGCCCCTCAATCAACCTTTTCTCCAATTTTGCGGTAGTCGGCAGCGTTCTGCGTACGTGCATCCGGAATACAAAAAACCGGTCACGCTTTCACGTAACCGGTTCCTATTTCTTAGTGGGGGTATCTGTTGATACCCCGCATTCTCAGCCCTGAGCAGCCTTGGCCACTTCGGCTGCGAAGTCTTCTTTTTCGACAACGATGCCTTCACCCACTTCCAGACGGACGAAGCCGGTGATGGTCGCGCCAGCTTCTTTGGCAGCGGCTTCAACAGTCAGGTCAGGGTTCACAACGAACTGCTGGTTCAGCAAAGTCGATTCTGCGACGAATTTCTTCATGCGGCCTACGATCATCTTTTCGATCACCTGCTCGGGCTTGCCGGATTCGCGGGCGATGTCCATCTGAACCTGCTTTTCCTTCTCGACAACAGCCGGGTCCATATCATCTTCGGACAGGGCCGCCGGGTTTACAGCTGCGATGTGCATTGCAACCTGTTTGCCGATTGCTTCGTCACCACCGGTCAGAGCAACCAGAACACCGATTTTGCCCATGCCATTGGTGGCAGCGTTGTGCACGTAAGACACAACGGTGTCGCCCGACAGTTTGGCCATGCGGCGAACCGACATGTTTTCTCCGATGGTGGCGATCTTGTCGGTCAGCGTGTCGGCAACGGTCTTGCCGCCCAGATCAGCAGCCAGCAGCGCCTCGACATTGTCCACGCCTTCGGCGGCGTAGGCGATTTTGCCAACCATTTCCTGGAACTCGCCATTCTTCGCAACGAAGTCGGTTTCCGAGTTCACTTCGACAGCGACACCGGTGCCACCGTCCACGTGAACTGCAACCAGACCTTCTGCCGCGGTACGGCCAGATTTCTTAGCCGCTTTGGCCAGGCCCTTGGTGCGCAGCCAGTCAACGGCTTCGTCCATGTTGCCGCCGGTTTCGGTCAGCGCTTTTTTTGCGTCCATCATGCCTGCGCCGGTCGAGTCGCGCAGTTCTTTAACCATTGCTGCTGTGATTGCCATCTTTTGGCTCTCCTCAATTCAAACGGAATTGGGGCAGGTCTACCCTGCCCCATATGTCATTTTGGTGACGGGCAGCTTACGCTTCAGCAGGTGCTTCTGCTTCGGCCTCTTCAGCAACGGCTTCTTCAACCGGAGCTTCTTCGAACGCACCCAGGTCAACGCCCGCAGCACCCATCTGAGCGGTCATGCCGTCCAGTGCGGCGCGTGCGGCCAGATCGCAGTACAGAGCGATTGCGCGTGCAGCGTCGTCGTTGCCGGGGATGATGTAATCAACGCCGTCGGGCGAGCAGTTGGTGTCGACAACTGCCACAACCGGGATACCCAGCTTGTTGGCTTCGGCGATGGCCAGTGCTTCTTTCTTGACGTCGATGACGAACAGCAGATCAGGAACGCCGCCCATCTCGCGGATACCGCCCAGCGAAGCCTGCAGCTTGGACTGGTCACGCTCCATGCCCAGACGCTCTTTCTTGGTCAGGCCTTCGGCGCCCGATTCCATTGCTTCGTCGATCTGGTTCAGACGGTTGATCGATTGGGAAACGGTTTTCCAGTTGGTCAGGGTGCCGCCCAGCCAGCGGTGGTTCATATAGTACTGCGCCGACTTTTCAGCGGCTTCAGCGATCGGCTGAGCAGCCTGACGCTTGGTGCCAACGAACAGAACGCGGCCACCTTTTGCGACGGTGTCACGAACAGCCTGCAGAGCCTGATCCAGCATCGGAACGGTCTGGGTCAGGTCCATGATGTGGATGCCATTGCGCGAGCCGTAAATGAACGGGCCCATGCGGGGATTCCAACGCTGTGTCTGGTGACCAAAGTGAACGCCAGCTTCCAGCAGCTGACGCATGGTGAACTCGGGAAGAGCCATGCTTTACTTTCCTTTTCCGGTTTACGCCTCGGCGGGGGTGAAAGAAGCGGATGCTCCAACCGGCGGTCTTGATGAGGATGTCTCCCTCAAAAAGGCCAAACCCCGCCTGCGGGTTTGAATGGCGCGCGTATACGGCAGGTTGAGTGGCAGCGCAAGGGTCTTTCGCCCTTATTTTTCGAGCCGCGCCAGGCTATGTGCGTGCCGAACCGCCTCCTCGCAATGTGCAGCCAAAGCCTTGCGGTTCTCAAAGTCGCTGACTTTTGCGGGGGCGTGATAGATCAACTCAACCGAGCCTTGCTTGTGTGCGCCGAGTGTCTTGAGAAGGTGCGGTCCGAAATCCATGTCGCCCCACCAGCCATAAAACCGCGCAGGCCGCCCATCCGGTGCATGGAAAACCACCGTGACCGGCTGGACATACATGAACTCTCGCAATTCTTTTGTAAAGAACGCCTCGAAAAGTGTTGTTTTAAATGGCAAAACACGCAAACCATCAGTCGAGGTGCCTTCGGGGAAAAACAACAGCTTGTGCCCGGCTTTCAGTCGGGTTTCGAACACCTTGGTCTGCTCGCGCGCTTTCTTTCGGTCACGTTCAATGAACACGGTGCCGGTTGCGCGGGCCAGCCACCCAATGCCGGGCCATTTGGCAACTTCGGCCTTGGAAACAAAGTAGACGCGCTTGCGCGCATTGAGTGCGAAAATGTCCAGCCAAGAGGTGTGATTTGCCACAACCGCGCCTTGTTCCCGCATCAATTCGCCTGAGGTTCTATACCCCATTCCGAGTATTCGAAATGCATTCCTGCAGACGAACTGTGTGATGAAAGGTGTAACCGGCCTTCGAACGTCGTAAAGTGGCCGTTCGATCAGGCGAAGGGCCAAAAGGATGATCAGACCACCAAACACCAAAACCGCCAAAGGCAGCCCGCGCAGGATCACCAGAAGCCAACCGCCCAGACCCAATCGGATGGGATCCGGCGCATTCTCGCTATTCCAAAGCGGGTCGTTCACAGGATTACGCCCCGCTGTAGATGCGCTTTTGACGCTGGTTCATGCGGGCTGTGTCCAGGATCAGGCAGACATCGGTGGTGTTGAAGGCATGATCAATAAAGGCCCCCTCGCCCACAAATCCGCCCAGCCTCAGGTACGCTTTGATGAGTGATGGCACCTGCACCATGGCAGCACGCCGATCCAGATCCTCGGGGGCGACAAGGTTCATGTCCTGAAAGACACCTGGCTGGGTACGTACCCGCAGATCAGGTGGTGCCAGATGGTTGTGATGCAGCATCGACAGGGGTTGAGCAAGCGCCTGAACATCCGTGCCGTGAAAACTGGCGACACCAAACAGAACTTCGATGTTGCGGTCTTCAACGTATTTCGCAAGTCCATTCCAGATGTAATACATCGCCGTGCCGCCCCGATAATCGGGGTGCAGGCACGATCGCCCAAGTTCCAGCAGCTTGCGCCCGCTTTCTTTCAGGACAGTCAGATCATATTCATCTTCCGAGTAGAACTGCCCCAGTTCAGCAGCCCGATCACCGGGCAACAACCGATAGACACCAATCACTTCGCCCGTCGTATCGTCATAAGCCAGCATGTGATCGAAATGCGGATCGAAGCTGTCCTGCTCCAAACCGGCATCATGGTCAACCATCCGCCCACCGCCGCCCAACTCGCGCACGAACACGTCATAGCGTAGCCGCTGCGCCGCCCGAAGCTCCGCCTCGTTTTCGGCAAGTTTGACTGTGAAAGATGGGCCTGCGTCGGGCATGTGCGATGTTTGATCCTTTTTGGTACTGGTCCGCCTGATACAGCAGTTTTTTGCGGCTTAGCAACATGCGCTGCTCTGGCAGGTTCCGTTAACTTTTCCTAAACCAGTTTCAGAGATCAAAGACCGGCACCAGGGCAATACGTGTCCCGTCAATCACCACTTTCCCCTGCTCGCGAAAGTTCACGGTGATCTTGCCTGCGATGTTGGACTGAACCTGTCCGACGCCCCAATCGGGGAAATCCGGGTGGCGGACATACATGCCCGGTGCAAGAATAGCATTGAGGTCTGTCATGCGGTGGCTCCGGTCCGGCGGCAGATACAGCAGGAGGTACGCATGGGCGGCACGGACGTCAACCTGGCCGAGTTGATCGGTTCCCGGATCTGTCACGATCTGATCAGCCCTATAGGTGCGATCACCAACGGGCTGGAACTGCTTGAGATGGTTGGCAGCGTGCAAGGTCCTGAGATGGAGTTGATTTCCGGCAGCGTCGGCAGCGCCGGTGCCAGAATTCGCTTTTTCCGCGTGGCGTTCGGCGCTGCGGGCGACCAGCCGCTTGGACGAACCGAAATTGCAGATCTGTTACGGGATATCGAACGCGCAGGCCGCGTTCGGATCAATTGGACCCTGGGCGAACCCGCACCCCGCAATCAGGTGAAACTCACCTTTCTGGCATTGATGTGCTGCGAAAGTGCAATGCATATGGGAGGCGAGGTCGAGATTTCCCTGCATGACGGGAAATGGACCGTGGCCGGGAACGCGGACAAACTGAATATCGATTGCGATCTGTGGAAGCACGTCGCGACCGGTCGGTTTCCCGGCAAGATAACACCAGCTCAGGTGCAGTTTGCCCTGCTGCATGAGACTTCGGCGGCCATGGGACGGCGGATTGCGGTTGAAACTTCCGCAACCCGGGTTGCTTTGCGCTTTTAGGTTCGGGTCGTCCCGTTCCCGCGAACAAGATACTTGAAGCTGGTCAATTGCGCTGCCCCCACCGGGCCGCGTGCATGCATCTTGCCGGTGGCAATCCCGATCTCAGCGCCCATTCCGAACTCCCCGCCGTCGGCAAACTGAGTTGAGGCATTGTGCATCAGAATAGCACTGTCCAACCGCTCGAAAAAACGCGCGGCTGCGTCGGCGTCCTCGGTCATGATGCAATCGGTATGGTTTGAGCCATTGGCCCGGATATGCGCGATGGCCGCGTCGATGTCGGCAACCGGTTTTGCCGCGATAATGCTGTCGAGGAACTCCTTGCCCCAATCCTCATCGGTCGCGGCGATTGTGCCTTCGATGGCCAGATCGCCCTCGGCATGGACTTCGACACCGGCCGCCATCAAGGCGGATACAACGTCGCGTCCCAGTGTCTTCGCAACGTCCTCGTGAACAAGAAGACATTCTGCAGCGCCACAAATGCCGGTGCGTCGCGTCTTGGCGTTCAGGACCACATCCAGCGTTTTTTGGGGATCGGCAGCCTTGTCCACGTAGATGTGAACGATGCCTTCGAGATGCGCAAAAACAGGCACACGTGCTTCGCGTTGCACCAGCCCTACAAGACCCTTGCCGCCGCGGGGGACGATGACATCCACGTAATCGGTCATGGTCAACAGTTCCTGAACCGCAGCCCGATCCCGGGTCGGGATCAACTGTATCGCGTCCTCGGACAGGTTGGCGGCTTTAAGACCCTCAACAAGGCAGGCGTGGATCGCTGTCGACGAGTGAAAGCTCTCGGAACCGCCCCGAAGAATCACGGCATTGCCGGATTTCAGGCAAAGTGCACCGGCATCGGCGGTTACGTTTGGCCGGCTTTCATAGATCACACCGATCACGCCAAGCGGTGTGCGCACACGCTGAATATTCAGACCCGACGCCATATCCCATTCAGACAGAACTTCGCCCACGGGATCTGGCTGTTCAGCGACGGCGCGCAAACCGTCGACCATGCCGCGGACACGGTCCTCATCCAGCATAAGGCGGTCCATCATGGCGGCGCTCAGGCCCTTTTCGCGACCAAACTCCAGGTCTTTCCGGTTGGCCTCAATGATTTGCGCGCGGTTTTCCCAAACCGCATCGGCGGCTGCAATCAGCGCAGCGTGTTTACGTTCGGCGCTGGCAAACCCAAGCGCGTTCGACGCTTGCTTGGCGCGTTTTCCGAGATCGGCCATCAGGGCGGGAATGGTGTCGAAATCCTTCATGTCATGTGCCTTTCAGGTCCGAGTGTTCTGCGTTGCGGGGAACGTCACTATAGCGCCAGATCGTCGCGATGGATCAGGGCGGCCCTGCCCGGATAACCGAGCGTCGCCTCGATTTCCGAAGATTTGCGCCCCTTTATCGCATCGGCTTCCTGCGCAGTGTAACGGCTTAGGCCCTGCGCCAGACGCCGCGCCACGGGATCCAGAATCGCTACGGGATCGCCACGCCCGAAATCACCGGTCACTTCGATAACACCTGCTGGCAGCAGGCTTTTGCCGTTGGCCAGCGCACGCGCTGCCCCCTCGTCCACTTTGATTTCTCCGCGCGGCTTCATCGCCGAAATCCAGCGTTTGCGCGCGGCGTGCGGATCCAATGTCGCCGTGAACCATGTGCAATTTGCGCCGTTCTCGAGCGTTTTCAGCGGGTTCAGCGGGGAACCTTCGGTAATCGCCATATCGCAGCCGGCGGCGATTGCCATCTTGCCAGCCAAAAGTTTCGTCTTCATACCGCCCTTTGACAGCCCGGAACCCGCATCGCCTGCCATGGCCTCAATCTCGGGCGTGATCTGTTCGATCACGTCATAGCGGGTCGCCTTCGGGTCGTCGTTGGGATTTCCGGTGTAGAACCCGTCAACATCAGACAACAGGATCAGCTTGTCGGCCCCAACCGTCACAGCAATCTGCGCGGCCAGACGGTCATTGTCGCCATAGCGAATTTCATCCGTTGCAACGGTATCGTTTTCATTGACGATCGGGACCACGCCCAGGCTCAACAGCGTCTCAAGCGTCGCCCGCGAATTCAGGTAACGGCGCCGGTTTGCGCTGTCTTCCAGCGTTACCAGAACCTGAGCGGTTTTGATGTCATGAGGCGCAAGAACCTCTTCATACGCGCGGGCCAGCCGAATCTGACCGACAGCAGCAGCGGCCTGCGACTGCTCTAATGGCAGGTTGGCCATAGGCAGGCCCAACACGCCACGCCCCAGAGCGATTGAGCCCGAGGACACCAGAATGACATCCGTCCCCTGATTCTTGAGCCAGACCACATCCTCGGCCAGAGAGCGTAGCCACTCGGATCGAAGCAGGCCCGTCTCGCGGTCCACCAGCAACGCGGACCCGATTTTGACAACCAAACGTTTTGCAGTGGTCAGGGTTGCCAAGCTTGTGCCTCCTCGTTGGGCTTTTGGCGCAGGCGGTCTTCGTCGATCTGCGTTCTCAGGGCGCGGAGCACCTCGGTCACACCCAGATGCGCGACGCCCGACATGGTCATGACGGGGCCGCCGACCGCCTCTTCCAGTTCGGCCTTGACCATTTCCGTTTCATCGGCATCCAGCGCGTCGACCTTGTTCAGCACGGTGATGCGCGGCTTTTCCGCCAGTTCGCCACCATAGGCTTCGAGTTCGTGAATGATGGTGCGAAAATCCTCGGCCACAGTTTCCGAGGTTCCGTCAACCAGATGCAGCAGAACCGCGCACCGTTCGACATGGCCCAGAAAGCGGTCGCCAATCCCGCGCCCTTCATGGGCACCTTCGATCAGGCCAGGAATATCGGCCACGACGAATTCCACATTGTCGACGCCCACGACCCCCAGGTTCGGGTGCAGTGTCGTGAAGGGGTAGTCGGCGATCTTTGGGCGCGCGTTCGACGTTGCCGCCAGAAAGGTCGACTTGCCGGCGTTGGGCATCCCAAGCAGCCCCACATCGGCAATCAGTTTCAGCCGCAACCAGATCGTGCGGTCGATACCTGCCTGCCCCGGGTTCGCCCGTCGTGGCGCCTGGTTTGTCGCCGATTTGAAGTGCAGGTTGCCAAAGCCACCATTGCCGCCCTTGGCCAACAGTACGCGCTGGCCAACCTCGGTCAGGTCGCAGATGACCGTTTCTTCATCTTCGTCCAGAATCTCGGTGCCGACGGGCACGCGCAAAACAATGTCGTCGCCATCTTTGCCGGTGCGCTGCTGCCCGCGTCCGGGCTGGCCGTTTTTGGCAAAGAAATGCTGCTGATAGCGAAAATCGATCAGGGTGTTGAGCCCGTCCACGACCTCGGCCCAGACAGACCCGCCTTTACCGCCGTCTCCGCCATCGGGACCGCCGTATTCAATGTACTTTTCGCGCCGAAAGCTGACGCACCCGCCACCGCCGGCCCCGGACCGGATGTGGACCTTTGCAAGATCGAGAAATTTCATGACTGTCCCCTACTGCAAAGGCCCCATCGGCCACAAGTCAGAGTTTTTTGCTGTATGTCCAGGTGGGCACATTCGCGTCGCGCGCCACCGAATAGCTTTCCGCATCACCCAGATACTGGAACCCGCAATGTGTCAGCACTCGGGCCGAAGCCGGATTGTCCTGAAACACGCTGGCGAACATGGTGGCGTTCTCGAGCGGGTTGGCATTGACCAGGGCCTCGACGGCCTGAGAGGCAATGCCAGTGTTCCAATACAGGGGCGCGACCCAATATCCGACCTCGGACTGATTGCGATCCAGCCGCATCAGTGAGATCACACCGATCAGCTCAGGCCCGCCATCCTTGGTGGCGTCCATGGCCCAGACATCCTCGTCGCGGTCGTCGGCCATTGAGCGGGTCACAAATGCCTCGACCGAGCCGGGCGGCAATGGGTGCGGGATCGACGTCGTCATGCGCGCCACGCGTTTTTCGCCTGCATAATACTCGATGAGACCCATATCCGACCTGCGCAGCGGGCGCAGATCGAACCGCTCGGTTTCAATGACCGGCTGATTGATTATTGTCTCAAGCTTCATGAGTTCGTTCCTCCTCCGAACAACACAAAAAATACGGACGCAACTGTCAAACTCGCCAACGTCCACATCAGATATTTTTCCACCGGGCGACCTTCAACCGCATGGGCAATTCTATCTCCGGCAAATGTCCAAATCGGGTGCAAAATCACCTGGCAGGACAATAAGCAGAGAGCGATCGTGAGCGTCGCGTCAAAACTCGACGTTCCGGCAGCAACAAAACCAGTAAACCCGGCGACGATCATCGCCCAGGCCTTGGGATTCAGCGGGTGAACAATCAGCCCCGCCCAGAACCCCGGAGCGGCTTCACGCGTGGTACCGCGCGACAGACGCAAGTTCGCAATTTTCCACGCAAGCCAGCAAATATAGGCCGCTGAAGCGTATTTCAGGACTGAAAACACCAGGGGCGCCTGTTCAGCCAATTGCAGCAGTCCAAAACCCACGGGCCAAATGATCAGTTGTTTGCCCAAGATGACGCCGGCCACAAACGGCAACGCCGCCCGAAAGCCATAACGCGCACCGGTTCCGAGCAGGACCATGTTGGCCGGTCCCGGCGTACCGACCTGACTGGCGGCAAAGATCAAGAAACTGGTGGTGGCGACTGTCATCGGTTCTTGTGATCACGACTGCGTTAAAACGAAAAAGGGACCGGCATTTTCTGCCGGTCCCCCATGAATTTTTTATTAAACCTTCTGGGTTTCGGCTTACTCTGCGGCCTCCGCCACTGGCAGGACCGAAATAAAGGTGCGGTTCTTGAGGCCCTTGTGGAACTTCACGGCGCCATCGACAGTTGCAAAGATGGTGTGATCTTTGCCCATGCCTACGCCTTCGCCCGGCCAGAACTTGGTGCCGCGCTGACGCACGATGATGTTGCCTGCAATGGCGGCCTGACCACCATAGAGTTTCACGCCAAGGCGACGACCTGCTGAGTCGCGACCGTTACGGGAGGAACCGCCAGCTTTTTTATGTGCCATTCTCTCTCTCCTTAGCCTTTGGCCAGCTCTTTGGCCTGCTCAACCCATTCGGGTTTCACTTTGACCGTTTCGATAGCAGCAATCTGCTCGTCCGACAAGGCGGCCAGAGCGGCAAAGCTCTCGATACCGGCCTCGGCCAGCTTTTTGGCAGCGGCAGGACCAACACCGTTCAGCTGGGTCAGATCGTCAGCGGAAGCAGCCGCAACGGGTGCCTCTGCTTTGGCTTCAGCTTTCTTGGCAGGCTTTTTTGCCGCCGGAGCAGCTTCACCAGCCGGAACGGAACCGGTTGCAGCTTTGATGCCCGACTTGTCAGCGCCCGACGCCAGGATGTCGGTGATTTTGACCAGAGTCAGTTTCTGACGGTGGCCAACAGTACGCTTCGAGCTGTGCTTACGGCGGCGTTTGACGAACTTGATGACCTTGTCACCTTTGACCTGTTCGATCACTTCGGCCTGAACGCCTGCGCCTTCGATGAACGGTGCGCCGACAACCGGAGCGTCGCCGCCCAGCATCAGAACATCGTTGAATTGAACTTTTTCACCTGCGTCGGCAGCCAGTTTTTCAACGCGGAGCACGTCGCCCGCCTGAACTTTGTACTGCTTGCCGCCAGTCTTGAGGACCGCAAACATGCGTCTTTCCTTTTCCATACCGCGTTCTGTGGTCCCCTTTTGGGCGTTTTGGCCGAAGCCACCTCGAACAGCGCGCCCTTTTCGGGCTGTGTGACGACCTAGGGCAAAACCCTGAGGTCAAATAATAACGAGACCCGGCGCGGAGATTCCGGCCGGGATGCGCGCTTATCCATAGATTGCCCGAGAAAGTCAACACCAATGCGGTGCTAAAGATCAGATGCCCTCATCGAGTGCGCAACCGCCCTGCCCAGTTGATACGAAATCTCGTCAAACATTTGGTCAAAGCCCGTAAACAGCGCCTTGTTCAGGGCTCGGCCTGTGTCTGTACGGGAAAAGGCGATGTTCTCTCGCATTTGCGCCTCGGTCAGGGGTTGATAGGCCAGAAGAAGGAAGGAATACAGCCAAACGGTAGCGTCCTCAGTCCTTTCCTTTGTCTGCGCCAATAGCTGGGCCCAGAGTTCGGCGTCATCCTGGCTTTCTTCCAGATCAAGGCCGCGAAAGAAAAAGAAATCAGCGCTGAGAGAGTTCTGAACGTTCTGATTGATCAGGTCATTGACCTGAATGTACTCATCCACCAGCTTGAAGAACTTGTCGTCGCGGGGCTCATTTTCATACGCGTGCCGGGCCATCTCCTCGATCGTTTCGTCCGAGATTGCATCCCGCGCCGAGTTTTCCAGTGACACCACAGTTTTGCCGACAGCGCTTTCGAAAAACAGAATAGCCTGATCCATATGAACGCTGGTCAGATTCTCGGTCAGGGCCGAGGTTATCTGGGACTGCATCCAGACGGTGTCGTAAATATCCTCGACTTGCGCTTCCAGGAATGAGCCGCCCTTTTGGTCCAGATGGGTTTCATCCAGTTCCTGCCGGTGCGCCTGACCTTCCTTCCGAAGGATCTCCATGATTTGGCTCAGCTGCAATGCCTCGGCAAGTTGATCCACCTTTTCGGATGCAGCGACCGTTCCGCATGCAAACAGTCCAATAAGTAATCCTATAACAAGACGCATCAGATATCCTGAGCTGGATGCAATTCTGCCATCCGGGCCGCCAGAATTTCGAATTTCATGGCCATGATTTCGTATTGAATTGCATTCAGCAGCTCATAAACTTCCTGCATTTGCGGATGCTCAAGAGCTTTTGTGTAGGCTTCGACATCCTCGTCCGAGAAGTCCTGATAAGTATATGCGGCGCCTGCCAGAGCCGACAATTGCATCGCCTGACGCATCCCACTTTCGTTACGGCGCAGCATTTCCCGCAATTCATCGGCGCTGAACTGCAGGTCGATAACTCCAGACGCGCTGGCCGCCAAAAGAAAGCGCAGTTGCACTTCCTGCAGCGCACGAAGGGCGGTTCCACTTGAATCGACGGCACGATTCATGCGCTTCAGGGTTTCGACCCTGTGCGAGCCGTCTTTGACAAGCTCTGAAATGATCTCCTGCCCCTGTTTTTGTTTGTCGTCCTCGTCTTCGTACAGATGAGAGGCATTTTCAGCCTCGACAAGCCGTTGGCCGAGGTCCGACGCATAAAACTCTACGGCGTGGTTCAACGAGTCGTCGCTCAACGTCTGTTCAAGGATTGATACGGCGATTTCGTGCATATCCTTGAGGTCAAAAACTTCTTCCGCCAGGCGCGTCCAGTCCGATCCGAACCCCTCAGGATCGATACCAAGCATTTTGGGGGCTGACGCCGACGTCAGAGCTATACTTTCCAGCGCAACATCAAACCCGGTCGTTGTCAGGAAGGCCTCAATCCGGTCCCTGCTGGCAGCAGAAGGCGATTGCGCCATAGCTGCCACCGCAATCAACGGCATCAGCACGGACAGAAGGACGTTTCGAACAAGCTTCATCATGAGTAAGAGCCTAGGTGATTTAGAATGACAGGCAATGGAAAATCAGTCCAATTCGAAATTCGGGAATTTTCCGCTTGCACCCCTGCGCGTTCCTCACTAAATCCCCCCCTCACAGACCCCCGCGGAGAGGTGCCGGAGTGGTCGAACGGGGCGGTCTCGAAAACCGTTGTGGGTGCAAGCCCACCCAGGGTTCGAATCCCTGTCTCTCCGCCATACTCCCCACAAGTATTGTTTGAGCCGACTTAGGAGGTTGGTGCATCGGCGTGTTGTGGCTTTTGTCGCGTTAACATTCGCCTGTACGCGGTTGAAAGAAGACAAAATCATTGCCTGAAAAACATGAGAGTGTTTCTTTCTAAACAGCCCGACGTCAATCACCGGATCGGTCTTTTTCAAGAAAGCCAACACCCAGGACCAACGTAGCGGCACATTCTTGCCGCTGTTGCACAGTCGGATCAGCGTGCTGTGGCCCAAGATCCGAATTTGCAAAGAAATCCAGAGATTTCCCCCTTTGCCCGAGGATAGATTTGACCCATCTCGACCGAGTAGAATTGAAGGAGACACTCATGTCGCGCACTTTAATTATCGGAATCGCCATCGCCGCCATTGGCGCAGGCGCCTATTACATCCTGAACCAACCCGAGCCGACACCGGCAGAACAGTTGCAATCGGCCGCCGAGGATGCAGCCGACGCGGCCAGCGAAGCTGCATCCGCCGTGCAGGATGCCGCCAGCGAAGCGCTGCAAAACGCAACGGAGCAGGCCAGTGAAGCCGCCTCATCCATCTCGGATCAGGCGGCAGAGCTTGCCGAGCAGGCCGGACAGACCGCAACAGACCTGGCCGATCAGGCCGGCGAGCAGGTCGCATCGCTGAGCAGCGAAGGCCAAGAGTTGCTTTCGTCCTGGATCGAAGAAGGCGCATTGACCCTGCAGAACTTTGACTATGACAAGATGGTTGCAGCGGTTCAGGAAAGCACTCTGACTCAAGACGTCAAGACACAGACGATCAAGATTCTGGATGAAATCAAGGCTTCGCCGGAAACGATTGCTTTGAAAATTCAGGAACTGCAGCAGCTGTTCACGCAGCAATAAATCTGATGGGGTCGGTTTCCGGACCGGCCCCCGTCTTGCATTATCCAACAATGCACTTGTTCCCATTTTCCCAAGGCCCTTTGCGGAGAATGAGCGCTGGAAAAATGAAATTTCAGAAAGGCTTATCTCGGGAAATTTTGCCGTCAACCTACTGGGGCCGCGAAAAAAGAGTTACGAAACGGTGATTATCGCGCCATAGTATTTTCAAGCCGCGGCGTCCTTCGAACGACCGGGCACCAATGATGCCGGACATACCGGACGTGGGAGGTGATTTTGGACAACGCGCAGTTGCTGGTCAGCGGGTTGGCAAACGGATGTGTCTACGGTCTGATCGCGCTTGGCTTTGTGCTGATCTACAAAGCAACGGAGGCCGTGAATTTCGCACAGGGCGATTTCATGATGCTTGGGGCGTTCGTGACCATCGGCCTGACGAATACCGAATATATGGGACTGCCTTTCTGGCTTGCTCTGCCAATTTCCTTCACGGTGATGGGCGCTTTGGGCTATCTGCTCGAGCGTCTGATTATCCGACGCCTGTTTGGTGAAAGTCAGACTGCCGTTGTAATCCTGACAATTGCTCTGGGCTTTGTCATCCGGTTCGCCGCCGGTTTGATCTGGGGGCACGAGCCGCAAACTCTGCAAAACCCGTTGGCGGGCAAAGAGGTCCGGTTCGGCGGACTGGTTCTGGGGATGGAAGACGTGGCCGTCATTGGCGTCACTTTTGTTCTGACCTGGGGTCTTTATGCGTTTTTCAACAGAACAAAGCTCGGGCTGGCGATGCAGGGGGCTTCGCAGAACCAACTGGCGGCCTATTACATGGGCATCCCGGTGCGGCGCGTTCAGGGCTTTGTATGGGCACTGGCAGGTGTTGTCGCAGCTATTGCGGGTGTTCTGTTCGCCGCCAAGGGGTCGGTCGACCCGACAACAGGATTGCTTGGCATCAAGGCCTTCGCGGCTGCGGTTATCGGCGGCTTCGGAAGCTTGCCCGGCGCTTTGGCGGGTGGGTTGATTGTTGGGGTCATCGAACCGTTTGCAAGCCGTTACATCGCGGCGGGTTACAGCCAGATCGCCCCTTACGCCTTGCTTCTGGCCGTGCTGGTTTTCCGACCCAACGGATTGTTCAGCCAAGTACGTATCAAGAAGGTCTGATCATGCGTGTTGTTTTCAAAACAAGTTACTTGCAGGACATCAGACCGTGGAAGGACGGGTACCAGTTGGGAATGTATCTGGCCTTGCTTGCCATCGCCGCCGCCGCACCCTGGTGGCTGGACGATTTCTATCTTGGTGAACTGACAAACGTTCTGATCTGGGCGGTCGCAGGACTGGGATTGATGCTGCTGACCGGCCACACCGGTCAGGTCAGCCTGGGTCACGCTGCCTTTCTGGCCGTTGGATGTTACGCCAATGTCATTCTGATCGAGGCTGGAATTCCCTTTGTGGTCGCGTTTCCGCTGGCCGGGGTTCTGACCGGCATCGCCGGAGTAACTGTTGCCATCCCTGCCCTGCGGTTGCATGGGATTTACCTGGCGATCTTCACGATGGCTTTGTCCATTCTCATGGATGACATAATAGTGCTGGCCGAACCCATTACCGGAGGTGTCTCGGGTAAGTATTTGGGCGGGGTCGAGATTTTCGGGCATCCGGTGGATCGCTGGGCAACGCCGTCCTGGTTCTACTGGCTGGTTCTGTCAATTTCGGTTGTTGTCACATTGGGCTATATCAACCTTCTGCGCTCGCCTTTGGGGCGCAGTTTTATCGCCGTGCGGGATTCCGAGGTATCCGCACAGGCCATGGGCGTGGATATTGCCCGAACCAAAATGATCTCGTTCGCCTTGTCCTGCATGGTCACGGGCTGGGCTGGCGCGCTGATGGGCATGTTTGCCGGCGCATTTAATAACGAGACTTTCAGTGTCCTGATTTCGATTCAGTTGCTGATGATGATCGTGATCGGCGGGCTTGGATCAATCCACGGTGCCTTTCTGGGCGCGATCGTCATTGGTTTCCTGCCGCAATTCCTTTCCATTTTTAAGGAATACGTCGGGGCCTTGATCGGCGGGAACACGGTCGCCATTCCGGGACTGGAGTTTGGTATTTTCGGGATGATCCTGATCGGGTTCATTCTATTTGAACCGATGGGCATTTACGGCCGTTGGCTGAAAATACGCACATGGTTTGAGCTGTTTCCCTTCTACCGAAGAGATATGTTCAAAAGGCAGAAATCCTATCTCAGAACGGAGCGTCTGAGATGAGTTTTCTGAACTTCGAAAACGTCACCCTCAAGTTTGGCGGACTGACGGCCGTAAATGACTTGTCGTTTTCAGTTGAAAAGGGTGAGGTTTTCGCAATCGTTGGTCCGAATGGTGCGGGAAAATCTACCGTTTTCAACCTGATATCCCGGTTTTATGATCCAGTTTCCGGATCCATCAAATTCGACGGACATGATCTGCTGAGGGTTAAACCCTCTAGCGTTGCCGGTTTTGGTGTTGCGCGCACATTCCAAAATATCGAACTGTTCGAGCATGCCACGGTCCTGCAAAACCTGCTGGTCGGGCGGCATCGGCATCGTAAAGCTAATTTGCTTTCTCAGGTTCTGTTCACACCGTCCGCAAAAAGACAGGAGGTTGAAAACCGTGAGAAGGTTGAAGAGATCATTGAATTCCTCGACCTGCAGGCCTTTCGCGACAAGATGATATCGAGCCTGCCCTACGGTGTCCGCAAAGTCGTCGAGGTAGCGCGGGCATTGGCCACCGAACCCGGCCTTTTGATGCTGGACGAACCGGCCTCGGGTCTTTCCGTTGAAGAGACAACTGACATGCGATGGTGGATCGACGATATCAGGCGGCAAATGGGAATCACTGTGCTGATGGTGGAACATGATATGGGGTTGGTGTCCGGCGTGTCAGATCGGGTTCTGGCCATGGCGGATGGTGCCCGGCTGGCCTTGGGAACACCGGCAGAAGTTCAGTCGCATCCGGCCGTTATCGAAGCGTACCTGGGGAAGGCTTCATGAGCGAACCGATCCTGACCATCCGCAATGTAGAAAGCTTCTACGGCCCTATCATGGCTATACGCGGTGTATCTTTGGAGGTACACGAGGGCCAGATCGTTTCCATCCTGGGCGCGAATGGTGCTGGCAAAACGACCCTGATGAAAACGATCTCGGGTGTAATGGACCCGGAAAAGGGGCAGATCAGCTTTGAAGGTTGCGACATTCAGGGGGCCGAACCGCACATCGTCGTTCGGAAAGGAATTGTGCACGTCCCTGAAGGGCGCGAAGTTTTTCCGTTGCTGACAGTGGACGAGAACCTGAGCCTTGGAGCCTATACTTCGACCGACAGAACACGTGTCGAGCAGGACCGGGAACTGGTTTTTTCCTATTTCCCGATCCTGAAAGAAAGGCGGCATCAGGAGGCCGGGACGCTTTCGGGGGGGCAACAGCAAATGCTGGCAATCGGGCGCGGACTGATGGCGAACCCGAAGATCATGCTGTTGGATGAGCCGTCGCTGGGGCTATCACCCATTTTGGTGCAGGAGATTTTTGGCATCCTGAAACGTCTGAACGAAGAACAGAACATGACAATGATGCTGGTTGAACAGAACGCAAACGCAGCGCTGGAACTGGCACATTATGGATACGTGATGGAAGTCGGCCGCATCGTCATGGACGGCCCTTCCGGCGATCTGATGAAATCCGACGATATCAGGAACTTCTATCTGGGCGTGCAAGAGGACGGTGCGCGCGAAAACCGGCGTTGGAAACGCAGAAAGACGTGGAGGTAGGCGATGAATATCAGCCCCCTGCCCCCTCAGACTACGATCAACGGTGTTCAGTACAATGCAATGCCAGGTCAGCGCCCGGTTTGCGTGGATGGCTGCATCACCATCGGTCAGTTGTTCCGAAAACGTTGTTTGGAACTGGGTAGCCGGACGGCACACCGCGAAAAGGATTATGGTATCTGGAAGTCCTACTCGTGGAATGACTACTGGAAACATGCCGAATGGATCGGGCTTGGACTGCGGAAACTTGGCCTGCAACGGGGCGAGGTCGTTTCAATCCTTTCCGAGGACCGCAAAGAATGGGCCTGGTTCGACATGGGCATTCAGGCCGTCGGTGGCATCGCTTCAGGGGTTTATACAACTGACTCGGCCAAGCAGTTGAACTATTTGATAAATGACAGCGGCAGCCGATTTCTGATTGTCGAAAACGAAGAGCATCTGGACAAGTATCTCGAGATACAAGGCGACGTCCCCGGTCTTTTGAAGGTCATCATCCTTGAGGACGAAGGCCTGCACGACCTGGATCATCCACATTGCCTGATGGTCGATGACCTGTATGAGATCGGGAGACAGGCCGCTGCAGAAGAACCGGATCGGTTTTCGGCAGAAATTGCCAAAGCCTCACCTCCGGATACGGCATTGCTGGTCTACACGTCCGGCACCACCGGAATGCCGAAAGGCGCAATGCTGAGTCACGAGAACATTCTGGCCGCCATCGAAGCCGGAGCGCACTCCATGCCGACCATGGCCAGTGACGAACAGCTTTGTTTCCTGCCTCTGTGTCACATTCTGGAACGGGATGTATCGGTATTCTTCCCCCTGGCCGCGAAGTGCACGGTGAACTTCGCGGAAAGCCCGGAGACGGTTTTTGCCAACCTGCAGGAGGTTTCGCCCACAACCTTCACGGCGGTTCCGCGGGTATGGGAGAAGATCTTCTCACACGTTCAGATCATGGCGCAGGAGGCTACGCCGATAGGGCGCGCAGCCTATGGAATGGCCCTGAAGGCCGGCTACCGCCGCGCTGAATACCTGCTTTCCGACAGGCCTGTTCCGATGGGTGTGTCCGCGTCCTTCTGGCTTTGGGACGGGCTGGTGCTGCGAAATCTCAGGCGCATGCTGGGGCTGGATCGAATTCGGCGCGGTGGCACAGGGGCAGCGCCGATTTCGCAAGAGCTGCTGAATTGGTACTGGGCCATCGGCGTGCCGTTGATCGAAGGGTTCGGCATGACGGAAACAGCCGGGCTGGCGTCCATCAACACGCTGACAGACAACAAGATCGGTTCTATCGGCAAGGCTGTCGCGAACAACGACATCCGGATTTCGGACGAAGGTGAAATTCAGATCAAAGGGTTGAACATCTTCCAGGGTTACTGGCGCAACAACGCGAAAACGGCCGAGACATTTACGGCCGACGGTTGGCTTAAAACAGGCGATATGGGCCGCATCGACGAAGATGGCTTTGTGTCCATCACGGGACGCCTGAAAGATATCATCATCACAGCTGGCGGCAAGAACGTCACCCCGGCCGAAATTGAAAGCCGCCTTAAGTTCAGCCACTACATTTCGGACGCGGTCATCATCGGGGATCAGCGCAAGTATCTGACCGCCCTGATCATGATTGACCAGGAAAACGTAGAAAGATACGCGCAAGGCCGGAAAATCCCGTTTTCAAGCTTTGCGTCCCTGTGTGCAGCCCCCGAAATACGGGATCTGATCGGCGCCGAGGTTTCGTCGGTCAACGACGACTTTGCCCGCGTTGAGCAGATCAAGGACTTTCGCCTCATCGACGTTCTGCTAACTGCCGATGATGACGAACTGACCGCCACGATGAAACTCAAACGGAGTTTTGTTGAAAAGAAGTACGCACATCTCATTGAAAATATGTACGAATAGACATGGTGTACCCCAAAGGGAGGATGAACATGAAGAACGTGATGAAAGGACTGGCAGCATTCGCCGCCCTTTCGGTTTCGCCGAATCTGGCGATGGCCGAAACGCAGGGCGTCACTGATAGTGAAATCGTCATCGGTTCGGTCAATGATCTGAGCGGGATCTTCGCTGCAGTTGGTGTTCCTGCCACAAAGGGCGCAAATGTGGTCTTTGACCGCGTGAACGCCGAAGGTGGCGTTCATGGCCGGACTATCCGCTTTGTCGTCGAAGACAACGGCTATCAGATGCCACGCGCCATGCAGGGCTATAACAAGCTGCTGAATCGCGACAAGGTTTTTGCCATGTTGCAATCGCTGGGAACACCAATGAACTTGGCGGGGTTCAAGCTGTTGGATCCAAAGGGGATTCCCAACGTTGCCCCTCTGACAGCCGCGCGTCAGATGTTGCAGGAGCCCATGCGCAACAAATTCACGTCCTTCTCGACCTACTTCGATCAAAGCCGTGTTGGTGTGAAGTATCTGGCCGATCAGTTCGGGTCTCAGGCGGTGTGCAGCATGTATCTGCCAACAGACTTCGGGGAAGAAATCCTTGAAGGAACGAAGGCAGGTGCGGAAGAAGCAGGCATCAGCTTTGCCGCCGAGACCACGCACAAGCCGGATGAGACGGATTTCGTCGGCTCGCTCAGCAAATTGCGGGATGAAGGCTGCGATATCGTGACGATAGCGCTTGGGGTAAGGCAGGCGATTACCGTTGTGGGCACTGCCAAGAAGATGGGCCTTGAGGATATGAAATTCCTCGGCACCTCGGCCAGCTTCCTGACTGTGGTCGCCCAGGTGCCCGGCGGCGTGACCGAAGGCTTTTACGCCGCAGCCTCCTGGCAGGACTTGTGGGCGCGGGCAGATGAACCTGCGCCCGAAGCCTTCATTGAAGAATACAAAGCGGCTACCGGCGAAGACCCGGTGGGCTTTGCGATGCTGGGGTATTCAGCGGCGGAAATGATGGTCATGGCGCTTGAGGCCGCAGGCCCTGATCTGACGCACGACAGCTTCATCGCCGCGATGGAAACGTTGGACTATCAGGACGAGTTGATCGGGAATCACATGTCATTCGGCCCCGATGATCATCAGGGCGCCGATTCAGTCTATGTCAACGTGGTTGAAAACGGAGCCTGGAAACTGGTTTATGAGGAATAGCTCAGGGACACTCCTTACCTGAATTCAACAACAACGACCCGCCCGCTTGGGCGGGTCTTGCGTATTGGAGGCATGGCGCTGATCTCGGCACCCGCTAAGCTTGCGCTGTTACGAAACTGTTATTATCTGGCGGTATGGCTACATCTCGAATCGAAAATCGGCTGAACCTGCAAAACTGCGAAGTCATAGCGCAGGGAAACCGTCAGTTTGTTTATCAACACCCTGACTCGCCGGACACGCTTCTGAAAATTCCGCAACCGCATACCCAGGACGAAAACGCGAACCTGGTGACGGACACGTGGTTCGACCGTCATTTTCGCCGGTCTACTGTGTTCAAAGGGTTCTTGCGCGAATTTCATGAGTCCTTTGACCTGATGGTTCGCTATCAGAACCGAGACGAACCTATTCCGGTCTGTGAAGTCCGCGGCGTCATCCAAACCAATCTGGGTCTTGCGCTGATGTATGAGCGTATCTCGGAACCGGACGGCCAATTGTCACCCAGCCTTAAGGAGCTGGCCCAAAGCGGGCGTCTCACGCAGGAGCATCTGGATTCACTGAACAAACACTTTGACATGTTGGTCGAAGAACAGGTCCTTATCAGCAACAAGAATGCTGGAAATATTGTCTATCAGTCGTTCTCGGACGGGTCCGGGCGATGGGTATGGATCGACAGTTTTGGCAGCAAGCAGATGATACCCATACGACGCTGGTCGCGCCGTATGAACAAGCGCAAACTTGATCAGATTAGGCAAAGGTTCATGGGCCTCGCCGAAGCGGCGGTGCAACAAAGCAAAGCTGAACATTAACCTGCGTTCAAACGAAACCAGCGGTTTATCACCTGCAACTGGCGCAAGCGCCTGAACAAAAAAACGGTCGCAATTTCTTGCGACCGTCTGAATTCTGAATCTCTGTAGCTTATTAACGCTTCGAGAACTGGAACGAACGGCGTGCCTTGCGCTTACCGAACTTCTTACGTTCCACAACGCGGCTGTCGCGGGTCAGGAAGCCAGCGGCTTTCAGGGCGCCGCGCAGGCTGGGATCGTACAGCTGCAGGGCTTTCGAGATGCCGTGCTTGACCGCACCGGCCTGACCGGTCAGGCCACCGCCTTTGACGGTTGCGACAACGTCGAACTCACCTTCCACGCCGGCAACCTGGAACGGCTGGCGCAGGATCAGCTGCAGAACGGGACGTGCAAAGTAGACGTCCTGATCCTTGCCGTTCACGGTAACCTTGCCGGAACCCGGCTTGATCCAAACGCGGGCAACAGCGTCTTTACGCTTGCCGGTAGCGTAGGAACGGCCCAGCTCGTCACGTACGGGTTCACGCACGATGACTTCTTCGGCCACGGTTTCAACGCCTGCGACGGCGCTCAGCTCTTCGAGAGTATTGATCTGATCAGCCATCGGTCATTAGCTCCGGGTGTTTTTCTTGTTCATGGACTTAACGTCCAGAACTTCGGGGGCCTGGGCTTCGTGCGGGTGCTCGGCACCGGCATAAACGCGCAGGTTGGTCATCTGCCGGCGCGCCAGACGGTTGCCCGGCAGCATGCGCTTGACCGCCTGGGTCACGACGCGCTCGGGGTGTGCACCCTCGAGGATCTGCTGCTTGGTGCGCGATTTGATGCCGCCCGGGTGGCCAGTATGCCAGTAGAAGTTTTCTTCGCGCTTCTTGCCGGTCATCTGGATTTTGTCAGCGTTGATTACGATGACGTTGTCGCCCATGTCCATGTTCGGGGTGAACGACGCTTTGTGCTTGCCACGCAGACGCATGGCGACGATCGAGGCAAGACGGCCCAGAACAACGCCCTCGGCGTCGATCAGGATCCATTTCTTGTCGATGTCTGCAGGTGTTGCAGAAAAGGTTTTCATGGCAGGATAGTCCTGTTTGATGTGAAAGACCGCCCCTGGAGGAGCGGCCCGAATTCGATGGATGGGGTTTAGACCTACTGCAATCCCCGGTCAATACATGCAAACGTGATTTAATTAAGTAATTACAGCAGGTTAAAAAATAGGTATTATTTTACCCCAAAAAACTTGGTCCAAAATGGCCATCATTCACCACACTGATACAGTCACAGGTATTTCATGTCTCTTGGATGCGGAGAAGTCGAATGAAGGAACTGACCCGGACAATAGCCAAGTATGGAGCTGCCTGGCAGGAAACTGATGCGAATAAGCGCCTTGAATTGCTGACGCAGTGTTTCGCAGAAAATGGTCGATATGTAGATCCAACCGCTGATGTTTCGGGCCGAAAGGAATTGTGCGCGCATATTGGGAATGTCCTGAAGGATGCGAATGGCCGCGTCGACATTACCAGCGGCCCGACATCACATCATGACGTGGTCCATTTTACGTGGCACATGGTGGCGCCCGATGGCTCGGTCATGGTTGCGGGACATGATTTTGTTCATCTGGATGCACAAGGAAAAATTGCGCATTTGGCCGGATTCTTCGGGGACCCATCGCCTCTGCCTTAGCAATCAGACACTGATTTGTTCGGGTGGGTTGTCTAGCAGAGCCCGTAAGCGGTGCATCGCATCTTCAAATCGTTCAAGTGACACGTGCCCGTTCATGGCAATGCGTACCGCGTTCGGGGCGCGACCATCGCGCAGTGCGAATTCATCTGCCGAGCGCAGTTGAATTCCTTCACGCTCCGCCGCGCGGCTGAAGGCTGCGGCGCGCCACCCCGATGGAAGGTTTAGCCAGACAAACGGCACGTCCGGTGCCCAGTTCAGATCGAAGCCGCCCAGTGCGTTTACCGCCACGCGCACATATTCCCCCATCCGTTTGCGCACATCCTGCGTCACCTTTCGGGTCCGGGGATCTGACAGCAACAGACGTGTCAGTTCGGCCAGCGGCTGCGCCAGGCCGAAATATCCGTATTCTGCCGAACGGCGCAGATCCACGCTACGCTCCCTTGGTGCGATGGCGAACCCGACCCGCAGAGCCGGCGTCAGAGTTTTCGAGATCGAAGAAACGTGCCATCCCCTTTCTGGCGCCAACGCGCGATAGCTTGGCTCGCGGGCGTCCCCCATGCGATAACAATCGTCCTCGATAATCTGAACGTCATAGCGGCGGGCGACCTCGACAACCTCTTTTCGCCGTTCCAGTGGCGTGTGTGACCCGGTCGGGTTTTGTACTTCGGGCGAGACGCAAACAGCCTGTGCCGGGGTCTGGCGCAAAACATGCTCCATCGCGTCCGGATCAATTCCCCACCGGTCCATTTTGACGCCGACAACTTGCGCGCGCATCAACTCTCCGGCCCGGCGGAACCCGGCGTAAGACAAGTCTTCGACCAGAACGACCGGCTTTGGGCCACGCAAGATAGTCTGAAACACCAGGCACAGCCCGTTCTGTCCGCCGTGTGTCAGTACAATATCATCATGGGTCAATGCGCCCAGCGGCAGATCTGAAAGCCAGTTGACCACCGCCTGACGCATCGGCTTGTACGCGTCACGCGTTGGGTAGTTCAGGAAAAGGCCGGGATCGGACTGAGCCACCTTCTGGAGGCATTCCCGGATCAAAGCCACCTGCCCTGCATCGGCCAGGCGTGGGCTGAACAGACTTACATTTGCGTTGTACTTGTCATCCCGCAAATGCAGTTGCCTGGCCCAGACATCGTCCAGAATGGGCGATTGTGGCGGGGCTACAAATGTACCACGCCCGACCTCGGCGTGTAGCAAGCCCTCGTCCGTCAGAATCGTATAAGCGCGTGCAACAGTGCCGGGCGTGATCTGCAGTCGATACGCAAGCTCGCGGACCGGAGGTAGTTTCGCACCAACTTCCAGAATATTGTTATCAATGGCTTTTCGGATTGTGTCGGCCACCAATGTATACTTGGGGCCTTTGGATTTGGGCAATGACTCTGGCCAAATTGTATCCATTACAATTCTTCCTTTGATTTTGACACAATCCTGAATGTATCAATCATATGTACCGAACATTTACGCTTTGTGTCAATACAATTTGAAAGGAACCATGACATGACACGCGCAATGCACAACCCCGCTCTTATGCTGCTGACCGACAGCCCCCGGCTGCCGCTGATCGCCGCGCTGGCAGTGCGGTTTGCAGCGACGGTCACCAAATGGGAACAACGCCGCCGCAGCCGCGTCAATCTTGGAAAGCTGGACGATAAATTGCTGCAGGATGTCGGTTTGACCCGGCATCAGGCCTATCGCGAAACCAAACGCTATTTCTGGATGAACTAGAAATCCCCAGTCCCATTATTGGGACCTCTTCCCTGGCCGGGGCATGCCCCCGGCCTTTTTTATCCAAAAGCGGCCGCAGCCGATCCGTCCGGCGGAAGAGAATATGTCATGCTGGCCCGCGCGGCGGGTTTGTCCGAGCCTTCTGAAAACATCAGAACGTCACCGACAGCCAATGTCCGCCCCAGTTTCAGCAAACTACAATGTGCAATCATGTCCGCGCCGCCATCGGGTTTGCGCAGGAAATCCATTGAAGCGCTGGTCGTAACCGCTAAAGCCTGCCGCCCTTTTCTGGCCAGAACCATCGCATAGACACTGACATCGGCGAGCGCAAAGATGGAAGGGCCCGAAATGGTACCGCCGGGCCGAAGGTGCCGGTTAGCAACAATCAGGCGCATTTTGACCGAGTCGCAAGACAATTCTTCGACCATGAAATCCTCGCGAACCTGCGGAAAGACCTGCGCCAGATAATCAGACAGTTCTTTTTTGTTCAGCGCCAACGACATACTTCCACTCCTCGCCTTGTCGCCCTAGAGTTGGCGCACAGCCAGCAGGAGGGCAAGATGGCAATTCTGGAACGTAACGACACCGGCGCAATCGCACATCTGAAAATGAACGCGCCCGAACGCCTGAATGCCCTGAGCGACGAAATGCTGGCGGCGCTGCAGGCCGAGCTTGACGCTCTGAAATCCGATGCCTCGATCCGCGCAGTGATCCTTTCCGGTGCCGGGAAAGCATTTTGCGCAGGCCACGACCTGAAGCAAATGACCGCCGGTCGCCAGGCTCCGGACCGTGGGCGGGGGTATTTTCAGGACCTGTTCGCGCGGTGTGCCCGGATGATGATGTCCATCCAGTCCCTGCCCCAGCCCGTCATCGCGCAGGTACATGGCATCGCGACCGCCGCGGGCTGCCAGCTTGTCGCGACTTGCGATCTGGCGATTGCGGCCGAAGGCACGCGGTTTGGCGTCAATGGGGTAAATATCGGGCTTTTCTGTTCAACGCCGATGGTTGCGCTTAGCCGGAACATCCCGCGCAAGCATGCATTCGAGATGCTGACCACCGGCGACTTCATTTCTTCCGAAAGGGCAGCTGAGATGGGGCTTGTGAATCGGGCAGTGCCGGAAATGCTGTTGGAACATGAAACGATGTCTTTGGCCGAACACCTGGCGACCAAACTCGGAACCGCCGTAAAAATTGGGAAAGAGGCGTTTTACCAGCAACTCGAAATGCCAATCCAGCAGGCCTATTCCTATGCCGGCGACGTAATGGCGGAAAACATGCTGCATCGGGATACCGAGGAAGGAATCTCGGCTTTTATCGAAAAACGGCCGCCAAATTGGCACCAATGAGGCAATTGTTTTACATTTTTTTCCTCACTGTCCGTATTTTTGCACTTTTCAAAAGGGCGACACTGTGGCAATGCTGGTTCGAGGCTAAGGCCTCAACGATACTTTTGGGTCGCCGTGGGCGGAAGGTCCCTCCGAGCTGGTCTCTCTCACCGGCGCAGACATTCCCGCAGCGGCGACCCCAAGATCCCCCTCTCAATCCGCACTCTATTCGACGCGTGCAGTTCTGTTGCGTCGGTCAGCACTCTGCCCTATGTGGCAGATTATGACACAGAAACTGCATATCGTGGGCGGCGGCATGGCCGGGTCCGAGGCGGCCTGGCAGGCTGCGGAGCTTGGCGTGGATGTCGTGATTCACGAAATGCGGCCCAAGGTGGGCACATTTGCGCATCAGACCGGCAATCTAGCCGAGATGGTTTGTTCGAACTCTTTCCGGTCCGATGACGATGAACAGAACGCCGTCGGTCTGCTGCACTGGGAAATGCGCGCTGCAAACGGGTTGATCATGACGACCGCAGATGCGCATCGACTGCCCGCCGGTGGCGCGCTGGCGGTTGACCGCGATCCGTTTGCCGAGGCTGTTACCGCTAAATTGCGGGCGCACCCTCGTATAGAGATCACCGGAGAGGAAATCACCGCCCTGCCCGATGACGGACAATGGATTTTTGCGACCGGGCCGCTAACATCGCCGGAATTGGGTGAAGCCATCCGCAAAGAGACCGGAGCCGAGTCGCTGGCCTTTTTCGATGCCATCGCACCGATCGTCTACGCCGACAGCATCGATATGAGTCGGGCCTGGATGCAGTCGCGCTATGACAAGGGCGAAACCGAAGAGGAACGAACGGCATACCTGAACTGCCCCATGGATCGCGATCAGTATGACGCGTTCATCGACGCGTTGCTGGCTGCGGACAAAACCGAGTTTCACGAAGGCGAAACTGCAGGGTATTTTGATGGCTGCCTGCCGATTGAGGTCATGTCGGAACGCGGTCGTGAAACCTTGCGGCACGGGCCCATGAAGCCAGTTGGCCTGACGAACCCGCATCAACCGGACGTGAAGCCCCATGCGGTGGTTCAGTTGCGCCGCGACAACGCGCTGGGAACGCTGTTCAACATCGTCGGCTTCCAGACCAAAATGAAGTACGGGGCCCAGACGGAGGTGTTTCGCATGATCCCGGGGCTGGAGAACGCCAGTTTCGCGCGTCTGGGTGGCATTCACAGGAATACCTTTATCAACTCTCCGACATTGTTGGATTCGCAGATGCGACTGAAATCCAAGCCAAATATCCGATTTGCTGGCCAGATCACGGGTGTTGAAGGCTATGTCGAAAGCGCGGCGATGGGTCTGTTGGCCGGTCGTTTGGCCGCCGCTGAAATCATGCGTCTTTCGAAACCTGAAGTGCCGCAGGACAGTGCCATGGGTGCCCTGATCCATCACATCACCGGAGGGGCCGAGGCCAAGACTTTCCAGCCGATGAACGTAAATTTCGGCCTGTTTCGCCCAGTTGACGGCCTCAAAGGCGGACGGCGCGGGCGAAAGGACCGTTACAAAGCCTATACGGACCGAGCTAAAGCTGAATGGAAGAACTGGCTTGCGCATTGGTGACTGGACGCGCCGGGCAAACCGGGCCTAACATACCGGTATGAGCGACAAATACCTCAAAGACACTTACGATCTGGATGGCCCACAGGAAACCCGGGCACATTATCAGAAATGGGCCCCGTCCTACGATGACGAGGTTGGCGCCAATGGCTATGCCACGCCGGGACGTGTTGCCGAAGCGCTTTGGTCCAAAATGCCCGAGGCGCAGACACCAATTCTTGATTACGGGTGCGGTACAGGCCTGTCCGGGGTCGCATTGCGGGATGCCGGTTTTCAGATCGTCGACGGTGCTGACCCGACGCCGCAGATGCTTGAAGGGGCCAAGGCGAAAGGGGTTTATCGCAACCTGAAGACCTTCGACATCACAAACTCAAAACCTTTGACGGCTGGTGAGTACAAGGCAATCACAGCGATTGGCGTGATCGGCATCGGCGCAGCCCCGCCCGAGACATTGGATATGCTGATGCATGCGCTTCCCAAGGGCGGGTTGCTTGCATTTTCTTTTAACGATCATGCGCTTGCGGATCATACTTACACCGTTCGATTGAATGACTGGCTGGATATGGGCGCGGCGCGCCTATTGTTCCGCGAATACGGTCCGCACCTGCCCGGCCTGGACCTGAAGTCCGAAGTGTATGTCGTAGAAAAGACGTGACTTTTGTAACCCGGTTTGCTCCGTCACCCACAGGTCCGTTACATCTGGGGCACGTGTACTCTGCCTTGCTTGCCGGTGAAATGGCCATTGCCGAAGGCGGAGAGTTTCTTCTGCGCATTGAAGATATCGACCGTTCCAGATCGCGGTTGATGTGGGAAGACCAGATTTATGAGGACCTGAGATGGCTGGGCCTGCATTGGCCTGAACCAGTCATGCGCCAATCCGCGCGTTCGGCGATTTATGAAAAAGCGCTTGATGATCTTTGGGTTCAGGGCCTGCTTTACCCTTGTACTTGCAATCGAAGGGACATTCTGGCTGCCGCCAGCGCTCCACAAGAAGGTGCGCCGTTGCATGGTCCGGATGGAATCATCTACCCCGGAACGTGTCGTGGAACTCTGAAAGAACGAGGTTCAGGCCGAGACAGGCGGCCATCGGACATCCCGCTTCGTCTGGACATCTCGGCAGCAACCAAAAAAGCCGCCAGCCTTTTCAAAGACCGCAGGATACCAGGAGGACCGGTGAAATCGGTAGCGAGTTTCACGGAATTGGGTGAAGGCCCGAACGGCGAGACCGGAGTGATTGAGTTCACTCCGGAGGAGATGGAAACCTGCATCGGTGATGTAGTCCTGTCTCGGCGTGATATGGGAACCTCATACCACCTTTCCGTCGTTCTGGATGATGCGGCACAGGGCGTCTCGCATGTTGTTCGCGGACAGGACCTGTTCGAAGCCACCCGAATACATGTTCTGCTGCAGGCGCTGCTTGGTCTTCCGACGCCATTCTACCACCATCACCGCCTGATCCGGGATGATACCGGCAAACGGTTGGCCAAGCGTGATGATGCCAGGGCGATCGCCAAATACCGCGCCGAAGGGGTCAGCCCCGGTGATATTCGTGCGATGGTCGGACTATAGCGGCCGCTACGACATCGGGGCCATCAATTCGACTTCCTCACCATCTCTTACGGCAGTGTAGAAACAACTGCGTCTGTTGGTATGACAAGCCGGTCCTTTCTGGCGCACAAGAACCAACAGGCAATCCCGGTCGCAATCGACCCGGAAATCCACCAGTTCCTGGACGTTCCCCGAGGTTTCACCCTTGACCCAGAAGGACTGACGGGACCTGGACCAATACGTAACGCGGTGCGAATCCAGCGTGCGCTGAATGGCTTCAGCGTTCATCCATGCCATCATCAGAACGTCGCCTGTCTGCTCATCTTGAGCGATGGCGGGGACCAGACCGGATTCGTTGTATTTCAGGTTGGACGGATCAAAGACGGGTGTTTCAGACATGACAAAAACCTTTTGCATCCCGAGGGCTGGCCACTATGTATGAGGAACAGCCAATGAGGGAAAGCCATGTCCGGCGAGAACGATCTAATCAAGCTCTATTCCGGCCGCATTCTGGCGCTTGCATCGGATATTCCGCATTTGGACCGGCTGGATCACCCTGACGCGAGCGTCAAGAAAAGGTCGCCGTTGTGCGGGTCCACTGTCACCGTTGACGTCAAACTGCGTGATGGGCGGATTTCTGATTTTGGACAGGATGTGAAAGCCTGCGCGCTTGGGCAAGCCTCTGCTTCGGTTGTGGGTCAGGCCATTATTGGCGCGACCCGGGCGCAAGTGGAACTGGCGCGCGAACAGTTGTCGGCTATGTTGAAAAAAGCGGGCCCTGCTCCCGATGCGCCGTTTGACGGGCTTGAGGTGCTGATGCCTGCCCGCGATTACAAGAACCGGCATGCCTCGATCTTGCTGGCGTTGGACGCGACGGCCGAGGCGATGGAAAAAGCAGAACAGGCCAACTGCGCCTGAACGTGGTATTTTTTTGAAAATCTCTCTAGTCTCCGGGCTGAAATTGGGGAGAGAGAGTTTTGGATAATTTACTTGAGCATTTCGTGACCCTTTGGGTTGTGATCGACCCGATCGGTACAATTCCAGTCTTTGTTGCCGTCACGGCGGGTATCGAGGCTTCGGCACGTCGCAAGACGGCATTACTCGCTGCGTTGATCAGTGCCGGTGTGTTGCTGTTTTTTCTTGTGTTCGGTCAATTGCTGATCGAAGCGCTGGATATCGGCCTGAACTCGTTTCAGGTGGCTGGGGGGATCATCCTGTTCCTGTTCGCGCTGACGATGATTTTCGGGGAAAGTAAATCGGAAACCGATCAGCGCCTGGTCGAAGAGGATTCTGCGATCAGCACAAGTAAGCCCAACCCGGCAATCTTTCCGCTGGCGGTGCCGTCCTTGGCGTCACCCGGCGCTATGCTGGCTGTTGTCATTCTGACCGACAACAATCGATACAGCTTTGCGGATCAGGGAATTACCGCGCTGGTGATGCTGGTGGTTTTGGCAATTGCCGCGGTATTGATGTTGTTGGCCGACCCCATCATCCGGGTCATCGGGCATTCCGGATCGGCCATCATCAGCCGCGTCATGGGAATGATCCTGGCCTCGGTCGCGGTCAATTCAGTTCTATCGGCGCTGATGGAAATCTTCAGAACGGGCCAGTTGTAAAAAAAACCGCCGCACCTTCCGGGCGGAAAGGGCGGCGGCAGGTAATGCGTTTCTCGTGGGGGTCCGGATATCCGCGTGGGGCCGAGGCATGGCCCCTCAAGGGAATTGGGACAGGCAGGTCACCCTTGACTGAAATGGGGAAACAAGCGCGGCTTAATCGGCACGAGATCGCAGGCAGAAAGGCTTAGAAACCCACGGGAAGGTGAAGGGCAACCACCAGCATGACGACCAGTGACACCGCGCCCGCCGCATCCTGAACAAGTGTGGCTTGGGAGCGGGTAATGGCGGATTTGATCTGGGTCAGCATGGGTTCACCTCCGGTCAGGGCTTTAATCCTTTGTTGACCTTTTGTTCTCATATTTTGCCGAGTCGGTAAAGAACTTTTTGAGAACATTTGTGAACTAAACGGAACTTCTCACCTAACCTACTGAAATCAAACGGATGGCCTGATCCTGTTTCATCAGCCATAGCAGAACTCGCGCGGCCTTGCCCCGGTCTGACGTCAGATCCGGATCCGCAGACAGCAATGCCCTGGCGTCTGACTGGGCAACCGCCATCAATCCGGCCTGACGTTCCAGATCGGCAATACGGAACTTCGGCAAACCGGATTGCGCGGTTCCAATCAGATCCCCGGCTCCTCGCATCTGCAGGTCGGTCTCAGATATGCGAAACCCGTCCTCCGTCTCGCGCAAGACTTCAAGACGTTTGCGCCCGCCTTCGCTCAGCGGTGGTTGATACATCAACAGACAGGTGGATGCGTCCTGGCCCCTGCCGACCCGCCCACGCAATTGATGCAATTGCGCCAGCCCGAATATCTCGGCGCGTTCGATTACCATGATCGTGGCATTTGGAACGTTTACGCCCACCTCGATCACCGTCGTTGCTACCAGAACTTTGGTGTTGCCAGATTGAAAGGCTTCCATCGAGGCGTCTTTTTCGGCCGGGGGCATTTGTCCATGCACTAGGCCGACCACGTCATCCCCCAGTATCGCGCGCAGCCGCTTGAACCGTTCCTCGGCAGCAGTCAGGTCTGAAACCTCGGATTCGTCCACCAGGGGGCAAACCCAATAGCACTGCCTGCCTTCTTCGATGGCGTGCCTCAGGTGGGCCACAACCTCATCCATGCGTTGCGTGCTGACAACGGCTGTTTTGACAGGCTTGCGTCCGGGCGGCTTTTCATCCAGCACCGAGACATCCATGTCTCCGTATTGCGCGAGCGCCAGACTGCGCGGAATCGGCGTGGCGGTCATGACAAGGACATCGGCGCCCTTCCCCTTGTCCGACAATTCCATTCGCTGGCGCACACCAAACCTGTGCTGCTCATCCACAATGGCCAAATGCAGGGCTTTGAATTCCACATCGCCCTGAAAAACGGCATGTGTGCCGACAAGTATCTGAATATCACCCTTTCTCAGCGCGGCCAGCTTGGCTTTGCGTTCAGCGCCTTTGTCCCGTCCGGTCAGGATTTCCAGCACGACACCAGCCTCGTCCGCGAGTGGGCGCAATCCCTCCAGATGCTGCCGCGCCAGAATCTCGGTCGGCGCCATCATGACGCCCTGCCCGCCGGCCTCCACCGCGATCAGCAACGCCATGAAAGCGACCAACGTTTTGCCGGCGCCAACATCCCCCTGCAGCAAACGGTTCATTCGTGCGGCTGACGCCATGTCGGCGGAAATCTCCTCGATGGCCCGCAATTGTGCACCTGTGGGGCGATATGGCAGGCTGCTCAGCACCTTCGATTGCAAAACGCCGGTTGCCGTACTGACAATTCCGCGCGACTTCCTTTCCCGGCTTCGGGCCAGGGCCAGCGTCAACTGATGGGCCAGCAATTCGTCATAAGCCAGACGCTCACGCGCGTGTGCAAACATTGCTACGTCATCTGCACCTTGCGGATGATGTGCCGATTGGATGGCGGTTTTCCAGCTCTGCCAGTTCTGACGCGCCACCTGCGCCGGATCGATCCATTCGTCCAAATCCGGTGCGCGGGCCAAGGCGCTTTGCGCCGCCTTGTATGCGGTCTTCTGGGTCACGCCTTGGGTCAGATGATAGACAGGTTCAAACTCCGGCAGCTCTCCGGCCTGTTCCGGCGAAACCACGTGATCGGGGTGTACCATTTGCGCCATTCCGTCGAACAGCTCCAGTTTACCTGACACCAACCTGCGTGCCCCTGGCGGCAGAATTTTTGTAAGGTAGTCGCCACGCGCGTGAAAAAACACCAGCTGGAAATCGGCCTGACTGTCCTCGACGTGAATACGATACGCGCCGCCTTTCGTTCTTGGGGGGCGATGCGTGCCGACCGTGACCTCGACCGTCAGTGTTGTTGGCAGGTTTGCACCCTGAATAGTGTCACGCCGCCGCCGGTCGATGACGGCATATGGCAGAGCAAACAAAACGTCACGAGGTGACTCGATTCCGATCTGCCCCAACAACTGAGCTGTTTTCGGACCCACACCTTCAAGTGTTTCAAGCCGGGCGAAAAGTGGGAACAGGGGTTCAGGGCGGCCGCTCATGCATCCCCGATCAGCTGCAGCCAGCCGTCTTCATCCAACGTCGTAATCCCAAGATCCGCCGCTTTCTTGGCCTTTGACCCCGCGCCGGGACCTGCCACAAGCAGGTCGGTTTTCTGACTGACCGAACCTGAAACCTTGGCACCCAACGCTTCTGCCCGAGCTTTAGCTTCCGCACGCGTCATCTTTTCAAGCGTTCCGGTGAATACAACCGTTTTTCCGGCAACCGGGCTGTCGGATGCCGGGGCCTCCGGCGTTATGATCGTCAGGTGTCTGCGCAAATCGTCAAACGCCTGACGCTCTTCCGAGTTTGCGAAAGCATCGGACAAGGACAGCCCCAAAGTCGCACCGATGCCGTCAATGCCTGTCAGATCGGACCAGGCCTGTGCAGCCGCCTTCGGGACATCCAACCCGGTTATCGCGGCATCGCGCGCTTCCTTGATCCGTGCTCTTCGGTTGCCGGCTGTCGCGGCTTGGCGCTCAGCCTCCTCTGCTTCATCCGCAGCGCGTTGGGCCAGGGCAGCCGGCCGGGCTGCATCAATGGCCTGCGCCATCGCTTCCCAATCCCGATAGAACAACGCAAGATCCCGTGCGCCCACTTCACCAACGTGGCGTATCCCCAGCGCAAACAGTAGTCGCGCCAACGGGATCGTGCGCTTCTCCTCAATCGCTTCAAACAGATTTCCGGCCGAGGTCTCGCCCCACCCATCCCTGTTTTTCAACCGCGCCAGGTTTTTGGCGTCACGCTCTTTCAGAGTGAAGATATCCGCAGGCGTGTTGATCGGTAGCGTCGGGTCGTCATGAAACATTTCGATCTGTTTGGCGCCCAGACCTTCGATATCGAAAGCCTTGCGAGATACAAAATGCTTCAGCTTTTCAACGGCCTGTGCCGGGCAAATCATACCTCCCGTACAGCGGCGAACCGCATCCCCGTCCTCCCGGATCGCTTCGCTTCCGCATTCAGGGCACCGTGTTGGAAATTCGAAAACAACAGAGTCGACGGGACGCTTTGACAGATCCACGTCCGCCACTTTTGGGATCACATCGCCTGCCCGATAGACCTGAACCCAGTCGCCAACCCGAATATCTTTACCATCTCGGATTGTTCCGCCTTTTGCATCGCGACCGGCTATGTAGTCTTCGTTGTGCAGCGTCGCGTTGGAAACGACGACCCCGCCAACCGTCACTGGGTGCAGCCGGGCCACGGGGCTAAGCGCGCCGGTTCGGCCGACCTGAATATCGATGGCCTCAAGCCGGGTCCAGGCCAGTTCTGCGGGAAACTTGTGCGCCACCGCCCAGCGAGGTGTGGTCGACCGAAACCCAAGCCGGGCCTGAAGAGCTAGTTCGTTCACCTTGTAAACAACGCCGTCGATGTCATAGCCAAGCGTTGCGCGTTGCGCCTCGATGTCCCGATAATGGTCCAGCATCTGACCGGTTGTTTCACACAGCCGGGTCAGCGCATTTGTGGCAAACCCGAAACCTGCAAGCCGTTCAATCGCAGCCATTTGCGTGTCGGCCAAAGGTTCTGACAATTCGCCCCAGGCATAGGCAAAGAACCGCAACGGGCGCGTCCGAGTAATTGAGGCATCCAACTGACGCAAAGACCCGGCCGCGGCGTTGCGGGGATTGGCAAATGTTTTGTCGCCAGCCTGTGACTGACGCGCATTCAGGTCGTCGAAATCGACATGTGACATGTAAACCTCGCCCCGAACCTCAAGAACTTCTGGTGCGTTTTCAATGGTTTGAGGAATGTCCGAAATCGTGCGCGCGTTTTCGGTTACGTTCTCGCCCACCTCACCGTCGCCACGCGTTGCGGCCTGAACCAGTTTTCCACCCTCATACCGCAAGGACAAGGACAGACCGTCAATCTTCGGTTCTGCAGTGAAGGCAAGCGGCGCATCATCCCGCAACCCCAGGTATTTCCGGATCGAACGATCAAAATCCCTGACGTCTTCGTCGTCAAAGGCATTGCCCAGGGACATCATCCGCACAGAATGTGCAACTTTGGAAAACCCTTCAGCGACGCGCGCACCAACCTGTTCGCTTGGGCTGTCCGGACGTTTCAGATTCGGAAACCGCGCCTCGATTTCTGCGTTTCTGCGCTTGAGCCGGTCGTACTCCGCATCCGAAATCTCGGGCGCGTCTTCTGTGTGATATTGGGTATTGGCGCGCAGCAGAAGGTCAGAAAGGCGCGCCAGTTCTTCCTGCGCTTCCTGTTCTGTCAGGTCGGTTACCGAAATGGAGTTGCTCATGGCCTCGCCCTGTCACGTGATCTTGGACCTCAGTGATAGGGCGAGGTCATGGCCAGGTCCAGTCGTGCTGTTCGTGAGTGAGGGTGCCGCCCTGAACCGGCAGCGGCATTTTCAGATTTCGCTCAGGCGCCGACTGCCATTCGGGTTTCATCGAGGTTGTTGTTTTGCGGATCGCGCAAAACATAGCCCCGCCCCCAAACCGTATCGATGTAATTTTCACCTCCGGTTGCATTGCTCAGTTTCTTGCGTAGCTTGCAAATGAAGACATCAATGATCTTAAGTTCCGGTTCGTCCATTCCGCCGTATAAATGATTTAGAAACATCTCCTTTGTCAGGGTTGTTCCCTTTCGAAGGCTCAGCAGTTCGAGCATTTGATATTCTTTGCCTGTCAGGTGAACCGCTTTCCCCTCGACCTCAACAGTTTTTGCGTCAAGGTTGACCGCGACACGCCCGGTGTGAATGACGGACTGTGAATGCCCCTTCGAGCGCCGAATGATCGCGTGAATACGGGCAACCAACTCTTCACGATGGAAAGGTTTGGTCAGATAGTCATCGGCACCAAAACCGAACCCTTTGATTTTGCTTTCAGTATCGTCCGCGCCCGAGAGAATCAGGATCGGAGTTTCGACCCGAGCGATCCGCAATTGCCGCAACACTTCATGTCCGGTCATGTCCGGCAAGTTGAGGTCCAGCAATATCAGGTCGTAGTCATAAAGCTTTGCCAGATCGATGCCTTCTTCGCCGAGATCCGTTGCGTAAACGTTCAGGTTGGCATGTGTCAGCATCAGTTCGATGCTTTTGGACGTTGTCGGATCATCCTCGACAAGAAGTATACGCATTCACTGCTCCAATTCAGGTCAATATTGCAATTTCAATTCAACCTTGATCAAAAATAGTTAACCCGGTGTTACCGTTGAATCATTTATTCATGCTCTACCTTGGGTTGTCTATATTTTTTTAACGCTGTCACTTTTAATGCGTCCACCCCGTAGTCTGCGACGGCGGCGACCCACCCATTGAATTCCTCGTCACTGATTCCATATCGTTTCTTTGCGTCCGATAGGGTAATCAGCCCATACACAACGCCCCGAACGACAGTTGCCTTGCGCGAGGCGACCCAGCGGCGCGTTTCCGCCGGAGGCAGATCAGCCCGTGATAAAACCGTTCCATCCGGCAGGGTTACCGATCTTGGCCCCTCAACTTTGTGCAAATACATCGTTCGCCTCACTTTCTGCTGCGACAAAGCTGCGTCCAGCATACTTAAAGCCACATGAAACCGCCCCTTGAGAGTGTCTAGAATTTTCCTATATTCTGCCGGTCTTTCTTAATCCGCACTGGAAATGCCATGGCCCTCGATACCGAGACTCCGCTGAACTCGCTTGGATTTGCCAAACCGCCCTCGGAAACCCGGGTGGTCGTGGCCATGTCCGGTGGTGTGGACAGCTCTGTTGTGGCCGCCTATCTGGCTGATCAGGGGTATGACGTCGTGGGCGTAACGCTGCAGCTTTACGATCACGGCGCGGCACTGGCCAAGAAGGGTGCCTGTTGTGCCGGTATCGATATTCACGATGCACGTCGCGTGGCCGAAGAGCGGGGCTTCCCGCATTACGTGCTGGACTACGAAAACATCTTCAAAGACGCAGTGATCGACGAGTTCGCTGACAGTTATCTGGCGGGCGCAACGCCCGTTCCCTGTATTCGTTGCAATGAGCGTGTGAAATTCAAGGATCTGCTGGAAACCGCTAAGGATCTCGAGGCCGACTGCATGGCAACCGGCCACTACATCCAGCGCAAGGTTGGTCCCAATGGGCCCGAGCTGCACAGCGCTGAAGATGCAAACCGCGATCAGTCTTATTTCCTGTTCTCGACCACGCCGGAACAACTGGATTTCCTGCGTTTCCCTTTGGGGCACCTGCCTTCCAAGGACGCAACCCGCGAGATGGCCGCGCAGTATGGCTTGTCCGTTGCAGATAAACCTGACAGTCAGGACATCTGTTTTGTTCCTGATGGAAACTATGCCGGCGTGATCGAAAAGCTGCGCCCCGGAGCTGCCGAACCGGGTGAAATTGTTCATGCGGACGGTCGCGTTCTGGCACAACACAACGGCGTCATTCACTACACCATTGGCCAGCGGCGTGGGCTGGGCATCGGTGGGCTGAGCGAACCGCTTTATGTCGTCAAACTGGACGTGGACAAGAAACAGGTTGTTGTTGGTCCCAAGGAAATGCTGGCCACACGTACCGTTCCCGTACGCGAGATCAACTGGCTGGGGGACACTCCGTTCACGTCACAAAAAGAATGGCATGTCTCGGTCAAGGTTCGTTCGACCCGCCCACCGCGCGAAGCGATTGTCAGGCCACTGTCGGACACGACCGCCGAGGTGGAATTGCTGACCCCGGAAGAAGGCATCTCGCCCGGTCAGGCTTGTGTGTTCTATGAAACAGATGGAAGCCGCATTTTTGGCGGCGGATGGATCTGGCGGGGATACTAACGTGGCTTCTGGCCTCAGTCTGTCTGGGGCCTAAAGGGCATCCGTCCCGGTATTGAGAAGAATATACAGACCGACCGCGACCATAATATAGGGTGCGATCCGGTCCAGCCGGGCCATTCTGGGTGCAAACAATTTGGCCTTAGGTGCCCCCCAGGCCGCAACTCCTGTCAGTAGACAAGCGGCGGTGACAGCACCAAACAGCCCTGCCCATCTGTATGAGGCCGAGGATTCCGCAAGAAGCGGTGTCATGACTGCAAACGTGTCTATGGACAGGCTGAGAAACAACAGAACAACCGAGATCACGGCCCCTTGCGGCTGGGTGTCGGTTTTTCCTCGCCCGGAAATCTGCAACCAGATGCCCCGGATACCCAATGCAAGTGGTACAATGCCAAGGTATCCAATAGTCGTTGGATATGTGCTGTGGCTCAGCCCGATGGCGACGGCGGTTGCCAGTAGAAGAACGACGGTTTGCGCGACGGCGAACCCCACGACCGGACGACGTCGGCCCATGACAACGATCAGACCGAACAGCACTGCAAGGTTGTCCAGATTTGTCGAGACCTGCGCGATTCCCGCAGACAGTGCAAACAGAGCGTGATCAATCATGCCCGTTTCGCATCCGTGCCAGCACGGCGCGGGCCGCACGCAACCCCGGGGCCTCTCCACCTCGCCCAAGACGGTCCATCGTGAGGGCCATGGCCTCCTGCTGAGCCTCTGGTACTTCCATGACCTTTGACAAGGCTGCGGCAATCTTGTCGGGGCGGCAATCGTCCAAAAGGCATTCGGGCACAGTGCGGGTGTCTGACACCAGATTGACCAAAGTCACCGTATCCAGCTTGACCATGCGTTCGGCCATCTTCTGGGTTAGCCAGGTCAGTTTATAGGCGATGACCATTGGGGTGGATTGCGCAGCGAGTTCCAGCGACACTGTGCCAGACGCGGCCAGTGCGACATCTGCCGCTGCAAACGCAGCACGCTTGCGAGACGCCGCATGAACCGCCTCTAGCTCGCGTGGGTCGATCACTACGGGTTCGCCCGGCCATGATCGGATCTGATCGCGCACCGTATCGACGATGTGCGCAACTGCCGGGACCACGACGCGCATGTCCGGATGATCGCGCAAAAACAAACTCAGGGCTTCACCAAACACCGGGGCAAGCCGTTCGACTTCCCCGCGGCGTGATCCGGGAAGCGCCAGCAGGATCGGTGCTTCTCCCAGATCATAGGCGCTTCGGAATTCCGATATGTTCGTATCCGTTGCAATAGGTTCGTTGACGACTGGATGGCCGACGAAATCGCATTCCATGCCGGCCTTTGTCATGTATTGCGGCTCGAACGGCAACAAGGCCAGAACGTGGTCGATGACCTTGGCCATTTTGTCGGCCCGACCGGGACGCCAAGCCCAAACGCTAGGCGCAACATAGTGAACGGTGCGAATGTTGCTGCCCGCCTTCACCAGCTTGGCCACACGAAGCGAGAAATCCGGGCTGTCGATGGTAATCAGTACATCAGGCTGCGTATCCAGCACCGCTTGTGCGGTTTCGGCAATGCGGCGTTTGAGGTGGAAGAACTTCGGCAGCACTTCAACCAGGCCCATGACAGACAGTTCTGACATTGGGAATCGGCTGTTCAATCCCTGCGCCTGCATCAAAGGGCCGCCTACCCCGTCGAATTCGACATCCGGGACAAGCGTCTTCAACCCTTCCATCAACGCGCCGCCCAACCGGTCGCCCGAGGGTTCACCGGCGACCAGAAACACGCGCATCAGACCGACCGCTCACGAACGAGAAGGAAAAGACCCAGTCGGTTGCATTCCTCGACGACCCGGTTGCGTTGAAGGACGATGACCCCACCTTTTACGACAACGATCCCCGATAGACCTGCTGCAACCGCATCTGACACTGTATCAGGCCCGATTGCAGGCAGATCAACACGATGGTCCTGAGAGGGTTTTGGGGCTTTGAACAGAATGCCGCCGCCAGCATCCGGCCTTTGGGTCAGGGATTGCAGCATCCAGGCGGTTCCGAAAATCCCCTCAACCGCCATGGCCTGCCCCTTGGAAACCACGCAGGCCTGACCAATGTCGGCCGCTCCCATGGCCCGCACGATCCCGGCAGCGCGGTCCGCATCCGCCAGATCCGCATCAGAAGGCTGGGTTTCGGTCAAACATCCCAACGGGGGCAACAGTTCAGGCGCGAGATCCTGTGCCGCACGAACCGAAAGCCCACTGTCTTCCAGAATACTGATCACAGCGCGCAACGCGCCGTCGTCGCCAGAGACAATTGCCTTCTGAATAACCGGAACCAATGGCATCGTCGCCGCATCGATCCGCGAAGGATCAATGTTCGGGCGACGCACCGCGCCGGCCATGCAAATCTCGGTCACTCCACGGGTTTGAATATCAGCAATGAAACTGCCGAACCGCTCTATAGGGAAAACGATGTCTGGCGTCAGGTCATCAGGCAGAAAGCCCTCGAGCGCACAGATCACAGGGCGCTCGGGCAAATGGCTCAACACCTCGGTCGGCAATTTCCCGGTTCCTGCGATCAGAGCCAGCACGGTCCTACTTCCCCGGTGTCAGGAATGAACGGTCACTGTGTCCGGTCACGAAATCGACGATGCGCCGCACATACTCACTGTTGTTGCCTTCGCCGATCCGGTGGGCCCGGTCCATGAACGTCCCCTCGCCGCTCGACAGCTCGCGGAAAGCCGCGCGCAAGGCGGCGATATCTTCGCGCGGAACGCCCCGGCGTTTCAAACCAACGAGGTTCAACCCGTCGAGTTCGCCACGAGGTGCCTGAACAAGTCCATATGGAATTACGTCGTTGGCGACCATTGTCAGCGCCCCGATAATGGCACCGCGACCAACGCGGACCCATTGGTGCAAACCGGATATGCCGCCGACGATTACGTCATCTTCGACAATGCAATGCCCTGCAGCCCCGGCGTGGTTGACCATGATGACCCGATTGCCGATCTGCACATCATGCGCCACATGAACACCCGCCATCAAAAGACAATCGTCGCCTACCCGCGTAACACCGCCACCACCATCTGTTCCGGTGTTGATTGTCACATGTTCGCGAATGCGGTTCCGCTGACCAATTTCCAGCCGGGTGTTTTCGCCACCGAACTTCAGATCCTGCGGTATCTCACCGATGACCGAAAAATTGAAGATAACGGTATCCTCGCCAACCGACGTATCGCCGGTCACGACAACATGCGATTTCAGTTCCACGCGATCTGCCAGTTTGACCTGCGGACCGACATAACAGAACGGACCGATGGCACAGTCCTGCCCAATCTGCGCGCCGTCTTCGATGATTGCGCTGGGATGGATGCGGCTCATGTTGTTTTTTCCATGTCCCAGTCGACATAGGCGGAAAACTCAGCCTCGGCCGCAACCTCGCCATCTACGGTTGCCCGACCGCTGAATTTGAAGATCTTGCCGCCCTTTTTGCCACGCACGGTTTCAACGTGCATTTCGAGCACATCTCCGGGAACCACTTTCCGGCGAAATTTGCACTTGTCGATGTTCATGAAATAGATCAGCAGCTCGCTGTCGATGACATCCATTCCGACACCCAGCATGACACCGGCGGTCTGGGCCATTGCCTCGACAATCGTCACCCCCGGCATGATCGGCGTTCCAGGGAAATGACCCTGAAAATGAGGCTCGTTCATGGTGACGTTCTTGACGCCGACCGCGGACTGATAGCCGGAAATGTCTACCACCTTGTCGACCAGCAGAAACGGATAGCGATGCGGAAGGATCCGCTGGATCAACTGAATGTCGGCGCTCTTGGTTTCCGTCGTCATGGTAAACGAGTCCCTTCGTGGATTTCTCTTTTTCGAGTGGTTAGCAAGACCCGCGAACAAGGGCAAGCAAGCCTATTCGCTTGCCTTGTTATCCAATCTTCTACCATCGCCGATCATCGCATTGATCCGACGGATGGCCATGTTGGTGATATCGGACGATTCCGCACGGAACAAAACATTCGACTGTTCGAGGATTACCGATGCCCCGGTCTCTCGCAAGAGGTCGACCAGAACCGGTTGCACCATCTCAAAAAACAGCTTGCGGGAGTTTTCGCTCCGGCGGGCGAGCGCATCAAGTTTGGCCCGCTGTCCTTCGCGGTGGGATTGCACCTTGTCATCGAACGCTTCGGCGAGTGGCCGGAACTCTTCGGCTGTCAACGTCGACCGCCTTTCCGTCAGTTCCTTTTCTTCCTTGCTCAATTCGGCAACGATTCGTTCGTTTTCTTCCGCCAACAAGGCACTTTCGGCGTCAATTTCGCGCAGGATGCGCTGACCGAATTCTGACCCAGCGAAAAGGCGTTCGCTGGACAATGTCAAAACACCAGATTGCGGCACACCCAGTTGCTGTGCCGTACCTTGCGTTGCAACTCCGCCAAGCAAAAGCAGAATGACAAAAAGGGCCCGAACCGGGCCCTGAATGTCTGGAATAAACCGCATGACCATCAAAGGATCAGAACTGAGCCTGAATGGTCAGGTCAAAGCTGCGCTCCTGGTCAAAGTCTTCCTTTTTGAGTGCTTTGGAGAAGTTAAAGCGCAATGGGCCAAACGGTGTATCCCAAAGAACTGACACGCCCAGAACATGGCGAATTGAGCCATCAGCACCGACGATATTCGCCCCTGCGGTATTGACGTTGTCGATGTTGTAGAGGTTGCCGACGTCGTAGAAAACACCACCGCGCAGGCCCAGTTCTTCGGGGAGGCCAAGCGGGAAATCAGATTCGAAGCGGGCCACCCAGTAATAGTTGCCGCCAATCGCATCATCCTGACCGTTCGACAGATCGCGCGGGCCGATACCAGCCGGATCGAAGCCGCGGAAGGTACTTGGGCCAAGAACAAAGCGATCCACGGTTCGGCTGAAATCGTTGCCTCTCCAATGGAATGCGCCCATTTCCAGTGAAGCGCGCAGGACGACCTCTTCGCTCAGAACACGTGTCTGGGCGATGCCGCGCGCGGTCGATTTGATGAACTTGTCGTCGCCCCCAAGTCCGGCCGCGTCCACACCGACCTCAAACAGGACACCAGCGTTTGGATTCAGACCGGCGAGCCGGCTGTCATACACATAGGAAATACCCAAGGCACTGCTGCTGCGTTCCCCTTGCGCAATTTCCGAGGCAATCACGGCACCGTTGATCTGGTTGTCCTGCTGCGTCATTTCACTGCGGTCCCAGCTGTAACGCAGGCTCAGCGACGAAAGTTCGCCAATCGCATAGCTGATTTGCGGGGTGAAGAAGACTGTGTCGGTGTCATAGCTTGCAAAGCTCGAATTGGTTGTCGAAAGACCAAGGCCTAGATCGAAGCGCAGCTTCCGGCCCAACAGATAGGGTTCGGAAAAGTTGATGACGTATTGTTCCGAATCCTGCGCGGTTGAAAGCGAAAGACCCAAGTTCTGTCCGCGTCCCAGGAAGTTGGATTCGTTCAGACCGATCGCAATACCAAATCCGTCAGCGGCCGAGAAACTACCGCCAAGGCTGAGAGAGCCGGTTGGCTGTTCTTCGACGTCCACATCAACGATGACCTGACTGGGCGATGACCCTTCACGAGGTTCCACATCCGCCGTTGCGAAGAAACCAAGGGCACGAATACGCTCGGCGCTCTGGCGAATTTCGCGGGGGTTGAACGGATCACCTTCGACGGTATCGAACTGACGGCGGATCACACGGTCCAAGGTCGTCGTGTTTCCTTCAATGTCGATCCGTTCGACAAAAATCCGCGGACCGCGGGTCAGAACAAATTCGACGTTGAGCGTCAGATCTCTCTCGTTACGGGTAACACGCGGCTCTACCCGCAGGAAATCAACGCCCTGCTTCAGACCCAACCGTTCCTGCCGGGCGATCGAGTTTTCGACCAGAGAAGGCGAATACGTTACGCCCGGCTTGATTTTCAGGGCTTGCTGGTACGCGGCAGCGTCTACGCCGGGAATTTCGCTGACAGTCGTGATTTTTCCAAACGAGAACTTCTGGCCTTCGGTGATGTTCATCACCAGAAAGAACGCATCCCGTTCGCGGGTGAATTCTACATTTGCGCTGTTGACCCGAAAGTCGACATAGCCCCGTGACAGGTAAAAGTCGCGAATAACCTGTTTGTCGAATTCGATACGGTCCGCGATAAACGTGTCGCCGCGCAGGAAAGTCCGCAGGATGTTCGCTTGCTTGGTCTCCAGAACCCTGCGCAGGCGCCGGTCGGAATATGCGCGGTTGCCGACAAAGCTGACCCGCTCAACTTCGATCGTTGTGCCTTCGGCAATTTCGAACACCAAGTCGACACGGTTATCGCTGCGCCGGATAATGCGCGGAATGACAGTTGCAGCAACGCGACCCTGTGCCGAGTAAATATCAGCAATCAGGTCCGCGTCCGCTTCGGCAACCTGAGGCGTAAAGACCCTGCGCGGCTGCGAGGAAATCGCATCCATCAGGACATTGTCCTTAACGCGACGATTGCCCTCGATGCTGATCTGGTTGATCGTGGGGTATTCCTGAACCTCGATTACCAATATCGACCCGCGCGGTGTCAGTTCGACTGTTTCAAAAACACCACTGTCAAGCAATCGCTGATAGGCATCATTCAACTGTCCTGCCGTCACGGTTTGACCCGGTTCGATTCCGGTCCGCGAGATAATCGTCGAGGTTTCGATGCGTCGGTTACCTTCCACCTGGAAGGAATTGATCGTGAAGTTCTGGGCATGTGCCGTCTGCGGCGCAGCCACGAAACTCATTGCACTAAAAAGAAAAAGAAACGTTAGTGTGCGCCACAAAATATTGTTTGCAGTCTTGTTCACACCGCAGAATATGCCCACGCCCCGCCTGTCCGTCATTTTTTTCACTACCCAGAATTTTCAGACTTTTAATGCTGAGTAACGGGATTGAAGGGTCTTGTCAAAAGCGCAAAAACACAAAACGGCCCAGCGGGCCGTCTAAATCAATCAACATGTTGGGCGAGAATCACATACCTGCCAGGTATGCCCCACCTGCAAGCGCCAGAGCTGTCGCGCCAAAGCACAAAAGAACATCCCAGTTCAATATGAACAGAACGCTGAACCCTTGATAGGATTTTTGCAGAGTCTTTGGCATCGGTCTCTAAACCTGTCTTTCAATACACCAAACAATCTTAGCCATGGATTTGGGCAAGATTGCGGCATCAATGTGCGCGGGGCGTCACATTCAGCAGAACAGGTCGTTGCTAACAGAAAACAGCATCAGTCCAAGTATCAAACTGATCCCTACTCCCATCAGAATCCGCAAGACTGCGTCGCTTGGCGGTTTGCCCGCGACCGCTTCATACGCGTAGAACACCAGATGACCGCCATCCAATGCCGGGATCGGGAACAGATTCAGAAGGCCTACGGCCGTCGACAGAACCGCGATGAAGAACACAAAACTCTGCGCGCCCTGACTGGCCATTGCTCCGGATGTCTCGGCAATACCGATAGGACCGGACATGTTGCAGGTGCTGATCGCCCCAGTAATCATATGCCAGATGCCAGACAAAGAACCGTTGATCACGCGCAAAGTCTGTCGTGCACCGCCCGTCAGGGAATCCAACAAACCCGCCGGAACGGTAGCCGGTTCCAGCATCATCCCGCCAACGATCCCGATACGCCAATGCGTTACGAATCCGCCGTCCGGCTGAGGTTCATCCGTACGTCTTGGGGCTAAGGCAAATTCCAGATCGGCGCCGTCCCGCCAGACGTTCAGCAACAGCACACGCCCGTCAGATCCTTCGACCCGCTCTTTCAATTGCTCGAAGGCAAAAATGTGGTCTCCATCCACTGACGTAATCACGTCGCCCGATGCCAGTTGAATGTCCATTGCAGCACTGCGCGGTGTAACCTGCTGGATCAGCGGCGGAAACAGCCAGGGCGCGGACACATTCAGTGTCTCGCCGTCCCGGATGATGGTGTATTCCAGGCTCGGTTCAACCGGCAGAGACTCGGTAAACTCGGTCCACGAGATTTCCTCGTCGAAATCCGGGGTAGGAATACCGGCAATTGCGATGATCTCATCGCCTTCCCGCAACTCCTGAACAGAACCGGGCAATGGTTGGAGTTTGCCCACCGTTAGTGGCTCTCGTGAAACACCCTGAGACCAGAAGATCAGCCCGAAAACCAGGATGGACATTGCGAAGTTGAACGCGGGCCCCGCCGCGACGGTCGCCGCACGGGCCCACAAAGGTGCACCGTGCATGGTACGGCGTACTTCTTGAGGGCTTTGTTCTGTAATTTCGTGCATCGCAGCTTCGTCCTTGCCCGAAGCAGCGTTGGCATCCCCCAGAAACTTGACGTAACCGCCGAACGGCAACAGTGCGATCTGCCATTTTGTCCCGCGCTTGTCCATGCGGCTCCACAGGACAGGCCCGAATCCGATGGAAAACACCTCGGCATGAATGCCGGACCAACGTCCAACGATATAATGGCCGTATTCGTGCACCGCGACGATGACGGACAGTGCAACCACAAAAGCAACAATCGTGTACAGCAGGCTGCCGAATTGAGGGATCAGGGAAAGAGTGTCCAAGGGTTTATCCTGCTCGTTGGAGTATGGCTTCGTCGACCCATTGACGTGCCAGATGGTCCGTTTTTTGCACATTATCAAGGGTCATAGGGGCATCAATAAGGCCATCTTCTGTATCAAATCTGTCCAGAACCGCTGCAACGGTATCGCCCATCTCAAGAAATCCGATGTCCTTGGCGATAAATCTGTCAAGAGCACGTTCTTTGGCCGCGTTGAAGACGGCACCGGAAAGACCCCCACGGGCCATCACCTCGCGCGCCAGCCGCAACGCGGGGTACCGCGATTCGTCAGGGTCCTGAAACCGAAGCTGCCCAAGCCGTGCTAGGTTCAGACGGTCGACCGGCAGGCTCTGCCTTTCGGGCCAGTGCAGAGCGTAGCCAATGGCATGGCGCATATCCGGTGCACCCATATGGGCCATGACAGCGCCGTCACTAAACCCGACCAGTGCATGTACAATCGATTCCGGGTGGATCAGAACTTCGATCTGGTCCGGGTCTATTCCAAAGAATTCTTTCGTTTCAATTACCTCCAGCGCCTTATTGAACATTGATGCGCTGTCGATGGTAATCCGTTGTCCCATGTTCCAATTGGGGTGACTCGACGCTTGCTCGACCGTCGCGAGGGCCAGGTCCGACAAGGGCCAATCACGAAACGCCCCGCCGCTGGCGGTAATGATCACCCGTTCGACGGTCTCAATGTTTTCTCCGACCAGCGCCTGAAACACGGCCGAATGTTCACTGTCCACAGGCAGCAGGCGCGCGTTGTGTTTGCGCGCAGTCTCCAGAACCAGAGAACCAGCACACACCAGCGTCTCTTTGTTTGCCAAGGCCAGCGTCGCCCCTTGTTTCAGGGCTTCGATGCCCGGAGTTAACCCGGCTGCACCCACAATGGCCGACATTACCCAGTCGGCCGGGCGGGATGCAGCCTCGGCCAGTGCTTTTTCGCCTGCCGCGACCGCAACCCCGCTGCCGGAAAGGGCGTCCCGCAAATCCTCAAGCCGGTTTTCATGGGCGGTCACGGCCAGATCGGCGCCGAGCCGGCGCGCATCTTCGGCCAGTTGTCGGATGTTTGCCCCGCCCGTCAGAGCAACAACATCGTAGGACGAGGGATTTCGGGCGATCAGGTCAATGGTGTTTTGACCGATGGAACCGGTCGCGCCAAAAATTGAGATCTTGCGCATTACATAACCCCGGGGGCGTAGAACAACCCTGCGATCAATACGAACAAGGCAGCCCCCATCATTCCATCGAACCGGTCAAGAAAGCCGCCATGCCCTGGTATCAGGTTCGAGCTGTCCTTGACGCCAAACTTTCGTTTAACCGCGCTTTCCACGATATCTCCGGCCTGACTGGCCATCGACGCCAGCACCGTAATCAGCACAAACAACACACCAAAGCCTGCCTGCATCGCGACAACACCGCCAACAATGGCTGCGGCAACCCAACCGCCGGCCGTACCGGACCATGTTTTCTTCGGGCTTACCTTGGGCCAAAACTTAGGGCCGCCAAACGTTTTGCCAACAAAATACCCTGCAACATCTGTTGCGACGACAACGGCGATCAGCCAGACCATCCAGCCAAAACCCATGGTTTCACGGATCGAGATGAAACCCAGGCCAGCAGCAGCGATCCAGAAGGCAAACGCGGCATAAAGCCCTTTTGCCCGACTGATCTGCCCTGCCCCGACCAGCGCAGGTGCCAGCAAAAACGGCAACGTGTAAAGCGCAGGCAGGTGATAGCTGAGAACAACGGCAACCCCGGTCAAAATCCCCAACTGAACCGCCAGACCGGTTTGACCCGGATCAATCATGCGAACCAGTTCCCAGGTCATGATGGCGCAGGCCGCAGCGATGAATGCTTCGAACCACAATCCGCCAAGCCACACTTCCACAGCACCGATAGCAACCAGAACAGCTGCCGACAGAATTCGGGCCGTCAGGTCAGACCATCGACCATCACTCATGCGAGAACTGCGCCAAAGCGGCGCTCGCGCGAGCCAAAGTTCCGACACAAATGTTCAAGTTCAGCTGCTGTGAAATCCGGCCAAAGCGTGTCGATGAACTCATATTCGGAATAGGCTGACTGCCACAGAAGAAAGTTCGAAATCCGCGCTTCGCCGCTGGTGCGAATTACAAGGTCCGGATCCGGAAGAACATGCGTATCCAAGTATCTTGGAAGCGTTTCTTCATCCACATCTTCGGGGCGCAACCGGCCCGCTGCCACGTCGCGCGCCAGACGTTGCGTAGCGCGGGCAACTTCATCCCGCCCGCCGTAGTTCAGGGCAACCGTGAGATGGACCAAGTCATTGTCTCGGGTTTCTTCCTCAAGCGAGTCCATCAGTCTGGTCAGCTTGGAATCCAGACGCACCCTGTCACCGATAAAGCGAACGCGAATACCGTTTTCCTTCAGCGTTCGCGTTTCTTTGATGATGTATCGGCGAAACAGGCTCATCAGTCCGGCGACTTCAACCTGTGTTCGTTTCCAATTCTCTGTCGAAAAGGCGAATACGGTCAGATACTTCACGCCAAGACCGGGGCAAGCTTCGACCACCTCGCGAACACGCCGCGCACCTGCGTGATGTCCATACAGCCTAGGCCGGCCACGTGCTTGAGCCCAACGACCATTGCCATCCATAATGATGGCGACATGGCGCGGTCCGGCGGCGATAGGAGTGCGGGGATCGTTGGGCATTCTTCCGGCTCAGACCTGCATAATTTCTGCCTGTTTGGTCTCTAGTGCGGTATCAACCGATTTAATCATCTCATCGGTCAAATCCTGCACCTCGGTCTCCCAGAATTTCTGGTCGTCTTCAGACATGCCGTCGGACTTGGCCTTCTTGATCTGGTCCATGCCATCCCGGCGCACGTTCCGAATGGAGATCCGTGCGCTTTCAGCGTATTGCCCTGCAACCTTGCCCAGTTCGCGACGACGCTCTTCGTTCAACTCGGGGATCGGCAGCATGATGATGGTGCCGTTCAGTTGAGGATTTATGCCCAACCCACTTTCCCGAATGGCTTTTTCCACTTTGCCGACAAGGGACTTGTCCCACACGTTCACGGTGACCATCCGGGGTTCCGGCACGTTGACGGTACCCACCTGGTTGATCGGGGTCAGCGAACCATAGGCATCTACCATGATCGGCTCCAGCATCGACGCTGATGCCCGGCCAGTCCGCAGGGAAGCAAATTCGGTTTTCAGGTTTGCCATTGCGCCGTCCATGCGGCGTTTCAAATCATCAGTGTCCAGTTCAAAATCGTCAGACATGCTGCTCACTCCCCGTTTTCAGGTACTGTTGGAATGGGTCTTAAGCCATCGCAAATGGGATGTATAGCAATGATGAGCCGGAATTGCGCCAATGACCAGAGGTGTTTCCGGCATTTTTGAGGTGTTTCCTCGGCAAAAGAACCGGCCAGCATTGGCGCTGGCCGGTTAGAAAATCACTGGCTGCGTCACGCGTTTACATCAACGACAACACGGCCCTGAACCTGTCCTTGAAGAATATCCGCGCCAAGTTTGGGCAAATCGCTTAGGGATGCAGGCTGTACCATGGCGTCCAGTTTTTCCATTGGCAGGTCTGTCGCGGTACGTTTCCACGCACGCACCCTGTTGTCATAAGGCTGCATCACGCTGTCGATTCCCAACAGGTTGACGCCCCGCAGCAGGAACGGGATGACCGTCGCAGGCAGGGCCGCCCCACCGGCCAGACCAACCGCGGCAACCGATGCGCCATATTTCATCTGTCCCAGAACCCGGGCCAGCATCGCACCGCCTACCGCGTCGATGCAGCCTGCCCAGGTCTCGCTTTCCAGCGGGCGTTTTGTGGTCTCGTTCAGATCCTCGCGCGGAACGATCGTGGTCGCGCCCAGAGATTTCAGATAATCGGCAGCTTCCGCGCGCCCCGTTACTGCGGCAACTTCATAGCCCAGGTTGGCCAGTATCGCAGTTGCCACGGACCCAACGCCGCCGGCCGCGCCTGTTACCAGCACAGGACCCTGACCCGGCTGCAGGCCATGGTCCTCCAGCGCCATGACCGCAAGCATGGCAGTGAAACCAGCTGTTCCCACAGCCATCGCCTGCCGCGCGTCCAACCCATCGGGCAACGGAACCAGCCAGTCGGCCAGTGCGTTGGCTTTCTGCGAATAGCCGCCCCAATGGGCCTCACCCACGCGCCAGCCGGTCAGAACCACTTTGTCGCCCGGATTGTATCTGTTGTCCGAAGACGTCTCGACCGTTCCTGCGTAGTCGATGCCGGGTATATGCGGATAGCTGCGGACCAGCCCGCCGCCTTTGGCCGACAAGCACAGACCGTCCTTGTAATTTATGGTCGAGTATTCGACGGCGACTGTAACCTCGCCATGGGGCAGATCATCAATCGACAGTTCTTTGATCGACGCACTGGCCAACCCGCTTTCTTCGTCTTTCTCCATTACCAACGCATTGAACATCGTGCTTTCCTTTCCTTTTCACAGCCAGGACATCGCATTTACCTGGTAAGATTTTTCGGGGTGGTGTGCAGTGACGAGGGCATAGCCCCTGCCCGTCAGGCCCAGAATTTGGCCTGAACAACCGCCTTGCGCATGCCCCGTGAAGTTTGAATTTCCAGTTCCGTACCCGCAGCCCAATGGCTGGCGTGTACCATTCCGATTGCAACATTTGTTTCGAAATCCGGCGACCAGACGGCCGATGTGACCTGCCCGACCCTGTTCCCTTCGCTGAAGGCTGGCCAGGCCCGGTCGCACGGGGGTACTGGATCGCCGTCAATCGCGACCGGCCGGATCTGCTGTTTGGGACCCTTCTCGGAGGCCGTCACCAGAGCGTCCCGACCCACACATTCCGTCACGACGTCCGTATTGCAGAACTTGCCCAACCCGCATTCATGCGGGGTGTTTTCGTGGGTCATGTCGTTACCATAAGACAAAAGCCCGCCTTCGATGCGTTCAATCAGGTTTGGGCAACCGGCGCGCACATGCAGATCTTCCCCGGCTTGGAAAAGGGCGTTCCATAGCGGCATACCGATATCACTGCCGTCTACATAAACCTCGAACCCGCCCTGTTTCGAATATCCGGACCGCGCGATAACAAGATCGCGCCCTTGAAACTGGAACAGGCCGAACCGGAAAAACCGGATGTCGCGGATCCCATCGCCGATAACACGCGCCATCAACTCATCAGATTTTGGGCCTTGAATCGCCAGAGGCGAGACATCCGGTTCCCAAACCTGAACATCCAGTGCAAGCCCATTCGCCAAGCCATTGACCCAGAACAACAAGTCACTGTCCGCTATCGAGATCCAAAAGCGGTCTTCGGACAATTTCAGCGCGACGGGGTCGTTCAGCATACCTCCGGCTTGGTTCACGATCGGAACATAGTAGCACTGACCGGTCACCATTCTGCTCAGATCACGCGGGGTGAGCATCTGCAGCAGGCGCGCCGCATCAGAACCGCGAACCTCGATCTGACGCTCGCAAGAAACATCCCAAACCTGAACGTGGGTCTTGAGATGGCGACAATCCGCTTCAAGCGACTCGAACACCGTCGGCAACAACATCCTGTTGTAAACCGTGTACGCTTTGACACCCGCTTCCTCGACGCCTTCGGAAAAAGGTGTTCGGCGCAGTCGGCGTGACGGTGAAATCAGGGCCATTCAGGCACCCTCCGGCAGAAAAACCAGATCACTGACCGGCGCGGATGAGCCGGCTTCCGTCAACATCTTGTGCAACTGTCCCCGATGATGGGTCTGGTGATTGAACATGTGGATGACGCATTGCGCGTAAGGCTTTGTAACATCAGCTTCTTTTGCGGCTGAAAACCAGGTAAAGTCTCCGGTCAAGACGTCGTCACCCAACTCGTCGGCCCATTTGGCAATACGGACATCAACAGTCTCACGAAGCGGTAGCCAATCGGACAGACCAGCGCAGACAGAAGTGCTTTCCGGGATCCCGCCACCCGGTCCCGTTCCCTTGTCAAAGCGCGAAATCCAGATCCAGTCACCCCACAAAAGATGGTTGGCCGTTCCCATGATCGAGCCAAAGAACGCACCACGCTCACGCGTCAGTTCTTCTTGTGGCAGCGCTTGCAGGAATCCTTTTAACTGGCTGTTCTGCCAGTTATTGTATCTGGCCATTTGACGCGCATAGGCACCTGTAATCATCATTTGGGCCCATGCCAGTCGATGGGGCAGATTTCAGCGGACTTGCCACCAAAATCCCAGACCCGGCCATAATCGCGAACCTTTGATTTGTTTCCCTTCGCGACAATGATGTCCGGTCCCATCCAATACTTCGAGTTGGAGACCATCACCGGATGCTCGGGGTCTTTGCCTGCCAGCATTTCAATTTCACCCTGAATCTTCCGGCCGATCATTATGCGACGTTTGGTACCGTCCCGCTCAATCTCGACCGGAGCACGCTCGGCCCCGATGATTTCACTGACCAGCATTGTAAAAAGCCCGGTCGTTCCGCCGGCCTGCCCGCTGAATATCTGAAGCAAGCCATTATACGCCTTGCCGCTGGCGCGTTCGTCCACATACGCGGCCACTTTCCACTGGCCTTCCCCCATACGGCCGGGAATATCGACCAGCAATCCCACGTTCAGGCCCGACAGGTCCTCACCTTCATAGTGCCCCTCATCAATGATGATACCCATCCAGGCGTGGCAGTGTCCCTCGGTCGGGGGATGCGCGCCCAGCGAAACCACGCAGGGGCAAAACACATCGCAGGAGCAATTCAGGATCAGCTCACCCTTGATGGACCAGTCCGTCGGGCTCATCTCGCGGCGTTTGGGGTTCGGCATGCGACTGTCGATCCGCTGGCTGATCGGAAGCTTGTCGGAATCCTTTTTTCTGTTTTTAGCCATAAGCTTACCCTCCGTAAATAATAGGATACACGAGCAGAAGAAGGCCACCCGTGATCAATGCGAACCCCAGCGGTCGTGTGACCGCGTGACCGATCTGGGGTAGTTTTTCCAAAACCATGAACAGGGTCGCCAGACCCATCCACAACAGGCTCATGACACCGCCCACAAACCCCAGCGCCATGAAGCCCCAGCAACAGCCAACACAAAATGCGCCCAGCCCAAGCCCCATCCGCAAGCCACCCAGGAAACCGGTCTTCCAGTGGCCAAGGAAGTACGTCATCGGGGCGTGACACACACCATGACACACCTCTTTGGCGCGACTGAACTGAAAAGCGCCCACAACGATCATAAGTCCAGCGGCGAAATAGCCGGATTTGGCGATACCGAGCATGTCGATAATGCCGCCAAAAAGCAGCGAAAGCTGAACCGCGGCGATAAAGGCGGCAAATCCAACCCAAACCAGAAAATACCCAGCCAAAACGCCGACCCAACCGGCACGCGTTCCATTGGCGCTGTGGATAAGATCATCGTAACTGCGCAGCGTCGGAACCAAAGTCGGCAACATCATGGCCGCCATCATGATAGCCCACATCCAGAACAGAGGACCAAACTCCGCCATGGGCATGTACATGTCCATGCGCGGGTCCATCACGCGCATCGCCTCGCCCATCGGACCCGGACGCCCGATCAGATCGAGGTCCATGTCGCGGCTCATTGAGAACATCATCCACCACGCCCAGAGGATCGTGATGTAGAAACTCAGCCAAAGACCGCTGCGTAAAACTGCGCGACTCACTCGCTCCTCCCGACTCAGTCCTTGCATTTCAAATGTCAGACTTTTAAATGTCAGACAAATAAAAACTGAGTTTTGGCGTGTCGGACATGAAAGTTGATCCCAAAAAACCGGCTGACTTGTCGGCACAGATCGCTCAGGCCATTCGCGACGCCATTGTCTCGGGTGAGTTGATTGTCGATGCGCGCCTGCCGTCCGAGGCCGAGTTGTCGGAACAGTTTGAGGTCTCACGGCCGACCGTGCGCGAGGCGCTCAAAAGGCTCGCCGCGCAATCGCTTATCCGAACCCAGCGTGGCGCTTCAGGTGGTGCTTTTGTCAACAAACTGAGCTTTGAGGACGCCTATTCGCAGCAAGTCACCACCTCGACCCTGTTGCTGTCAATGAATGCTGTCAGCTTCGACACCGCCTGCGAAGCCCGTTACGCGCTCGAGCGGGCCTGTGCCGCCCTTTCGGCAGAGCGTCACACCCCGGATCACCTGGCCACAATGCGGGCCGAAATCTATCGTCAGTCACAACCCGGGCTGACGGATGAAGCTTTTTGTGCCTCGGATGTTGCCTTTCATCGCGCTTTGGTCGACGCCGCAGGCAATCCGGTTTTGTCCTACCAGCTGGCGGGTGCGGTCGAAGCGATGCAGCCGCTGATGAACATGATCACCTTCTCCGCCCGCTCCCGGGAAGAGATCATTGCGCTGCACAACCGGATCGCCGATTCGATTGAGGCGCGGGATGCGGTGGCGGTGGACCGCACGCTCGTCGAACTGGAAACCTACACGAGGCAACTGGCCCATGACGTGGCTGAACGCCGACGCAACCCAGCCTGATTTCGCATCAGATAAAGCTTGACGGAGGAGGCAGACGAAAACGACACTCGGGCAGGCAGCATGACAGCCGGCATGAAGACCGGATCTCTCAATGCAAATTGAATTACAATTACTTACGGGAGGACGTTATGAACCAAAGACCGGACCCAACCTTTTACCCATCCGCCAAGCTGGCGATGGAGGGCCCAACGGAAACTCTGGCCTTCACGCTGATGCTCAGCCCCGACTTTTCGCAACCGGATGGTCTGGCTGTCGTTAACGTCGATCCGACTTCGGCGGATTACGGAAAAATCGTTCATGAGGTGATCATGCCCGAAAAGGGTGACGAGTTTCACCATTTCGGCTGGAACGCCTGCTCATCATCGCTGTCGCCGCTCAGCGGCCATGCATTTCTAGAACGCCGCTATCTGATCATTCCCGGCATACGGTCCAGCCGCATTTACATCATCGATGTCAAAAACCCGCTGGAAGCGAAGATTCACAAGATCATCGAACCCGAGGAAGTTTTTGCCAAGACTGGATATTCCCGGCCTCATACCATTCACTGCGGCCCCGAAGGCATCTACGTCAGCACATTGGGTGGCGGTGGCAAAGACGGCACAGACGGCCCGCCGGGTATCTTCATCATGGATTGCGAAAGCTTCGAGATCATAGGCCGATATGAAATCGAACGCGGGGTTCAGGACAAACACTATGACTTCTGGTGGAACCTGCCGCGCGATTACATGGTCAGTTCCGAATGGGCGCTGCCGCCGCAGTTTGAAAACGGGATCGTGGCCGAGGATCTGCTGTCGAACAAGTACGGCCACCGCATCCATTTCTGGAACCTGCGCAGCCGCACGAATATCCAAACCATCGATCTGGGTGAAAACCATCAGATGGCGTTGGAAATCCGCCCGGCGCATGATCCGGTCAAACAACACGGCTTCTGTGGGGTTGTGGTCGATACCACGAATTTACAGGGGGCTATTTTCACCTGGTGGCGCAACGATGACGGGACATTCGAAGCCAAGAAGACCATCACAATCGATCCGCAACCCGCTGATCCCGATGATCTTCCCGATCTTCTCAAGGGGTTCTCGGCCGTTCCGCCTCTGGTCACGGATATCGATCTGAGTCTGGACGACAAGTACCTCTACGTCGCCTGTTGGGGCACCGGTGAGATGCATCAATACGATGTGTCGGACCCGATGAACCCGACCCTGGCCGGCAAGGTCGAGATCGGCGGGATCGTCAAAAAGACCAAGCATCCCAACGGCAATGATTTTGGTTACGGACCGCAGATGGTTGAGATCAGCCGGGATGGCAAACGCGTCTACTGGACCAACTCGCTGTACTCCACCTGGGATGATCAGTTCTATCCGGGCGAACGCGGCGCAGCCATGGTCAAGGCCGATGTCGGTGACAATGGCGGCCTGACACTGGACCCGAAGTTCTGGGTCGACTTCCCCAAGGGCTATCGCAGCCACCAGATCCGGCTAGAAGGCGGCGACTGTTCGACGGACAGTTTCTGCTACCCGTCCGTCTGATTTGGAGTTCCTGATGACATCAACGGCCGGCCTGTGGCTGGCCGTTGTGCTTAGCGGTGCATATCACGGCCTGAACCCCGGCATGGGCTGGCCGCTGGCCGTTTCAGCGGCATTGATGGAGCAGAAGCAATCGGCCCTTTGGCGGGCGCTGACTGCCTTGGCTGGGGGGCACTTTCTGGCCATGCTCGGGGTCTTGCTGCCGTTCGCGCTGATGGCGGTTTTGGTGGATTACCAGCGCGAAATTAGGATCGGCGCAGCCCTGATCGTTATCGCCATGGGCCTTTACATCGCGATTGTCCGTCGCCACCCCCGCGCCCTGTCCCGGGTTGCTCCGGGAAAGCTGGCATTGTGGTCATTTCTTGTCGCTCTGGCCCATGGCGCCGCGCTGATGTTGGTTCCAATCTATCTGGGACTATGCAATCTGGATGAGCTGGACGCCGGGCATCGTGCGGTTTCCGAGATCATGACGACCAACGGTCTTCTGGTGCTGGCCGTTGCCGCGCTTCACACAGCAGCGATGGTTTTGGGCGGAGGCATTCTGGCCTATGCCGTCTATCGCTGGTTGGGTCTGCAATTCCTGTCACGAAGTTGGTTCAACCTTGAACTCATCTGGGCACTTAGCCTTATCTTTGTGGGGATACTGGGCCTGTGGTCGGCAATTTAGGTTCTTTCCTTTGCGAAGATGCGCATTACTCTCCCTTTCAACAAAAACGACATGAGACCGGAATGACCCCGACCCTGAATATGCTTGCCGCAATACTGACAATCGGCTTTGGCCTTTTCGGCTTTCTGGCTCCAGCCTGGACTGCGGCTTCACTGGATTTAGCCCCAACAAACAGCACCATGGGCCTGAGCGAGATGCGCGCTTCAGTTGGCGGATTGTTCGTAGTCACCGGTCTTGCCGTCTTGTGGTTCAGTAGCCCAATGGCCTACACGATGCTTGGCGTGGTCTATGCCGGCGCGGCATTGGGCCGGTTCGTATCGATTGCGCTGGACAACCCTCCGTTGGCCAAGGCGATGGTTTTCGGCGGAATCGAACTGGCGTTGGCAATCTGGCTGATCCTGGCAAACTTGAACAAATCAGTTTAATATTCTGAAAAGAAACAATTACATCTGTCAAATTCTGGGTTTGCATCCAATCGGAACGTCACTTATATATGAAGGGTCCTTCGGGACTATGGACATAAACGCGCTCGTAATAAGCGGATCGGACCCGGGGGCGGTACCCGGCGGCTCCACCAATATCCTTCGTTTGGGGAACATGGGGCCGAAACAGGATCGACGAACGTCTAAAGGGGTTAGCTTTGTCTCGGCTGTCTGCCACCGTTATCGGCGAAAATAGTACAATTGCAAACGACAATCGTGCTCCGGTTGCAGTTGCTGCGTAAGCAGTAGCAAGACCGAAACTTAAGTCCTTGCGCCTAGCAGCGTAAGGCGGGGTTCGCAGGTACCTGGCAACAGAAACCTGCATTTCAATGCAATTTGTCCGGTCAGAAACACTCTCTTGTTCAGGGATTGTTCATTCCTTTTTGCCATCGTCACTTCCATCAGAAGGGAGAGCGGCGATGTCACATTCCGAATTGCTCAGGCAGTGGTATTCAGAGGTTTGGGAAAACGGCAACACAGAAGCCATCGGACAGTTCTTTGCCCCCGACACGCTGGCCGAGGGGTTGATCCCGGAAATGCAGGTCGGCGCTGACGATTTCCGTGATCTGGTGACCGCATTCCGGCATATCCTTGGCGACATAAAAGTCGACCTGCCGAAGATAATCGAAGACGGTGATTGGGTTTCTGCCATTGTCCATCTACAGACGACCCGCGCCGACAATGGCGCACCACTACAGGCAAGCGGCAGCGTCATCGCGCGTATCAAAGACGGGTACATGGTCGAGGCTTATAATCAGTTCGACTTTATTTCTTTTTTTGAACAGCTTGGACAGTTTCCCGAAGATACCCTGCCCGTCTGCATGACCGGACAACGACTGGACTGGGCCTGATCAAAACCTGCGACCTTGACCATGAAAGCCGTTCCACGTTAGCAAAGGGTATGGGGTAACATTGCGAACGCCCCGTGAGGCGTCAGCCCAAGTTTCGCATGTATCCGAACGCGACAGGAGACATGCCATGGCTGCGCCAAATTCCATCACCTCCAAACAACTGCTGCGACTGATCGGAACACCGACAGCGCCGGTTTTGGTGGATATCTGCCTCGAGGAAGACTTTGCAGCGGATCCGGTCCTGATTCCGGGTTCAGTACGGCATTCCGCGTCAGACATGCAGGGCCTTATGGCGACGATCGATGGGCGCTCCAGTGTAATCATTTGCCAAAAAGGCAAAAAGCTGAGCCAGGGCGTAGTTTCGTGGCTGCGCAGCGAAGGACAACAGGCCGAGTTTCTGGAGGGCGGTATACAGGCTTGGCGCGATACGCCGGGGGCGCCAAGCGTCCCCTACTCCGCTATTCCGCCCCTGGTTGACAATCGGACGCTTTGGGTGACCCGACACAGGCCCAAAATAGACCGCATCGCATGCCCTTGGCTGATCCGGCGTTTTGTCGACCCCAACGCGCGTTTTCTGTTTGTCGCGCCGTCGGAAGTGAAGGAAGCGGCCAGAATATTCAGTGCCACCCCATTTGATATTGAAAACACGGTCTGGGGCCATGACGGGGACAAATGCACCTTTGACACAATGCTGGACAAGTTCGACCTTCACACGTCCGCGCTTGACCGGATGGCGACTGTTGTCCGGGCGGCGGACACAGATCGTCACTGTCTCGCACCCGAGGCGGCCGGTCTGCTCGCTCTTTCCGTTGGCCTGTCCCGCCAATACCGGGATGATCATGAGAACCTGTCGGCTGGCCTTGCACTGTATGATGCGCTGTACCGCTGGGCCCGGGACGGGTATGAAGAAGGCCATAACTGGCCCGGCGAGCAAAAATAATGACACCCGACTATTCCAATTTGATCCGGGTTTTCGGCCGGATTGGGCTGCTGTCGTTTGGTGGTCCCGCAGCACAGATTTCACTTATGCATCAGGAACTGGTCGAACGCAGACCATGGCTGGACGAACAAAGCTATTTGCGCGCTTTGTCCTTATGCATGTTGCTACCGGGGCCCGAGGCGATGCAGCTTGCAACCTATGCCGGCTGGCGCCTGCGCGGTGTGCTTGGCGGATTGATCGCGGGTGGCCTTTTCGTCATACCTGGCGCCATCATCATTGCGGTTCTGGTTGGTCTTTATGTCGCCTTTGGAGAACTTCAGGTTGTACAGGCCGGGTTTGTGGGCATCAAGGCGACTGTAATCGTCATCGTCCTGCAGGCTTTGCGTAACCTGTCGCGAAAGGCTCTGTCCGATGCCGAACATCGCATCCTTGCATTGCTGGGCTTTCTGGCAATTTTCGCACTTAACCTGCCGTTTCCACTTATCATATTTGCAGCCGCTCTCTGGGGCTTCGCGACCTTCAAAGGTCAGCACCCTTTGACACCCGCGCCAGCTGCCCTGACCATGTTCCGTCCGATCAGAACTGCGGTGATTTGGCTGGCCCTCTGGCTTGGGCCCTTGGCAGTTCTGACCCTGACGGGGCAGCAACTTCTCAGCGATCTGGGGTGGTTCTTTGCGCGCCTCGCAGTTGTGACTTTTGGTGGTGCCTATGCCGTTCTGGCATACATGACGCAAACAGTCGTCGACACATATCAATGGATCAGCACGGATCAGATGATCGATGCGCTTGGGCTGGCTGAAACGACACCGGGCCCATTGATTTTGGTGACTCAATTCGTGGCCATGTTGACGGGTCAGTTGTCTGGGGGCGCATCCATGGCTATCGCGGCGGGTGCCGTGGCCCTTTGGGCCACGTTTGTTCCCTGCTTTCTGTGGATTTTTCTTGCCGCGCCGTTCCTGGATCAACTGGCGGCCCGCCCGCGCCTGTCTGCGGCTCTGCACGGGATTACCGCTGCGGTTGTAGGGGTGATTCTCAACCTATCCTTGTGGTTCGCCCTCAATGTTCTATTTGGACAAGTTCCGGAAAGAACTCTGGGTCCTGTATCAATTCCCGTACCCGATATTTCGACTTTGGACGTCGCCGCTTTGATACTGACGTTAGCTGCCGGAGTGTTGATTTTCCGCCTAAAAATATGGATGGTTCCGACTTTGGGTCTGATGGCCTGCGCCGGAATCTTACTGAACCTCCTATGAACAATCAGGTGGAACGCGGCCTTTCGTTTCCTTTGAAATCCCCTATGCTAGACGCTACCACTTTTGAGGATGACACATGTCGCAAGACATCGACTATGGAAACCTGATGCACACCGCCATGCGCGGTCTGATCAAAACGGTTTTGACCGGCGTATCGGAACATGGACTGCCAGGCGCGCACCACTTTTTCATCACCTTCGATACCCGGCATGATGGTGTTGAACTGGCCGACTGGTTGCGTCAACGCTACCCGCAGGAAATGACGATCGTCATGCAGCATTGGTTCGAAAACCTTGAAGTGGGCGATGCAGGGTTTTCCATCACTCTGAATTTTGGTGATGCGCCTGAACCGCTTTATATTCCGTACACGGCCATCAAGACTTTTGTTGATCCGTCTGTGGAATTCGGGCTGCGTTTCGAAAGTCCGGAAGACGAGGAAGAAGCGGACGAAGATATCGAAGAAATCATCGAGGTCGAAGAACCGGATGAGCCGCATGACGCGGATGTGGTTTCCCTGGACAGTTTCCGGAAATAACCAAGCTTCTGCGTGCAACAGACCCCGCCTTGGGCGGGGTTATTCTTTTTTCAGAAACGTTTCCACCGAACGGGATTTAACCCCATCGCGAAACCGCGAAAACGACAGGTTCAAACCGCCTTCGGCCAGGGTTCGGTCAAACTGCTGCAATTCGTACCCACCGGTTTCCGAGATAAATAGGGAAAACACGGTCAGCGTTTCACCATCAATACGCCCCCAGACAAATGGCTCTCCTTTCATGGGGTCCAGGGGAACCTCGTGCCCAAACACGTTGCGTTTCATCGCAGCAGAAAACACGTCTGGCCGGTCCGACGGTTGAAAGTCGATCGAGAATTTCTGTTCCTTGATCCGCCCGTCAGCCTTGTAGGTGGTCGTCGTCCAACTCACATTGAAGCCGTTGTCGGTTTCGTGAATTGAAACGCTCATGTCTCTGGGCGTCTCGCTCCCGTCTTCGTCCACGAGATTGGCTGACCCAGTATAATCACCCAAAAACGGCGCGATGCTGGACGCCTGCGCCGGATGGCTGGAAACAAGCACCCACGCAAAAGCACACATCACTATTGCGACAAGTGTCGGGGAAAATGTCGTGCGGAAAACGTGCATCAGATCCTCCATCGCAATAATGCTTATATTGTAGCTCAGCATGGCGCGGGCACAATGGGACGGATGCGCCCGCCGACAACAAAATTGTCGCTGCTCTCTGCCTATACCTTTGTCACCCTTGAGTTTAAGGTGCGCGCAACTGGCCGATTGCGTTGCAACCCGCTTGGCGCTAAACGGCATACAATTGCATACATGACGGAGTGACAGATGTCTCAGACCCGCACCGAATCCGACAGTTTTGGCCCGTTGGAAGTGCCCGCTGACAAGTATTGGGGCGCTCAGACACAGCGTTCGATCATGAACTTCCCGATCGGGTGGGAAAAGCAGCCGGTTGCCATCGTTCGCGCGCTGGGTGTGATCAAAAAAGCTTGCGCGATGCAGAACAAAGCCACCGGTAAGCTGGATGCGAAAATTGCGGACGCGGTCATTCAGGCGGCCGGAGAAGTGATCGAGGGCAGGTTTGATGACAACTTCCCTCTGGTCGTTTGGCAAACCGGATCCGGCACCCAGTCGAACATGAACTCGAACGAGGTCATCGCGAACCGCGCCATCGAGATTCTGGGTGGCGTTATCGGTTCGAAAGAGCCCGTACATCCGAACGATCACTGCAACATGGGGCAGTCATCCAACGATACCTTCCCCACTGCGATGCACATCGCAACAGCAATGAGCGTTCGCGACGTCCTGCTGCCGGGTCTTGAAAAGCTGGCTTCCGGGCTCGAGCAGAAGGCCGAGGAATTCAAGGACATCATCAAGATCGGACGCACGCATACGCAGGATGCGACGCCCCTGACCCTGGGGCAGGAGTTTGGCGGGTACGCTCATCAGATTCGCCAGGGAATTTCCCGTGTGCATGCCGCAATGCCCGGCATTTATGAATTGGCGCAAGGTGGTACCGCTGTTGGTACCGGTCTGAACACACAGCACGGTTGGGACCAGGCGGTTGCCGCAAACATGGCCGAAATCACCGGCCTGCCCTTTGTCACGGCACCCAACAAGTTCGAAGCACTGGCCGCGCATGACGCGATGGTGTTCCTGTCGGGGGCTTTGGCCACGATTGCCGGTAGTTGCTACAAGATCGCCAACGACATCCGCTTTCTGGGCTCGGGTCCCCGGTCGGGGCTGGGCGAACTGATCCTGCCGGAAAACGAACCGGGTTCGTCGATCATGCCGGGCAAGGTAAACCCGACCCAGGCCGAGGCGCTGACGCAGGTGGCCGCCCATGTCATGGGTAACGACGCCGCAATCAAGTTCGCTGGCAGCCAGGGTCATTTCGAGTTGAACGTCTACAACCCGATGATGTCCTACAATCTGTTGCAATCCATTCAATTGCTCGGCGACGCCGCTGACAGCTTTACCGAACGGATGCTGCTGGGCATCAAGGCCAACGAGTCGCGCATCGAAAAGCTGATGACGGAATCGCTGATGCTGGTCACTGCGCTTGCGCCGACCATCGGTTATGACAATGCCACGACCGTTGCCAAGACTGCCCACAAGAACGGTACCACCCTCAAGGAAGAAGCCATCGCACTTGGCTTTGTGGATGAGGCCACTTTCGACGCAGTGGTACGCCCTGAACAGATGATTGGCCCGAAAGACTGATGGGTAAACCGGTAAATTTGAACCGGTATCGAAAACAGAAAGCGCGGGCTGAAAAGAAGGCCCGCGCAGATCAAAACGCTGTGGCTTTTGGACAGACCAAGGCCGAGAAAGAGGTTGTCAGGCTTCGACAAGACAAACAGAAGCGTGACCTCGACAATCACGAGCTGAAGGAATGAGTGGCCGCCCGGTCAAACGCTCGCTGACCCTTCAGGGACACCGCACTTCGGTTTCTTTGGAAGACGAATTCTGGCGCGCGTTCCGTGACATCGCACAGGAAAAAGATAAGCCGATCAATTCCTTGGCGGCGGAAATTGATGCGGCCCGCGATCCTGAAACAGGTTTGGCTTCCGCCATTCGAGTCTTTGTTCTGAACTGGTATCGCAACCGGGATTGAGGCTTGTAAAGGTCTGGCAGGCAAGTGTACCTTGATTTGGAACAAAATAGGTACAGACATGAGCAAAACGACCACCGGGCCTGACGGTCAACCGCGCTGCGCCTGGTGTCAGGCCGCGCCGGAGTTCTTTGAGTATCATGATCAGGAATGGGGCTATCCGGTCTCAGACGACCAGCGTCTATTCGAAAAATTGTGCCTTGAGAGCTTTCAGTCAGGACTGAGTTGGCGCACCATCCTGTCAAAGCGCGAAAATTTTCGGGAAGCGTTTTGCGGCTTTGATTTCAACAGGATTGCAGAGTTTACTGAAGCAGACGTTGAACGCCTTTTGCAGAATGCGGGCATCATCCGGCACCGCGGCAAAATCGAGGCTGTCATCAACAACGCCCGCCGCGCACAGGAACTGATCAAGGTTGAGGGTTCTCTGGCCGCATATGTCTGGCGGTATGAGGCTGAAACTCCCCCACCGCCGCAAACAGCGTCAACTTCACCGGAATCGGTCGCAATGTCGAAAGACCTGAAGAAGCGCGGATGGAAGTTCGTGGGGCCCACCACCGTTTTCGCGTTCATGCAGGCTATGGGATTGGTCAATGATCACGCCGAAGGCTGCATCATGCGTGAAAAAGCGGCGCAAATGCGCCGCGATTTCAAGAAGCCGAATTAGATACGAGTCAGACCGAAGCTTGATAGATCTTGTCGATATTGCCGCCCAGGGCCGCGTTGAACTCGGCATCGGACTGCTGTTTTGAGAGACCTTCGGTCAGCGCGCGCGAGAAGGAAGCGATCATCTTTCCATTCTGGTTCAACAGGTCGCAGGCCTGTTTTGTGGAATAGCCGCCTGACAGGGCCACAACCCGCAGAACGCGCGGGTGATCTGCCACTTCGTCATACAGATTGGCTTCGCTTGGGATCGTCAGCTTTAGCATGACGTCTTGGCCCTCGGCCAACTGGTCCAGATTCTTGAGGATCTCGGCTTTCAGGATGCTCTCAGCCTCGGCCTTGGTTTCCGAATGGATGTTCACCTCGGGTTCGACAATCGGGACCATACCCGCGCTGATCACCTCGCGTGCGACGTCAAACTGTTGAGCCACAACAGCGGCAATACCTTCTGCGTTGGCCTCGTGAATGACCGAGCGTTCTTTTGTTCCAAAGACACCATCAGCCTTGGCCAGCGTTTCTGCCAGACCGGGGATCGGTTTCATCATCTGAACGCCGTTGGCCTGATCCTCCAGTCCCTTGTCGATTTTCAGAAATGGAACGATGCCCTTGGCCGACCACAGAAAATCGGCGACTTTGCGGCCTTCGATTTCCTCGTTCAGGGTGCGTTCGAACAGGATAGCGCCAATCACCTTAGCTTTGGTGAAGTCGTCTGCCAGAATGATGCGTGCGCGCATCTTCTGGATTTCTCCGAACATCTCTTCTTCCGAGGTGTAGTCCGAGGCTTCAACACCATAAAGCGCCAGCGCCTTGGGTGTAGAACCGCCGCTTTGATCCAGTGCCGCGATGAAACCTGCACCGTCGGACATTTGCGCGCGCTGTTCTGCTTTGGACATATCTGTTTCCCGTTCAATAATGATTCCGTGTTTTCCATCGCATACAACAAGGCGTTGACCGATGGTAGTTTGTTAGCGCTCAACCAGCCGCAGCCATATCCCGTCTTTCGAGCGAACCGTCAGATGCGCGACCGGAACAGGATCGCGTCCGGTCACTGGCTCAAACCGATAGTGCTTTATTAGCATCGACAGGATCAGCGGCCCTTCAATCATCGCAAACCCTGCCCCGGTACAAACCCGCGATCCGGCGGAGAAGGGAATGAAGGCGTTCCGCTGGCAGGTCTTGCCGTTTTCCGTCTCCCACCGCGCTGGATCAAAGGCATCCGGGTTTTCCCACAGGCGCTCATGACGGTGCAAATGCCACGGGCTGATAACAATTTGCGATCCCTGCGGGACATCCCGATCTCTGAAACGCTCGGGACAGGTGGCTTCTCGCACCATCATGGGCACGGGTGGATAAAGGCGCAGGGTCTCGCGAAACACACTGCGACTGAGCTTCAAGCCTGAAACGGCGGCAAATGAAGGATCGTCCAATGCCGTCGCCTCTGCCGCGACCTTATCCTGCCATTCCGGATACAGCGCCATCAGATAAAGTGCCCAGGCCAGTGCCGAGGCGCTGGTTTCGTGCCCGGCCAGAAAGAAGATGGCCACCTGGTCGATCATCTCCTGCGTCCCGAAACAACGCCCTGTTTCCGGGTCTGGCGTGGTCATGATCTTTGTTGCAAGGTCATCGGGTGCTTTCCCCAGGGCTATTGCCTCCGCCCGCTCGTCCGTGAGGCGCGCAATCAGGTCCCTGATTTCCCGCGCTGTCCTTCGGGTCTTGCGGGAATGAAACCGGGGCACCCAGCTAGGGACAGGTACAAAGGCCGCAAGGTTTAGCAGCGGTTGTTCCCGCTGATAGGTGCGAAACTTGTCAAACACCTGTGTCGCCACGGTGTGTTCGATCGGAACCGAGAACAAAGTACGAAAGATAACATCTGCGGCAACGTGGCTGGTGACTTCTTCGCATTCGATGTCCTGGCCGACGCGCGTTCGCAGTCGGTCAACACTGGCCTGCGCCGCTGCATACATGGCCGGAAACGTATCCTTCAACCGCCCCCCCTCAAACGCCGGATCAATGATGCGGCGTTGGCGTTTCCAGGTTTCGCCATTGGTCAGGAAAACGGAGTCGCCCAGCAGCGGGCGCAATCCCTCGCTGATCCGGCCGGATTTCGGAGAATCGTCGGGGCGTTGTTTCAGCACCAAATCAATGAGTTCAGGCTGATTGATCATGTAAGACCGAAAGAACGGCGTCCTGAACTCGGCCATCCAGGCCCGATACAAGCGTTGCGGTTGTGCCGAGAGGATATCCTGACGAAAGAGCTTCAGATAGCGCCACAAAGACACCTTGTCGGGACGAGAGACGGGTTTTGGCGGGGTCACGAGTGCACCGACGTGTAACCTGACACCGCCTCTTCGATCCGCGAACGCGATGGTGCCCGGTTGCGAAACCGTTCCCCCAATGTCAGTGGCCCGGCAGTGATGCGGAAATAGTCATAATCGCCGGGCTGGTCGAAGGCGCAGAGATATTGAAAATGCAGTCGAAAAAACCGCCAGCGTAATGCCTTCCAACGGTCTGCTGAAAGGGTTTGCGTGAACGCAGCAGACAGAACCAGAGGCCAGCGCTTATCAGATCCGGCGACGCCGCTGACGCACACAGGATCGCACAAGGCAAATGCGCAGCCGTCGCCCGGGGCCGAGACATCGATCCAAGTCAGGTCTGTCCTGGACGACATGAATTGTAGATCACTGCGCAACTGATGGGCATCGGGCAGAAAGGACACCATAGGGACCACCTGCCCCAATGTCAGAAAGGATAACACAGGTCCGTCTTCGGACACGGGTTCTGACCGCAATAGGTCGGCCAGAACCGATACGCCCAGATGCGCGCCCGAGCTGTGCCCGACCACCAGAACCTCGTCCACTTCTGTTTCCATAGCTTGCCCGATCAGTTCAACAAACTGGCGCATTCGAGATTGCATTTCCGGCGACACACCGCCCCATTCGCGCGAGGAGTAGGCGTAGTCATGCATCAGGTAATAGGCCAACAGCCGATTATCGATTTTTCGAAACCAGCGCAGCAATACAAGCGCCACCAAAAGCCCCGCTGCCAGACCGGGCCAACCCAGCAAGGTAAAACCAGCCCAGACCACGCCAAAAGCCGCCATCAATTGCGCCAGCAACATGCCCACCGGGTAAAGCGCTGCAATTACCGGGCCTTTGCGCAAGCGCATCAGGCGCCAAATTGCCCCCGTGGACAGGTAGATCCAGACCGTCCGCGCCAATTGAAGATAAGTCGCGGCTATCGAGGTATCCATGCTGTCGCGGACAATGTCTGACCAAACCAGAACTTCAAAATCGGTATCGACCGCAAGCCCGTCCTGACATGAGGAAACATGCCAGCCATATGGACCGTCATTCGTTCGGGCCGACAACGAAATGTCATAGCCGGAAATTTCGCCCTGTGCGCGCCCTTCCTTCCGATAAAGCTCGCGATATCGGCGCGGGTGAATGGGATCGTATCCCGGAATGTAGAACACCCGGCGCTTGCGCACCTGCGACTGGTTTTTCTGACTGCTCATGCTCGTACCTTCTGCGACGCAGGTTAGCGCAGCATTACGGCCAAGGTAAGATGGATCGGAAAATCAGCCCAGCGTCGCCAGCGCAGGAAAGGTTTCCAGCAGCCACCAACTGAACTCGGTGAAAAGGCCGGTTATCAACATGATACCGACAAACAGAAGAAGCCCGCCCATCGCCTTTTCAATCGTACCCATATAGGGCTTGATGCGGTTCATGACCGACATTGACCGGTTCAGGAACATAGCGGCCAGAAGGAACGGAATTCCAAGCCCTGCGGCGTATATACCCAGCAGGAATGTTCCCCGGGCCACCGAAGCCTCAGACGCGGCCAGCGACAGAATAGCCCCCAATTGCGGTCCGATACAGGGCGTCCAGCCGAATGCAAACGCAAGGCCCAGAATGTAGGCTCCGAACACGGACCCGCTGGAATCGCCGGTTTCCATGCGCGCCTCGCGGTCGAGGATCGGAATGCGGAATACGTTCAGAAAGTGAAGCCCGAACACGATGACAACCGCGCCAGACAACTTGGCGAACAGTACCTGATTGGTCAGAACAAAGGCGCCAAAAGCTGAAGCTGTGAAGCCCAACAGCAAAAACACCGTCGACAGGCCCATGACAAAAAACAGGGCCGCCAGCGTTGCCTTGCGGCGGGCTTTGGTTTCATCCTGCATCTCGTTGATGGTCACACCACTCATATACGCCAGATACGGCGGAACGATCGGCAAAACGCAGGGTGACAGAAAACTGATCAACCCGCCGATCATGGCGATGAACATGGCAGGCAAAAGTCCCGCATCGATGATTTCAATTCCGAACATGAAACAGCACATAGGGTATGAAACCGGCGGCGTCACGAGGCCATTCGGTCACATCCTCGTGCTTGCCTGCTGGACACCGTGACAAAGTGGAAATATCTGAACGATATGTCTGAACCGACCGAAACCCTTGATGCCTTGGGGCTGTTGTGCCCGTTGCCCGTGCTCAAAGCGCGCAAACGTCTGAAATCCATGCCGGCGGGTGCTGTGTTGCGCATGTTGGCCGACGATCCCGCTGCAATCATCGATGTCCCCCATTTCTGTGCGGAAAGCGGACACAGCCTGCTGTCGCAGCAGGAAATCGACGGACACCAGGTTTATCTGATCCGGAAATCGGCCTGAATTTGAGATCATGCCGTAAATTAAAAAGGCGGGCATTGTGCCCGCCTTCCGTATTATTGGCCCAACGACCACCATCCGCGCCGCTTGGGCTTTGGTGGCTGGGCGGGTTCACGTTCTTCGACCACGGTTTCCAGAACAGGTTCCGGAGTTTCCTCGGCAGCTTGCACGGGCTCCTCAACAACGGGTTCAGAAACGTCTTGCGCTGCTACCGGTTCGGCCTTCGGCTCCTCCGGAACGACAGGTTCCTCTTGCGCTGTTTCGTCCACCTGCGGCTCTGAGGTTTCTTCTTCCGCGCCCGCCTCAGGTTCAGCCGCAGCAGTCTCCACTTTTCCCTCAGCTTCCTGCGGCTCATCCGCAGTATCTTCCGAAACCGGTTGATCAGCCAGAGCCTCGGGTGCCTCTACTGGTGCTTCTGCAGCAACCTCGGCCTCGGCGTCTTTTTTGCGGCGACGAGGTGCGCGACGTTTCTTGGGCTTGGGTTCCGGCTTTTCGCTTTCATCCTCACCCTCGGACACACTTGCATCCTGGGTTTCGACATCAGCAGCCGCAACCTCAGTTGTTTCCGTTGGTGCATCGTTGTCATCAGACGCCGCCTCTTGGGTGTCCGATACTCCGTTGTTCTTTTTCCGGCGACGGCGGCGACGCTTGCGTTTTGGCTTGCTTTCGTCTTCGGCCTGCACCGTTTCTTCTTCCGGCTGATCCTCATCTGTTGCATCGACCAGATCCATCAGTGACGCATCAACGGAAACGACAGGTGCCGTTGCCTCGGGAACGATCCGGCTGGCGGTCTTGAACTTCTCCAACGAGAAATCCGGGCTAACCAGATGCACATCGCCTTCGATGCGAACCGACAGCCCATAACGCGATTCAATCTGGGCGATATGTTCGCGTTTCTGGTTCATCAGGAAGTTAGCGATGCTGACCGGGCACCGAACCAGCACCTCGCGCGAGCGGCGGCGAGTGCCTTCTTCTTCGATCTGACGCAGAATGGTCAGCGCCATGTTGTCGTCCGAGCGGATCAGTCCCGTACCATGGCAGGCCGGGCAAGGTTGCGTTGTCGCCTCCAGCATACCCGGCCGCAGCCGCTGACGGCTCATCTCCAACAGACCAAAGCCCGAGATCCGGCCAACCTGAATGCGGGCCCGATCTGTCTTCAGCTTCTCTTTCAGACGCTTTTCGACAGAGGCGTTGTTCTTCCGCTCGTCCATGTCGATGAAGTCGATCACGATCAAACCAGCCAAATCGCGCAGACGCAACTGGCGCGCCACCTCTTCGGCAGCTTCAAGGTTCGTCTTGAGAGCGGTTTCCTCGATCGAGCCTTCCTTGGTGGCGCGACCCGAGTTCACGTCAATCGCAACCAGTGCCTCGGTGACGCCAATGACGATGTAGCCACCCGATTTTAGCTGCACGGTCGGGTTGAACATCCCCGCCAGGTAGCTTTCAACTTGGTAGCGCGCGAATAACGGCAGCGCGTCTTCATACCTTCTCACGTTTTTGGCGTGTGACGGCATGATCATCTTCATGAAGTCCTTGGCGATGCGATACCCGCCCTCGCCCTCGACCAGAACCTCATCGATATCGCGATTATAGAGGTCACGGATCGAGCGTTTGATCAGGTCGCCTTCTTCGTAAATCTTCGCTGGCGCGATGGACTGAAGTGTCAGTTCCCGGATCTGTTCCCACAGGCGCTGAAGGTATTCATAGTCCCGTTTGATTTCGGATTTGGTTCGCTTGGCGCCCGCGGTACGGATGATCAGCCCCGCACCCGTCGGCACGTCGATTTCTGCCGCGATTTCCTTTAGCTTCTTCCGGTCTGGCGCATTGGTGATCTTGCGGCTGATCCCGCCGCCACGGGCGGTGTTTGGCATCAGTACACAGTAGCGCCCAGCCAGAGACAGATACGTGGTCAGAGCGGCACCCTTGTTGCCCCGTTCTTCCTTGACGACCTGAACCAGCAGAACCTGGCGAACCTTGATGACTTCCTGAATCTTATACCGACGCGGGCGCGGTTTGCGCGGCGGGCGGATATCCTCGCTGTCATCTTCATCCGCCACGGACTCGATCGTTTCATCTTTGGTGGAGGCATCCAGCAAAGCTTCGGAATCATCCGCGTCCTCGGCGCCTGCCCTGTCGTCCTCGGCGTCGTCCTCGACCGCTTCTTCAAGCTCGGAAGCTACGGCGTCTGCCTCGCTGGCCACTTCTTCAGATGCAACGGCTTCCGATCCATCTTCCGGCTTGGCCTCAATTGATTCTTCCTGGTCTGCTGTGTCGACGGGTTCAGCCTCAGGTTCTTGCCCGGCATCCTCAGCCGCGCCTTCCGCCTCCTCGGGCGCGTCAGCATCGTCAACGGGTTCTTCAACCGGGGTTTCGCCAACAAGCTCAACCGGAGAGGTTCCTTCGGGAACGGCCAGATCAGCCGCCTCTTCACCTTCATCAAGATCGATCGTTTCCATGCCCGTGGGTTCGGACGAAACCTCGATGCTCTCGACGGCATCGTCGGATTTCACATCCGCCGCCTTGGTCCGCGAACGGGACCGGCGCTTTTTGGGCTTTGATTCTTCGGCTTCGTCCCGCGCCTTCATCGCTTCGGCGTAGGCGCGTTCCTCTTCCATCAGCGCTTCGCGGTCAGCGACAGGGATCTGATAGTAATCCGGGTGGATCTCGGAAAACGCCAGAAAACCGTGTCGGTTTCCGCCGTAGTCCACAAACGCCGCCTGAAGCGACGGTTCAACCCGTGTTACTTTTGCAAGATAGATGTTGCCGGCAAGCTGACGTTTGTTTTCGGATTCAAAATCGAATTCCTCGACCTTGTTTCCGTCGACCACCACGACGCGGGTTTCCTCCGCGTGGGTGGCATCGATAAGCATTTTCTTAGCCATTTGTCCTTGGTGCACCGCGCCAAACGCGTTGTCCTTACCCGTCCGGGGGGACAGGCGCTTTTGGGGTGGTGTCTTGTCAGGGCGATATCGGACGGCGCGCGGCAGGGTCTGGCGCTTTGGCCCCCTGCCCGGTCACTCAATCGTTGCGCGCGCGTCATCGCGGTTCTTCTCCGACAGGCGCGGTCGTCCGCTACCTGCCCATTTATTCCTTTCACCCGCCATTTAACGGGTTAAGGCGTTCAGATGCCCCTATTGGGGCACAATCGGTCTGCGTCGCCTGGCGGGAAGGTGCACCACCTTTTGCGGCGTCGCAGCGAAACTCAAAGATTCGGGACTTTAGAGCGCAAAAACTGCCCTGCCCGTCCGGACACAATAAAAGCAGTCCTGTGGAAAAGACAATGGGCAAACTGCATCTGACCGCACGGACACATCCGACGCCCGGCTTATTCTGTTCAAAAATGCCTCAAGAGGGGGCTGGCCCCCTCTGAAATACGTCACAGGTAATCAGAACGTTGCAGGCCGTATTTGGCCATCTTTTCGTTCAGTGTCCGACGCGGCAGGCACAATTCGTCCATAACAGACGCAATCGAACCTTTGTGGCGGCGCATCGTGTTGTCGATCAGCATCCGTTCAAACGCCTCGACATACTCTTTCAGCGGCTTGCCCTCGGTCGTCATCACCGGTTGCATCTCTTCATGATCAGACATCAGCAAAGACGCAATGGTGCCAGACCCACGCCGAGATTGCAAAACCGCGCGTTCGGCAATGTTTATCAGTTGACGCACATTTCCGGGCCATGGAGCCTGCAATAGCTGCGCCGCCTCCTGCGCGCTGACCTGCGGCGCATCACAGCCATATTCTTCGGCGAATTGCTCGCTGAGACGTGTGAACAACGTCAGAATGTCCTCACCCCGCTGGCGCAACGGCGGCATGGTGATCCGCAAAGCCGCAAGACGATAGAACAGGTCGGGACGCAGCACATCCTCGCTTGTCTTGCCGGCTTCCTGCAGGTTCGAGATCGCGACAATCCGCGTTTCGGCCGGAGTACCCTGATCGTTCATGACACTCAGCAGACGTGCCTGCAGCGTATCGCTCAACGCTTCGACATCCTCCAGAACAAGCGTGCCGCCGCGCGCTTCTTCGATGGCTGGCAACTGTGCGTCTTCCGGCATCATCGGGCCAAACAAACGCTTGGACAGCGCCTCTTCCTCAAGCGCAGCACAGGAAACCAGAACGAATTTCTTGCCTGCGCGGCTGCCCACTGCGTGCAGTGCATGCGCCACCAGCGTTTTGCCCGTGCCGGTCTCACCATCGATCAGAACGTGACCATCAGCCTGACCCAAATCGAGAATATCCTCGCGCAGGCGCTCCATCACCGGGCTGGCACCGATCAGCTTATTCATGATCTGCGTACCACCTGACAACTCGCGCCGCAGTGCGCGGTTATCCAGGGTCAAACGACGCGCATTGCTGGCGCGCTTTGCCAGTTCGGACATACGATCCGGATTGAACGGCTTTTCAAGGAAGTCGAACGCCCCGACCCGCATAGCCTCGACCGCCATCGGCACATCGCCGTGGCCCGTGATCATGATGACGGGCAACGTGCTGTCGGCCCCCATCAGCTTCTTCAGCAACTGAATGCCGTCCATTCCCGGCATCTTGATATCCGAAATGACGATACCGGGGTAATCCGGACCCAGAACCTTGAGCGCGTCTTCGGCGCTGGAAAAGGTCTCGGTGTCATATCCTGACAACGCCAGCCATTGGCTGATCGACTGGCGCATGTCCTGTTCGTCGTCCACAATGGCGATTTTCATGGCCTGTGCCATAGTCATTCCTCGTTATTCAGCGGCCTCAAGGCCGTCGCTTCCAAGTATCGGCAGCTGCATCTCGAAAACTGCACCACCGTGCTGTCCGTTGCGTGCGGTCAGCCGTCCGCCATGGTCGTTCACGATCCCCGACGAGATGGCAAGCCCCAGTCCAACACCGTCACCCGGCTGCTTGGTGGTGTAGAACGGTTCGAACAGGTTCTCGATATCTTCTATACCATACCCGTTGTCGCGCACCGTCAGTACCGCAGTATCGCCCGCCGCAAGGATAATTTCCACATCCGGGTCTGCCACCGATTTGGTGGCGTCCAGCGCGTTCCGCAAGAGGTTGACCATCACCTGTTCAATTCGCATCCGGTCGCCCATCACGACCACCGGCTCCTCGGGCAGAATTTGCGTGATCTTCACCTGCCGTTGGCGCAGTTGCGGCTCCATCATCGACAAGGATGAGGCCAGCGCTTCTCCAAGATTTACAGGGGAAAACGCGTCCGCTCCCTTGCGTGCATATGACTTGAGCTGCCGCGTGATCGCGCCCATCCGTTCGATCAATCCGTCAATGCGGCCAAAGCTTGCAAGCGCTTCTTCCGGGCGGTTGCGGCGCAACAAAAGACGCGCGCCGGCCAGATAGGTTTTCATGGCGGCCAGCGGCTGGTTCAACTCGTGACTGACGGCGGCCGACATCTCACCCAAAGCGGCCAGTTTCGAGCTCTGGGCCAGCGTTTGTTCGGCCACTTCCAGTGTCTTTTCAACCCGTTCCCGCTCAGCGATTTCCCGCTGCAACCTTGCGTTCAATGCGCGAAGCTCTGCCGACTCGCGCTGAATCGATACCATCCGAACAGCAGCGCGTCGGCTGAGCGCATAGAAGGCCAGCGCCAGAAGAATCGCAAAGCCCATGATCTCCAGGGCCAAAACGCTGTTCACCTTCTCCCGGATCGAGGAATAAGTCGTGAAGGACGTCATCTGCCAGCCACGGAACGGAATGCGGGTCTCCATCCGCATCACAGCCTCACCTTGCAGATAGGCATCGGGCGGAAGGACCGTCCAGTCAGTGGTCGCGCGTATGGCGCGCTGAATCGCGCCCTGCGGAGGCTGGCGCAGCATCGCGGCCTTTTCGTCCAGTCCCCGCCATTGCGGTTCGGTCGAAAGAATGATGGTGCCGGTGCTGTCCACGACCATGACCGCATCGGAGATCCCAGCCCAGGCGCGTTCGAATTTTTGCAGGTCGACCTCGACAACGATCACGCCCAAGGTCTCGGTTCCGGCTTCCATGCGACGGGAGTAGACAAAGCTGTAGCCGCCCGATTCCCGTTCGATCACGGTAAAGATCGTCGAGTTCGATCGCGCCGCATCGACAAAATACGGCGAGTTGCGATGCAACTCACCCAGACGATTGCGGTCAGTGGCGGCGACCGAGCGACCATCACGGTCCAGCAGCATCAGCGAGGCCGCGCCGATCTCTTCAACGAAGGAAATCAGGCGTTGGGTCGAAAGGGAAAAATCGCCCGACTGCAATGCCGCGATCAATGTCGGGTCGCGCGCCAGCAACTGCGGAACGATCGAATTTCTGCGCAGCTCGCTCAGCAGGTTTCCGGAATACAGAGTCAACCGCAACTCAGCCCGGTTGCGGGTGGATTCGGTAAACCTGTCTGTCAGTAAACGGTTCGTGACCCACACGGTGGCTGCGGCGGCCACCAGCAAAACGATAACCGCAACCCGCAACCGCCATCCAAGCGGCGCGCCGCGAAGCGGTTTTGCGATTTTGGGCATGTTCGTGGGCGCGTCGGAGCTCATACGTGAAATTTACGCGTCCGGCGTTGCGACCTCAAGTCACGCTGGTGCCAAAACCCCGGACAATGCGCGGAACAACGCCGTTCCGTCGGTGCCGCCGTGCCCTTCGTCCGCTGCCCGCTCGGGATGGGGCATCATTCCGAGAACGCGACGGTTTTCCGAAAGAATGCCCGCAATATCGCCGACCGACCCGTTCGGGTTCTCGGCATAGGTGAACGCAATGCGGTCATGCTCTCGCAGCGCCGACAATGTTGCGTCATCAGCGAAGTAATTTCCATCGTGATGAGCAATCGGAATTCCGATCACATCCCCCGAATTGTAGCCTTGCGTAAACGCGCTGTCGCTGGTTTCGACCTTCAAGCCGACTGTGCGGCAGATGTATTTCAACCCGGCATTGCGCAGAAGCGCCCCGGGCAGAATGCCGGTTTCGGTCAGAATCTGGAATCCATTGCAAACGCCAATGGCGTAACCACCACGCTTGGTGTGGTTGACAACGGCCTTGCAGATCGGCGACTGGGCAGCAATTGCACCGCAACGCAGGTAGTCGCCGTAAGAAAATCCGCCGGGCACACCGACAATGTCGACGCCTTCGGGCAATGTGGCATCCTTGTGCCAGACCATCTCGACCTGGAAACCCGCCTGTTCAAAAGCAACTGCAAGGTCCCGATCGCAATTGGATCCGGGGAATACGATTACGGCTGCGCGCATGGCCGACCCTCCTTGATCAGATCCGAGAAAGCTCAGACCAGTTCGATTTCGTAGCGTTCGATGACCGTGTTAGCCAACAGCTTTTCGCACATCTCGGTGATGTCCGCCTCGGTCGCGCCGTCTGCAAGTTCCAGATCGATCACCTTGCCCTGACGCACGCCCTGGACCTGATCAAAGCCCATGGCACCCAATGCATGACGCACCGCTTCGCCCTGAGGGTCCAGAACCCCGTTCTTGAGCATGACATGCACCCGTGCTTTCATTTTCGAAACTCCACCTGTGGGGCGAAGGTCCAGGCCCCATTTCGTTGCGCGGGGGATAGCGCGGTTGTGGGCGCTGGACAACCCTTCTTGGCGGCTACGGGGTATGCAGTTTGACGCAGAGGCATCTGTCACCTTTTGAAAGAACCCCAGACATGCTCCAACACGCCGGATTGGCAAATGCCGAACTGAACAAAGAAAAAGCGCCCCCTCAACCGAGGCAGCGCTTTGTTCCAAATCGAACAGACCTGCTAGGTCAGTTGATCAATGTCGGCTTGGTCACGTTACTTTTGGGCAGAACGCCCAGGCGCCGGGCGACCTCGGAGTAGGCGTCGGTCAAATTGCCCAGATCGCGCCGGAACACGTCTTTGTCGAGCTTCTGGCCGGTTTCGATGTCCCACAGTCGGCAGCTATCCGGGCTGATTTCATCCGCCACGAGCAATCGCTGAAAATCACCTTCGAAGACGCGGCCTATCTCGATCTTGAAGTCGATCAGGCGGATACCCACAGCCAGCATCACACCGCTCATGAAATCGTTCACGCGCAGCGCCAGGCTAAGGATATCTTCCATATCCTGCTGGCTAGCCCAGCCAAAGGCCGCAATGTGTTCTTCCGAAACCAGCGGATCGCCGAGCGAGTCATCCTTGTAGCAGTACTCGATGATCGGACGCGGCAACTGTGTCCCTTCGGCGATGCCCAAACGCTTGGACAGCGAGCCTGCGGCATAGTTGCGAACGATCACTTCCAACGGCACAATCTCGCAGCTGCGCACAAGCTGCTCGCGCATGTTCAGACGGCGAATGAAATGGTTCGGCACGCCAATCTGGGTCAGGCCGGTCATGAAAAACTCGCTCAGCCGGTTGTTCAACACGCCTTTTCCGTCAATGACGTCTTTCTTTTCGGCGTTGAAAGCCGTGGCGTCATCCTTGAAATACTGAACGATTGTGCCCGGTTCCGGGCCTTCATACAGGATCTTGGCCTTGCCTTCATAGATTTTCTTGCGACGCGCCATGTGCGACCTTTCCAGTCTGCTGAGCGGGAATGAGTCCCCTCACGTTGGCGTTCTCATAGTCCAAGCCCCCCTTTCCCGCAAGTTCGTCAACCCGAGAGGCTTTGACGCAGCGCAAATCCCTTGCGTCCACAACGTGCAATAGTCATATCATGAAGACAGAATTCGAAACTCAAGGGGTCCCCGACAAATGACCACATTTGACGAACGTGAAGCCGCGTTTGAAAACAAATTCGCGCATGATGAAAAAATGCAGTTCATCGCCAGAATGCGCCGGAACCGCTTTATGGCCGTTTGGGCATCCACGCTTAAGGGTGAGACGGTAGAACAAGCCCGCAAATACGGTCAGGAACTGGTGCACACAGATCTTCAAAACGTAAGCGAAGACGACGTTGTCGACGCCGTCAAAGGGTATCTGGGCGACCTTGCTGACGAAAAGACCATCCGCGTAAAGATGGCTGAGTTGTTGGTGGAAGCCAAAGAGCAGGTCATGGCGGAAGTAAACATCTGACCTCCAAGATACAAAGCTCATGATCTTCATGAGTTTTATGAATTTGATTTAACGCCCCGGTCGTGAGACACGGGGTGTCTCAATTTTCAACGGTCGAATGCACCTTTATTCGGACGACTCGCATGACAAACGCGCTTAGCACACTTTTGGAAACCAAGGATGCCATTCTGGCGGACGGGGCAACCGGCACCAATCTGTTCAATATGGGACTGCAATCGGGCGACGCGCCGGAATTGTGGAATGTGGATGCACCGGACAAGATCAGGGCGCTGTACCAGGGATCCGTTGATGCCGGCAGCGATCTGTTTCTGACCAACACTTTTGGCGGAACAGCCTCGCGTCTGAAACTGCACGATGCACAGGATCGCGTTGCAGAACTGAACCGAATCGGCGCCGAACTGGGCCGTGAAGTCGCCGACAAATCAGGTCGCACGGTGATCGTCGCTGGGTCGGTCGGTCCCACCGGTGAAATCATGGAACCGGTCGGAAGCCTGTCACACGCGGATGCCGTCGAGATGTTTCATGAACAGGCCGAAGCCCTGAAAGCAGGCGGCGTCGATGTTCTCTGGCTGGAAACCATCAGCGCGCCCGAGGAATTCCGGGCCGCAGCAGAAGCATTCGCGCTGGCTGACATGCCCTGGTGCGGTACCATGAGCTTTGACACCGCGGGTCGCACCATGATGGGCGTGACATCGGCCGATTTTGCCTCGCTGGTTGAAACGTTGCCCAATCCGCCCGTGGCTTTCGGCGCCAATTGCGGGACCGGGGCGTCGGATATCCTTCGCACGGTGCTGGGTTTTGCGGCACAGGGAACAGAACGGCCTGTGATCTCGAAAGGGAATGCGGGCATACCGAAATATGTCAATGGTCACATCCACTATGACGGAACGCCCGAGTTGATGGGCCAGTACGCGGCCATGGCTCGTGACGCGGGGGCGACCATCATTGGCGGCTGTTGCGGCACGATGCCTGAGCATCTTCGTAAGATGCGCGAGGCGCTGGACACAACCGCACCGGGAGATCGACCGACACTGGATCAGATAACGGGCGCACTGGGTCCGTTCTCTTCAGCCTCTGACGGCACTGACGAGGATGCGGCAGTCCCGGACCGCCGCGCGCGCCGTCGCCGCCGGGCTTGAGCTTCAGCGCCCCTCGAATTTCGGGGGGCGTTTTTCCATGAATGCAACGACGCCTTCGGCAAAATCGCGGGTGCGACTGCAATCTCCCTGCAAATGAGCCTCGGTCGTCAATTGCTGCGTCAGGGATTTGTCGTAAGTTCCGCGAATGGCCTTCTTCATCGCAGCAAACGCAGCGGTTGGCCCATTGGCCAGATAAGACGCCCGCTTGCGCCAGTGCGCGTCAAACTCTGCATCACTGACGGATTCCCAGATCAGCCCCCAGTCATCGGCTTGACGCGCGGTGATCTTGTCCGCGAACAGCGCCGCGCCCATCGCTTTGGCCATCCCCATCTGACGCGGCATGAACCATGTACCGCCGGCATCCGGCAGCAAACCGATCCGCGCGAATGCCTGTAAAAAATAAGCGCTTTCAGCCGCAATCACGACATCCGCGCACAAAGCCAGATTGGCCCCAGCCCCGGCGGCTGCCCCATTTACCGCGGCGATTGTCGGAACCGGGCAATCGTGGATCGTTTCCAGCATCGGTTCGTATTCGTCGCGCAAAGACCTTTCCAGGTCGATCTTGCCAGTGCTTGAAGCATCCCCAAGATCCTGCCCCGAGCAAAACGCGTTGCCAGCCCCGGTTATCACGATCGCCCTGGCGCGACGGGCCGCATGTTTCATCGCATGCATGATCTCGGCCCGCATTTGCGTGGTCAGCGCGTTCATCTTATCCGGCCGGTTCAGCGTAAGAACCGCCAGATCGTCCGCAATGTCCAGAAGGACCGTTTCATATTCCATGGTTTCCTCCCAAACTCAGAACCCTGGGTGAACCTGATGGATAAATGCGGGAAGGAAAAGCTAAACCGAACGTCAGTCTTCGAGAATTTGGCGCAGACGCTCTTTCTCGTCTTCGCTCAGGGCGTCTGCTTCGGACGCGCCCTGCCCTTGTGACCGCTTACGCAAAAAGTTCCAGCCCATTCCGGCGGCGATCAGCAGCATTATGGGACCGGCCAGCCAAAGCATCAGGTTTGACCCGGTCACTTTCGGCTTCAAAAGAACATATTCGCCGTAACGGTCAACGATATAGGCCACAGCCTCTTCGTCGCTGTCCCCGGCCACCAACCGCTCACGCAACAACAGGCGTAAATCGCGCGCCAGTTCGGCATTGCTTTCATCAATGCTTTCATTTCGGCAGACAAGGCAGCGCAACCCGGTGCTGATGTCGCGTGCCCGCGCTTCGAGTGCCGGGTCATCCAACACTTCATCCGGTTGAACAGCCATCAACGGGGAAGCAACAAGCATCAGGATCAGAGCCAGACGTCTCATTCCGCAGGTACTCCGCCAGCCGGGGACTTGCGGGCGCCGGCAGCCACACGAAAACGACGATCAGACAGGCTGAGAACTCCGCCAAGCGACATCAGAATACACCCGCCCCAGATCCAGTTCGCCAGTGGTTTGATGTAGGTTCGCATGACCCAACCGCCATCGGCCTGCTGGTCGCCGATCACGACATACACATCCCGCAGGAAACGATAGTCGATCGCCGCTTCGGTCGTGGGCATCCGCGCCACGGGATAGTCGCGTTTTTCCGGATGCAGCGTTGCGATGGGCCGCCCGTTCTTTTCAACGATTACATCTGCCATGGTCGAGAAGTAGTTCGGCCCCTGTACCCGGCGCACATCATTCAGGGTCAGGGTGAACTGCCCGACTTCAAATGGCTGGCCCGGTTGCGCAACGCGTATGTCTTCGACCTCCCACGCGGTCAGGCCTGCAATGGCAAATATCGTTACCCCCAACCCTGTATGAGCGACCGCCTTGCCCCAATCCGCACCTGGAAGACGCACCAGGCGGTTCAAGTTGTTTTTGCGGCCCGTGCGGCTCCACAAATCCACGATTGCACCGAATGTGATCCATGCGCCAAGGAACAGACCTACCGGCCCCAAAGCGCTGCGTCCTGTCTGCATCGCCCAGACCAGCAACGCCAGTGCAAGCGCCAGCAGAAACGCGTAGCGCAGCGACCAGGCCGTTTTGCCAAGCTTGCCCCGTTTCCAGGGCAGCATGGCACCAACGGGCAACGCAATGCCCAACGCGACCATGAAGGGCGTAAAGGCCGCATTGAAGAAAGGTGCCCCAACAGAAAGCTTACGATCAAAGGCCATTTCCGCCACCATCGGCCACATGGTTCCCACAAAGACGACAAAACAGCTGACAGCCAGAAGGATGTTGTTCAGTATCAACGCGCTTTCGCGGCTGACCATTCCAAACACACCCTTCGCCTCCATCGCCTGTGCGCGGGTGGCAAACAGGGTCAGCGAACCGCCGATAAAGAAAATCAGAATCAGCAGGATGAACACGCCCCGTTCCGGGTCGTTTGCAAAAGCGTGAACCGAGGTCAGCAGGCCGGACCGTACAATGAAGGTTCCGATCAGCGAAAATCCGAAGGCTATAATGGCCAACAGAATCGTCCAGCTTTTAAGGGATTCGCGCTTTTCCACAACAATCGCCGAGTGCAGCAATGCGGCAGCCAGCAGCCACGGCATGAACGAGGCATTTTCTACCGGATCCCAAAACCAGAAACCGCCCCAGCCCAGTTCATAGTAGGCCCACCATGACCCCAGCGCGATGCCGATCGTCAGAAACACCCAGGCCGCCAATGTCCACGGTCGGACCCAACGCCCCCATGCCGCATCGATTCTGCCCTCGATGAGGGCTGCAACGGCAAAGCTGAACGCCATGCTCAGCCCGACATACCCCAGATACAGGAACGGCGGGTGGAACGCGAGGCCGGGATCCTGCAACAGCGGGTTCAGGTCGCGGCCGTCAAACGGCGCGATGACCAACCTGTCAAACGGGTTCGAAGTGAACAGAATAAAGGCGAAAAACGCGACAGCGATGGCCGATTGAACCGCCAGCACGCGCGCCTTGAGCGTTGGTGGCAGACCACCCCCGAAGAACGCGGCCATGGCACCGAAAATGGTAACAATCAGCACCCACAACAGCATCGAACCTTCGTGGTTCCCCCATGTGCCGCTGATCTTGTACAGCATCGGCTTGGCGGAATGACTGTTCTCTACCACGATACGCAGCGAAAAGTCCGACGTGATGAAGGCCCACGTCAACGCACCAAATGAAAACGCGGTTAGCAAGAACTGAGAGATCGCAGCCGGTTCCGCAAACGCCATCCAGCCGGTCCATCGTTTTGCAGCACCGATCAAGGGCACCACGCTTTGAACGATGGCGACAAAAAAGGCGAGGATCAGGGCAAAGTGGCCAAGTTCTGTAATCATGGCCAACGATATAAACCTGTCGCGGGGCAAGCACCAACAACAATCGCCAGGATTTGGCGCACATAGTGTCGCGGGTCAGTCACCGCGCAGGCGCTTCCAGTCCTCCAACGCGCGGTTTTCGTCAAGGTCGACGGCCGCCTCGACCTCGGGTTGGTCCGCTCCGGCGTCTACATGCGTCGGCATATCCTTGTCCAACGTTTGCAGGGTTCTGAGATTCTCGACGACGACAGGAACCCGCGTCATACCGGCGGCAATTTCCCGTTGCAGATCCTGCACTTTGCTGTGGTGACGCGCGCCAAAATAAAAGGAAACGATTACCCCCAACAGCCACCACAAAGGTTCAGGTACAAGCGCAATCCCCTGCATGCGGGCCGCAAACCAGATCGGGTCGACCATGGCCGCCACAAACAATCCCAACGTCCCCAAAGCCAGCGCCGGTCGCGGAACTCGGTTCAACCCATCCATAAACCGATCGAATGCACCTTTTTGCACTTTGTGAAACTCAGCGCCGAACTGAGACATCGCCTGCCCCTGGACTGTTATGGAGCGCTCAGCTGCCGCATCGGCGTTCTCGTGGAAAACTTCGACTGTTTCCCGCACAAGATTTCGCCCGCCCCCGAACAGAAATGCCAATACGCCCGAAATCAGTCCCATCGTGCAACTCTCCTTTGAAATTCCGCGTCGCTTAGGTGGTAGTCGGTTGAAAGGAATTCTTCCGCCCGTCGAATCCAGCCCCCCTTTTCCCCCAAGACCGGGTGCGCGCATATTTGCGGGACTCAGGACGCCGATCTGCCAGTTGAAAGTAGTAGTTTCGTCGGGCGACACCGTAGGCATCACGCAGCGCCGCCGCATCAGGCATCGCCGCTTCCCGGCAAGCTTCTGCCGTCTGCGGACCAACCACGCCATCCACCGTGACCGCGAAACCCATTTGCACCAACAACCGTTGCAGGATTCGGACGGCATGCGCACCGGCATTTACGTACATGTCAAAAACAGTCGCGTGCAGCATTTCTGGCAACAACCCAAGGCGGGGTTCCTCGAAATAGTATTGCAGAAAGATCTCAACTGCCTGATTTCGCGACAATGCACGCACGTCAGCGTGCGAAATCTCTCCGTCTCCGGTCAGGTCCAATCCCAACCGCCGCAGCGTGCTGATTGTAACACCGAACTTCGTGGGTCCGCCGGGGTCATCCGGATCATCCACATACCCGCCTTCCCGTGCCACTATGCCCCTGGCGATTTGCCGAACCGTCTGCATGCCGACCTCATTTCAACTATCAGGTCAGACGGTCAGTCAAAGGCATTAACAACGCGCAAAAAGAAAGGGCGCTGCATGTCCGTCACATGCAACGCCCTACTTCTTTTTGTTCAAGGTTACGCTGCCGCCGGAGGCATGCGGATCAGATGAGGTCAGCTCTCATCGGCCTCTTTGTAGACCCCTTGTTCTTTCAAGGCATCCACGACCTCTTTCGGCATATAGGTCTCATCGTGTTTTGCCAGTATTTCCGTGGCTTCAAAGACACCGTTCACGTAACTTCCGGTTCCCACCATACCCTGATTTTCCGAAAACAGGTCCGGCAGTACACCCGTGAATGCCACTTTGACGGTTTCGCCGCCGTCTGTGACGCTGAAATAGACCGTCTCGCCCTGTCCGCGAATGATTGACCCTTCTTCGACCAGCCCGCCAATCCGGAATACTTCGGTCGGTTTGGGAGGTTCCGCGATGACCTGACTTGGCGAGCGGAAAAAGTTGATGCCGTCCCGCATGGCGTACCCAATCAACGCCGTCGACAATGCCAGGGCAACAGCTGCCAGCAAAATGATCTGTACTCGACGGCGTTTCTTGAGCGTTTTCATCTTTTCCTCACGGGAACAACGGGGCCATCATCAGCCCGGCGGTTTCATTTTCACCTAACATCAGGTTGGCGTTCTGCAAGGCTTGGCCACTGCTACCTTTTGTCAGGTTATCAAGTGCCGCGACCACAATCGCGCGACGTTCAATCCGATCTGCAACCACGCCGATATGGCAGAAGTTTGACCCCCTGACATGGTGGGTCGAAGGCGTTTCACCAAAGGGAAGCACCTGCAGAAACGGCTCTGCTTCATAGGCCTTGCTCAGTGTTTCATAAATGCTGTGTGGGTCGCCCTTTACATAGGTCGTTGCCAAAATCCCCCGATTGGCGGGGATCAGATGCGGTGTGAACTGCACATGCACGGTCCGCCCCGCCAGTTTCGAGAACTCCTGATCGAACTCTCCCAGGTGACGGTGCGTCCCGCCTACGGCATAGGCGTTGTACCCTTCACTGAGCTCTGCGTGCAAAAGGTTTTCTTTCAACGACCGACCCGCCCCTGAAACGGCGCATTTCAGGTCGAGAATGATGTCATCGAGATCAACCACACCCGCTGTTATCAGCGGCCGCAATGCGTATTGCCCGGTCGCCGCGTTGCAACCTGTGCCAGCAACCAGTCGCGCAGCCCGGATTTCATCGCGGTAGAATTCGGTCAAGCCATAAACAGCCTCTTCCTGCTGTTCCAATGCAGCGTGCGGGTTGCCGTACCACTTCTCGTACTCCGCCGGATCGCGCAGGCGGAAATCAGCGGACAGGTCGATAATCTTCAGGTTTTTCGGCAGATCACGGATTATTTCCTGGCTGGTTTTGTGCGGCAATGCGCAGAAACACAGGTCAATCTGCGAGAAATCAATTTCCGAAATCTTGCACAGATCCGGCAGGTTCATATGCCGCAGATGTGGGAAAACCTGCGCCATAGGCTGCCCAGCCTTACGTTCAGCGGCCAGAGCGGTGATTTCCATATTCGGGTGCTCGGCGATCAGCCGCACCAGTTCCGCACCGGTATAGCCGGAAGCGCCAAGAATTGCGATTTTGTGGGTCATGTCAGACCTCTTGCATGAGTGTGTCACATATCACGACCGCCGATGTGACGGTCATCGGATTAAGGAATGGGGGTCCGGGCGTCCTTGACCTAAGTCAGGCCGCCTCAAATGTGATTTGTCGTCGGAGAAACTGAGTGGCCCGATCGCTGACAATGCCCGGTTTGCCGGTCGTCAGAAACCCGCCCCCGCCCCCGCCCGAGCCAAGCATGTTCGGATGGCGTTGCAGGTAATCCGCAAGGCTTTCCGCCACCAGATCTCCCTGACTGAACACTTGAACATCCGGACCAAGCGCCTGCTGAAACGTTTTGGCCATCAAAGGGTAATGCGTGCAACCCAGAATGGCGGCCTGTGGTTCGGGCATCTTCCGCTTCAGGGCATCCACGTGGCTGCGCACCAGCGCTTCGGCCAGAATCATGTCGCCATCTTCGATCGCGTCAACAACACCGCCACATGCCTGCGCCTCGACATCTACACCGATGGCCCGAAAGGCCAGTTCCCGCTGAAACGCACGACTTGAAACGGTGGCCGGGGTCGCAAACAGAGCAACATGCTTCACGGCGACCTCTCGCGGGGGCGAGTTGTCGCCCCATTGGCGTTCCGTCAGGGCCTCGATCAGCGGCACAAAGACGCCGAGAACCCGCTTGCCGTCGGGCACGCCCTCTTCCTGCATCCGCCGCAACGCAGCCGCGCTGGCGGTGTTGCAGGCGAGAATCACAAGATCACAGCCCTTTGCCCACAGGTCATGAACTGCCTTGCGGGTCAGTTGATAGATATCCTCAGCATCGCGCACACCGTACGGTGCGTGCGAACTGTCCGCGAAATACAGGAAATCCACGTCCGGCAGACGTTTCCGTGCGGCGTCCAGAACGGTCAGCCCGCCGAGACCAGAATCAAATATACCTACTGCCATTTGCCCTTCAGGCGCGATGCCGTTCCTCGAATTCATACCCGTAGTCATAGGACTTTAACGGTTTCGGAGACAGCTCATACGTCGCTTTGCGCAAGAAATCCATCATCTTGCGCGTGTCCTTGCCCAAAGGGTCCAGAACATCCCGGCCAATGGGCTCACCGATGACCACCTTAACCGGCGTGTCGACCCGGTTCTTGAACTCTTTGATCAGCAACCCCATGCGCAGCGTATTGTGCAAATGACTGGCAATCTGAAACAGGCGTGAGGTGTGCCCGTCAAAAAAAACCGGCACAACCGTCGCATTCGATTTCGCGACCATTCGGGCCGTAAAGCCGCGCCAGCCTGGATCCATTGGGTGCGAGAACGGTTTGGCTCCGGTGCTGACCGTTCCGCCCGGGAAGATCCCGATGGCACCGTCACTACCCAGATAATCCAAGGTCGTCTTCCGCGTTTCGAGGTTTAGCCTCATCGCCTCCTTCGTATTATCGAACGAAATTGGCAGGATGATACGATTCAGATCCTCGGCCTTTGTGAATACATGATTGGCCAATATCCGAAAATCTCCGCGCGTCCGAGACAGGATGTGACCCATCATCAGACCATCCAGAATTCCGTACGGATGATTTGCAATCAGGATCAGCGGCCCTTCAGCGGGTATGTTCGACAAAGATCCGCCGACGATATCCAGTGACAATCCGTACCGCTCGACCATAACCGCCCAGAAATCCCGGCCGTTGGCGACTTCGCGCTCGTACCCATCCGCCCGTTTGATCAGACGCAAACGCCCGGTCGTATTCTCCATAAGCTTGATGACCATCTTCCCGCCTCTGGTCTCGGCGGAATAGGCATAGGAAATGTCACGGGCGACATGACGGCGCGAAGGCATGCGATACTCCGGTCTGTTTCACGCAATCTAGGTGCAGGTGAGCCTTTTGCACAGATGCCGTTACAGGATTATGACATGTCATTCGGCCGCGGCACGCATCTCGGGACCGCCGTCGCGGATGATCGCCAGCAATTCCTCGCGCTTTTTGGCTGCTTTGGCTTCGTTCTCCCTCAGAACAGGTCCAAATCCGCGAATCTCCAGCGGAAGCCGCGCGAGGGCCGCAAATGCGTCACGTGTGTCGGCCGTGATCAATGGCGTGATCTCTCGCAGGTCGGATTCGTACTGACGGATCAATGCACGTTCCATCTTGCGTTCGGCACTGTAACCAAAAATGTCGAAGGGTGTACCGCGCAGGAATTTCAGTTTGGACAGAAGCTTCATCGGTCCAAGCATCCATTCCCCAAAAGCACGCTTGCGCGGTCGCCCGTTCGGTCCGGTCCCTCCCATTATTGGCGGTGCCAGATGAAAGGTCATCTTGAAGTCGCCATCGAACTCGGACTTTGCCTGTTCCCGGCTATCCAGGAGAAGGCGAGCAACCTCATATTCGTCCTTGTAGGACAGCAGTTTGTGATAACCTTTGGCCACAGCCTCGCGAACCGAGGCGTCCTCGAAAGCGTCAACCACCTTGCGGTAACGTTTTGCCAGACGATTGCCCTGATATTTCTTCAGATGATCGGTCCTGAAGTCGATCATCTGCTCCAGCGATTTGGGCAACTCTGCAACGGAAGGCGACAGTATCGCATCGACTTCCTGGGAATGCAGAACTGCCCACCGGCCAATATCAAAGGCGCGTTTGTTGCGTTCGACCGCAGTGCCGTTCAGTTCGATGGCTTGCAGTACGGCCTGATGTGAAACCGGCAGCAGGCCCTTTTGCCAGGCAGCACCAAGGACCATCATGTTTGAATAGATCGAATCTCCCATGACAGCGCGCGCCAGCTCAGTTGCATCGAACATCGACACGCCGTCCTTCAACCGCGCCTGCAGCGCCAGTTCCAGCCGGTCGCTGGGGATCTGGAAATCGGTGTCCCGGGTGAAGTCGCCGGTGATCGTTTCATGGCTATTGACCACCGCGCCGGTTTGGCCGGTTCGGGTCAGACCCAGTGTTTTGGCCCCGGCAGACACGACCAGATCGCCGCCGATCAGCGCATGTGCTTCTCCGGTCGCGACACGGATGGCGCTGATGTCTTCGGGACGGTTGGCCAACCGGCAATGGATGTGCACCGCACCGCCTTTTTGCGCCAAACCCGCCATTTCCATCATGCCAGCACCCTTGCCGTCGATCTGGGCCGCCTGCGCCAGAATGGCACCCAGCGTCACAACCCCGGTGCCGCCGACGCCAGTGATGACAACGTTATGAGTTCCATCAATACGCGGAAGTTGCGGCATAGGCAGATCGGGCAAGTCGATCTCGGTCGTCGCTTCCTTTCGGATCTGAGCGCCTTCCAACGTCACGAATGAAGGGCAAAACCCGTTGAGGCAGGAAAAATCCTTGTTGCAGCTGGACTGATCAATGGCGCGCTTGCGACCAAGTTCCGTGTTCTTCGGAATGATCGAGACACAGTTCGACTGAACACCGCAATCCCCGCAGCCTTCGCAGATGTCAGTGTTAATGAACACCCGCTTATCCGGGTCGGGAAATGTTCCGCGCTTGCGGCGGCGGCGTTTTTCGGCGGCGCAGGTCTGCACGTAGACAATAACCGACACGCCCTCGATCTCGCGAAAACGTTCCTGCACCCGCATAAGTTCGGCGCGCTCGAAGGTTTCGACATTCGCGGGCAGCGCCTTGAAGTTCACGTCTTCCTTTTCGTCATAAACAACAGCCACCGTCTGAACGCCCATTGCCTTGACCTCGGCCACAATACGTTCGGCCGTCAAACCGCCCTCATTGTCCTGCCCGCCGGTCATGGCAACTGCATCGTTGAACAGGATCTTGAAGGTGATGTTTGTCCCCGCCGACAATGCCGCCCGGATCGCCTGAACGCCCGAGTGGTTGTAGGTTCCGTCCCCAAGGTTCTGGAACACATGCTTGGTGGTCGAAAACGGCGCTTCCCCAATCCAGTTTGCGCCTTCACCGCCCATCTGAGTGAACCCTGTCGTCTCACGATCCATCCACTGAACCATGTAGTGGCAGCCGATACCGGCATAAGCGCGGCTTCCCGTCGGCACGCGGGTAGAACTGTTGTGCGGGCAACCCGAACAGAAATATGGCAGGCGCGTCGCGATTTCCTGGGCGTTGTCGGCCCTGCGGGCTTCGGACAGTTTTGCCAGCCCGGCGCGAACGCCGTCTGTATCGTGCCCCTCTTCGATCAGGATCTCACCGATTTTCTCGGCGATCATGATCGGATCCAGCGCGCCGCGTGTCGGGAACAGTTCTTCTCGGTGCAAGGTGCCGGCACCGCCCTTGTACCAGCCATAGACACGGCGGCCGCGGCGATCGTCGAAAATGGCCTCTTTGACCTGAACCTCGATCAGCTTGCGCTTTTCCTCGACAATCACGATCAGATCCAGGCCTTCAGCCCAGTCGTGGAACCCAACCATGTCTAGCGGGAAGGTCTGCCCCACCTTATAGGTGGTAATGCCCAGCCGCTCGGCCTCGTTTGCGTCGATGTTCAGCAGGGACATGGCATGAGTCAGGTCCAGCCAGTTTTTGCCCGCCGCAACAAACCCGATTTTCGCACCCGGCTTGCCCCAGATGCGCTTGTCCAGCTTATTGACATGGGAAAACGTTTCCGCCGCAAAACGCTTGAAGTCGATAATGCGCCCTTCCTGCAGGTGAGGCGTGTCGCCCAAACGGATGTTCAACCCGCCCTCGGGCATGTCGAACTCGGGCATCACCAGCCCCATGCGATCCGGGCTGCCGTCCACGACGGAAGTCACCTCGATCGTGTCTTTCATCGTCTTCAAGCCAACCCAAACGCCGGCAAAACGGCTGAGCGCAAAGCCGTAAATACCGTAATCCAGGATCTCCTGAACACCTGCCGGACTGACCACAGGCATGTACATGTCGACCAGAGACCATTCCGATTGGTGCAACACGGTCGAGCTTTCACCGGTGTGATCGTCGCCCATTGCCATCAGCACACCGCCATGGCGCGCGGTTCCGGCCATATTCGCATGCCGCATCACGTCACCGGACCGGTCCACGCCAGGGCCCTTGCCGTACCACAACCCGAACACGCCGTCGTACCTGCCATCTCCACGCAACCCGGCCTGCTGGCTGCCCCACAGGGCTGTTGCCGCCAGATCCTCGTTCAGACCGAACTGAAAGGTGACATCGCTTTCCGAAAGCTCTTTTTGCGCTCGCATCATCTGCTGATCGACCGCGCCAAGCGGCGAACCACGATAGCCCGTCACCAGTCCGGCGGTGTTCAAACCCGCCTTCTGGTCGCGCGCTTTTTGCATCAGCATCAGCCGAACAAGCGCCTGCGTTCCGTTCAGAAGAACGGGATTTCTGGTCAGATCAAAGCGGTCATTCAGCGTAATCTTGGGCTCGCTCATCGGACGCCTCCCCTCGTCAGATCAGGTTGCTAACTTAACACATATTTTAGGTCATAATTTCTGACCTGTATAGACGCTATCCTCTGAATTGTAACGATTTCACAGTTTGAATGTAGAACTTGTTACCTATTTCATATAGGGCTTCCTTAGGATAACGAAAGTTGCGGCGATGGACTGGGACAAGCTTAGGATATTTCACGCGGTTGCAGACGCGGGCAGCCTGACGCACGCCGGAGACAAGCTTAACCTGTCCCAATCGGCCGTCAGCCGCCAAATCCGCGCTCTGGAAGAATCACTCGATGCCACCTTGTTTCATCGCCATGCCCGAGGTCTGATTCTGACCGAACAGGGCGAATTGCTGTTCGATGCGACCTCGGCCATGTCCAAACGTCTGGACGCTGCCGCCGCGCGCATCCGCGATAGTGAAGAAGAAGTGTTTGGGGTTCTTCGAGTAACAACCACTTTCGGTTTCGGAACCCTTTGGCTGGCCCCTAGGCTGCCGAAATTATATGAACAATATCCCGACCTGAACATCGACCTGATGTTGGAAGAACGGGTTCTGGACCTTCCCATGCGCGAGGCCGATGTTGCCATCCGTATGAAAGAACCCAGCCAGGCGGATCTTGTACGAAAACGCCTTATGACCGTCCAAATGCAGCTTTATGCAACCAAGGAATACCTGGACACACATCCCTCACCTGCAACGATTGAGGAAATCTCCAATCACCGGCTAATTTGCCAGACCCCCGCCGCGCCGCAGGTCGGCGCCAGCGCAGCAATGGTCAGGCATTTAATGACGCACAACCCCAGCTCCCTGCTGACGGTCAACAACTACTTCGGGGTTTTACAAGGTGTACTGCATAACCTTGGCATCGGTGTTTTGCCCGACTATGTCACGCAGAACTTTCCGCATCTGATTTCTATCCTGGCAGATATCGAAAGCGCCGAAGTTCCGGTCTATCTCGCATACCCCGAGGAATTGCGTCACTCGAAACGTGTCGCTGCCTTCCGGGATTTCGTTCAGGATGAGATCATCGAACAGCGGAAACAGTTGAAGAGGCTGGGAAAACTGTAGCTATGCACATTTGGCATAGCGGGCATGAGCAGCAAACAGCCTAATAAATCTTGAACGAAAGAAAACCGCACACTAAATGAGCACTCGAAGGCGGTGATGCTGAAACGCTCATCATCTTCATACCTCCCTGTTGGACTACGGCCGAGCTTATTGCTCGGCCTTTTTTTTGGCCCGAAAGCCAAGCCCTCTGAAAACAAGCCAATTTTTCTGGGAATCGTTCCACACTCCCTCTATGCTGCCGGAAAACAAAAATTTTCTACTTTCGAGGGAAATCTCATGTTCAATCTGCTTCGCCTAATGCTGGCGATGATCGTATCCGTGTTTATTGTGGGTACGGCGCTGGCTCAGGAGTCTGACACAGGCTCATCCTCTACGGTGGCGGCCCCGGTCGTTCCTGATGACCTGAGCCCCGAGCAGGTGGACGATTTGGTTGCGCGCATGTCTGACGATCAGGTGCGCGCCCTTTTGTTAGAGCGGTTGGATGCCGTAGCCGAGAAGAGGGCCAAGGAGGCAGAAGGACAGGAAGACCCGCTGACCGAAATCAACGAAATATGGGCGGCGATGGTTGCCTCATGGACTAATGTTCTGACGACACTTCCAAACATTTTCAGCGCGCAGGTTAAAGCATTTAGCAACTTTTCCGAAACTCTCGGATCGACCGGTGTGCTTACTTTGATCGGGCTGGTCGCAAGCGTTCTGGTTGTGGGATTCATAGCTGAAAAGTTGTTCGATCTTTTAACCAGAAGATGGCACAAACACACCGAAGTCGGGGATGAGGCCGACCTTTGGGGTGCCGTGAGCTTTTTGTTCCGCCGGTTTTGCCGCGAGATCGCCGGGTTGATTGTTTTTTATATCGTCATCCGGACTCTGGGCCGGATCCTTTTGACACCCGAGCAGCTCAAATTTGCGGGCCCTTTCGTATTCTATCTTATCTGGATCCCGCGATTGGGCGCGGCGGCGTCGCGGTTCATTATGGCACCAAACAACCCAAAATTCAGACTGGTCAACATTGACGATCACTGGGCAAAATACCTGCATCGGAATCTGATTGGTTTGCTGATCCTGATTGGGGTTACGCTGTTCGTTGTCCGCTTTAATGGTTTGAACGGTATCACTCCCGGCGATACCCGCATCGGTTTCTGGCTAAATAGCGCTATTCATATCTACATTGGCGTGATCGCCTGGACCGCGCGCGAGGGCCTGTCGCAGATGATGCTGGGCACCGATCCGGATCACACAAAATTCGATGAAGAAGTCGCGCAATATTATCCGTACTTCGCAATCGGCGTTTCGGCGGTGACCTGGCTGCTGGTCGAGTTCCTTGCCGCACAGCGCGACCCGGCAATCCTGGCGCTGTTGGTCAAAGGCCCGCATTTCACGACTATGTTCTGGTTGCTGATTGCACCCGCCCTCGACACTCTGATCCGTGGATTGGTGCGCCATCTGCAACCGCCGATGTCCGGCGAAGGCCCGCTTGCCGAACGCGCTTATCGGTCGACCAAGCGCAGCTATATCCGCATCGGCCGTGTTCTGGCAGGCCTGTTTGTCGTGATGATGATTGCGCAGGCATGGCAGTTGGATTTGCGGCATGTCGCTTCCGCTGGCATCGGCGCCGAAGTTGGTGGGGCCGTGATCGAGTTTCTGCTGATTATTGCCGTCGGTTATATCATGAACGAGGTCGTCTCGCTTTGGATCAACCGTCGTCTGGCCAAAGAACAGACAGCCGCCGAAGCTTTGGACGAAGAAGCTGGTGGCGAAGGCGGCGGTGCGGGCGGCTCGCGTCTGGCGACCGTTCTGCCATTGCTGCGCATCACCGCGCAGGTGACGATTGCCGTCATCTTCGGCCTGCTGGCGCTCGGGGCACTGGGCGTCAACATCACGCCGCTCCTCGCCGGTGCCGGTGTTCTCGGCCTGGCCATCGGCTTTGGTGCGCAGAAGCTGGTTGCCGACATTGTCGGCGGCATCTTCTTCCTGATCGATGACGCCTTCCGCGTTGGTGAATACGTGGATGTGGGCGGCACTATGGGAACCGTCGAAAAGATCTCGATCCGTTCGATGCAATTGCGCCACCATCGCGGGCCGGTTCACACGATCCCTTATGGTGAAATTCAGAAGCTGACGAATTTCAGCCGTGACTGGGTCATCATGAAACTGAAGTTCACGGTGCCATTCGACACTGACCCCAACAAGGTCAAGAAGATCTTCAAGAAGATCGGGGCCGATATGATGGCGGACGAAACTCACAAGGAAGGTTTCTTGCAGCCCTTCAAATCTCAGGGTGTGTTCGACTTTGACGATGTCGGGATGATCATCCGAGGCAAGTTCATGGCCAAACCGGGCAAGCAGTTCACGCTGCGCAAGGAAATCTTCAACCGGGTCAAGGCTGCCTTCAACGAAAACGGAATCGACTTTGCCCGCCGCGAAGTCCGTGTTGCGATCCCCGGCCTGGAAGAGGCGGAAACCCTGACCGAAGAGCAAAAGGCCGCAGTTGGCGCCGCCGCTGCTGACTCGTTGAACAAGCAGCAAGGTGGTGCTTGATAAGCTCTGCGCGCGGTAGCTGCCCTAGCTGTCGGGTTTTGGACCAAATTCTTGAAGAACCGGCGCACCGCGCCGGTTCTTTTTTGCCCGGGTAATTGCTCTCCTCCTAGCTTTCGGCCCGGTTCTTGCGCCCTGCGCGGTCTTGACCCTTCCCACGGGCGCGCCCATGGCCTAAAAGGCGCGCAATCTCGGCCATCTCGGACACAGGACAAACCATGCAAGAGCCCGCCATCACCCCGGATCTGATTGCAGCACACGGGTTGAAACCCGAAGAATATGACATGATCCTGGAGATCATCGGGCGCGAGCCGGCATTTACCGAGCTTGGCATCTTTTCGGCCATGTGGAACGAACACTGTTCCTACAAGTCCTCGAAGAAATGGCTGCGCACGCTGCCCACCTCGGGGCCTCAGGTCATTTGCGGCCCTGGTGAGAATGCGGGCGTGGTGGATATCGGCGACGGTCAGGCCGTCGTCTTCAAAATGGAAAGCCACAACCACCCCTCGTATATCGAGCCCTACCAAGGGGCGGCGACCGGCGTGGGTGGCATTCTGCGCGATGTATTCACCATGGGTGCGCGTCCCATTGCGTCGATGAACGCACTGTCCTTTGGAGAGCCGGGCCACCACAAGACACGCCAACTGGTCAACGGCGTGGTTGAAGGGATCGGCGGCTACGGCAACTGTTTCGGTGTGCCCTGTGTGGGCGGCGAAGTCCGTTTTCACCCTGCCTATAACGGCAACTGCCTTGTGAACGCGTTCGCCGCCGGCCTCGCTGACAGCGACAAGATCTTCTATTCTGCCGCATCGGGCATCGGTATGCCTGTCGTTTATCTGGGAGCCAAAACCGGCCGCGATGGCGTTGGCGGTGCGACAATGGCTTCGGCTGAATTCGATGACACCATCGAAGAAAAACGCCCCACCGTGCAGGTTGGTGACCCTTTCACCGAAAAGCGTCTGATGGAAGCAACGCTGGAATTGATGCAGACCGGCGCGGTGATTTCGATCCAGGACATGGGCGCGGCCGGTCTGACCTGTTCGGCTGTTGAAATGGGCGACAAGGGCGGCCTTGGTGTGCGTCTGGATCTGGAAAACGTGCCTCAGCGCGAAGAAGACATGACCGCGTATGAAATGATGCTGTCGGAATCCCAGGAACGGATGCTGATGGTCCTCAAGCCGGAACTTGAGGCCCAAGCCCGTGCAGTATTCGAAAAATGGGATCTGGATTTCGCGATCGTTGGTGAAACGATTGCCGAAGACCGCTTCCTGATTATGCACAATGGCGAAGTCAAAGCTGACCTTGTCCTGTCGAAACTGTCCTCGACCGCACCGGAATATGACCGCCCGTGGGAGCCGACGCCGGAGGCCGAGGAACTGGCCGACGTGCCACAGATCGATCCGATCGACGGATTGAAGGCCCTGCTGTCCTCTCCCAACTACGCGGGCAAGCAATGGGTTTATGAACAGTACGACACCATGGTGATGGCGGATTCCACCCGCACACCGGGATTGGGCGCTGGCATGGTTCGCGTTCATGGCACTGACAAGGTATTGGCCTTCACCTCGGACGTTACCCCGCGCTATGTGCGCGCCAACCCGGTTGAAGGCGGCAAGCAGGCCGTGGCCGAAGCCTATCGCAACCTGACAGCCGTTGGGGCCAAGCCGCTGGCCACGACCGACAACCTGAATTTCGGCAACCCGGAAAAGCCCGAGATCATGGGCCAGTTTGTCGGCGCCATTCAGGGCATCGGCGAAGCCGTTGGCGCGCTGGACATGCCCATCGTGTCCGGCAACGTGTCGCTTTACAATGAAACCGACGGTCAAGCGATCCTGCCGACCCCGACAATTGGCGCCGTGGGTCTGCTGCTGAATTCTGACGAGATCATCGGCAACGAAGTCCGCGAAGGGCATGTGGCACTGATCATCGGCGAAACCAAAGGCCATCTGGGTCAGTCCGCCCTGCTGGCCGAGGTGTTCAACCGTGAAGACGGTGATGCGCCCCATGTCGATCTGGCGGCTGAGGCCCGCAACGGTGATTTCATCCGCGCCAACCGCAACATGATCAAGGCGTGTACCGATCTGGCCGACGGCGGCCTTGCTCTGGCCGCTTTCGAACTGGCCGAAGCGTCTGGCGTCGGCGTTCAGTTGGACGAGGCGTCGACCGAGTTCCTGTTCGGTGAAGATCAGGCCCGTTATCTGGTCGCCTGCAACTTCGATCAGGCCGAGGCGCTGATGATCGCCGCCGGTCAAGCCGGAGTCCCTCTGGTCTCGGTTGGCAGGTTCACGGGCGATGCTGTCAGGATCGGAAGTTCGGAAGCGCCGCTGTCGGAACTGGCGGATATCTTCCGTGGCAGCTTTGCCGCTGCGGTGGCCTGAAGCCCACCCTGCATACATCCTAAATTCAGAAATCCTGCGCGCGCGACCGGGCGCGGGATTTGTAAACGGGGTACCCCCGAGGCACCTTGCACGCCCCTGCGCATCGCTCTACATCTTGGGAAAGACCTTCAGGAGTAACCTTTATGCCAATGAGCGCCCACGAAATCGAACACCTGCTGCGCGAAGCCTTTCCGGATGCGGAGATTCAGGTTGGCGGGCATGATGGTGTTCATATGTCTGCCATGGTCGTTGACGAAAGCTTTCGCGGAAAGAACAGAGTGCAGCAACAGCGCGCAGTTTACGCCGCGTTGAAAGGCAAAATGGATGGCCCGGATGGTGAGCTGCACGCGCTGGCGTTGACTACAAAAATTCCGGAATGATCAGACCCGGCGTCATCACTCGCAAACCCCAGTGGAGGCCTGAACATGAGTGATCTGATGCTTGGCGTTTGCATTGTAGTTGGATTGATTGTTGCCGCAGCACTTATTGAAGCCTATTTGAAGCGCAACAAGAAACGCTCGCTGGCCGATATCCGTCCTGATCCGGACGAAATCAGCCAGGTGGGCGGAATAGAGAGATACGGGCTGGATCCGTTGTCTTTGGCGCAGGCCGAGCATCGGCGGCTCGAAGCGGAAGGATGGGGTCCAGAGGCCCCACAAAACGAAACAACCGCCCCGGATGCGGGTGAAGAGGACAAGCAAGATGAGCGACGTTAAGACCCAGATCGACGAAACCGTCAAAGCCAATGATGTGGTGCTGTACATGAAGGGCACCAAGGAAATGCCGCAATGTGGTTTCTCGTCTCGTGTGGCCGGTGTTCTGAACTATATGGGTGTTGACTACACCGACGTGAACGTTCTGGCCGACGAAGAAGTGCGTCAGGGCATCAAGGACTATTCCGACTGGCCGACCGTGCCGCAGCTTTTCGTCAAAGGCGAGTTCGTAGGCGGCTGTGACATCGTTACAGAAATGACCCTGTCGGGTGAACTGGACACGCTGTTTGACGAAAACGGCGTCGGCTACAACAAGGAAGCAGCCGACAAAATCCGCGAAGCAAACGCCTGATCGGCGCTTACCGGCTGCTGCATTCCTGATAAATGACCTGCTCACTGGCGGCGCTTCCTGCCGCCAGATAGCTGATCGAAGCGTTCCAGCCCTTGGAACGCAGAATATACGTTCCCTCTGTCCCCAGAGACTCGTAGCGAATCCCAGATCCGCTTTCGACTTGGCGCATGGCGACCAGAGTGTTGTCGACCATGACCGCCGCAGCACCTGATCCATCGGTCGAATTAAAGTAGCTCACATGCAGCGGCACTTCGTTTTCGCAGGTGAAAGTCACTGATAATATGTCGATCTCGGCCATAGCGGCCGATCCTGATATCAGCAGTCCAAAGTATGCCAGATTGCGCAGCATTCTCATCCCGCGGACTTCTCTTCCAGCATTGACGCCAGCGCTTCGGCCCGCGCAGCCAGTTCTCCCAAGGTGTCGGTCACCGATGGCGGCACGACTGCCACTTCAACACGCTCGGGTTCCGGCGGTGGTGCATTTCGCAGCGTCTCTAGCTCCGCTTGGAACTCGGCGAGCTTTGCCTCAAGGGATTTGACCTTTTCTTCGGTTCCGGCGGTTTTGTCCGCCAGCATCAGGCCAGCCATCAGCAGCATTCGTGATTCCGGCATGCGCCCAATCTGGTCCGACAGAACCTGAGCCTCGTCGTCCAGCATTTGGGCCGCTGCCTGCAGAAATTGCTCTTCACCCTCCTGGCACGAGACGTCAAAACCACGACCACCGATATGAATGGTTACTTCGGGCATCACTCCACCTCACCTTCTGCCAGCTTTGCCTGTGACAACAAAGGTTCCAGCCGTGCCAGAACCGCATGCGCCTCGGCTGCATCCGTCGCCTGAGCGGCACGCGTTGCTTCCAACTCGGCAACTGTGGCGCGGTTCAGCATCTCCGCATCCGGCAGACCGTCCTGCACGGCGGCGCGCAACTCATCAACCGAACGCCGCAACTGTTCGTTGGCTTTGCGCATGCGCTGCAGGTCGTCATCCAACCGCGACATCGCGGCCCCATGGCTTGACCGTTCCGCCCTCAGCATTTCCAGTTCGGCGTTAAGTTCTTCCAGACGCTCGGTGTCGGCGATCTCTGACAGCAGCCGGGCATTTTCGGCCTCAATCTCCTGCAGCTTTCCACTCAATGCTCTTAACCGAGTGTTTTCGGCCTTCAGCGCCTCCAGTTCCTCACGGTTGTCCAGCGCAGCCTTGGCGTCGGCAAGCTCTGCCCGCGCAGCCTCAACCGAGGCCAGTCTGTCATTGGCATCGGCAAGTTGTTGGCGCAGGGCCGTTTTCTCGGCGTCATCAACAGGAAAGTTGCGCAAAGCCTCCATATCGGCGCGCATCGCGTCGACTTCCTGTTCGTGACGTTCTTTCAGAGATTTCAGCCGCTCTTCCAACTGCGCATTCGCCACACGCTCGTCCTCAAGCGCGACGCGCAGTTCGTCATCTGCGCCTTCTTTGGCTGGTGCTGTGTCCTGAATGGCCGCTACACCCGCGCCAATCCGCTCCATCGCGGCGGTCAGGCGACGCTGTAGTTCTTCGATCTGGCTCATGCCCCTGTCACCTCATTATCAAGGTTCGTTATCTCTCGGGTTTGTCCGAATCAATGCAAACCACTTCTCTGCCTAGTCTAACGGATTGTTCCGGAAAATACCCACTGTTTGCTTTCAAAGACTTGGACCGTCTTCTTGAAGCGGCCACCTCATGGAATGCCCGGTTCCACTTGAACTTTGGGGGCTGAGTGTTATTGAGCGCGCAACCTGCCTGTAACCCAAAGGAACAACGCCCGTGGACCTGACTGCGCTGCGCAATGCCAACCCCGAACACTGGGACAAGGCTGCGGCCATCCGCACCCTGACCCTCGACGCCGTCGCCGCCGCCAATTCCGGCCATTCCGGCATGCCGATGGGCATGGCCGATGTTGCGACCGTACTGTTCGAAAAGCACCTGAAGTTTGATGCGTCAGCCCCGAACTGGCCCGACCGCGACCGGTTCATTCTGTCGGCGGGTCACGGCTCGATGCTGGTTTATTCACTGCTGTATCTCACCGGCCATGCAGATGTGACGCTGGATGAGATCAAGAACTTCCGCCAGTTGGGCGCAAAAACGGCGGGCCACCCGGAAAACTTCCTGATCGAAGGTGTTGAGACAACCACCGGCCCGCTGGGTCAGGGCATCTCGAACGCCGTCGGCTTTGCCATGGCCGAGGAGATTCAGCGCGCGCATTACGGCAAGAAGGTCGTCGACCACTACACCTACGTGATAGCGGGCGACGGCTGCCTGATGGAAGGCGTCAGCCAGGAAGCCATCACTCTGGCCGGCCGTCATGAGTTGAGCAAGCTGATCGTCTTCTGGGACAACAACAACATCACCATCGACGGCACCGTCGATATGGCCGACCGCACCGACCAGGTGCGCCGTTTCACGGCTTCGGGCTGGCAGGTGATCGAAATCGATGGCCATGATCCCAAAGCTATCGACGCCGCCATCGTACAGGCAAAGAAATCCAACAAACCGACCATGATCGCCTGTGAAAGCCATATCGCACTGGGTCATGCGGCGCAGGATACATCCAAAGGGCACGGCGCACTGACCGATCAGGATCAGTTGAAGGCGGCAAAAGACGGCTACGGCTGGCCTCATGACGCATTCGAAATCCCCGCCAACGTGAAGTCTGCCTGGGAAGTCATCGGCGCCCGTGGCGCGACCGAGCGCGCCGCATGGCAGGAGCGTTTTGCACAACTGTCCGAACGCAAGCAGGCCGAGTTCAACCGCGCCTACGCGTTTGAAGCACCCAAAAAACTGGCCGGTGCTATCCGCTCGTTCAAGAAACAGATGTCGGAAGACCAGCCGAAACTGGCAACTCGGGCCTCGTCCGAGAAGGTTTTGAATGTCGTGAACCCGATCATGACCGAGACCGTGGGCGGTTCGGCTGACCTGACCGGTTCGAACAACACCAAATCCGCCGATATGGGCGTGTTCCTGCCGGAAAACCGCAAGGGCCGTTACATTCACTACGGCATTCGCGAGCACGGTATGGCCGCTGCGATGAACGGCATGGCGCTGCACGGCGGCATCCGCCCTTATGGCGGCACATTCATGGCCTTCACCGACTATGCCCGCCCGTCCATGCGCCTAGCCGCACTGATGAAGGTGCCTTCGGTCTTCGTCATGACCCACGACTCGATCGGTCTGGGTGAAGACGGCCCGACCCACCAGCCGGTCGAGCATCTGGCGATCTCGCGCGCGACACCAAACACCTACGTGTTCCGCCCCGCGGATACGGTTGAGACAGCCGAAGCCTGGGAACTGGCACTGACGTTCAAAGAAAGCCCCTCGGTCCTGTCCCTGACCCGTCAGGGCGTGCCCACCGTACGCAAGGACCACAAGGCCAGAAACCTGACCGCACAAGGCGCATATGTTCTGGCCGACGCGGAAGCCAAGCGTCAGGCCATCCTGATCGCCACCGGTTCGGAAGTCTCGCTGGCGATGGAAGCCAAGGCGATGCTCGAGGCCGAAGGCATCGGCACCCGTGTTGTGTCAATGCCCTGCATGGAACTGTTCGCCGAACAAGACGAAGCCTATCGCAAACGCGTTCTGCCCGCAGGCGCCGTTCGTGTCGGTATCGAGGCCGCCGTCCGCGCCGGTGGCTGGGATCGCTGGCTGCTGGGCGAGCGTGGTCGCGAGGCCAAGGTCGGTTTCATCGGCATGTCGAGCTTCGGCGCTTCGGCCCCGGCTGGTGAGCTTTACAAGCATTTCGGTATTACTGCCGAGGCTACTGTTGCCAAGGTCAAGGAACTTCTGGGCCTTTAAGCGCAACCAGAACAAACAAGCGAAGGGCGGCTCTGGCCGCCCTTTTCCATTTGGTTTCAGTGAGATCCGGACTTTCCAAAGATCGGCATTATCACTTTGGTTGCAAGCGGGATAAGGATCAGACCCCAGACCAAACCGAACACGCCGTCCATAGTGGCCTTGGATATCCACTCCACCGCTCCAACCCACTGATCGGACACGGAATGACCGATGGCATAGGCCCAATCATGGATGTGGTGGCCCAGCCAGCCAAACCCAAGAACTTCCATCCCGTGGATTACAATTGAACCTCCGACCCACAGCATCGCGGCAGTTCCCACAATCGACAAGGTTTTCATCACAGCAGGCATGGCCCGCACAAGTCCCCTGCCCAGCCCCCGGCCAATAGGTGTCGGGGCGTTTTTCGCCAGATAAAGTCCCACGTCGTCCATTTTCACAATCAACGCGACCGAGCCGTAGACCGCTACCGTCACCCCGATCCCGACAACGGCCAGTGTTGCGGCCTGCATCCATAAGTTCGGGGCCTCGATCGCCGCCAGCGCGATGGTCATGATTTCAGCAGACAGGATAAAATCGGTTTTGATGGCACCCCTGACCTTCTGTTCCTCAAGATGGCCCGGATCGCGCACGCTCATATCCTGTTCAATCGCGTGGCTTCCGTGCGGGAACAGAACATGAAAGATCTTTTCGGCCCCTTCGAAACACAAGTATGACCCGCCAAGCATCAAAAGTGGTGTGATCAGCCAGGGTGCGAAATTGGCCAGCAGCAAAGCCACCGGCAGCAACAGAATGATCTTGTTGAAAATCGAGCCGCGCGCGATACGCCAGATGATCGGCAACTCCCGTGCTGGCGCAAAGCCCTGCACGTATTTGGGAGTAACAGCCGCGTCATCAATGATGACCCCTGCGGTCTTTGCCCCGGCCTTGCCGGCGGCAGCCACCACATCGTCCACCGAAGCTGCTGCTACCTTGGCAATCCCTGCCACATCGTCCAACAGGGCCAACAGACCACTCATCGCGCTTCCTTTCCTGTCACCTGCCGCAATCGAGACCCTACCCGATCTCACGGCTAGCGCAAGCGTTAGCGCAATCGCGTGAGGTTTGCGCTAACACCTTAAAAATATGCCATTTTTGCCCTTTTGAGAATTCGCTTTCACCGTTATATGGCCCCCAAAGCAAGCGCATTTGGAGACGTCATATGACCATCAAGGTCGGTATCAATGGTTTTGGCCGCATTGGCCGCTGTACCCTGTCACATATCGCGGCATCCGGCCGTAACGACATCGAGGTGATCAAGGTCAACGCCACCGGACCGCTGGAAACCTCGGCACACCTGCTGAAATATGACAGCATTCACGGACGTTTCCCGCGTGACGTTTCCATCAACGGCAACACCATGGATCTGGGCCGCGGCCCGATGCAGATGTTCTCGACCTACGACATGAGCGAACTGGACTGGGAAGGCTGTGACGTCGTTCTGGAATGCACCGGCAAGTTCAATGACGGTCTTAAAGCAAAGACCCACCTGGACCGTGGCGCGCAGAAAGTTCTGTTGTCGGCACCGGGCAAAAACGTCGACAAGACAATCGTGTTTGGCGTGAACCACAACGGTCTGACTGCTGCGGATAAAATGGTTTCCAATGGCTCCTGCACCACCAACTGCCTTGCTCCGCTTGCCAAGGTACTGGACGAAGGCATCGGCATCGAACACGGCATCATGACCACGATCCACGCCTATACCGGTGACCAGCCGACCCTGGACCGCCGCCACAGCGACCTATACCGCGCCCGCGCAGCCGCCATGTCGATGATCCCGACCAGCACCGGTGCCGCCAAGGCGCTGGGTGAGGTTCTGCCCAACCTGAAAGGGCGTCTGGATGGGTCAGCCATCCGCGTTCCAACACCGAACGTTTCCGCCGTGGACCTCAGCTTCCGTGCGTCGCGCGATGTCACGGTCGAAGAGGTTAACGCGATCGTGCAGGAAGCGGCGCAAGGCCCGATGCAGCGCGTTCTGGGCTACGAACCCGCGCCGCTGGTCTCGACCGACTTCAACCACACCGAGGAAAGCTCGATCTTCGCGCCGGACCAAACCCGCGTGGTCGACGGACGTATGGTCCGCGTTCTGGCATGGTACGACAATGAATGGGGCTTCTCTGTCCGCATGGCGGATGTCGCTGTTGCAATGGGTCGTCTTAACTAAACCAGCCGACTGTTATTGAACATTTTGGCCCGCTCAGGTTATCTGGGCGGGCTTTTTCCTGCGGTGCGCAAATGACCAATCAAATCGCCATCTGGCTCGGCCTGTTCATCCTCGGCGGTTTCTTCCTCGACTTTGCATTGTTCGGAACCGAACATTTGTTGTTCCTTGCCAAAAAACTCTACAGCTTTCTCGACTGGCTCGCTTTCTGGCGCTGACAGAGGTTTTACTTGACATTTCCTGTTATCTGGCTTTGTTAGCGCTAACCTTATCCAGGCCCACAATCGACGGAGCAGAAAATGACACTAAAGCTGGCAATCAACGGATTTGGGCGGATCGGACGTGGTGTGTTGCGCGCGGTCATGGAAACAGGCCGTACAGACGTCGAGATCGTGGCAATCAACGATCTGGCAAAACCGGAAATAAACGCCCATCTTTTCGAATTCGACAGCGTCCATGGGCGTTACACACGGCCTGTTCGGTTGACAGATGCCGGATTGGATGTCGGATCCGGACCGATCAGACTTTCCAGTGAACGCGACCCCGAAAACCTGAACTGGTCCGATGTGGACGTGGTTCTTGAATGCACTGGAGTATTTCGCACGCGCGAAGCTGCATCGCGTCACTTCGAAAACGGTTCAAAGAAGGTCCTGATTTCGGCCCCTGCGCGCGGTGATGGCGCGGTCAAGACAATCGTATTTGGGGTGAACGACAAAGACCTGACGGCCGCTGACACTGTTGTATCAAACGCGTCGTGCACAACGAACTGCCTGGCCCCTGTTGCCGCGGCACTGGATTCCGGGCTGGGCATTGTGCATGGCAACATGACGACGGTGCATGCCTATACGGCCAGTCAGCCGGTCCACGATACCGCAGGCAAGGACCCTTACCTGTCACGGGCCGCCGCGTTGTCGATGATTCCCACTACGACGGGCGCAGCATCTGCTGTCGGCCTCGTGCTGCCCCAACTGGCCGGCAAACTGACGGGCCAGGCCATTCGCGTTCCCACACCGAATGTGTCGGTCGTTGACCTGGTCGCCGAGGTGTCGCGACCAACCACGGAGGCCGAAGTAAATGCGCTGTTTACGGGTGCTGCTTCCAGGATCCCGGGTGTTCTGGCTGCCGAGACCCGTCCGCTGATTTCAGTGGATTTCAACCACGATGCCCACAGCTCGACCGTGTCCCTGCCGGAAACAAAAGTCACTGACGGAACACTGGTCAGGGTTCTGGCGTGGTATGACAATGAATGGGGCTTTTCGAACCGGATGCTGGATACTGCCGCCGCGATGGGTGCCCTAGCCTAACCTCTTGCGCAAGGCGTCATTGACGAGGGGCGTAACGAATTTCGATACGTCCCCGTCCAGCCGGGCAATCTCTTTCACAAGTTTCGAGGCAATGGCCTGGTGTCGAGCCTCGGCCATCAGGAAAACGGTCTCAACCGTATCATCCAGCGCCCGGTTCATTCCGACCATCTGGAATTCATATTCAAAATCCGCCACAGCGCGCAATCCGCGCACAATGATCTGGGCGCCAACATCGCGCGCGCAGTCGATCAGCAGATTTTCGAATGGATGGGCGACGATCTCGGTCCCGGTCTGATCGCTCAGATGGGCACATTCGGCCTCGATCATGGCCACGCGTTCTTCCAGCGAGAACAACGGCCCCTTGTCGCGGTTGATTGCAACGCCGATGACCAGTTTATCAACCAGGGCCGAGGCGCGGCGGATAATGTCGATATGTCCCAGGGTGATTGGGTCAAAGGTTCCCGGATATAATCCAACCCTCATCGAGACCTCCTGCGCAATAAAATTTCTGCGCAAGCAAACACAACTCTGCCGCAGGTGCAAGAGGCCCCGTTACATGCAAAGGGCATCAATGCCCCATGATCATGCCTTCCAGCGCATCTTTCTCCATCGCCAGTTCGGACAGCTGCGCTTTGACAACGTCGCCCAAAGTGACGATGCCGACCAGCTTGCCATCTTCTATCACCGGCATGTGTCGAAAGCGCCCTTCGGTCATGCGCGACATGATGTCCTGCACGGAATCCTGCCGCGATGCGGTCACAAGCTCGCGGGTCATGTACGTGCTGACCGGCTGGGTCAGGCATCCGCTGCCGCTTGCGGCAAGTTCGCGCACAATGTCGCGTTCCGACAAGATACCGGCCGCTGTTTCTCCGCCATCATCTGACACAACCACCGTACCGATCCGTTTATCCGCAAGGATCTGGGCCGCCTCGGACACGGTAGCCGAAGGTTGAACGGTCACTACCCCGCTGGTCGCCTTGGATTTGAGAATGGCCTGTACAAGCATTTGCAAAAAACCTCCGGACTAACGTACTGTTTTTTCAAAGCCTTGCCCGAATGTTTGCACCTGTCAAGGTGCAGCTTGAGCCTCAAGCCGCGCGACCTCTTCGCGGATGCCCTGCGTCAACGCGTCGGCAAAGCGATTCAGTCGCTCATTGCGCTGATCTCCGAGGTGCCGGACCAGATGGAAACTGCGTGTCAGACTGACCTGATCCGTCAATATTTTCCGCAGGTTCGGATGGAACGGAAGCGTGAAATCATGCGCGACGCAGATGCCGCTGCCAAGCGTGACCTGGCGCAGCTGAACTGAGACGGAATTCGATGCAAGCGCGACACGGTCAACGCCAAGATCGACGAGATAATCCAGTTCACGATCAAAGATCATATCAGGAATGTAACCAATCATCCGGTGCCCTCGCAGGTCGTCCACAGAATGAATGGCGTCATGCTGTGCCAGGTATTCCTGCGTGGCAACCAGATGCAGTCGGTAATCACTGATCTTCTGGACAAGCAATTTCCCTGCCGTCGGGGCGCTGACGGTAACCGCCATGTCAGCCTCGCGCCGGGACAGATTGATGACCCGCGGCAGGGCCAGAATCTGGATGTCCAGATCCGGGTTTGCATCACAGATCTTTGCGCAGACCTGGGGCAGCAGGTAATTGGCGCTGCCATCAGGTGCACCGATCCGTATCTGACCGCTCAGCGTTTTGGAGGATCCCGTAACTGTTCCGGCTGCTGCCCGCATCGCCTCTTCGGCTTGTAATCCATGCTCGACCAACCGTTCGCCGGCAGTGGTCAGAATGTATCCCTGCTGAGATTTTGAGAATAGCGGTGTTTCCAGCGCGGTTTCCAGCCGGGCGATTCTACGCCCAACGGTTGCAGCGTCGATCTTCAACAGGCGGCCGGCGGCAGACAGGCTTTGTTCACGGGCCACCGCCAGAAACACCCGCATATCATCCCAGTTCCGGTTCATCCAAGGCCTTTGCATTTTTGCAAAACTTCTTTGAGACATTGCCTCTGTTCAAGTGATTTATGCAAGCCTATTGTGCGCGCAACTTACTTCGGAGGAATTCGCTATGACTGAACTGACCCATTTCATTAACGGCGAAAACGTGGCGGGATCGTCCGGCCGCTTTGACGACGTCTTCAACCCTGCAACGGGCGAAGTGCAGTACAAATGCCCGATGGCAAGTGCCGCTGAAACCACTGCTGCAATTGCCAGCGCCGCCGCCGCACAACCGGCCTGGGGCGCGACCAACCCGCAGAAGCGTGCGCGGGTGATGATGGCCATGGTCGGCCTGATGAACCGCGATATGGATAAACTGGCCGAGGCGCTGAGCCGCGAGCATGGCAAAACCATTCCCGACGCCAAGGGTGACCTGCAGCGTGGTCTGGAAGTCATCGAATACTGCATCGGTGCGCCTCAGATGCTGAAGGGTGAATTCACCGACAGCGCCGGTCCCGGCATCGACATGTACTCCATGCGCCAGCCGCTGGGCGTTGTCGCCTCGATCATGCCGTTCAACTTCCCGGCAATGATGCCCCTGTGGCATGTCGGCCCTGCCCTGGCCTGCGGCAACGCCGTGGTGCTGAAGCCGTCCGAGCGTGACCCGTCCGTGCCGCTGATGCTGGCCGAACTGTTCGTCGAGGCCGGTCTGCCGAAAGGCGTGTTCCAGGTCGTCAATGGCGACAAAGAAGCTGTGGATACGCTGCTGGACAGCGAAGTCATTCAGGGCGTGTCCTTTGTTGGATCGACCCCGATCGCGCAATACATCTATTCGCGTGCCACCGCGAACGGCAAGCGCGCGCAGTGCTTTGGCGGCGCAAAGAACCACATGATCGTCATGCCTGACGCGGATCTGGATCAGGCGGCCGATGCGCTGGTTGGCGCAGGCTTTGGCGCGGCGGGCGAACGCTGCATGGCCATTTCCGTCGCCGTTCCGGTAGGTGAGGAAACAGCCGACGCGCTGATCGAGAAACTGATCCCTCGTGTCGAAAAGCTGAAGGTCGGCCCCTACACCGCGGGCGACGATGTCGACATGGGCCCGGTTGTCACCGGCGCCGCGAAAGAGCGTATTCTCGGCCTGATCAATTCCGGCGTGGAGCAAGGCGCGAAACTTGTCGTCGACAACCGCGACTTCAGCCTGCAGGGCTATGAGGACGGCTTCTTTGTCGGCCCACACCTGTTCGACCACGTGACGCCAGAGATGGACATCTACAAGCAGGAAATCTTTGGCCCGGTTCTTTCGACTGTCCGTGCCGGCTCCTATGAAGAAGCGCTGAAGCTGGCGATGGACCACGAGTACGGAAACGGGACCGCGATCTTCACCCGTGACGGTGACACCGCGCGTGACTTTGCCAGCCGCGTGAACATCGGCATGGTGGGCATCAACGTTCCGATCCCGGTTCCGCTGGCCTACCACACTTTTGGCGGCTGGAAGAAATCCATGTTCGGCGACCTGAACCAGCACGGTCCGGACAGCTTCAAGTTCTACACCCGGACCAAAACCGTAACGTCGCGCTGGCCGTCCGGCATCAAGGAAGGTGGCGAGTTCAACTTCAAAGCGATGGACTGATCTGCACATCGGACCTGAAAAACGATATGCCCGGCCTGCCACAGGCCGGGCTTTTTTCGGCGAAGCGTCGCCAACGGGGACCATTTCACGAAAAATTCAGACGAAAAGCTCTGGAAAACCGAACCGGCGGACAATATTTTAGCGCCAAATAAATACCCGAGCAGTTCCTGAACCGGAGGCCAACTTGTCAAATCCCCGCATGACCCGCCGCTCTGCATTGCTGGGCGCAGCGACCTTTCTGGCGACGCCTGCCCTGGTACGCGCGCAAAGCTCTGATGCGTTTCCGCAGGAAGAAGAAGCCATCAGCACGCAGTTGCCGGTGCGCCGCAATGTGTCCTCGTTTTCGCAGCAGAACTGGCAGGATCACTTCAATGAATTGGGCGTCGGATGCCTGCTGGCCGATATTACCAGCCGCGCCGTTCACTACTGGGCCCCGGATGGGACCTATAAACTCTATCCCAGCTCGGTTCCGATGAGCGAGGAATTGACCAAACGCGGGTATACCGAAGTTGTGCGCAAGCGGGAAAACCCCAGCTGGACCCCGACTGCATCTATGCGCGAGCGTGATCCGAACCTGCCTGTGCGAATGGAAGGTGGCGACCCGGGCAATCCGCTGGGAACCCGCGCAATGTATCTGGGCTGGCCTGCCTATCTGGTGCATGGAACGCATGATACGCGCAAAATCGGTCGTCAAAGCTCGTCCGGCTGCATTGGTTTGTACAATCAGCATGTCGAACAATTGTACCCGCTGGTGCAGATCGGCACACAAGTCAGACTGATCTGACAAAAAAACCCCGGCCTCAAAGCCGGGGTTTTTCATTTTTTGTTGGGAAACTTATTCAGGCAGGATTACCGCGTCGACAACGTGGATCACGCCGTTGCTGGCTTCGATATCAGCCTGAACCACCTTGGCACCGTTAACCTTGACGCCGTTCTTGGCGTTCACACTAAGGCGGTCGCCCTGAACGGTAAGCACCTTCGCGCGCTTACCTGCGATGTCCCCTGACATAACTTTGGCCGGAACCACGTGATAGGTCAGGATGGAAACCAACTGATCTTTGTTTTCAGGCAGCAGAAGCGATTCAACGGTACCCTCGGGCAAAGCCGCAAACGCCTCGTCGGTCGGGGCAAAAACAGTGAAAGGTCCGTCGCCTTTCAAAGTGTCAACCAGCCCTGCAGCCTGAACTGCGGCGACAAGAGTGGTGAATGATCCGGCCGAGACGGCGGTATCAACAATATCGGACCCGGCACGAGCCTGCATTGGCAAAGTCAGTGCAATCGCGGCGGCGGCGCCCAGGAATGTGCGGCGAAACATGGCTGTCATCTCCTCTCCAGCTTGTTATGGAAAGGGTTACGGCAGCCCCGGCGTGGCGGATCACTTTGAAGTCAAGATTTTCTGAGCTGAACCCAAATACTCTGCGCCCGACCATCCTTCAGGAATGGCAAGGCCTCGACCGCGTCCGGGCGTTCCCGCTGAAGGTAATATCCCGGCCAAAGCATTGAATATAAACTCGATTGCAGCAATGCGTGCAGCATGTACTGTTCGCCCCATCCGGGGCAATCATAGAAGAAACGAGTGGGGTATTCGTAGGGCAAAAAAACATCGTGCACGTGGATGACGACACCTGGTTTCAGGGCCGGAATGATGCGACAGAACAGATGCGCGACGTCGTTGCTCATGCGGACCACATGGCTGGAATCGATGAAAAGAACGTCGCCTTCTTGCAGGTTTTCAAACAGCGTCGGATCGACCTCTTCCAGTCGTTTTTGTTCAAAATCATCCACGACATGCGCAATATCCGCCCTCGGATACGGATCGATTGCCGTAATGCGGGTGTTCAGCCCGCCATCAATGATCGCCTGTCGCGTGACGCGGGTTGAATTGCCACACCCGACTTCGATCACATGTTTCGGCTTGAATCTACGGATCATCAGATAAAGCGCGTCCGCATCCGGGCTGTCATAGTATCCGTTCCCGATGCGATAGCCGGTCTTGTTGCGCGACGGGTCCTTCAATGCCGCAAGCGCATCGGCATGTTCGTGATATTCCTCGACCAGCGGGCCGACATCGAACCCATCCATTCCCGGAGAAAGGGCATATGCAGGGCGTTCCAATCCGCCAGCCCGTTCAAAGCTTTCCAGCCGGGCGCGCTCATCCCGTTCAGTGACTTTGTCGATCAGCTTGACGCCGAAGCGATCCAGAATTGCATTGGTCCGCGGGAATTTCCTGGGTTTCACGCCGCCGTCTCCGATCCGTGGTTGAACACTCCCCGCTCCTTACCTGTGCCGACCAAGGCTTCGCAAGCACCTGCGCGGCAAACACTTGGCAAAAGGGCAAATTCCGTATTCACTGGCGTGAACATAAAGACCGGAGGGCCGCCATGCAGCAGGAATTCACGCTGGGTATTGAAGAGGAATACCTGCTTGTGGACCGCGACAGCCTGCAATTGTCCGAAGCACCTGCCGCTTTGATGGATGCTTGCCAGGCCGATTTTGAAGGTCAGGTCAGCCCTGAATTCCTGCAATGCCAGATCGAGGTGGGAACCCGCCCTCATGCCACGATTGGCGCGGCCCGTGAGGACCTCAAGCGGTTGCGGTCTTGCGTTGCCACGCGCGCCGCTGAATACAATCTGGCTCCGATTGCCGCATCCTGCCATCCCTTTGCAAAGTGGAAAGACCAGCATCATACACGCAAGGATCGCTATGACGCCTTGCAACATGCCCTTGGCGGTGTTGCGCGACGCATGCTGATCTGCGGCATGCATGTTCACGTCGGCGTCGAAGACAAGGCGCTGCGTGCCGATCTGATGCCACAACTGTCCTACTTTTTGCCGCACCTGCTGGCTCTTTCCACATCCTCTCCGTTCTGGAGCGGTGAAGACACAGGGTTGTCCTCCTATCGGCTGACCGTGTTCGACAACCTGCCCCGAACCGGATTGCCTCCGGTACCGGCCAGTTGGGCTGAATACGAGCGTACGACAGGAATCCTTGTGGAACTCGGCGTCATCGAAGACACCTCAAAGATATGGTGGGACCTGCGCCCCTCGCATCGGTTTCCGACGTTGGAAACCCGTATCATGGATGTGCAGCCCCGGCTGGAACACGCCCTTTCGCTGGCTGCGATGATCCAGGCGCTGACCCGGATGCTGTGTCGTTTGAAAGACCGCAACCTGCGCTGGCGTCACTATGACCGGTTCCTCATCGGCGAAAACCGCTGGCGTGCACAACGGTACGGCGTTGGCGAAGGGCTGATCGATTTTGGCGACCGGTCAATCAAGCCAATGCCTGAACTGATTGGTGAACTGATGGGAATGCTTGCGGAAGATACCGAGGCGTTGGGCACGATGACCGAATTGGCCCGCCTTCGGCAAATTGCGGAAAACGGAACGTCCGCCACACGCCAGCGCCGTGTACACGCCGAGGCCGTGGCAAAAGGGGACGATCCCGGTCAGGCGGTCGTGAAGCACCTGATCGAGGAATTCCACGAAGATCTCTGATATCGCGCACCCGGGCCGATCAATACCATAACCTTACTTCCCGTGATTGCTGATCGTGCAAAATTTCTGTAACGATTGGGAAATAAACAATCGTTCAATTCAGCATCGACGGGAAGGATTGGCATGGATTTCGCGCTGACCGAGGAACAGACAGCTATCTTCGACATGGCCTATGCATTTGGGCAGGAAAACATCGCTCCGTTTGCACGGCAATGGGAGGCGGATGGAACCATTCCCAAAGACCTTTGGCCCCGGATCGGCGAACTGGGCTTCGGTGGCTTGTATGTCTCTGAGGACGCAGGAGGATCGGGTCTGAGCAGGCTGGATGCAACGCTGGTTTTTGAAGCTTTGTCCATGGCCTGCCCGTCGGTTGCAGCCTTTCTGTCGATCCACAACATGTGCGCAAAGATGCTGGACAGTTTCGCCAGTGACGAGCTGAAATCACGTATCATGCCGCAGGTGCTCAGTCTTGATACGGTCCTCAGCTACTGCCTGACCGAACCGGGCTCGGGCTCGGACGCTGCAGCCCTCAAAACCCGCGCCGAGCGTACAAACGAAGGTTACACGCTGAACGGCACCAAGGCGTTTATCTCGGGCGGTGGCTACTCTGATGCTTATGTCTGCATGGTGCGCACAGGTCAGGATGGTCCAAAGGGGATTTCGACCGTTTATGTCGAAGACGGAACGCCCGGTCTCAGCTTCGGGGCGCTTGAGCAGAAAATGGGTTGGAAAAGCCAGCCGACGGCGCAGGTGCAGTTCGATGACTGCAAGATACCATCGGGGAACCTGGTCGGCACCGAAGGGGATGGATTCAAGTACGCCATGATGGGACTGGACGGCGGGCGTTTGAATATCGCCTCCTGCTCTCTGGGTGCGGCGCAAACCGGCTTGGACATGACCTTGCAATACATGTCCGAGCGTAAAGCATTCGGTCAATCCATCGACCAGTTTCAGGCCCTGCAGTTCCGCCTGGCCGATATGGAGATTGAACTGCAGGCCGCGCGCGTCTTCTTGCGGCAGGCCGCGTGGAAGCTGGATCAAGGCACGCCCGATGCCAGCAAGTTCTGCGCGATGGCCAAAAAGTTCGTTACCGAAACGGGATCAAAAGTCGTCGATCAATGTCTGCAGTTGCATGGCGGGTACGGCTATCTGGCCGATTACGGGATCGAAAAGCTTGTGCGTGATCTGCGTGTGCATCAGATATTGGAAGGCACCAACGAGATCATGCGCGTGATCGTCGCCCGCCAGATGCTTGCCCAACGCTGAGGATCAAATGCCAGATATCGACATCCGTGTGACAGGCCGCGCCGGGCGCATCACTTTGACTCGGCCCAAGGCGCTCAACGCTCTTAGTTATGACATGTGCATGGCCATAGACAGCGCCCTGCGGAACTGGCGCGAAGATGACTCGGTTGACCTGATCATTATTGATGCCGAAGGCGACAAGGCCTTTTGCGCCGGAGGTGACATTGCCGAGCTTTATGAAACGGGCATGAAAGGCGATTTCGCCTATGGTCAAACCTTCTGGCGCGATGAATACCGGCTGAATGCCCTGATCTTCGAGTACCCCAAACCGGTGATCAGCTTTCTGCAGGGTTTCACAATGGGCGGCGGTGTTGGCATCGGGTGCCACGGAAGTCACCGGATCGTGGGCGAGACCGCGCAGATCGCATTGCCTGAATGCTCCATCGGACTGGTTCCGGATGTCGGCAGCACGCTGATGCTGGCCCTGGCGCCCGGCCGGTTAGGTGAATATCTGGGGACAACCGGACGACGCATGGGGCCAGGTGATGCGATTTATGCCGGATTTGCCGATCACTATATCCCGCAGTCCCAATGGTCCGATCTCATGGAGCTGCTCGAAGCCTCTGGTGATGCCGAGATACTGGCCAAACACGCGCAGACTCCGCCGGAGAGTACATTGGAGCAGGACCAACCTGTGATCGATGACATATTCTCGGGCGAGGCGCTGGGCGACATCCTGACCAATCTGCGTAACGCTGATCCGGAATTTTCCACCAAAACTCTGGCCACACTCGGACGGCATTCACCTTTGTCGATGGCGTGTTACGTAGAAATGCTGCATCGATTGCGTGGGCCATCGCTGACGATACGCAAAGCGTTGGAACTGGAATTCCGGTTTACGTTCCGCGCCATGGAACACGGGGATTTTCTGGAAGGCATTCGCGCGCAGATCATAGACAAGGACCGCAATCCTCGGTGGAGCTTTGCGGATCAATCCGTACCCGCAGTCGTTGTTTCGAAAATGCTGCAACCACTGGGCGCGGACGCACTGACATTCGAGGAGGAATAAGGATGAAAATCGGGTTTATCGGCCTTGGCAACATGGGCGCACCGATGGCCGCCAATCTGGCGAAGGCCGGGCATGTCGTGGTTGGCTTTGACATGGCAGACGTCACGGTCGAAGGGGTCACCATGGCATCTTCCGGGGCCGAGGCCGTCGCCGGAGCAGACGTGGCAATTACGATGCTTCCAAACGGTCAGATCTTGCGATCTGTCGCGGACGAGATTGTTCCGGCCATGCAGAAAGGCGCCACCTGGATTGATTGTTCAACCGTCGACGTCGACAGCGCGCGTGCGGTGGCGGATCAGGCCCTAGCTGCCGGGCTAAGAGCCGTTGACGCTCCGGTTTCAGGCGGTATCGGGGGCGCCGCCGCTGGTACGCTGACTTTCATGGCAGGTGGTTCGGAAGAAGCGTTTGCAACGGCTGAACCGCTGTTCGACATCATGGGCCAGAAGGCCGTTCATTGCGGCGACTCCGGCGCAGGTCAGGCGGCAAAGATCTGCAACAACATGATCCTCGGCGTCACCATGATCGCGACCTGTGAGGCTTTTGCACTGGCCGACAAGTTGGGGTTGGATCGCCAAAAGATGTTTGATGTCGTCAGTACATCGTCCGGATATAGCTGGACAATGAACGCCTATTGCCCTGCCCCCGGTGTTGGCCCCACCAGTCCGGCCGACAACGGCTACAAACCAGGTTTTGCAGCAGAGCTGATGCTGAAGGATTTACGCCTTAGCCAGCAGGCCGCGGAAGGGTCGGATGCGGACACACCCATGGGCCAGGCTGCAACGGCCTTGTATGAACAATTTGTCGAAGCTGAAGATGGGTTGGGGAAAGACTTTTCCGCCATGCTGCCCCGGTTTGAAAAGAGAGGCCGGAGCTGAGGCGCGTAAAGCAGTTTTTTGCTGACCCGAAAATAGTTGTTTGTCGTCACTTCTTTGTCCCGGTCTGTACGTGCTAAAACCAGTGCAGAATAATTGCAGGGGCCGCCGATGAAGACTCTGAGAATTTTTGGATCCATCGCTTTGCTGGTGATCAGTACGGCTGCGGTCGAAGCTGGCAACGGAAAGGCCGGGCACTGCCCGCCCGGTCTGGCCAAAAAGGCAGTCCCCTGCGTGCCACCAGGACAGGTCAAAAACCTATATCGGACGGGCGACCGTATCGAACGGGACTATGTCTGGATCGACGATCCCTATCGATACGGCCTGAAACGAGGCGGCAATTACGTTCGCGCCGGCGACTATGTCTACAGAATCGATCCTGAAACGCGGAAAGTTCTCAACCTGATCGGCGCCGTGGCGGATATCCTGTACTAGGAAACTGACGGGCCGCTATTCTGCAGCGACCCGGTCCAAATTCAACATCGGCCTGAGGTAGTGCCCGGTATGGCTGCCCTCACACTCCGCAACTTGCTCGGGTGTGCCCTCGGCAACAATCTGTCCGCCGCCATCGCCACCTTCCGGGCCAATATCGATGATCCAATCGGCGGTTTTGATCACATCCAGGTTGTGTTCGATCACAATGACCGTATTTCCCTGATCTACCAGTTCGTGCAGTACTTCCAGAAGCTTACGGACATCTTCAAAGTGCAGGCCGGTGGTCGGTTCATCCAGAATATACAGCGTCCGCCCGGTCGAACGTTTGGACAGTTCCTTTGAAAGCTTGACCCGCTGCGCCTCACCACCCGAAAGCGTGGTGGCCTGCTGTCCGACCTTGATATAACCCAGACCAACCCGCGCCAGTGCGTCCATCTTGTCGCGAATGGAAGGCACAGCTTTGAAGAAGTCCTGCGCGTCTTCCACCGTCATATCAAGAACATCCGCGATGGACTTGCCCTTGAATTTGATCTCCAGTGTCTCGCGGTTGTACCGCGCACCCTTGCAGGTTTCACAGGTCACGTAGACATCCGGAAGGAAGTGCATCTCGATCTTGATGACCCCGTCACCCTGACAGGCCTCGCACCGACCTCCCTTGACGTTGAAGCTGAACCGTCCCGGTTTGTACCCTCGTGCCTTGGCCTCGGGCAGACCGGCAAACCAGTCGCGGATCGGGGTGAACGCCCCCGTGTAAGTTGCTGGATTTGAACGCGGAGTCCGCCCGATCGGCCGCTGGTCGATGTCGATGACCTTATCCAGATGCTCCAGTCCCTTGATCGTGTCGCACGGCGCAGGTGTCTGGCGCGCGCCATTCAGTCGCATCGACGCCGTTTTGAACAGCGTCTCAATGGTCAAAGTGGATTTCCCGCCGCCGGAAACTCCGGTCACACAGACAAACTTGGCCAAAGGAAACTCAGCCGTCACATTCTTCAGGTTGTTCCCGGTCGCATTGACCACCGACACCTTCTTCTTGTTGCCCTTGCGCCGTTCAGCGGGCACTGCGATCTCGCGCGTTCCGGCCAGATATTGCCCCGTGATCGAGGCCGCATCCGCCGTAATTTCCGCAGGTGTTCCGTGGCTTACGACCTGCCCGCCATGCACACCGGCGCCGGGACCAATATCAAAAACGTAATCAGCCTCACGGATGGCTTCTTCGTCATGCTCAACAACGATCACGGTATTCCCTTGATCGCGCAGGTTCTTGAGCGTTCCAAGCAGACGGTCATTGTCGCGCTGGTGCAACCCGATTGACGGCTCGTCCAGCACATACAGAACCCCTGTCAGACCCGAACCGATCTGGCTGGCCAACCGGATCCGCTGGCTTTCGCCACCAGACAGGGTTCCACTTGAACGTGACAGCGTAAGGTATTCCAAACCAACATTATTCAGGAATCCAAGTCGTTCGCGGATTTCCTTCAGAATTGCGCGCGCTATCTCGTTTTTCTGCGTGTTCAGATGGTTCGGAGCATCCTCGATCCAGGCCAGAGCCTCCTTGATCGACATCTGAACCACCTGCCCAACATGCAGGCCCGCGATTTTGACGGCCAGGGCTTCGGGACGCAGACGGTAGCCATCACATGTCCCGCAGGGGCGGTTATTCTGATAGCGCTCGAATTCTTCACGGATCCAGGCGCTGTCGGTCTCGCGGTAACGGCGTTCCATATTGGGAATTACGCCCTCGAAACTGCGAGTCACTTGATAAACCCGTCCACCTTCGTCGTAACGGAACTGTATTTCCTCGTCGCCCGACCCCCGAAGAAACACCTGCTGCACCTTCTCCGGCAGGTCTTTCCATGGGGTGTTCTTGTCGAACTCAAAGTGGCGGGCGATGGCTTCGATGGTTTGAAGGAAGTACGGCGATTTACCCTTTCGCCACGGCGCCAGTGCACCATCATACAGTTTCAGTGTCTGGTCCGGCACCACGAGACGCTCATCGAAGAACAGTTCCACTCCCAGACCGTCACAATCCGGGCATGCCCCAAAAGGTGCGTTGAACGAGAACAGGCGCGGCTCGATCTCGGGGATCGTGAAGCCACTGACCGGACAGGCAAAATTCTCGCTGAAAGTGATACGTTCGGGGTCTCCTTCGCGTGGCGCGGTTTCCAGAATCGCGATTCCATCGGCCAGATCCAGCGCGGTCCGCAGGCTGTCGGCCAGACGTGTTTCCATCCCTTCGCGTACAACCAGACGGTCGACTACGACGTCGATGTCATGGCGAAACTTCTTGTCCAGAGTGGGCGGCTCATCAAGTTCATAGAACTCCCCGTCCACCTTGACGCGCTGGAAGCCCTGCTTACGCAGTTCGAGGAATTCTTTTTTGTACTCCCCTTTCCGGTCCCGCACGATGGGTGCCAGAAGGTATCCGCGCGTCCCTTCCTCCATCGCCATGATGCGGTCGACCATGTCCTGCACCTGCTGCGCTTCAATGGGCAGACCCGTGGCAGGGCTGTAGGGCGTCCCTGCACGCGCGAACAACAGTCGCAAATAATCATAGATCTCGGTGACCGTACCAACGGTGGAGCGTGGGTTCTTCGACGTCGTTTTCTGCTCGATGGAAATCGCCGGGGACAGGCCGCTGATATGGTCAACGTCGGGCTTTTCCATCATGTCCAGAAACTGGCGCGCATAAGCGGACAGGCTTTCGACATAGCGCCTTTGACCTTCGGCATAGATGGTATCAAAGGCCAGCGACGACTTGCCCGAACCAGACAGACCTGTAATCACCACAAGCTGATCCCGTGGAATGTCAACATCAATACTTTTGAGGTTATGCTCGCGCGCTCCGCGCACCTCGATATTCTTCAGCTCAGCCATTTCGGCCCCCAACAGACAAGTGTCCTAGAAATAGGCGAGCCAGGCTGAGTCTCCAACACAAAAGTTAGAACAAAGTGTGAACAGTCGGATTATTGCCGACAACTCCTGACATTAGCCCCATGTCGATTGCCCCAATGGGCAACTGTTTTCGGTCATTCAACGAAATCAGGGAAATGGCGCGGTTGACGGGGCTCGAACCCGCGACCCCCGGCGTGACAGGCCGGTACTCTAACCAACTGAGCTACAACCGCGCATTTAGGGTCTATGTCTGATCCATTGACCCGGATCAAAGGCTGGCAGCGATGGCGCGGTTGACGGGGCTCGAACCCGCGACCCCCGGCGTGACAGGCCGGTACTCTAACCAACTGAGCTACAACCGCCCGCTGCCCGTTCGCTCTGAACGTTGGGGTGTATTATGGCCACGCCCCGGCATCGTCAAGCGGCGTTTTCAAGTTTTTTGCCTTATCCTGATTTTTTCCCGAACCCACCCTTTGAACAGGCGCCGGGTTCTGCGTGAAATGCGCTGAGGGCAAGCAAAGTTTCTGCGCCACCTGCATCTGATCTTGCGAACCGGACTGACACACTGTAAGAGGCGGCCTCACGGGTGATTAGCTCAGTGGTAGAGCGCTTCGTTCACATCGAAGATGTCAGGAGTTCAAATCTCTTATCACCCACCATCTTTTCAATGACTTGTCGGATCTGGCGACAGGAATGGGTGCCAGAAGCCAAAACGCGGCCAGGCGTCCAAGCCTCATTTCTCTAAAAGAACCGCCTCTACGATCAGTTGCAAAGTGATACTTCGCTATCTAATCTGCAGACATTGATAGAGGGTATTGCGATGAAACATATATTTGCGGCGTTAGCCGTGTGCTTGGCCAATGCAGCCAGTGCTTTGACGGTTACGTTCGATCACAACCCGGTTTATCCCAATGCGGGTGGTGGACCTGCGACGTCCAACGGGTTCATCTACGATTACAGCACGACCTATCTGGGAGGGAACTACCTGTACCTGCATTCCGATAGTGGCATTCTGACGTCAACAATCAGAGCCATAAGCGGAACAACATTCACGGCAAAATCTATTGATGTTTGGGGCGCATTGCGGATTTTCATGTCGGGATCGGGGCCTAGACCGGCAGACGATAACAGCCAAGCCTACTTCCAGTGGGCAACGTCAGGAATTGCGCCGGTGGCAACTCTGACTTTCACTGGAGTGCGAAACGGGGCTACGGTGGCTACGCAGTCGATCGGCCCGACGCAGACACAACTTACGTCGGACAGTGTCATACCGAAACTAAAGAAGCTTAGGTTATCTAGCGGGTTCTCTCATATCGATCAGTTGATACTTACCGTGAACAACCCGATCAGTGGCCCCTATTGGAATGACTTGTACGACCCGTTCGGACCCAACACGGTTTGGTGTAACGATTGGTGTGCCAGTTATCGGGTGGACAATCTAAAAGTATCAGCCGTTCCGCTGCCCGCCAGCGGACTGCTACTGATAGGCGCAATAGCTGGGCTGTTTGGAATCAGGCGACGTAGAATAACCGCCTACTAGAGTCTGGCTGGGAGCCCGGTGACACCTAGGCTGGCTTACGCGTGCCGCCAGAACTGTCTCAATACCAACAAGTTGAGCTGATTGAGGGTTGCTCGAGAGCAAGCTTGTCACAGCGCGATCCCCCCGCCTATCCTGACCGGAATTGATCGGTAATTCCGGGCATTGTTTTCAGGATTGTTTATGGCTGAATTGAAGCGCGATATTGGTCTTGTTGGCCTGACGTTCATTTCGGTTGGTGGCATTATTGGCTCGGGCTGGCTGTTCGGGCCTATGCTGGCCGTGCAGCATGCTGGTCCTGCGGCCATCCTGTCCTGGATTATCGGCGCGGTTGCCATGTTTGTTCTGGCCATAACATTTGCCGAAATCTCGGCCATGCTGCCGATATCCGGTGGAATTGCACGGGTGCCTCAGTTTTCGCATGGCAACATAGTCTCGATGGCCATGGGGTGGACAGCCTGGATCGGATATAACACCACCGCACCAATCGAAGTTGAGGCGATGTTGAAATACCTCGCGCCCTATGCGCCCTGGCTGCATGCTGCGGATACCGGCGATCTGACCGGGGCTGGCATCGCGGTTGCGCTGGTTTTCATGCTTCTGTTCGTCGCGGTCAACGCATTGGGGGTGAAGTTTTTCACGCAGGTCAACGCTGCGCTGACGTGGGCCAAAATCGCTATCCCTATCGTTCTGTCGATCCTGCTGATCGCGACACGGTTCAACACCGAAAACTTCACTCAGCCAGGTGGTTTTGCGCCCTATGGATTGCAGGGCATCATGGCAGCGGTGTCGACCGGAGGCGTGATATTCTCTTTCATCGGATTTCGCCACGTCGTCGACATGGCCGGTGAAGTTCGAAACCCCAAATTCGCCATCCCCGCAGCCCTGGTTCTATCCATCGTTATGTGCGCGGCCCTGTATCTGGGACTTCAGATCGCATTCATCGGCGCGCTTGATCCCGAAATGCTGAAAAACGGTTGGGCACAATTGAACTTTGGCGGTCAGGGTCCGCTGGACGGAATAATCATGTCCGTGGGGATCATCTGGTTTCTCAGCCTGCTCAACATCGGCTCGGTAATCGGACCTTTTGGCAACGGATTGGTGGCCACTGGCTCGAACGCGCGTATTGCCATGGCGTTGTCCAAAAACGGCTTCCTGCCGCAACGCCTGCAAATGCTGTCTTCGTTCGGCGTGCCGCTTTGGGCACTGGCGCTGAATTTTCTGATCGGAACGCTCTTCCTGCTGACCGTACCTTTCGCCACAGTAATCGCGTTGAACGGAGCGGCCATCGTCCTGTCATTCGCCGTCGGCCCAATCGCCGTGGTCTGCTTGCGCCACCTCATGCCCGATCACCCACGTTCGATCCGCATCCCGGCCGTCAAGGTGGTCGCCGTCACGGCCTTTGCCGTTGCCACATTGGTCGTCTACTGGAGCGGTTGGGACACGGTCTGGCGACTTGGCATTGCATTGATCGTTGGAATGGTTCTTCTGCTGCTGCGGTTCCGCAACCGTCTTGACGAAATGGACGTGACCGAAGCTTTGTGGCTGGCGCCCTATTTTGCCGGTATCGGGCTGATCTCTTTCCTTGGGCAATTCGGCGAAGGCGCGCAAAAGCAGATCCCCTTTGGTTGGGATATTCTGCTGTGTATCCTGTTTTCCGCCGTGATCTTCAGTCTTGCCGTCCGTTCAGCCCTATCCACTGAAAAGTTTCAGGAATACATCGCCGAAGAAGAAATACTGGATCCCAAGGAACCCGTTGTCGGGTTCTGAATAACCGAGTGACCCAAATGAAAAAGCCCGCCGCAATTGCCGCAGGCTTCTCCATATTCTCTTAGGTGGCCAGTATCCCGGCCCTGACTTCCGGTAACTTAATGTGCAGTCGCCGACGGTCCGGTGCTTTCGGGTGCCTTGGCGGCGGCTGCCGCTGCTTCCTCGGCCGCTTCGTCCCATTCGATGGGATCTGGCGCGCGAACAAGTGCCTGTTCCAGAACTTCCGAGACATGCTTGACCGGAATGATCTTAAGGCCTTCCTTAACGTTATCCGGAATGTCCGCCAGATCCTTCTCGTTCTCTTCCGGGATCAGCACCGTCTTGATGCCTCCCCGCAGGGCAGCTAGCAGCTTTTCTTTCAAACCGCCAATCGGCATTGCATTCCCGCGAAGCGACACCTCGCCCGTCATGGCAATGTCCTTGCGCACCGGAATTCCGGTCAGGACCGATACGATCGACGTTACCATCGCCAAACCGGCCGAAGGACCGTCCTTGGGGGTTGCCCCATCCGGAACGTGCACGTGAATATCCAACGTGTCGAACTTGGGCGGTTTCACACCGATCTGAGGTGAAATCGACCGCACGTAAGACGAGGCCGCGTCGATGGATTCCTTCATCACGTCGCCCAGCTTGCCGGTGGTCTTCATCCGCCCTTTGCCGGGCAGTTTCAGCGCCTCGATATGCAGCAGATCACCCCCTACCGAGGTCCAAGCCAGACCGGTAACAACACCAACCTGATCGTCCTGCTCAGCAAGACCATAGCGGAACTTCGGCACGCCCAGGAATTCATCAAGATTGTCCGGCGTCACCGTGACGGATTCAGCCTCTTTCTTGATGATCTTGGTCAGCGATTTCCGCGCCACCTTGGCGATTTCACGTTCCAGGTTCCGCACCCCGGCTTCACGGGTGTAGATGCGAATGATCTTCTGGAGCGCCTCGTCAGTCAGATCAAACTCCTTGGTTTTCAGACCATGGTTCTTGACCTGTTTGCCGATCAGGTGCTGTTTGGCGATCTCGCTCTTTTCCTCTTCTGTGTAGCCGGCCAGCGGGATGATCTCCATCCGGTCCAGCAAAGGCCCGGGCATGTTGTAGCTGTTCGACGTGGTCAGGAACATCACGTTCGACAGGTCATATTCCACTTCAAGATAGTGGTCCATGAACGTGCTGTTCTGTTCCGGGTCCAACACTTCCAGCATTGCCGAAGCCGGGTCGCCACGGAAGTCCTGCCCCATCTTGTCGATTTCATCGAGCAGGATAAGCGGGTTCGTGGTCTTCGCCTTCTTCAGCGCCTGGATAATCTTACCCGGCATCGACCCGATATAGGTTCGACGGTGGCCCCTGATCTCGGATTCGTCGCGCACGCCACCCAGCGAGATTCGAATGAACTCGCGCCCCGTGGCTTTAGCAACGGATTTACCGAGCGAGGTCTTACCCACACCCGGAGGGCCAACGAGGCACAGGATCGGACCTTTCAGCTTCTTCGAACGCTGCTGCACCGCGAGATACTCGACGATCCGTTCCTTGACCTTCTCAAGCCCATAGTGATCGGCATCCAGAATATCCTGCGCCCGGCCCAGATCCTTTTTGACACGGGACTTGGTGCCCCATGGCAGCGACAGGATCCAGTCCAGATAGTTGCGCACAACGGTCGCTTCGGCAGACATCGGCGACATGTTCTTGAGCTTCTTCAGCTCGCCTTCCGCCTTTTCCAGCGCCTCTTTCGACAGCTTGGTCTCGGCGATCTTGGCTTCCAGTTCGGCAACTTCATTGCTGCCGTCTTCGCCATCGCCAAGTTCCTTCTGAATGGCCTTCATCTGCTCGTTCAGATAATACTCGCGCTGCGTCTTCTCCATCTGGGATTTGACGCGGGTCTTGATCTTTTTCTCGACCTGCAGAACCGACATTTCGCCCTGCATCAGGCCGTAGACCTTCTCGAGCCGTTCGCTGACGGACAGAGTTTCCAGCAACTCCTGCTTTTGCTCGACTTCAATGCCCAGATGACCCGACACGAGGTCAGCCAGCTTGGCGGGCTCAGTTGTCTCGCCAACTGCTGCAAGCGCTTCTTCGGGAATGTTCTTGCGCACTTTGGCATAGCGCTCGAACTCGTCCGCAACGGTGCGCAGCAGCGCCTCGGTCGTGGTCACATCGCCGGGTATCTCGGTCAGATACTCCGCACGAGCTTCGAAGAAATCGTCGTTTTCGAGGAATTCGGTGATCTGCACGCGTGCCTGCCCTTCAACCAGCACCTTGACGGTGCCATCGGGCAGTTTCAGCAGCTGCAGAACGTTCGCCAGAACACCGGACTGGTAAATCCCTTCGATGGTGGGATCGTCGTCACCCGGATCAATCTGGCTGGACAGCAATATCTGCTTGTCGTCCTGCATCACTTCTTCCAGTGCACGGACGGATTTTTCCCGCCCCACGAACAGCGGCACGATCATGTGCGGAAAAACCACGATGTCGCGCAAAGGCAGTACGGGGTATGAGGAATTCAGAGGCTCTTGCATGCTCAATCCTTATCATTGGCAAGACGGCACTGGTCCCTAGAAAGGCAACCTTTGGCCATCTCCTGTCTTGGACGATAAAGGTGGGGCGCTGACCGCCTGTTTTCAACCTCATCGCCGTTTGTCGGCAATCAGAATGACCGGATGATTTACCGACTGCAAGGCGTCGCGCTGACATATCCACGAATTTTGTTGAAACCCAACCCGATTTGCCGCCTAAACAGGCTCAATATCCCCTTCCGCACGCTGCGCGTGAAAGTCACCTTGCCAAGCCGCAAACCGACCTTCGTAAATAGCGTCTCGCATTCCCTGCATAATCTCTTGAAAATAGTGCAGATTGTGCCATGTCAGCAGCATCCCCGAAATCATCTCGTTCGAACGGAAAACATGGTGAAGGTAAGCGCGCGAGTAGTTTGAACAGGCCGGGCAACTGCAGGCTTCATCCAGCGGGCGCGGGTCGTCCGCGTGACGGGCATTCTTGATGTTGACCACACCGCGACGGGTGAAAACCTGCCCTGTTCGCCCAGACCGCGACGGCAGCACGCAATCCATCATGTCGATCCCGCGTGCGACGGCACCCACGATGTCGTCAGGCTTGCCAACACCCATCAGGTAACGGGGCTTGTCCGAGGGAAGATAGTCCGGCGCGTATTCAAGGCAGTCGAACATGGCTTCCTGCCCCTCGCCCACGGCCAGACCGCCGACGGCATAGCCTTCGAAGCCGATTTTCTTCAATGCCTCGGCGCTTTCCTCGCGCAGGTCGCGTTCCAGCCCGCCTTGCATGATCCCGAACAGTGCATGGCCCGGACGGTCCCCGAACGCCTCGCGCGACCGGCCGGCCCATCGCATCGACAGGCGCATGGATTCTGCGATGCGGTCCCGATCGGCTGGCAACGCTGGGCACTCATCGAAACACATGACGATGTCCGATCCCAAGAGCCGCTGGATTTCCATTGACCGCTCGGGCGTCAGTTCATGTTTTGATCCGTCGACATGGGATTTGAAGGTCACGCCTTTTTCCGTCAGCTTGCGCAGCCCGGCCAGCGACATGACCTGAAATCCACCCGAGTCCGTCAGAATTGGCCGCTCCCAGTTCATGAATTTATGCAATCCGCCCAGGCGATCGATCCGCTCAGCGGTGGGGCGCAACATCAGGTGATATGTATTGCCCAACAGGATATCGGCCCCCGTCGCGCGCACGCTTTCCGGCATCATCGCCTTGACGGTCGCGGCTGTCCCGACCGGCATGAAAGCAGGCGTGCGAACCTCACCCCTCGGGGTATGGATCACACCGGTTCTGGCCTTGCCGTCGGTGGCCTTTAGGTCAAAGGAAAAACGGTCTGTCATTGTGTCGCCTCGGGGTCGCTGAACCGGGCAGGATTTGCCTGATCCGCCTGCCCTTTGCAACCCGTCAGGGCAAAGTGACAACGCGCTCCGTGAACAACGCCACAACGCCTTCGCCGTCGACATCCCTGCAAACGCGAACTGCGGGACGCGAGGGATCCGGCCGCGTGGCACCGTTTTCCTCCCCACCGACGATCACGCGCAGGCCTGTCTGGACCGTGTCGAACATCGGTTCGTGAGAGCATGCAATTACGGCGGTCGAGTCGTGCAACCCGCATCCTTCCAGCCCACCGACTTCCTTATAGAACTTGAGGTAGAACTTTGAAATGTCGCGCAAAAAAGCGCCCATGTCTGTTGACTTTTCGGCCAGCGCATCGAAGTCCGCGCCCCGGTACAAGGTCTTCAGCGTGACGTCCAATCCAACCAGAACCGTATTCGGGGGGGCCGCAAAAACGAAATCCGCTGCTCGGGCATCGTGGTAAATGTTGGCTTCTGCGTGGGCGGTAATGTTTCCGGGGCAATACACGGCGCCCCCCATGATCACCAGCCGACCCAGATTTTGGGAAAACTCCGGGTCCAAGCGCATCGCATCGGCGATGTTGGTCAACGGACCAACCGCACAAACGACCAGTTCGCCTTTGTGTTCGCGTGCCATTTCGACCAGAAATTCTGCCGCTGGCAGGGGATGGTTTTCACCGATCTGCGGGATCTCCGTCAGGTCTCCGAACCCTTCCGGCCCGTGGACATGTTCGGACGGCACATGTGCGTCCGTCTCAAGCGGAAAGGCTGCGCCTTCCGCGACTGCAGCATCAAGGCCGAGTTTGTGCAGCAAAAACCGCGCATTACGGCTGGATTGATGCACATGCGTGTTTCCGAAAATGGTCGTCAGACCAATCAGGTCAATTTCCGGCGCGGCGGCGGCGTAGGCAATAGCCATCGCATCGTCGATTCCCGGATCAGTGTCGATAATCAGTTTCATATGCGCCCGATACCGCAATCATGGCGGGATGCAAAGCGGACACATCTGTTGTTTTCCCTCGAACTTCGACGCCTTCACTGGTTTGCATCCGAGTCCAATCTGTCCATACCAGAGTTGAAATCGGGCGACTCAACCCCCAAGTGTATACCATAGTACACAATAAAGAGGACAGAAATGACCGAAGATCAAATCATCGGATTGCTTTCATCGAACATCATTTACCTGCTGGCGGCGGCCCTAATCGTAATCGTCATCCTGAAGGGCATTAAGATCGTCCCGCAATCCGAAAAGTTCGTGATTGAACGCTTCGGTCGGCTGCACTCGGTTTTGGGGCCCGGAATCAATTTTATCGTTCCTTTCCTGGATGTTGCGCGCCACAAGATATCCATTCTTGAACGTCAGCTTCCAAACGCGACGCAGGATGCGATCACCAAGGATAACGTTCTGGTCCAGATCGATACATCGGTGTTCTACCGCATTCTTGAGCCTGAAAAGACAGTCTACCGAATCCGTGATGTCGACGGTGCGATTGCGACCACGGTGGCAGGTATCGTGCGCGCTGAAATCGGTAAAATGGATCTGGATGAAGTACAGTCGAACCGCGCCCAGTTGATCTCCCAAATCCAGGAAAGTGTCGAAACAGCCGTCGATGACTGGGGGATCGAAGTGACCCGCGCCGAAATTCTGGACGTTAATTTGGACCAAGCGACCCGTGACGCCATGCTGCAGCAGCTGAATGCCGAACGCGCGCGCCGGGCTCAGGTAACCGAAGCCGAAGGCATGAAACGCGCTGTTGAACTGCAGGCAGATGCCGAACTTTATGCGGCGGAACAAACCGCCAAGGCCCGGCGTATTCAAGCCGAAGCCGAGGCTTATGCGACCGGTGTCGTTGCCAAGGCAATTCAGGACAACGGTATCGAGGCCGCTCAATATCAGGTCGCTCTGAAACAGGTCGAATCGCTTAACGCATTGGGCAACGGGACCGGAAAACAGACGATCGTCGTGCCGGCAAACGCCCTTGAGGCTTTCGGTGATGCGTTCAAGATGCTGAAAGGAGCAAAATGATGGCAGATCCCTTCTGGCTGACCTGGTGGATCTGGATGGCCGCCGCATTGGCCTTGGGAATCCTTGAAATCGTGCTGCCGGGTTTCATCTTTCTTGGCTTTGCCATCGGTGCCGCAATCACGGGTATCCTGCTGATTTTGCCGGGGCTTACACCCTCGCTGCCGATACTGTTGCTGATCTTCGCGGTGTTGTCGCTGGTGTCCTGGCTGGTTCTTCGGCGCATATTCGCGCTGCCTCATGGTCAGGTCAAAACGTTCAACCACGATATCAATGACTGAACGGGGGTGGCGCCCAAGGCGGGCGCCATTGCCGCACTGGACGCTGGTCCGGCCTTTCCCTATATATTTTCTCAGGTAACAAACCCGAGGCAATAATGACGCATCCCAGTGAACAGTTTGAGGGCACGCCGCTGATTGCCCCTTCGACCATCGAACACCCCTTGTACGAGGCCGTGGTCGAGGCATGCCGAACGGTTTATGATCCTGAAATTCCAGTGAATATCTATGATCTCGGGCTAATCTACACAATCGAGATTGCCGAGGACAATGCAGTCAAAGTCATCATGACCCTGACCGCACCGGGCTGCCCCGTCGCCGGAGACATGCCGGGCTGGATCGTTGAAGCCGTTGAGCCTGTTGCCGGCATCAAGGAAGTCGACGTTGAACTGACCTGGGAGCCACCCTGGGGAATGGAAATGATGTCTGACGAAGCCCGACTGGAACTCGGATTTATGTGACCAGAGAATTATCTTCAAAAAACAATCTGTTGTCCTCAAAAAGTCATCCAACTGTTACACAGCTGTAGCAAATCTTTCATACACCTGCGCAACAAATCGGTGTGTCGACGAAATAGTGCATTCCATTTGTCGCTCGCACGGGCTGCTGGATCGCCTGCCCTCCTTGAAATCTCCGGCCCGAATATTGGACCGCTCTTGCCCGAGGGCGGTCCAGAACGTTCAGGGTAAACTGCAATTTACTGATTGCCGCAGGTCGATTTGATCTCTGCTGCCCTATCGTCCAATTGCTTGACGTAATCTCCGGACAGCATTTGCAGTCTTTTGCCTTCGGTGCCGGTAACCAGTCCAAGCAATGCGCCCGCAGGCGTAATTGCCGCCACACTTTCCAACTGCTTGTCTTCGGCATGCTTCTTTTCTGAGGCAATCGCGCGCAGATCGCCTTCAGCGGTTGCGCAATTGACAGGGTGTCTGGGCCCGTCCGACGCAGCCCACGCAGTGCCAGCCAAAACGGCAAAACTCAGCCCCAACAGCGCCAGCGGCGCATTTGATTTCAGATATTTTGACCGCACTGCCATATTTGCAAACCTCGTGATTGTTGTTGCACCAAAGGACGGATATCTGTTGCCCCTCCGGATCAGGCTAATCCGGCCAGCGGCGCTGGTGCAAGGCGACCGGTGCCCGCAAACCGGCTGTTTCAAAGTAAATCTTCGCATTCATAGGCCGCGCTCACTTGAGCCCGGTGATCGAAAGCCCTAAATTAGTGTCAACGCGACGACGGAGATCCCCTGATGTTTGGCATTCCTGGCAAACAGGCTGTAACCATGACGCCCAAGGCGGCCGAGCAGATTGCTCGTCTGATGGCCTCGGCCGGACATGCCGGGCTGCGCATTGGCGTGAAAAAAGGCGGATGCGCCGGCATGGAATATACCATGGACTATGTGGATCAGGCGGACCCTAACGACGAAGTTGTCGAACAGGACGGTGCACGGGTCATGATTGCACCCATGGCGCAAATGTTTCTGTTCGGGACCGAGATCGACTACGAGGTCACTCTGTTGGAGTCCGGCTTCAAGTTCCGCAATCCAAATGTTGTTGATGCATGCGGCTGCGGCGAGTCGATCAAGTTCGACGAGGCGCTGACTGAACAGCGATAAGGCGTCTGTGCGTCGCATCAACATTCTCCCCAAGGTTCCCGGGTTTCCGGCCACCTATTGAACAGGTGTGCCGTATGTATTGGCGCAGACGGAATTTCCGGCGTTTGACCGTCCAGCACCCCTTGCGCGGAATTGTCAGGTGGGGCGTAGGGTGCTATCCGAAAATGAAATGATGTCAAAATGAAGAGGTGCAGGGATGCGGCGCAAGTTGGCGGCTGGAAACTGGAAAATGAACGGAACCAGCGAAGCGCTGGGCGAGCTTGAGGTGCTGGCCAGCACCCACCCTGCCCCAACTGTCGATATTCTGATCTGCCCTCCGGCCACACTGGTTCACCGCGCCGCGCAGGCGACGCAGGGAACCGGCATTACTATCGGCGGCCAAGATTGCCACGCGGCCCCGAACGGCGCCCACACCGGCGATATCAGCGCCGACATGCTGGTCGACGCTGGCGCAACGACCGTCATTCTGGGGCATTCGGAACGACGCGAGGATCATTCCGAACAGAATGAGGACATTCGTGCCAAAGCCCGCGTCGCGATGGACGCCGGTCTTAAGACCGTTATCTGCGTTGGTGAAAGTCTGGAACAACGCGAAGCCGCCAATACGCTTGATATTATTGGCGGCCAGATGTCGGGGTCCATTCCGGATCAGTCGACCGGTGAGAACCTCATCGTCGCATACGAGCCGATCTGGGCCATCGGAACCGGAAAAGTTCCCACGCTCAACGAGATCGGAGAGGTCCACGACTTTATCCGCGCGCGTCTGGAGCGCCGCTTTGGCGAAGGTGTGGGGCGCTCGGTCCGGTTGCTTTATGGCGGTTCGGTAAAGCCCAGCAACGCAGCAGATATTTTCGCCGTCTCCAATGTCGATGGTGCGCTGGTTGGCGGCGCAAGCCTGAAAGCCGCAGATTTCTCGGGGATCATCGAAGCGCTGGAAAACGCCTGATCAGGCAAGCTTCATCGTGATCATCCCCGCCACGATCAAAACCGCCGCGCAAATGCGCGTGGCGGTTACCGCTTCGCCCAGAAACAGGATACCGACCAGAAACGCGCCAACGGCGCCAATCCCTGTCCAGACGACATAAGCTGTGCCCAATGGCAGCGTGCGCATTGCCAGCGCAAGCAGGGCGAACGATCCCAACATCGACACGCCCATAATCGCGGTGGGCCAAAACCGGGTAAAGCCGGCCGATTGCTTCATGGCAAAGGCCCAGACGATTTCAAGCAGTCCGGCAGTTAACAGAATGATCCAGGGCATATGAGAGACCTCGTTTTGCCCGGGCCGTCCCGGAGAATTTCCCATTTTGGGGAGGTCGTCCTCTGAGTGGCAGATAGTCACTCAATTCTGTTCTTCAAGACAAAACCGGGCGGATCGCGCCGCCCGATTTTTGCGTTGTCATGTAGACGCTGTCTAATTGGTCACGATTTCGGGCCCCATGAAGGTATTGGGCAGGAAGGTCGACAACCACGGAATGTACGTCACCATGATGAGGAAGACGAACAGCACCGCAAGGAACGGCAGCGCGGCCTTCACAACGCCCATCATCGGCATCCCCGCAACACCCGAGGTCACGAACAGGTTCAGGCCGACCGGTGGCGTGATCATTCCAATCTCCATGTTCACCACCATGATGATGCCCAGGTGGATCGGATCGATGCCCAGTTCGATGGCAATCGGGAACACCAGCGGCGCAACGATGACGAGCAGGCCCGAGGGTTCCATGAATTGACCACCGATCAGTAGGATCACGTTGACCACAATCAAAAACGTAACCGGTCCCAGGCCTGCCGACAGCATTGCGCTGGCGATATGCTGCGGCACCTGTTCGTCGGTCAACACATGTTTCAGGATCAGTGCGTTGGCAATCACGAACAATAGTGTGACGGTCAGCTTTCCAGCCTCGAACAGCGTGTGCTTTGTATCCGGGTGAAAGAGCGCCGTGACCAGTGCATAGGGTTTCTTCAACAGTGAGATATTCTGCGCGTCACCCTCGCTGCTTAGCGGTCCCATGTCCTTGTAGACGAAGCAGGCGATCAGGAACGCATAAACCGCGGCCACCGCTGCAGCTTCGGTCGGCGTGAAGATGCCGCCGTAAATGCCGCCCAGGATGATCACGATCAGGAACAGGCCCCAACCAGCTTCACGCGCTGATGCGAATATCTCGCCCCAGCCTTTCCAGTCGCCCTTAGGCAGGTTCTTGACCTTCGCCATCACATAGATTGCGACCATCAGCATCAAACCGGCCAACAGGCCCGGAATGACGCCTGCCAGGAACATGCGGCCGACCGAAACCTCGACTGCCGCTGCATAAACCACCATGACGATAGAAGGCGGGATCAGGATACCCAGGGTTCCTGCGTTGCAGATCACACCGGCCGCAAATTCTTTGGAATATCCAACCTGTCGCATTCCAGCGATAACGATCGAACCGATGGCGACCACCGTTGCAGGGGATGACCCCGACAAGGCTGCAAACAACATACAGGCAAAAACGCCCGCAATCGCCAGCCCGCCGGGCAAATGGCCCACACAGGCAATCGAAAAGCGAATGATCCGGCGTGCCACGCCCCCTGTCGTCATGAAGGACGACGCCAGGATAAAGAACGGGATCGCGAGCAGAGTGAAGTGCCCCTCGAACGCCTCAAACAGCGTACCAGCAACCGAAGCGAGCGAACTGTCGGAATAGATCAGCAGGAACAGAGTAGAGCTGAGGCCAAGTGCAACCGCGATCGGAACGCCGATCAGCAGCAGGCCAATGACCATCGAGAAAAGAAGAACTACATCCATCAGTCATGCTCTCCTTGCTGAGCCCGGACTTCTTCGATCTCGTCCTCGACTTCGTGGCTGGCGACCAGACGATCGGTTTCACCGCGCCAGATTTGCACTGCGACTTGCGAAAAGCGGATCACCAGCAGCAGCATGGAAACTGGCAACACCAGATACGGCACCACCTTGGGAAGCTTCTCGTATTCCTCGCCATAGTTGATGAGGCCCTCAAGAAAGCGCAGCGGCGCGACCATGGGAATATCGTCAACCTCGTAGAAACTCTGGCTGCGCGCTCCGGTATCGAACCCTGTCGGGAACCAGCGTCCGGATGTGGGTGGCAGGTCGGCAAACACCGCCCAATAGTCATACGACCCTTTCAGCAGCAGCAGCGAAAACACCAGACAGCACGCTACGGCGATCAGCGCCAGTATGCGGCGCGGCGCCGGGGCCAGCATATTCAGGATGGCGTCGACCCCCAGATGCGCGTGCTTCTTCACCGCATAAGATGCGCCAAGCAACACCAGCCAGCCAAACATGAACACTGTCAGTTCAAGCGCCCACAATATGTTCGAATTAAAGAAGAAACGCGCGATCACATTTGCAAATGTAACGGCCGTCATCAGGCCCAGGAGCAACGCAATCATGGTTTCTTCGATATGGTCGACCAGCCCGCCATGGCCGGATTTCGCACCAGACATCTATCTGTCCCCACATTTTTATTGTTGAGAAGGATTGGGGCGGGCCTTTTCGGCCCGCCCGGCCTGCGCGTCGATAACTCCCCAGTCCCCTGACGCGCGGCCTTGACCGGGATCAGAACCCGGCGTTGATTGCCTGAGCGGCGTCGATCTTTTCCTGACCTACGTCATCAGCGAACTTGTCCCAAACGGGCTTCATTGCATCGACCCAGGCCTGACGTTGTTCAGGGTTCAGTTCGCGAATAATTCCACCGGCGTCCGTGATTGAGGCTTTGGCCGCTTCGTTCACGGCAAAGGCTTCCTTGTTCCGGGTCTCGGTCACTTCGCTCAGAATGGTCAGGAACTGATCACGCACTTCCGGCTCGAGGCTGTCCAGCCAGTCGACCGACGTCACCACCAGATAATCGATGATACCGTGGTTGGTTTCGGTGATGCCGTCCTGCACCTCGAAGAACTTCTTGCCGTAGATGTTCGACCAGGTGTTCTCCTGTCCGTCCACAACGCCCTGCTGCAGCGCGCCGTAAACTTCCGAGAATGCCATCTTCTGCGGGCTGCCACCGATGGCTTCCATCTGCGCAACCAGAACGTCCGAAGACTGAACCCGGAACTTCAGGCCATCCGCATCAGATGGGTCAACCAGCGGTTTGTTCGCCGACATCTGCTTCATGCCATTGTGCCAGAAGGCCAGACCCTGCAGGCCGCGGCGCTGCATACTGTCTTTCATCGCCTGACCGTCCGCCGAGGCCTGGAAGGCATCCACGGCGTCGATATTCTTGAACATGAACGGCAGGTCGAACAGGCGGAACTGTTTGGTGAACTTTTCGAACTTCGATAGCGACGGCGCGGCCAATTGAACGTCGCCCTGCAACATCGCCTCAAGAACCTTGTCGTCATTGTAGAGCGTTGAGTTCGGATAGACCTCCACGCACATGACGCCCTGCATCTCGTCGTTGACGCGTTGTTCCAGCAGCGAAGCAGCGATACCTTTCGGATGCTTGTCGGTGTTGGTCACGTGTGCAAACTTAACGACAATTTCGCCATCTTCGCACGCCGCCATCCCGGCAGTAGCCGTCACAGTCAGCGCAAGTGCGGTTGCAGCTGTTGTCAGGATTTTCATCTGTATTGTCCTCCCAGACTTCCTAGAACCCTTCATCGGGCACTCTTCCAGCGCCCCATGACGCGAAGTGAACCGAATCAAATCTCTTCTCACAACTTTTTGTTTCATAGCTGTTCTTTTGATATTCTATTGTTTTTTATTAGATACTTATATGAACTGAATACCTGAAACTTCAGGTTCTCCAAGAAGCCATGTGCGGAAATCCGCACAGACGTTTGGCGCACTGTGCGGATTTCCGCACTACAGCGACTCACGAGTTCCGAATCAAACACCCGGAGATTCGCACCGGTAGCAGCTCCCTTGGGGGGGGATACTCCGCCAAGCGCGCATAACCGTAGAATTTTTAGGTGAAGCTGGGCCGCACGGCCGCGTCACCGCCGATAGTCTTCCGGGCGGATGCCGTAGCGTGCCAGTTTGTCGTAAAACGTCTTTCGCGGCAGCTTCAGTGCACGCGCCGCTTCCGTGGCCTTCCCGTTATGCCGACCCAAGGCGGTTATCAGCAGCGAACGTTCGACACGCGCCATCTGCTCGCTCAGCCCCAGATCAGCAGCCTGCGCCACATCTTCGGGCATTCCCAGAACAAATCGCATCGCAGCGGACATCAGCGACCGCGCATTGCCCGGCCAGTCGCTGGCCATCAAGGACGCCAGATGTTCCGAGGTGATCTCGGGCGCGGCAATCCCCGCCTGCTCAGCGGCCTGCGCGACATAGTGGCGAAAGATCACCGGAATATCCTCGGGACGCTCTGCCAGCGACGGGATGCGCACCCTCATGACGTCAAGGCGATAGAACAGATCCGCATGAAAGCGGCCCTGCGAAGACAATGCCGACAGGTCCGCTGTGGTGCCCGCCAGAATGCGGACCCCGGCGCCCTGCTCGACAATCTCAAGCGCGGCGTACTGCGTGGCCTCGGGCATGGCCGACACTTCATCCAGAAACAGCGAGCCACCAGCGGCGTCATGACAGACCTGCACCAGCTCCGCCGCGGTCAGACCCGAGGATGGCCGCTTGACAAAGGGCCCCTGCGCCTGCGGCGACATCATATGGACCACTTCGGCAACCTTGGATATTCCACTTCCAGCCGGCCCGGTTACCAGAACCTCGGCGTTGGTCGGGGCTACGGTGCGGACACGTTCGCGCAGAGCTTCGGCCTGCTGGGACAGTCCGAACAACAATCGGGCGGCGGGATCGCCCCGCTCCAATTCGCGTTTTAGCGCGCGCTGTTCCAGAACCTGCGCACGGGCTTCAATGGCCCTCTTAAGAACCGCCAGAAGGTCGGTAGCGGCACAGGGTTTTTCAAGGAAATCGAAAGCACCCTGCCCCATGGCCTGCACCGCCATCGGAATGTCGCCCTCTCCGGTCAGAAGTATGACCGGCAGATCGGGGTCGATTTCATGCGCGTAATTCAGCAGATGAAACCCGTCTCGCCCCGGCATGCGGATGTCCGAGATGATGACACCGGGAAATTCGGCCTGGATATGGTCCTTCGCGGCCACAAATGACCCTGCTGGAATCGGAGCGTAATCGGCCAGTTCCAGCGTCTGCGCCAGGGCGTCCCGAACCGCCGCATCGTCGTCAACCAGTAGGACTTTGTGCATCATGCGGCCTTGTCATCCTCGTAATAATCCAGCTCGACAGTAAAACACGCGCCACTCTGCGAATTGTAACCCCGAATGTCGCCGCCGAAACTCTGAACCAGCCCATAAGAAATCGACAGGCCCAGCCCCATCCCCTCGGACGAACCAACGGCCTTGGTCGAATAGAAGGGTTCAAACAGCTTTTCGGGATCCTCGATTCCCGGACCGTTGTCGCGCACGGTGACGGATACTCGCGCATCGGTGTCGATCCATATGCGAATATATCGATCGTCCTGTTCGATCATGGCATCTGCGGCGTTGTTGATGAGGTTGACGAAAACCTGAACAAGCCGAACCTCACCACCCCAGGCGAAGACCGGTTCAACATCGGGCTGCCAATCCACTGTGACCCCTTCAGCGTGCAACCGTGCCGAGGTCAGTTCGACGGCTGTATTGATGACTTGAACAAGATCCACCTTTCCCATCGGTTCGCTTTCATTTCTGGCGAAGGCGCGCAGGTTCTTGATGATACGGGCCATACGCGCCGCCATTTCTGAAATACGCCCCAGGTTTTCGCGGGCCTTTTCACTCCGACCGCGCTCCATGAACGCGGCGCCATTATCCGCAAACTGCTGAATGGCCATAAGCGGCTGGTTCAACTCGTGGCTGATACCGGCTGACATTTGCCCCAACGCGCTCAGCTTTCCGGCCTGCACCAGATCAGATTGCGCGCGCTTCAGTGCGGCTTCCGCTTCCATCCGCTCGGACACTTCGCGCCGCAAGGCCAGGTTTGCATCCGTCAGATCACGGGTCCGCCGCGCGACTTTGCTTTCCAGAACAGTGTTTGCCTCGGCCAATGTGCGCCTGCGCTCAGTTGCCAGAAAAAGTAACGCCCCAAAGGCCAGACAGATTGCGGCAACTGCGGCGGCCTGTAATCCCGCCAAGCGCCGGGCCGGTGCTACGTCCACCAGCACCTCGGCCGTCATATCGATAACCGGCAGGTCAAGCGTCAGGTGCAGCGCGTGACGGGGCAAATAACGCCCCCAGTTCAGCGTCCACAATTCATGCCCGGCGACCCGGGTCGAGCTGAAATCGACCGTGCCGCCATCCGGCGGTGAAAGCCCTTGTTGTCCCTCTGCGCGCCGCCAGAACAGAAGATCGGACCTGTTCGAGATGAAGACAACGCCTTCCGCATCCACGAAGAATACCGCTTCGGTGCTGCCGCGCCAGGTTTGCTCAACATCCTGCACGTCCGCGACAACCATCAAAGCACCCTCAACCTGCCCCGACGGTCCAAAGGTCGGAGCCGCATAGGAATAAATCCGATCACCGCTTTCCGGCAGGGCCCCATGGGCACTTCCCATGGCCCCCTGCATGGCGCGCTCAAAAGCAGGATATCCGGCCATGTCGGGCTGCCTTACCGGCTGGGCCGCGACCAGAACCTGCCCGTTGGAATCCAAATACATCATGTTCACTGCAGCAGTCTTGTCGGACACATCCAGCAGCAGGGACCGGGCCGCCAGCCTGTCTGCCGGGGTTTCTAACTCGTGCAGGGCTGGATGATCGGCCATCAGGACCGCGAGTTCCTGATACACCTGCATCTGCGTGCTCAGCCGGTCTGCTGCAAGTTCAAGATCTGCCTCGGCCTTTTCGCTCAGTTGCGACAGGGCTTGACGATAGGCGTAGGACCAGACCCCGGCAGACAACAGTCCGACGACAAACAGAAATCCAAGGATCACCCAGACTCGATACATGACATAGGGTCTTGCATTCGACGCGCCTCATGGCAAGTCTGCGCCGCATGAAGACGATTTTTCAATCGCCGGTCGAGCCCGGCTTCGTGCAGAACCCCTACCCATTCTATGACGAGGCGCGCCAGTACGGCGACCTTGTGTATTGGGGTGACTACAACAAAGTGGCCGCTGTTTCTTATCGCGCTGTGCAGGCCCTGCTGAAGGATCGGAGGTTTGGCCGAGAGGTTCCGGCAGAATTGCAAGAACCCGGGCCAGCCCATCTGGCGCCGTGGTTGAATGTCGAAGCGCATTCCTTGCTTGAAGCTGAACCTCCACGGCACACGCGGCTGCGCGCCCTCGTCATGCGCGCCTTCACCACACGTTCAATCGCGTCCCTGGCGCCTTCGATCGAGCAGCTTTGCCACACCCTGATGGACCGGTTCCCCGCGACAGAGTTCGACCTTCTGTACGCCTATTGCACTCAGGTACCGGTCATTACGATCTGCCGACTTCTGGGCGTCTCCGAGGACATTTCACCACAGTTGCTGCGATGGTCGCATAACATGGTCGCGATGTATCAGGCCAGCCGGAATCACCAGACCGAGGACAACGCGGCCAGGGCCGCACAGGAATTTACCGATTTTCTGACCCGCTATATCGAACAGCGCCGCAGCGATCCCCGCGACGATCTGATCACGCGCCTGATTGCGGCCGAAGAGGACGGAGAAAAACTGTCCCGCGACGAACTGGTTGCCACTTGCATCCTGTTGCTGAACGCCGGGCACGAGGCCACGGTTCACTCCCTGGGGAACGGGGTGAAAACCCTGTTGCAAACCGGATTCCGTCCACTTGCGCCCGACGATAACGATGCCGCCGTTGAAGAAATTCTGCGATATGATCCCCCACTGCACATGTTCACGCGTTATGCCTATGAGGATGTGGAGATCTTTGATCACCGCTTCAGCCGTGGCGATGAGGTTGCGCTGTTGCTGGGTGCCGCAAACCGCGACCCCGCGGTCTGGAATGCACCGAACACCTTCGATCCAACCCGGCCCATTGTCACAAACACCAGTTTCGGCGGCGGCCTGCACTTTTGCGTCGGCGCCCCGCTGGCCCGTCTCGAGATGCGCATCGCACTGCAGGTGTTGTTTCAGCGGGTGCCAGAATTACGACTGTCGGCACAGCCGGAGTATTCGAACAGCTATCACTTTCATGGGCTTACCCGGCTGCTTGTTCACGTCTGAGTTCCAGAACATGCTGACTGAATAGCGCATAATGCGCTATCGCTCCGGCGGGAATATTTATAGCCAGATGAAATCCGGATCCTTTATTCATCTGGCCCCAAATATCCCGGGGGAGACGCGCGGCAGCGCGGCGGGGGCAGCGCCCCCCCACTTCGTTAACCAACTACCAACGCACCCAGCGGCAGCATCGTCGTCGATTTGATCTCTTCCATCGACAAAAGAGCCGTGACGTTGTGCACCCGCACTTCCGAGATCAGGGTCTGATAAAAATCGTCATAGGCGCGGGCATTTCTGACGCGTACCTTGAGGATGTAGTCGATGTCCCCAGCAAGGCGGTGCGCCTCCTGCACTTCTGGACGGTCCCGCAGCGCCTTTAGGAACTTTCGCTGCCACTCGGCCTCATGTTCGGAAGTTCGGATCAGAACAAAGAACGTCGCCTCGAACCCCAGTGCCTCGGCATCCAGCAACACTGTCTGTTGACCAATGACCCCTGCGCTTTTGAGTTTTCGGATTCGGTTCCAGACCGGTGTCTTGGAACTGCCGACCCTTGCAGCGATTTCATCCAGTGACTGACTGGCGTCGCGTTGCAGCTCAACCAGAATTTTCCGATCCGTATCATCAATCCGCACCGACATTCCAATTTCCTTCCATTTCCGGAACCCGCGTCCCAAAGCCCATCCTATTTGGAACGTATGTTCTTATTTGTTCGCCCATATGGCGTTATTTCGGGAATATTTCCTATATTGAGGGTCAAGTCAAACACAGGTCGAGATCCTCAGATGCGGCAATCGCACACATATACGGATACAGGGCACGTCGATTTCGTCGGCGCAGGTCCGGGTGATCCGGAATTGCTGACGCTTAAGGCGCTGAACGCGTTTGAGCGTGCGGATATCGTTCTGCATGACCGCCTGATCAGCCCCGAAATTCTGGCGCTGGCCGGCAAGACCGCTGAACTGGTCGATGTTGGCAAGGCCGGCTTTGGACCTTCATGGAAACAGGAAGACATCGACGCATTGTTGGTGGACTACGCACTGAAGGGTCAGCGCGTGGTCCGCCTGAAGTCGGGGGACCCAACTGTATTCGGACGTCTGGATGAAGAAATCGAAGCGGTCGAGGCTGCAGGTGTTTCCTGGCAGATCATTCCCGGCATCACTGCCGCCTCTGCGGCTGTTGCTGGCATCGGTCAAAGCCTGACGCGTCGTGGTCGCAATTCCTCGGTGCGATTCCTGACGGGTCACGACATGAAGGGTTTTGCCGATCACGACTGGAATGCACTGGCGCGTCCCGGTTCCGTGGCTGCAATCTATATGGGCAAGAAATCCGCCCGTTTCATTCAGGGCCGTCTGATCATGCACGGTGCTGACCGCGCAACCCCTGTCACCATCGTCGAAAACGCGTCGCGCCCAGGCCAAAGGGTGCTGTCCACGACGCTGGACCAATTGCCCACCGATCTGCATGCCGCCGCAATGGACGGCCCCGCACTGACCTTTTATGGCCTCGCACCGCGCCGTGCAGCCGAGGCCCTGACCGAATTCAACAAGGAGCTTGCCTGATGGCCCGCGCTTTTACACCCAAAGTGGTTACAGCCAACGACCTGCTGGAAGGAGACGTCATTTATCTGACTGAAGACGATCGCTGGTCACGCGATCTGTCCGAGGCTGAACTGATTACTGACGAAGCTCACGCACAGGTGCGTCTGCTGGATGCCGCACGTCAGGCGAATACCATCGTTGGCGCCTATCTGGCCGACGTGGTCGCTGGCGAACGCGGCCCCAAGCCCACTCATTTTCGGGAAGACTTCCGCCGGACTGGTCCGTCCAACTATGCCCACGGCAAACAGGAAACTTCCCCGCAGCCCCGGGCCTGACCTCTGGCCCCTCACTCTCCCCTACAAGGCCCCATGGTTCGGGGCTGCAACTAAGGACAGCTAATCATGTATCGCTACTCCGAGTTCGACACAGCATTTTTGGCAGAACGTAACGCGCAGTTCCGCGCGCAGGTCGAGCGTCGCATCGACGGCTCGCTCACCGAAGACGAATTCAAACCTCTGCGCCTGATGAACGGCCTGTATCTGCAACTGCACGCCTACATGCTGCGTGTGGCGATCCCTTACGGGACGCTGAACAGCGCTCAGATGCGTCAGCTGGCCCTACTGGCCGAAAAGTGGGACAAGGGCTATGGCCATTTCACCACCCGTCAGAACATCCAGTACAACTGGCCGAAACTGAACGACGTGCCGGACATGCTGGACGCGTTGGCAGAGGTTGGCATGCACGCCATCCAGACCTCGGGCAACACCATCCGCAACGTGACCGCCGACCATTTCGCCGGTGCCACCGCGGATGAGGTCGCCGACCCGCGCCCCTATGCCGAACTGCTGCGCCAGTGGTCGACCGACCACCCGGAATTCCAGTTCATGCCCCGAAAGTTCAAGATCGCCATCACCGGCTCGGAAAACGACCGCGCCGTGATTAAGGCGCATGACATCGGCCTGCAACTGGTCGAGCGTGACGGCGTTCTGGGGGCTCGTGTCATCGTGGGTGGCGGTTTGGGCCGTACGCCAATGATTGGCAAGGAACTGTCCGAATTCGTCGCCTTTGACGACCTGCTGGCTTATCTCGAAGCCACCGTTTCCGTGTGGAACCAGATCGGCCGCCGCGACAACAAATACAAGGCGCGCATCAAGATCACCGTGCATGAGCATGGCATCGACGCCATCCGTGCTAAGGTGAACGAGCGGTTCCTGAAGGTCCGCCCGCAGTTCAAAGGCGCGGACATGTCGCTGCTGGACGAAATCAAGGCCCATTTCGCTGCCCCTGCCTTCCGAGAGGGTTCGGTTGCGTCGTTTGAATCCGCCTACACCAACGATCCGGTTTTCCGCTCGTGGGTCGATACCAACATCGCGTCGCACAAGAACGCAGACCACGCGATTGTCACCATCTCGATCAAGAAGCACGGCCAGACGCCGGGCGATGCAACGGCCGAGCAGATGCGGGTCATGGCCGATATGGCCGAAGAGTTCGCCTATGACGAACTGCGCATCAGCCATGAGCAGAACGTGATCCTGCCGCATGTCCATAAATCGGACCTGCCTGCGGTCCACGCGAAGCTGAAGGAACACGAACTGGCCACCGCCAATATTGGCCTGATCAGCGACATCATCGCCTGCCCCGGCATGGACTACTGTGCGCTGGCGACGGCTCGTTCGATCCCGGTTGCGCAAGAGATTGCAACCCGCTTCGACGAGTTGAAGCTCGAGCATGATATCGGCCACCTGAAGATCAAGATTTCAGGCTGCATCAACGCATGTGGTCACCACCACGTGGGCCACATTGGCATCCTGGGTCTGGATCGTGCCGGCGTCGAAAACTACCAGATCACTCTGGGCGGTGATGCCACCGAAAGCGCGGCCATCGGCGATCGAACTGGTCCGGGCTTTGCTTACGATGAGATCGTCCCCGCCGTGGAACGCATCGTTGAAACCTACTTGAACCAGCGTGAAAGCGCAGAGGAGACGTTCCTGGAAACATACCGCCGCGTTGGCATGGCGCCGTTCAAGGCGGCGCTTTACCCCGAGGCACAGGCCAATGCCGCTTGACCTGATCCAGACGGAACTGGGTAAAGACCGAAGTGAACTGACTGAACGGGTCGAGGACCTCAACGCCCGATTCCGCCACCACAGTGCACACGACGTGATGCATGGCGCGATTGAAGAGATCGATGAGCTTGCCCTTGTGTCAAGCTTTGGGGCGGAATCGGTGGTGTTGCTGCACATGGCCGCTGTTGTCGACAAGGCAACGCCTGTCCTGTTCATCGACACTCAGATGCTTTTCACCGAAACGCTGGAATATCAGCAGGAGGTCAGCGAGCGTCTTGGACTGAGAAACGTTCGGATCGTCAGGGCGGACGATGAAGACATCCTGCGCGATGACCCCTATGGCGCCTTGCGCCTGCGCGACACGGATGCGTGCTGCAACCTGCGCAAGACATTCCCGCTGCAAAAGGCTCTTATGGGCTATTGCGGCTGGATCACCGGGCGCAAACGGTTTCAGGCCGGCACCCGCGCCGCGCTCGACTTTTTCGAGGTCGAGGACGGAACAGGCCGGATCAAGGTCAACCCGCTGGCGCATTGGGCACCTGAAGATGTGCGCGCCTACATGGACGAAAACCGCCTGCCCCGGCATCCGCTGGTGGCAAAAGGATATCCTTCGATCGGCTGTGCGCCCTGCACCTCGCCGGTCAAAGAGGGCGAAGACCCCCGCGCCGGACGCTGGCGCGATCAGAACAAGGAAGAATGCGGCATCCATTTTGTCGACGGCAAGATGGTGCGTGTTGGAGAAAAGCAATGAATGTAATCGTAACGGATCAGGGGTTTTCCCCCGATGATTGGACCGACGGCTTTGTTTCGCTGGATGATGCCGCCAATGACGTGGTTGCCCTGGATGTAAGTTCAGACACCGACCCGGATGAACTCTACGATCGTCTTGGCCGAGCCGAACTGGTGCGGGTCGATTTCCCGTCCTTCGCAGATGGCCGCGGCTTTACCATCGCCCGCACCCTGCGCCTGAAAGGCTATACCGGGCGTCTGCGCGCCAAGGGGCACGTTCTGGCAGACCAATACGCGATGGCGCGGCGCAGTGGCTTTGACGAGGTCGAGATTGATGATGGCCTTGCCACCCGTCAGCCCGAAGATCAGTGGCTTGCCCGCGCCAACTGGAATGAGAACAACTATCAGGCCCGCCTGCGCGGTTAAGGCCGCACATCGCCAGCTTGTGACAGAAAGGGGGCAATCTGTCCCCTTTTCCTGACTTGGATCAACGATTAAACGGAGATGTCGGTTTAGCAGACCGGCAGGTAAACGATGACAGAGATGAAGCCCGTGAGCGAAGTAACTGCCGTAAAGGCCCCCGTCCTGCCGGACGCGCAAACTGTAATTGACGTGAAACACTGGACCGACAGCCTGTTTTCTTTCAAGGTGTCGCGCCCTGCCTCGCTGCGGTTCCGTTCGGGCGAATTCGTGATGATCGGGTTGTTGGGCGATAACGGAAAGCCGCTGCTGCGCGCCTATTCCATCGCCTCGCCTTCGTGGGACGAGGAACTCGAGTTCTACTCGATCAAGGTGCAGGACGGTCCGCTGACCTCGAAGCTGCAACACATCAAACCCGGCGACCAGATCATCCTTCGCCCCAAGCCCGTTGGTACCCTGGTGCACGACGCGCTGCTGCCCGGCAAACGCCTGTGGTTCTTTGCCACCGGCACTGGTTTCGCGCCCTTCGCTTCGCTGCTGCGCGAGCCGCAGACCTATGAGGATTATGATGAGGTCATCATCACGCACACCTGCCGTGAAGTGGCTGAACTGGAGTACGGCCGCCAGCTGATCGAAAGCATCCGCCAGGACGAACTGCTGGCAGAACTGATCGGCGAAGGTTTTGCAGACAAGATCCGCTACTACCCGACCACCACCCGGGAAGAGAGCCCCAAGATGGGCCGCATCACCAACCTGCTGAAAGACGGCACCGTATTTGCCGATCTGGGCATCGATGGCGGAATCAAACCCGAAACCGACCGCGCGATGGTTTGCGGCAGCCTGGCTTTCAACCTCGATATCAAGGAAATTCTGGAAGAGTTTGGACTGCGCGAAGGCGCAAATTCCGACCCCAAGGAATTCGTCATCGAAAAAGCCTTTGTCGGCTGATCTTTGGAGCTGGCCGGGTAATTGACGACCCGGCCAGCTCAATCCCGCCAACAAAGGCGGGTTTTTCGTGTTTTCCGGCCTTTATGCTGCTTGAAACGCCTTTCGCACCGGTCTAAATTCCGGTCTCGAAATTCTGCAATCATCAAAGGAATGAACCCATAGCCCGCAGACCCCACAACGCGCCGCCGCAGAGAGACACCGGACCGCGCGTCAATGAAAAGATCCGTGCCCCTGAAATCCGCCTGATCGGCGCTGACGGTGATAACGTAGGGGTGGTTCATCCCGCCAAAGCTATGCAGATGGCCGCTGATGCCGGACTTGATCTGGTCGAGATCTCGCCCAATGCCAATCCTCCGGTTTGCAAAATCATGGATTTCGGCAAGTTCAAGTACGAACAGCAGAAACGCGAAAGCGAAGCCCGCAAGAAGCAGAAAATCATCGAGGTGAAAGAGGTCAAGTTCCGGCCCAACACCGACACGCATGATTACGACGTCAAGATGAAGAACGTCGTCAAGTTTCTGGAAAAGGGCGACAAGGTCAAAGTCACCCTGCGCTTCCGTGGCCGTGAGATGGCGCACCAAAACCTGGGTCGCGAGCTGTTGGAGCGTGTTGCCGAAGACATCAAGGAAATCGGCAAGGTCGAGAACATGCCGAAGATGGAAGGCCGTCAGATGATCATGATGATCGGCCCGCTTCCGCAGAAATAAGTTCTGCAAGCAACCAATTTCAAACCCTGTCAGAGTTGCTCTGGCAGGGTTTTTTGTTCACCGAAAATTCAATCCTCGCGATTTGTACACACCTGTCCCCGTCCGCAAATCTTTAAGGCTGGAAAGCGACAATAGGTCGATTTCAGGCGATCTGATTTCGACCGCGCGCTGGCGAAAACTGGAATGCGCGGAATCGCAATGCGGTTAAGCGTGAGGTGCCGGATAAAGGGGAGGTAACGATGGGTGAAATGTCATTCGCGGGCGGCGTTTATCAATCGCTGCCGACGCAGGCCTATTGCGATGAGGCCGTTTTTTCCCAGGAACGCACCCGGATATTCAGGCGGTCCTGGCATTTGGTAGGCCATTTAACCGACATCCCCAACTTCGGTGACTATGTTGTCGAAGACATCAGCGGCGTCTCAGTGATCGTGATTCGGGGCCAGGACGGCGATATCCGCGCTTTTTACAATGTTTGCGTTCATCGCGGCCATGAATTGCTGAATGGCAAGGGTTGCACCAAAAAGATGACGTGCCCCTATCACGCATGGACCTATGACACGACCGGACAGTTGCGCGCCGCGCCGAATGCCACCGCGTTTCCGGGCTTCGACAAAAACCGGTACAAGCTGCGCCCGGTTCAGGTTGAACTGTTCTTCGGACTCATTCTGCTGAACCTGGACCCGGACGCCCGGCCAATGGCCGAACTGGCCGAAAGCGCGTTTGGCGAAATCGCTGAATACGCGCCCAACCTTCCCAACTATAAACGAGCGGACCGGACGGAACGGTTGGCCAGCGCGAACTGGAAAGTCGTCGCCGAGAATTTCAACGAATGCTATCACTGCGCTGTGGTTCACAAGACTCTGACAACTGGTGTGGTCGATCCGGACCAGTACCGGACGCGCGGCCATGATTACGGCATTCGCCATGCAAGCCCGGCCCGTCCGGACAGTCAGAAATCCTACAGCTATGTCGCCGACCCCGAAGCGCGCACGGACAAGTTCCTGACCTGGTGGTTCTTTCCTCTTTTTGCCCTGCAAGTTTACCCCGGTGGGATCGTGAACACCTATCGCTGGACCCCGGTCAGTGTGAACAAAACCAAGATCGAAGTTGACTGGTGGCTGCCCGAATCCGAACCGAACGCCGTTGAACAAGAGATCATCCTGCAACACCGCAACACCACCTTTGCCGAAGATGGCCCGATTGTGGATTCGGTTCAGAAAGGGTTGGAAAGTGGCGCGATCGGATTTGGGGCACTGGTGGTCGATGACGCGTGTTCATCGCAATCAGAACACCCGATCATGGCGTTCAATGCGCATTACCAGAGGGCCATGGAAGGCACGGCCCTCTGAGAATTCTCTGACTTGATCAGGCCGGCAGCGAAACCTGGATGGCTTTGCTTAGTTTTGCGACCAGTTCATCAATCTGCTCGTCCTCGATGATAAAGGGTGGTGCCAGCAGGACGTGGTCACCTTTCCTACCGTCGCGCGTTCCGGACATTGGGTAACAGATCAGCCCTTCGGCCAAAGCGGCCTTCTTGATCTTTCCCGCGACACCCAGCGCAGGGTCAAAAGGCGTGCGGCTTTCCCGATCGGCCACCAGTTCCACCCCGCGGAACAACCCCCGGCCGCGGATATCGCCAATATTCGGATGCTGTCCAAACGCAGCCTCAAGCGCTGATTGCAGCTTTTCACCCATCACGCCAGCTCGGGTCGGCAAATCGCGGTTAGTCAGCTCCCTTACAACAGCCAAGGCAGCAGCCGTCGCAACCGGGTGCCCGATATAGGTGTGTCCGTGCTGGAAGAAACCGGACCCATCCCGGATCGCATCATAAATTGCACCGGAACACAGCATCGCACCAATCGGCTGATACCCCGCGCCCAGACCCTTGGCGATGCACAGGATGTCCGGCGCCACCCCATCATGGTTGCAGGCAAACAGATGCCCAGTCCGGCCCATGCCACACATCACTTCGTCCAGAATCAACAACACGCCATACTTGTCGCAGATCTCACGAATGCGTTTAAAATACCCCTCAACCGCAGGAACTGCACCCAATGTCGCGCCAACAACCGGCTCTGCCATGAAAGCCATCACGGTATCGGGACCAAGCCGTAGAATCTCGGTTTCCAACTCATTGGCGACGCGCTGACCATAGTCAAAGCTACTCTCACCATCGGGTTTTTCAGCGTATTCGAAACAGGGCGCGATATGGGTCATCTCGATCAGCATCGGCGCGAACTGCGCCCGCCGCCACGCGTTTCCACCTGCCGACAACGCACCCAGAGTGTTGCCGTGATAGCTCTGCCGCCTTGCGATCACATGCCGGCGTTCGGGCTGACCGATTTCAAGATAATACTGGCGCGCCAGCTTGATCGCGGCTTCGGTGGCCTCAGACCCCCCGGAAACGAAGTACACCCGGTCCAGATCACCCGGCGCGTGTTCGATCAGCAAATCCGCCAATTCCTCTGCCGGTTCCGAGGTCATGAAGCCTGTATGGGCAAAGGCGATCTTTTCAACCTGTTCCTGTACCGCCTTGATCACGGCCGGGTTGGAGTGCCCCAGACAGGAAACCGCCGCATCCCCACAATCCAGATAGCGCCGCCCGTCAGCGTCAATCAGGTAACATCCGTCACCGCCTGCTGCGACCGGCAGTTCGGCCTTGGTGTGACGTGGAAATACATGGCTCATATCAAAATCCTCTCAATTTTTGCGACCAGCGCTGCTACCGATGCCGCATTGTCTGTCCATGTTCGACCTTGTGCGTCGGTCAGGCTGTTTTCGAAACCAACCCGCACATCACCGCCTCGCTTTGCGGCTTCGGCAAGGCACATATGTTCCTGTTTCCCAAAGGCGCAGATCATCCACGGCGCCGGATTTTGCGGGAAACCATCAATATCTTCAGGTGTCGATTCTCCACCTGTTGTGTAGCGGCCCAGAACCAGCAGGCGATCCGCCTGCTCTTGTCGCACAATCCCTTTGTCCCGCCACTGATCCAGCAAAGCAGTATCTTCTGCATCATAAAGGATGTGCTGAACCCGTGTACCCTGTTCCGCACAAAGTCCATAAAGCCGTGCCGCAAGCTCCGGCGCGCGGGCAGTTTCACGGACGGAAATCGAAGCCCAGCCAGGGTTGACCTGCTTCACACATTCAAACTGCGCCGCGACATCAAAAACGCCCGCGGCCTCGGTTGTGATCTGAATGTCCATCTCCGGCACAGTGCGGCTCAACTCGGCAATCGCTTCTCGGTATCGCCCAGCATCCAAAGAATGGGCACCTTGGTCGTCACGGACATGCAAATGCAGCCCCTGTGCACCGGCATCAAAACACGATTGGGCCGTCGCCAATATTTCATCCAGCGAAACAGGCAGCTTCGGATGATCAATGTGACTACGCCGCGCGCCATTGGGCGCGACCATTACGTAAGGTCTGAATGATTCATTTTCCGGACGTTGCATTCCCTGCTCCAACCCCAGCCGCATTCCTGCACCCCATTTACTTGCCGACCGCGTGTTTTCAACTTGCCTTTTTCATAACATATGTTTTTCTAGAAACATGCCGGAATCTCCAACCCAACTGACCAGCCGCCTTCGCCGCACCATCGATGACCTGCCGACACAGCTTCAGGCAGCCGCAAAATACATTATCGATCATCCGGCAGATTTCGGTATCGACCCGGTTCGAGTTACCGCCCAAAAGATCGGCGTCAGTTCCAACGTTCTGGTCCGATTGGCACAGAGGCTGGGCTTTGACGGGTTTGACGCCTTTCGTCAGCCATTTCGGCACGCTCTGGCCACAGACCGAGAGGAACAGCTGGGACAGGACTGGCTGTCCAGCCTCAGACAAGAAGGGCAATTCGCTACGGCTCAATCCCAATTCGCACGGAATGAGTTGAACGTCGTCACCCGCTCGTTGCGGCAGATAGACCCCAAGAAAATGCAGATGGCCACGGATATCATATCCAATGCAAAGCGTTGCTTTGTGACGGCCACACGGGCCAGCCATGCACTGGCCTCGTATTTTTGCTACGCCGGACGCATGGCACAACCCGGAATGCAGCTTATCCCTCGGCAAATGGGCTCCGCGATTGATGATCTGATCGAAGGGGACACGCAGGATTGTCTGTTCGCAATCACGGTCCAGCCTTATTCAGCGGACACGATTCAGGCCATGCGGTATGCCCGCGACATGGGAATGAAGATCATACTTTTGTCGGACAGTGACGTCATCGCCCCGGGCGTCAAACCCGACGTTGTACTGGCAGTCAGCACCCGATCCCTGCACCACTTCTCAAGCTTTTCGGGCGCAATGGCCGTTCTGGAATGCTTGCTTGGTCATCTCTTTGACGCCGGCGGCGACGCCGCACGAATTCGCGTGGAAGAATATCAGAAGGCTCGTGAGGAAACCGGCGCGTACTGGCGCCCTTCAAAGCCGCCCAGAGTGCGTCAAAAGATCAACCCCCGGTAAATCCGGGGGTTGCACCTGTTCATAGCGCTGTTTACATCGTCGCTTCGACAGCCCGTCTGGTCATCACGTTGACCAGATGTGCGCGATACTCCTTGCTGCCATGCAAGTCCCCAATCATGTTCGCGGGATTGACCCTCAGATCCATCAACGCATCCGGCCGGAACTCCTTGTTCAGGGCCTGCTCAGCCTCACCCCATCGAAACACGCCATCTTCGCTGGCCCCGGTTACGGCAACCCGAACACCGTCAGCGAAACGGGCAAGAAACACACCCACCAACGCAAAACGCGACGCCGGTTGCAGAAACTTCTGGTAACTCGCCGCCTGTGGCACCGGAAAGCGGACAGACGTAATGATTTCACCCTCATCCAGCGCAGTGGTGAACATGCCCTGAAAAAAATCATCTGCCGCAATCTGGCGTGTATTGGTAACGATGGTCGCACCTGATCCCAGAACACCCGCAGGATAACAGGCTGCAGGATCATTGTTTGCCACCGACCCGCCAATTGTACCGCGGTTGCGCACTGCCGGATCGCCGATCTGACCAGCCAGCGCCGCCAGTGCCGGGTACGACCCCGCCGCATCACGCGCCACCGAGGCATGAGTCGTCGCCCCACCGATCGCAACCGAGCCATCGTCTTCAATGCAAACACCCTTCATCTCGGCAATTCCGCTCAGGGATACCAGGGATGACGGCGCCGCCAGTCGCTGTTTCAGCGTCGGGATAAGGGTCTGCCCTCCTCCCAACGCTTGTGCATCCTCGGCCGCCAACGCGGCAACCGCATCGGCTATGGTCGAGGGTTTTTCAAACTCGAAACTGTACATTTCGCTTTTCCTTTCCGAAGGGCGTTTCCCGGCCCTTCATCTTTTTGGAAATACTCCGGGGGTCCGGGGGCTGGCCCCCGGTCCACCCTCTCAACTCAGCCGTTCATGGCTGCCCAGACGCGCGACGGGCTGACCGGCATGTCGATGTGGTCCACCGCCTTCCCGCCCGAATTCAGCGCATCCAGCACCGCATTGACAACTGCCGGCGGCGATCCGATCGCGCCCGCTTCGCCACAGCCCTTCACACCCAATGGGTTATGCGTGCACGGCGTCTGGCTGGAATGGTCGACACCATAGAATGGCACATCATCGGCACGCGGCATGGCGTAATCCATGAAGGACGCACTCAGCAACTGGCCATTCTCGTCATAGGCGCAGTTCTCCAGCAGGGCCTGACCGATGCCCTGACCGATACCGCCATGGACCTGGCCGTCAACGATCATCGGATTGACGATATTGCCAAAATCATCCGCGGCCGTGAATTTCTCGATGCTGACCTGACCGGTGTCCGGATCAACCTCGACCTCACAGGCATAAGCACCTGCCGGGAAGGTGAAATTGGCAGGGTCATAGAAGGCGGTTTCCTCAAGCCCCGGCTCGACCTCCAGCGGATAGTTGTGCGGGACATATGCCGTCAGGGTCACATCCCCCCAGGCAACCGATTTATCGGTGCCCGCGACACTGAACTGACCTTCCTTCAGCTCGATATCGGCCTCGGACGCCTCAAGCAGATGTGCAGCGATCTTTTTCGCCTTATCGATCACCTTCTCGGTCGCCTTGACCATGGCCGACCCACAGACCGCAAGCGAACGTGAGCCGTAGGTGCCCATCCCGAACGGGATCTTGGACGTATCCCCATGCACGATCTCGACCATCGACTCGTCGATGCCGATCATGTCCGCCACGACCTGCGGGAAGGCGGTTTCATGCCCCTGCCCATGGCTGTGCGCACCGACCATGACGCTGATCGAACCAGTCGCGTTCACGCGCACCGTCGCAGCGTCATAGAGACCCGCGCGGGCCCCCAGCATCCCAACGATGTTCGAGGGCGCGATGCCGCAGGCCTCGATATAGCAGTTGATCCCAAGACCGCGTAGCTTGCCTTTGGCCTCACTCGCCGACCGACGTGCAGCAAAGCCCGCCAAATCGGCAGCGGCCTCAAGCTTGTCCATCGTCCCGTTGTAGTTTCCAGTGTCATAAGTCAGCGCCACCGGCGTGTCATAGGGGAACTGAGTGATGAAGTTCTGACGGCGCAGTGCAATCGGATCGACGCCCAGCTCACGTGCGGCCTTGTCCACGACGCGCTCCAACTGGAAGGTCGCCTCGGGGCGGCCTGCACCGCGATAGGCATCCACCGGCACCGTGTTGGTGAACATCGCTTTCACGTTTACCTGAATGACCGGCGTCTTGTAGTTGCCCGCCATCAGTGTGCCGTGCAGCCAGGTCGGAACCGAGCTGGAGAAGGTCGACAGATACGCGCCCAGATTGGCATAGGTGTTGGTCCGCAGGCCGACAAAATTATTGTCCGCATCCAGCGCCAGCTCGATCTTGCTGACGTGATCCCGACCCTGCGCATCCGACATGAATGCCTCGGACCGGCTGGCGGTCCACTTGACCGGACGCCCGCAGGCTTTTGCCGCAAAGGTACAGAACGCTTCTTCGGCATAGTGGAAGATCTTGGTGCCAAAGCCGCCACCCACATCCGGGGCCACCACGCGGACCTTGTGTTCGGGCAGACCCAAAACAAAGGCACACATCAGCAGACGGATCACGTGCGGGTTCTGCGACGTCGTGTACAGAGTATACTCTTCGGTCGCGCGGCTGTACTCGGCCACGGCCACGCGCGGCTCCATCGGGTTGGCGACCAGACGGTTGTTGACCAGATCCAGCGAGGTCACATGAGCCGCGTTGGCAAAGACCTCGTTGACCTTGGCGTCGTCCGCTTCGCCCAGCTGCCAGTCGTAGCAGATGTTGTTCTTGAGGTCGTCATGAACCAGCGTCGCGCCATCTTGCGCTGCGGCCTTCATATCCATGACGGCTGGCAATTCATCGATATCCACGTCGATTGCCTCGGCCGCGTCGCGCGCCTGTTCAAGGCTATCGGCCACAACGGCGGCGATGGGATCGCCAACGTGACGCACTTTGCCCTGCGCCAGAATGGGGTGCGGCGGTTCCTGCATGGGTGCGCCGTGTTTGTCGGTGACTTCCCAGCCGCAGGGCATCCCGCCCACGCCTTCAAAGTCCTTACCGGTGAACACTTTGACCACACCTGGCATGGCTTCCGCCGCAGATGTGTCTATGGATTTGATCCGGCCATGTGCGATGTCGGATCGCAGAAAATGTACATAGGCCTGACCACGTACGTTGATGTCGTCGGTGTAATTGCCCGCTCCGGTCAGAAAGCGCACGTCCTCGCGCCGCTTGGAACTGGCTCCGATGCCACTGTCTTTGGGCATTGCTTGTTCTCCTCCCTGGGAAAGAATTTTCGCTGAAAATTCTTTGCGACCGCTTTATTCGGCGGCGATGCTGGAAACGTCCTGGCCCGATGCGGCCATGATCGCCTTGACGATATTGTGATACCCGGTGCAGCGGCACAGGTTGCCTTCCAGATATTTCCGGATCTCGGCCTCGGTCGGACGCGGGTTATCTTTCAGCAGCGCGGCGGCGCTCATCACCATGCCGGGCGTGCAAAAGCCGCACTGAAGGCCATGGTGATCCTGAAACGCCTGCTGGATCACGTTCAGCGAACCGTCCGGGTTGGCCTGCCCCTCAATCGTGCCGACGTCGGCACCGTCCGCCTCAAGCGCCAGCATGTTGCAGGATTTGACCACCTCTCCGTTCACGTGAACGACGCACGCGCCGCACTGCGCGGTGTCGCAACCAACATGTGTCCCGGTCAGCGACAGGTGATCGCGCAGAAAGCTGGACAACAAGGTCCGGCCTTCGACATCACCGCTCACGGGTTTTCCGTTCACGGTCATTGAGACCTGTGTCATAAGTTCCTCCCATTTCGTTTTTTTGCTTGTGCCGAGTTAAACACGGGAATTTTCGTTTGAGAACAAAAATCTTTGGCAGGTGCACGAACAGGGGGATTGGCCAAACACAACAGCTTAGCCCGCAATGGCGACCGGGCAAAATGCCCCTACGTCACACCTTCTTTCTGGCCCGGGGCTGCGGTCGTGTCGGAATTTCCTTGAGCAATCCCCCAACCCCCATCCCGGCGATATCCGCACTGGTCACGGGGATACCGCAGGCCACGCGGGACAACACCCAGTCGGCCCCGTTCAAGGCAGGCGCACGCGCACATCCCGGCAGACCAATGACGGGACGATCCGACAAGCTGCCAAGAAACAGCAGGTTGCCGGGATCGACCGGCATACCAAACCTGTCTACCTGACCCCCAGCCGAGCGCACGGCTTCGGGGGCCACGTCGGCGGGGTCCGATGTCGCAGACCCCGTCAGAATCATTACGATATCCTCTTGCATGGCGGCAATGGCTTCGGCCAGATCTGGCGTTCGATGCGGCACGATGCGGATATCGTTCAACTCCATCCCAAGCGCTTCGACACGTCCGCGCATCGAAGCAATGCCCTTTTCATTCGGTGGACCGCCGGGGATGTCGGTCACGATCAATCCGGCAGTGCGGTGGACAGGCGTGGCCAGCCGGATCGAGTTCTCGGCCAGTCGCGATGCCCGCAACACGTCACCGCCGGGAACCGCATACGAGATCACCTTGATCGTTGCGACCATTCCACCGGCTTCCATCTGCTGGTGCTGGGGGACAGTGGCGACCGTTATCATTGGATTGACCAGATTGAACTGCCGCAGAGCATCTGTATCCAGAACCACGACGCCGGGCCCGTCCGCCAGCAGGTTGACGCGCCCGGTAAATGGCTGCGTTACCCGAAGACCGGCAGCGGCCGGGTCTGGCGCCAGAGCCTCGGCCAGCATTCGGGCGGCTTCGTCCTCGTGGCGATCCCCTGGTTCCAGCCGGGCCACGATAACCTCGGAATGGCCGGCTTGTGTCAGTTGTTCAAGGTGTTCACGCGACAGGATCACGCCTTTGCGCAGTTTGGTTGTACCAGCCTGAATCGAGTGCGCCAAAACTGTCCCTTCGGCTTCGGACACCAGAACCGGCCCGAATTTCACGCCTTGCCCCGCAATACGGCGGTCATTTGCGCCAGTATGGCAACCGCTATTTCCGAAGGATCCGCAGCGCCGATATCCAGTCCGATCGGACCGTGGATTCTGGCAATCTGCGCATCTGTAAAACCAGCCTGCGTCATGCGGTCCACTCGTTTGGCGTGTGTGCGTGTAGAACCAAGTGCGCCTATATAGAACACATCAGCCTGCAACGCGGCCTGCAACGCCGGATCATCCAGTTTGGGATCGTGGGTCAGCAAAACCACTGCGGTCCGCGCATCCAGCCCCAGTTGAGCGACCGCCTCGTCTGGCCATTCCGTCAGAATGGTTTCACCGGGAAACCGCGCGCTGGATGCGAAAGCCTCTCGCGGATCAATGATTGCAGGATCATACCCGGCGACCCGCGCCATTGGAACAAGCGCCTGCGCAATGTGGACCGCGCCCACGATGATCAGCCGCAGCGGAGGGTTGTGGACAGCCACAAAGGTCTTGCCGTCCGCTTCAAAACCGGACCGGTCCATGCGGAGCCTCTCGTGATACGCGTTCCGGCGTAAAGCCCGGTGCCCTGTGTCGATATTGACTTCATACGCGACGGCTTCACGCTCTGCGCGCGCCGCAACCAGATCCGTCAGCATGTTTTCCGTCAGAACCGAGCCGACAGGCTCGACCAGAACACGTATCGTGCCGCCACAGGCCAGACCGACGGCAAAAGCGTCCTCGTCACTGACACCGAATTCCAGCAAGCGCGCCTCGCCTTCATCGATGGCTTCCATTGCTTCGACGATCACGGCGCCCTCGACACATCCACCGGAGACCGACCCTTCGATCCGGCCATCTCCCCCGATCACAAGCTGCGATCCCACCCGGCGCGGTGCACTGCCCCAGGTATCGACGACGGTCGCCAGGGCCGCGCCACGGCCCTTGCGGAACCAGTTCAGTGCTGTCTCCGGGCTATTGTCGAATCGGTCCATCGAAACCTCCTGGCGTTTCCCGTTCCAACATAGGCAGGTTTGCTGCAATGAAAAGTCAGCCCTGCGGCGAGGTCAGCAAGAAAACCATTGCTGGAAGACAAACGGATCCTCGGGGCAATCTGACGGCTTCATCATATTCAAATAACCCTAGGATTGATTGTTTTCGGCGCAGGATTTAGCCTAACCCCCGCATCTGGCAAGCTGCCTGATGTTCTGCCACTTTTTTTGAATCGGAGAGAAAATTGAAACGTATTCTTTCACTGGGGACCGCATTGGGGCTGATGGCCTCGACTGCTGTATGGGCTGATACATTCGAACGGTATGGAGAAGTCGAGGGCTGGAAAGTCTTTGTGGACAAGGAAAAGAAGTCCTGTCTGATTGAAGCCGTGGACAGTGCCGAAAACGTGGTTCAGATGGGGTTGACCGAAGACCGCGGGGTTGGCTACGTCGGCATATTCACCAAGGAAAAAACCGATATCAAACGCGGTGAAAAAGGTGCGGTCGCAATCATGCTGGGTGACAACCTGTATGTCGGCGAAGGTACTGGCATGAAAGGGAACATCACCAAGGGCTATTCCGGTGGCTATGTCCTGTCGGACAACCCGCAATTCGCCGACGATCTGGCCAAACAGAAGGTCATGGTCGTTTTTCCGGAAAAGGAATTCGCCTTTACCGTCGATCTAACGGGCACCTACAAAGCCATGGAAATGGCACGAGAGTGCAATGAAAAGCAGCTAGGCTAAGCCTGCTCTGAAAGCGCGGTCAACAGCCGCGCTTTCTCGCCGTTGTCGTCGGTCTGCGATATGACTTGGGCCAGTTCCTCAAGCGAGGCGATGGAATGACCCGCCCGGAAGCTGTCGACATGGGGCAGCATGGCCGCAATTCCCTTGGCTTTGGGTGCAAAGCCATCCCATCGCAGCAGGGGGTTCAGCCAGATCAGGCGCCTTGCAGAGAGATGCAGCCTCTCAATTTCCTTCGCCAGTGCATCCGGCTCACCGCGATCCAGCCCGTCTGAGATCAGCAGAACCACCGCGCCCTGCCCCATGACCCTTCGGGACCAATCACGGTTGAAAGCATGAAGGCACTCCCCGATACGGGTTCCTCCTTCCCAGTCCTGCGCCTCGGCCCCGGCGGCGGCCAGCGCTGCATCGACATCGCGCTGATGCAGGTGTCTGGTGATGTTCGTCAGTCGGGTTCCGAAAGTGAAAGCATGAACCCTGGCCCAGCCCGCGCCGCGCGCATTCGAGACGGTGTGCAAAAAATGCAGGATGATCCGGCTGTATTGACTCATCGAGCCCGATATATCGCAAAGAACGACAAGGTTGGGCCAGCGCGGTCTGGGCCGTTGCCGGGCGATGTCCCGCATGTCCCCACCCTGCCGCATCGCGGCCCGCAACGTTCGGGCCCGGTCGATACGATGACCCAGATGGCTGACTTGACAACGGCGTGAAGCAATGGGTTTGACCGGCAGAGACAAGCGCGACAGCATCCGTTTGGCCTGTGCGATTTCGTCGGTGCTCATCTGTTCGAAATCCAGATTTCGCAGTCGTTCTTCGGACGACGCGGTCTGAGAGGCATCAATGTCGAGTTCGGTTTCCTCACCCTGATCCTCGACTTCCGGCAGATCCTTTTCGACACCATCCAGCAGGGCCTCGGCTGCCCGCTTTTCGGCTGCATCCGCTTTGCGCTCCTCCTGAACACCGCGAATGGCCGGCAGCATCATGGACATCATGTGTTCGAGATAGCGTGGATCCCGCCAATACAGGCGAAACACCTGTGCAAACACGGTGCGGTGTTCCGGACGACTGACGAAACAGGCGTGGAGGGTCCAGTAGAAATCCTGCTTGCGGGTAAAACCGGCGGCTTCAACGGCGCGGATGGCATCAATGACGCGGCCGGTTCCTATCGGCAACCCGGCCTTGCGCAGAGCGCGGGCAAAATGGGTGATATTCTGCGCCAGTTTGGGATCATCGGGAATGTCGATAGGCAGTTGCTCGGCCATCACAATGCATGGGGGCGCTGCCCTCATACCCCCGGAGTATTTCGGAAAAGATGAAGCATCACGCCGGTTCGAGTGAGGCTTTGGCCTGATCCAGAATGCGTTTCGCCTCGGACCCCTGCAGTTTCTGGATATCGTCCTGGTATTTCAGGATTGCGCCCAGTGTGTCGCCGATCACTTCGGGGCTGAGATTGATGACATCCAGCGCCAACAGGCACTTGGCCCAGTCGATCGTTTCGGCGACGCCGGGCTTCTTGAACAGGTCCTCGGTCCGCAGATGCTGGACAAAGGCCACAATTTCACGACTGAGGGCGTCGGCAGCCTCGGGCGCGCGGGCATGCAGGATTTCGATTTCACGGTCGAAATCCGGATAGTCGACCCAATGATACAGGCACCGTCGTTTTAGCGCGTCGTGGACCTCGCGCGTTCGGTTCGACGTGACGATCACAATTGGAGGTTCCGGCGCTTTGATCGTACCGAGCTCCGGGATCGTCACCTGAAAATCACTGAGAGCTTCCAGCAGAAAGGCTTCGAATGGCTCGTCCGTCCGGTCCAGTTCGTCAATCAGAAGTACAGGCGCGCCGTTTTCATCAGGCTGCATAGCCTGCAGCAAGGGGCGTTCCACGAGGTAGTCTTTGGAAAACAGTTCGGCCTGCAGGGCGGATCTGTCGGCAGCACCTGCCGCTTCGGCTGTCCGGATTGCTACCATTTGCGCAGGAAAGTTCCACTCGTAAACGGCCGATGCGGCATCCAGCCCCTCGTAGCACTGCAACCGGATGAGCCGCCGCCCCAGACCGGAAGCCAGCGCCTTGGCGATCTCGGTTTTGCCAACCCCGGCCTCGCCTTCCAGAAACAGCGGGCGACCCAGTTTGAGAGACAGAAACACAACGGTCGCCAGAGACCGGCCGCAGACGTATCCCTGCGCGCCCAACATCTTCTGAACCGCATCAATGGATTGGGGGTGGTTCATCAGCCAATCTCCTTTCGCACACAAGGGCATGGTGCCGGTCTTGCGTCAACCCCACGGGTCTTTCTGGACTTACTGCGATCAGATGGTTCGACAAGGTCTTTCACGATTGCGACCCTTGTGCTAGCCGGGGCACATGACAGACAGCATCACGATCCGCCGCCCCGACGACTGGCATCTGCATCTGCGCGATGGCGCTATGTTGCAGACCGTTTTGCCCGAAACAGCACGCCATTTTGCGCGCGCCATCATCATGCCGAACCTTGTGCCCCCTGTCGTCACCGGCGCACAGGCCGCAGCCTATCGGGAGCGTATTCTGGCCGCGCTGCCGGAAGGAATGAGTTTCGAGCCGTTGATGACGTTGTATCTGACTGAAGATACGGACCCGGATGATCTGGCCGCCGCCCATGCCAGCGGTCTGATCAAGGCTGTCAAGCTGTACCCGGCAGGCGCGACGACGAATTCTGCCTCGGGCGTGCGCGATTTCGACAAGGTCCGCCATGTACTGGAAAAAATGGCGAGCATCGGTTTGCCGCTTTGTGTGCACGGCGAAGTAACCGATGCAGAGATCGATATTTTCGACCGTGAGGCTGTGTTCATCGACCGCGTTCTGGATCCGATCCGCAAGGCGACGCCCGAACTGCGTGTTGTGATGGAGCATATTACGACGAAAGACGGTGTCGATTATGTCAAATCGAATGAGGCCGGACTGGGCGCAACGATTACGGCGCATCACCTGATCATCAATCGCAACCACATTCTGGTTGGCGGCATCAAACCACATTATTATTGTCTTCCTGTCGCAAAACGGGAAGAACACCGCCTTGCATTGCTGGCCGCAGCGACCTCGGGCGATGCGCGGTATTTCCTGGGCACGGACAGCGCGCCGCATACGGATGCTAACAAGGAAATGGCCTGCGGCTGCGCCGGGTGTTTCACGGCGACAAACACCATGTCGCTGCTGGCGGAAATGTTCGAGCGTGAAAACGCGCTGGACAAGCTGGAAGGGTTTGCCTCGCTCAACGGTCCGGCATTCTATGGCTTGCCTGTGAATGAGGACAGCCTCACCCTGACGAAGGGTGACGCGGTGACCTACCCGTCCAAAATTGAGACAGGGGATGGCCCTGTGACCGTGTTCGACCCGGGCTTCCCGCTGCACTGGCGGGTTGATTAACCTACAGGATTGATTGGCAATTCGCGGGCGCGGCCCCCGGTGCGCAGCATCGACCAGACCGCGTCCGCGTCTTCGTGTCCGATAAGTTTGGCGGCCTTGCCGCGGACGCGGTCTTCGCGGTCCGACAGAGCCATGGGCGTCAGCAGATCATGCTTCGCCTTACGCCGGACGCCATCGCGGCGCAGAAGAGATATCTGCGCTTGCGTTTCAGACAGGCTGTCATCGGCATCGACTGAAATCCGGTTTCGCAGGGACACAATGCGCGGGTCGGCGCAGGTTCTGGCCGAATAGCTTTCCGGCAATGCGGTATCGAATCCCAGCGCCTGCATCGCAATCACCGTTCGATAGGAAAACTTGGCACCCAATCCGGTGTCCGGCGACATCTGGTTACACACGCTCATCCAGCGCGGGTGCGTCTTGATCTTGATCTCGGCCACTTCGGGTTCCGCGATGTCAAGGTCACGCGCCGCTTCCAGCGCGGCGTGCAACCCGTGGCAGCAGGCATGGAACTTGTGGCTGACGGACTCGAACAGCCATTCATCGCCCAAACCCTCGAGTGCAGAGACGATGTCGCCCTCTCCGTGATGAGTGGCGCCAAACCCGTACTGCCCTTCAAGCGCGGCAGAGTTCGGTTCGAACCCGTGCTGAACGAGCAGCGCCGCCTCGACTCCGGTAGATGATGCCATACCGGCGTTATATGGTTTACCCATGGTTCCAAACTGCGCCTTAAGCCCGGCGGCGCGTGTCGCAGTAAGCCCCAGGGCTCTTTCCATTTGCCCGGCATCGAAGCCCAATATCCGCCCGGCGGCAACGGCCGCACCAAACGCACCCGCCGTTGCGGTCTGGTGAAACCCAGCTTGATAATGACCGCGTCCCAGCCACAGCCCGATGCGGATGGAGACCTCCATACCAACCAGCGCGGCCTCAAGAAGGTCAACGACAATACGGTCGTCCCATTCTGCCAAGGCCAACGCAGCAGGCAAAACCGCTACCGAGGGGTGTCCGATATGGGCAAAATGCGTGTCGTCGTAATCCAGCGCATGTGAGACCGCACCGTTGACCAACGCGGCCGCGCGCAAGGGCGCCGAACCGCCGCCGAACAAGCGGGCCTGTTGTAGGCCGGCCTCGGCCAGAACCATTGCGCGGACGGTTTTCGACACAGGTTCGTCCGCGCCCGCCCGCCCTACCGCGATCCAGTCGAGCACGGACAGGGATGTTACGATCCGGGTCTGGGATGAGGTCGAAACGGGGCCAGCGGCGAAAGCGGCAATCTTGGTAGTGAAATCGGTCATGAGCGCAGTCTAGCGTGCGCCCGTCTCCGGTAAAGCCTCAGGATTGGGACATTAACCGTAAAGTTCCGCGGCCCGGGCTTCGAACGCGCGTACGATCCGCTGCATTGCTTCGTTGAATACAACGCCGATGATGCCTTGCAGGATGGCATTCTTGAATTCGAAGTCCACATGGAAAGCGATATTGCAGCCGCCATCCGGGGCGTCCTCGAACTGCCAGTCGGACTTCATGTATTTGAACGGACCATCCAGGTATTCGGTATCGATCCTTTTCTGATCCGCAAACAAAGTCACGCGGCTGCCGAAACGCTCGCGAAAGACTTTGAAAGAGATGACCAGATCGGCCTCCATCACCTGCGCTTCTCCAACAGCAAAGGTCTTGCGGACCCGCGCCGCGGCACACCATGGCAGGAATTCCGGATATTTGGCCACATCGGCAACCAGATCATACATCTGCTGAGCGGTGTAAGGCAGGTGGCGGTTTTCCGAATGAATGGGCATGGCGTCCGGTATTTGCAGGTGACAATGGCGCGTCATGTCGTATGTTGCGCGCCAAAGATCAAGGGGGCAGCAATGAGCGACCGCGCATATGTGATAGATGAGATGATCTCGGCCAAGGCGATTGCCGCGCGGATCGAAGAGCTCTGTCGCGAGATCACCGATGAGTTTGGCGGTACGGACAAACTTGTCGTTGTTGGCTTGCTGCGCGGCAGCTTCGTGTTCATCGCCGACCTGGTGCGGGAACTGGACTTGCCGATTGAGGTCGATTTTCTCGAGGCATCCTCGTATGGAGACTCGATGGAAAGCAGCCGGGAAGTACGCATTCTCAAAGACTTGCGCGGCGCAATTGAAGGCCGGGACGTGTTGGTTGTCGAAGACATCGTCGACACGGGCCACACCCTGAACCATGTCACCCACCTGCTGCTGAGCCGGAAACCCAAACGACTGAAGTCTATTGCTTTGCTGGACAAGCCCAGCCGACGCGAAGTTGACTTCCGCTCGGACTGGATCGGGTTCGAAATTCCGGATGATTTTGTCGTGGGATACGGAATCGACTACGCACAGCGTAACCGCAACCTGCCTTTCATCGGCAAGGTTCGTTTTGTCGAGAATTGACCGAGGACCGTACGGACCCTCGCCGCGTTCTGCGCAGTTTAGGTGGGGCCTACAAGCTAGTATTCGGCGTAATATTTCAGGGTCTTTCAATCGCCGTATTGTGTGCTTGGCTTGTTGGTCAGGTAGTCCGTGACTAACCCCTGAAATGTCTACTGTACGAAAAGTCAATAAATTCAAGCAACCGAATATCAATGGACAATGTGCTCAACCGCAGACTACCCTTAGAAGAACAAAGGAGGTTTCTGCTGATGAAAGTGTCGTCTATTGGTCTTGTGGCTGCCTTTACAGTCGCTCTGACAACTGGTTTTGCGGATGCAAAAGATAACAAAGGCAAAGCTAAAGGTGCGGACAAATCCAAAGTCGAAAAGGCGATAAAATCCAATAATGGCGTCGCTGTTCCGCCCGGGCAGGTAAAGCGTTACACGCGAGGCCAAAAACTACCGAAAGATCTGCAATTCGACTACTTGGATGACCTTGATGGCTGGAAGTTGAAACCGTTACCTCCCGGTCAGAGATACGTCCGCGTGGATGACGAAATTTTGTCGATCTCGGACGACACACAAACCGTCATTGAGGCTGTGGGAATTGTCAGCGATTTGGTGAATTGAGCGATCAACCAACCAGTGAGCGAATTGCAGCCGAAAAAACCGTGGCACCAACCGGGATCAGCGCATCCGGGAAATCGTAGTCGGGATTGTGCAGTTGCGGGTGATCGGCCCCTGCCCCAAGCCAGAACATCGCCGTTTTCGCCGCTTTGCCGAACTGCCCAAAATCCTCAGAAAATTTCTGCGGCTCGGAAGTAATCTGGTAGGCCACATTCCGAGACGCGCAGGCGTCGGAAAGGATTTTGACCGCCTCGGTGTCGTTCGTGCACGCCTCGAAGATGTCATCATAGGTAATTTCGACCTGCAGCCCTGCTTTGTTTGCCGCTCGTCCGACCAGCGTCTCGGCCTCTTCGACCAGATTTTTCATCCGCCCATCCGAAACGGTTCTTAAGGTCACCCAGATTTCCGCCTGCCCAGGAGCGACGCCAAAAGTCTGCTCGCCCAAGCTGGCATGCGTCACGGTTGTCAGGGCAAAATCATCGGTCAGCGGACCGCCTGTCCCCAACCCGGCCAGTTCCGGCAACAACCAAGCAAGCGCACCGATCGGCGAAATCCCGTCCTCGGGCGCGGCGGCATGTGAGGTTTTTCCCGTCAGAACCACCCGCATACCGCGCGAGGCGCAGTTCGCCGCGCGCTGGCAGATTTCGACATGACCCAGGTCAAGCCCGGGCAGATTGTGCAGCGAAAACACATAATCCGGGGAAAACTCAGAAAACCTCGGATCGGCCCGATAAGCGGCGGCACCCTTTCCCGTCTCTTCCGCGGGTTGAAAGATCAGAACCACACGACCGGATTTTGGCGGGTTATCTCTGAGGTCTTGGGCCACGCCCAGCACCATTGCCATATGGCCGTCATGCCCGCACAAATGACCTTTGCCCGCGACCCGCGAAACGTAGGGCGCGCTCGAAAGCTCCTGAATAGGAAGCCCGTCCAGTTCGCACCTGATGGCAACACAGGGCCCCGGATGGCCGCTGTCATATACTGCTGCTACGCCATGGCCGCCGATATCAGTCAGAACACGACCCGCACCAAGAGACCGCAGCAGGTCGGCAACCCGAGCGGCTGTTTTTTGTTCTTCACCGGACAGTTCCGGAAATTGATGCAATTCGTGTCGCAGCGCGGTCAGGCGCGACAGGGTTTCAGGTTTCACCCTTGCTCCAGCTTCTTTTGGCGCGCGGCGCGCAGCCGAGCGAAGTCATCCCCAGCGTGGTACGAAGACCGCGTCAGCGGAGTGGCCGAAACCATAAGGAACCCTTTGCCGTAGGCCGCCTTTTCGTACGAAGCGAATTCTTCGGGAGTGACAAACCGGTCCACACCATGGTGTTTGGGCGTCGGTTGCAGGTATTGACCGATGGTCAGAAAGTCGATGTCGGCAGCACGCATGTCATCCATGACCTGCCGTACTTGCTGCTCGTCCTCTCCCAACCCGACCATGATGCCCGATTTGGTGAAGATCGAGGGATCCAGTTCCTTGACCCGTTGCAGCAGACGCAACGAATGGAAGTAACGGGCACCAGGACGCACTTCGGGATAAAGACCCGGGACCGTTTCCAGATTGTGGTTGAATACATCTGGCTTGGCCTCGACAACAACTTCCAGAACTGCCGGATCGCATTTCAGAAAATCTGGTGTCAGAATCTCGATCGTCGTTTTGGGCGAACGATGGCGCACAGCCCTAATGGTCTGGGCGAAGTGATCCGCCCCGCCATCTTCAAGATCATCACGATCGACCGAGGTGATGACAACGTGGTTCAGTCCCAACTTCTCGACTGCATGTGCAACGCGCCCCGGTTCGAACACATCCAGAGTATCCGGCCGTCCGGTCGCGATGTTGCAGAAGGTGCATCCGCGCGTGCAGATGTCACCCATGATCATCATGGTGGCGTGGCCCTGGCTCCAGCATTCGCCGACATTGGGACAACCGGCTTCTTCACACACCGTTACAAGGTTGTTGTCCCGCATGATCCGCCTGGTGTCGGCGTATCCTTTGCCACCAGGCGCCTTCACCCGAATCCAGCTTGGCTTTTTCGGCTGAGCGTTGTCGGGGCGATGCGCTTTTTCAGGGTGGCGTTGTTCGGGAATCTTCAGATCACGCACGGCTCGGTATCCTGACTTTGGGTCAATTTTCTTTCCCTAACATAGTCCGCATAGCCGATCTACACCACAGGTGCATAGCCGCCATGCTGCCGATTGATGCAGGCGCAGCATCCTCTCAGCCGATTAATGCTAAAACTTTCAATTCCAGTGGCTTCCGATGGCATCCGCCAACCGTGCAAATGCAGAATAACGGTCATTGATTGCGATTTAGAACTGTTTTAGATCACACCTCAATCAGACTTGAATCACAGGAATACGACTATGAAAACCGGTGCAAAACTCCCTGACGTCACCTTCCACACCCGCGTTCGCGACGAAGCCATCGGGGGACCAAACCCGTTCCGCTGGGAAGACAAAACCACGGCTGACTATTTTGCCGGCAAGCGCGTCATCCTGTTTTCGCTTCCGGGTGCATTTACGCCCACATGTTCGACCTATCAATTGCCCGGATTCGAAAACGGCCATGCCGACTTCGCCGCCCAAGGTATCGACGAGATTTACTGCATGTCTGTCAATGACAGCTTTGTCATGAATAAATGGGCACAGGATCAGGGCCTGAAAAACGTCAAGGTCATCCCGGACGGTTCGGGTGAGTTCACCCGCAAAATGGGAATGCTGGTCGACAAGGACAATCTGGGCTTTGGCATGCGTTCGTGGCGCTATGCAGCCATCGTCAATAACGGTGTGGTCGAAGCGTGGTTCGAAGAGCCCGGCCTGATGGATAACTGCCCCGAGGACCCCTATGGCGTTTCGTCGCCCGAGACCCTGATGGCGCATCTGAGCGAGGCGAAAGAGCCCGCACTGGCCTAAGTCCGAAAGTTGAAAAGGCCCGCCCAAGTCGGGCCTTTTTCTTATTCGCGGGTCGCGGTCACGATCTCTTCGCCGACCTGTCTGATTACACCGGCCAGTTTGTCGAACCAGTCCTCTCCGGTTGTGGATTTTCGACGTACCAATCCCACGGTCCGTGCCGGTTGTGGTGCCCCGAACCGCATGAGTTGTAGCCCCGGCACGGCCTCGGTTTCAGAACGGGCGGCCAGTTCGGGCATCAAAGTCAGGCCAAATCCCTCGGCCACCAGTCGCGACAGGGTCGCCAGAGAAGACGCGCCCATATTGATCAAACCGCTGCTTCTGTCCTGCCCACACACGTCCAGCGCCTGATCCGTCAGACAATGGCCGTCTTCCAACAGCATCAGTTGCGCAGTCTGCAGATCGACAGGTCGCAGGGTTTCCGGATTATCCGCCAGTCTCTGTACGCGGGCCGCGCTGCCTGCCAGCAGAAACCTGTCCTCGAACAAGGGCAGTTCAAACAATTCGCTACCGCCCGACGGAAGCGCCATCAGCCCAGCGTCAATTTCACCGCCCCGCAACATGTTCAGCAAGCGTTCGGTTCGGGCTTCGCGAATCTGAACGCGCAACGACACGTCTGCTGATCTCAGACCAGCCAGAACTCCGGGCAACAGATACGGTGCGATAGTCGGAATGATGCCGATCGACAGGGACCGGTGCCCGCCCGAGTGATCCCTTGCAAACTGATCCAGCCTGTCCGCAGCGCCAAGCACCTGACGGGCGTGTTCAAGAACGTCCCGACCCAGCGGGGTCAGCAGGATGTCCCGGGCCTGACGTTCGAACAATGTACCGCCCAGTGTTTCCTCAAGCGTTTTGATCTGCACGGACAAAGCCGGCTGCGACACATGACAAATTTGTGCCGCACGCCCAAAGTTCCGCTGTTCTGCAACAGCCCTGAAATACTGCAACTGCCGGAGGGTGAAGTTCATAATCATTGACTATCACTTACCCCAACCAACGCAAGACTCTCATATCGCCAAGGGGGCCGCTCATCCGATCATGCGATTGAGCCCGGTCTGCGTTTCATAGTGGCGTTTGAGACGTTGCAGCGCGATGCGCAGAACGATCTTTCCTGACCGGGCAGACCATCCCATACGTTTTTCGGCCAATTCCAACCCTTCAAGGTAACAACAGCACCGCAACGCCACATCGCTCAAGCCCGGCCCTAGGTCCGACAGCGCCCGCGCGACGCGATCTCATGCATCCGACGATCCGTTTCCAACATGGGGGCTGTTGCCGAAAGAACCACGTCCACCGCCTGTCAGATACAGGTCCCAGTTCTGCGCCACCTTTGGTCCGATCTGGGCAAGTTCGAAGTCCTCGCGCAGACGCTCACCTGCGGCGACCAGTGTTTCGTCCAGGAAAAGCTTGCCGTCCCGATCGCGCCTGCGGGCCAGCGCGATCAACGGGCTTTCAGTGGCGCTATACCGGATTCGCCGGGCGCGCTCGGGCTGAGATGCAGTCGTGTTGCCCGAAGCCGAGTGCGCCTGAAACGACGCCTGCGCTTCGGCCATGCCAAGATCATTCCCGGCGCGAGCCTTGTTTTCGGCTTGGGCAATCAGACGGGTCAGAGCCGCCCGTCCTTGCGCCGTAATTCGGTACCGTGAAATCCGACCCGGGTTGTCGCAGTTGATCCAGTCCTTCAGCGCAAGCGCCTGGGCGATCCGGCAATCAACTACTGCGGTCCGGGTGGCAGCGCTGTTGCCGGTATCGCGAACAACGACGGCCTTGTCCATTTCTTCGGCGACCGCCAGTACCGCTCCGGTTTCGCAAAGCCTGCGCAAAACCCTGAGAGCTTCGCGAGTGAACTCCTCATCCCGGGCGGCGGCCAACCCCTCGGGCGTCCCGTCTGAAACATCGGAACTGAAACCGCCGCTGACTTTGGATTCAGAGAAATGTGTCTCGGCCAGAGACTGGAGCGCCGCGTCCACAAGGGGGTCATCCCGGCGCGTCTCGATCCGTCTGATCTGCCTTAGAATCGTCGAAGCATGGCACCCTGCTGTTCGCGCAATTTCTCGGATCGACCGGCCGGTTTCCGTGTGATCCAGATAACGTTGCGCGCCTTCCGGCACCCATGCCGGAACAGTGAAAGCCATGTTGTTTTCCATAGTCATTTGTCCTCGCCGACAAGAAATTCTGTCTAAGATCGCCCTCGGAGTATGAGTTAACCAATTCTAACTAGGGTTTCTTTCGTTACTCGTTCGTTAACCCCTGAAGGCGAAAACCAGATTTGATTCAAATTGATAAACACTCATGAAAGCAGCGTTTGGCGCGAATATAAACAAGGCAACACGCGCTTAGATTGTGCAACAACTGGCCTCGCAAAATCAAAAGTTACGGAGCCCGAGAATGCAGGACCTGATGACAATGATCACGACGCTACGCCGCCCACGCCTGTTGACTCGCGCGGCCAAGTTCGGGGCGCAGGAGTACAACCGTGACCGGCATTTGCAACGTATTCTGGGATACGGATCACTACCCGGAACCGGTTCGGCCCTTGTGCGATTGATGGATATGGAGAAGGAAGTAGAGGCGCAACGACAGAGCGATGACGCCGCCTATTCACTGGTGCGGCATCTGGATCTGCTGATTGCGATTTCAGGCGAGGCGCAGCTGTATCAGGCCAGCCGCGCCTCGCAGTTTCAGTAATCTATCAGGTGAAGGCGTCCGGCATCGAGGCTTTCTTTTCCGCCACATACGCATTCAGCGCTTCGTTGATTGCGGGATCGAGTTGCGGCTGCTGGTAATTGGCCAGCAGGTGTTCGACCCGAGCCGAGGCCAGTTGCCTCGTGTCGCGCCCACCTTCGTCTTCCCAGGTCTCGTAGGGCTTGTAATCCAGCAGGTCAGACTTCCAGAACGCTTCTTTGAAGTTCGCCTGTGTGTGGGCACAGCCCAGATAGTGACCGCCGGGTCCAACTTCACGGATGGCTTCCATGGCTTGCGCGTTTTCGTCATAAGCCACGCCTTTGGCCAGGTGGTGAAGAACACCCAACTGGTCAGCGTCCATGACAAATTTTTCAAAGTCGGCAACCAGACCGCCTTCGAGCCAGCCACAGGAATGCAGCATGAAGTTCACACCGGCCATCAGCCCCATGTTCAGCGAATTCGACGTCTCATAAGCCGCCTGCGCATCCGGCAGTTTCGAGCCGCAGAATGAGCCGGCCGAGCGGTAGGGCAAGTTAAGCCGCCGCGCCAGCTGACCGGCACCATAGGTGATATGCGCGGCCTCCGGCGTACCAAAGGTTGGTGCACCCGAGTTCATGTCGATTGAAGTAACGAACGCGCCGAAGATCGCAGGTGCACCCGGGCGGATGATCTGGCTGTAGGCAACGCCTGCCAGAACCTCGGCCAGAACCTGAGTCAGTGTGCCGGCTACCGAAACCGGCGCCATCGCGCCGCCTACGATGAAGGGCGAGATGATGCAGGCCTGGTTGTTCTTCGCATAAACCTCAAGCGACCCCATCATCACATCGTCAAAGGTCATCGGCGAGTTGATGTTGGTCAGCGAGGTCATGACCGTGTTTTCCTGAACGAACTCTTTGCCGAACAGGATTTCACACATTTCTACCGAATCCTGCGCGCGGCTGGGATCAGTGACCGATCCCATGAACGGCTTGTCCGACAGGGTCATGTGCGCCATCAGCATATCCAGATGGCGTTTGTTGACCGGAATGTCGGTCGGCTCGCACACGGTGCCGCCCGAATGGTGCAGCCACTTGGACATATACGCCAGCTTCACGAACTTGTTGAAGTCATCCATGGTCGCGTAGCGGCGGCCGCCCTGTGCGTCACGCACAAACGGCGGGCCATAGACCGGGGCAAGAACCATATTTCGGCCGCCGATGACAACCGATTTTCCCGGATCGCGCGCGTGTTGCGTGAACTGGCTGGGCGCTGTCTTGATCAGTTGGCGGGCCAGTCCGCGCGGGATGCGCACACGCTCTCCATCGACATCCGCACCGGCCTCTTTCCAGCGTTCCAGAGCGGCGGGATTGTCGACGAAGTTAACGCCGACCTCTTCCAGAATGGTCTCGGCGTTGGTCTCGATGATTTCCAACGCTTCTTCGTTGAGAATCTCGAAGTTGGGAATATTGCGCTCAATGTACTTGGCGGTTTCGATCCGAACCGCAGTGCGCTCTGCCCGGCGGGCGGCTCCGCCCCCACCGCGACTCCGGCGACGTGCTGATGCTTCAGCCATTTGCTTTCCCCATACTCAGGTAATTTCAGATTGTGTTCCTATTTATCGTGACAACTGTTCGGAACATTGGAAGATAACGGCCATTGGAACATAAAAGCGACATAGTTTGTGCCCCGGATCAACGTCAGCTTTCGGTAAATCGAACCGCTCGAAAGGAATTATGAGATAGAGATGAAGAGGCCAAAGTGCGCGTTTCACCCCCGCGATTTTAGAATCCCTGCCTCGCCCGCCTGCCAAAGCTGATAGACCAGCAGCGTCAGCCCAAGGTGGCAAGCATCCCCCGTCAGCATCGCAACCTGCACTTCCGACCTGATCTGCACGACGACGATGACCTTACACTTGCGAAATTCCCGTGCTTGGCCTATGGCGCGGACATGAGTGATACATCCCATGACCGCCTTCTGATCATCGACTTTGGTAGCCAGGTTACGCAGCTGATCGCTCGTCGCCTGCGCGAACTGAATGTCTATTGCGAAATTCACCCCTATCAGAATGTCACGATGGAGTTTGTTCGGGAAATGGCCCCCCGGGCCGTAATCTTCTCGGGCGGTCCTGACAGTGTGACGCGGGAAGGTTCTCCGCGCGCGCCGCAAGAGATCTTTAACTACGGTGTTCCGATCCTTGGCATCTGTTACGGCCAGCAGGTGATGATGCACCAACTGGGCGGCAAAGTCGAAAGCGGGCACGGCACAGCGGAATTCGGGCGCGCCTTTGTCACCCCCAAAGGGCAGTTGGATATCCTGAATGAATGGTTTGCCGACGGTGACGAGCAGGTCTGGATGAGCCATGGAGACCATGTCAGCGAAATCGCCCCCGGCTTTGAGGTGTTCGGCACCTCGCCCAACGCGCCATTTGCGATCACTGCCGACACCGATCGCCATTTCTATGCTGTGCAGTTCCACCCCGAGGTGCACCACACCCCCAAGGGCGCGAAGCTGTACGAGAATTTCGTGAAACTGGCAGGTTTCAGCGGTGACTGGACCATGGGCGCCTACCGCGAGCAAATGATCGAAAAGATTCGCGAGCAGGTCGGCAACAAAAAAGTCATCTGCGGCCTGTCCGGCGGTGTAGACAGCTCTGTAGCCGCAATCCTGATTCACGAAGCGATCGGCGATCAGCTGACCTGCGTCTTTGTCGATCACGGTCTGCTGCGCAAGAACGAGGCTGAAGAAGTCGTCGGCATGTTCCGAGACAACTACAACATCCAGCTGATTCATGCAGATGAGAGCGAGTTGTTCCTGGGCGAGCTCGAAGGCCAGAGCGATCCGGAAACCAAACGCAAGATCATCGGTAAGCTGTTCATCGATGTGTTCCAGAAACACGCCGACACCATTGATGGGGCCGAGTTTCTGGCTCAGGGGACGCTGTATCCCGACGTAATTGAATCGGTGTCTTTCTCGGGCGGCCCATCGGTGACCATCAAATCGCACCACAATGTCGGCGGGTTGCCAGAAAAGATGGGCCTGAAGCTGGTCGAACCCCTGCGCGAACTGTTCAAGGACGAGGTCCGCGCGCTGGGCCGGGAACTGGGCCTGCCGCAGAGTTTCATCGGTCGCCACCCCTTCCCCGGCCCCGGTCTTGCGATTCGGTGCCCCGGCGAAATCACCCGCGAAAAGCTGGCGATTCTGCGCGAAGCCGACGCAGTTTACATCGACCAGATTCGCAAACACGGGCTGTATGACGACATCTGGCAGGCATTTGTGGCGATTCTTCCCGTTCGCACGGTCGGTGTGATGGGCGACGGACGCACCTACGATTATGCCTGTGCGCTTCGTGCCGTAACGTCAGTGGATGGAATGACAGCGGATTACTATCCGTTCAGCCATGAATTCCTTGGCGAAACGGCCACTCGGATCATAAACGAAGTCAAAGGCATCAACCGCTGCACTTATGACATAACATCCAAGCCGCCGGGTACAATCGAATGGGAATGACAAAAAGCCGGGTCCACCCCGGCTTTTCTGTTTATTTCCCTTTGAATTTATTGTTCCTTTTCAATCGCATGATCCACTAACATCATGGACTTGACGTGAACGGGACCAAAACTCAGACGGGCAAAGCTGCCCTATGGATGACGGGTGCGATTGCATCCTTTTCGTCAATGGCTGTCGCCGGGCGCGAACTAAGCCTGTTTCACGACACCTTCGAAATCATGATGTATCGCAGCATCGTGGGCTTTGCGATCGTTGCAACCGTACTGACCCTGACAGCCAATTGGCATCAGGTTACTGCCCAACGACTTGGGCTTCACGCCCTGCGAAATACGCTGCATTTCACGGGTCAGAATCTGTGGTTCTACGCGGTTGGTGTTATTCCGCTGGCGCAGGTCTTTGCATTGGAATTCACCCAGCCGATCTGGGTTATCCTGCTTTCCCCACTGCTGCTGCGCGAGCGTCTGACCGCGTTGAAAATGCTGTCCGCTTTGATAGGATTTGCCGGAATCCTGCTTGTCACGCGTCCCGGTGCCGCCCCGCTTAGCCCGGGTCTTGTTATGGCCGCCGCGTCTGCTGTTTTCTTTGCGTTTACAACGATTACCACCAAGAAACTCACACAGACCGCACAGATCGGCTGCATTGTTTTCTGGCTCACCGCGATGCAAGGCGTACTGGGTTTTGCTGCCGCTGGTCTTGATGGCGAGATCGGGCTGCCAAGCGTACAGACCGCGCCCTATTTGGTGCTGGTAGGCATAGCCGGCTTGCTGGCGCATTTCTGCATCACCAACGCGCTGGCGATTGCACCTGCCACCGTGGTCATCCCGTTTGACTTTGCCAGGCTGCCGACCATCGCCATCGTCGGCATGGTGCTCTACTCCGAACCGTTGGATAATTGGACGCTTGTGGGGGCGGCTGTAATCTTTTCGGGGATATTTCTGAATGTCTGGTCCGAGAATCGTAACAGTTCGGCAACAGTCAGTCAGGATAGTCGCAGCCAGTAACGCACCGTCACCGATTGACGTTAAAACAAACGAAAAGCGAGTATCCGCAAATCTTACTACCGGGGCTCACTCTGCCATTCACTCAACCCAAGCAGAGCGACCGTTATGAGGCAAACAGGGAGGAATACATGAAGAGAGCGCTACTACAGGCGTGCATGATATGTGCCGGTGCATCAGCCGCGCAGGCTGGGGGGCTGGACCGAAGCGGACAGGGTATCAACCTTATTTTCGAAAAAGGTACGGTTGCCCAATTCCGTTTGGGGTATACCGACCCAAGCGTCAGCGGCACCATGCCCAGCTTGAATCCTGCCACCCTGGGCCAGCCCGTTGATTCAGGCGATGTGGCCAACAGTTTCTTCACACCCCACCTCGGCTTCAAAACGTCACTGACCGACAAGCTTGATTTTGCGGTCATGTACGATCAGCCGTTCGGGGCGGACATTTCATACGCAAACAATTACCCGTTGTCATTGAACCCAATTCCGGGCGGCCGCTCCGGTGTTCTGGAAGCAACGGCTGATACCGACGCAATCACGGCGCTGCTGCGCTACAAGTTCGACGGTGGCTTCAGCGCCATCGGTGGTATTCGCGCTCAACGTGTTGAGGCATCCGTTACCGTTCCGCTCGCCGCCGGATATCAAGTGGATACCGATGCCGATATCGCGTTTGGCTATGTGGTTGGTGTGGCGTGGGAGAAACCCGAGATCGCGGCACGCGTAGCACTGACCTACAACTCGAAAATCAGCCATGACTGGTCGCAGACGGAATCGCTGAACCCTCCACCGCGCCCCCCGATCACACCGGGAACCGTGGCAACATTCGACACGTCGAGCGAGATTGAAACACCGCAGTCCGTAAACCTGGACTTCCAGACCGGTGTGGCGCCTAAGACCCTTCTGTTTGGCTCGATTCGCTGGGTCGACTGGCCTCAGCTGGTATATAATCCGCCAAACTATCCGCCGACCTCGAACCTGGTCGATTACGACGAAGCCACGTTCACCTACTCTCTTGGTCTGGGATATCAGTTCTCGGAAGAATTCTCGGGAGCTGTGACACTGGGCTACGAATCCTCGTCAGGCAATCCGGTTTCCAACCTGGGGCCGACCGACGGGTTCTGGAGCATTGGCCTGGGCGGAACGTACTCGCTTGAAAAGGCCAAGATCTCGGGCGGCGTTCGCTACACCGATATCGGCGATGCGACGGCAGACGGCGCGGGACCGTTGGCACGGGCAGACTTCTCAGGCAACAGTGCGTGGAGCGTGGGCTTCCAGATCACATACGCTCTGGACTGATCGCCAAGACACGGAATTGACCCCGCATGACGTGCGGGGTCTTTTTTTTCGCAGGATCCGGGTCGTCGTGCACGTCCGGACGTGCGAACACAAACCATGACTTCTCAAAAACACTTCTCCGCCCGCGCCTGGTCCGAACTTTGTCTGTTGGGCCTGATTTGGGGCGCATCCTTCGTTGCCATTCGTATCGCGCTGGACTCGGTGCCTTTCGTGACTTCGGTTCTGCATCGGGTGTTCTGGGCAATGCTGGTGCTTTGGGCTGTGGTTTGGTTTCAACGGCTTCCTGTTCCCCGTAACCCACGCGTCTGGGGGGCGTTTCTGATCATGGGTCTGCTGAACAATGCCATTCCGTTTTCGCTGATGGCATGGGGGCAGCTTTATGTGACATCCGGTTTGACGTCGATATTGAATGCCGCAACCGCCATTTTCGGCGTGATCGTGGCGGCACTATGCTTCAACGACGAACGTTTGACGCCAGCTCGTATCGTCGGTGTTGCGCTTGGCTTTGCAGGCGTCACTATCGCCATTGGACTTCAAAATTTCACAAGCTTCTCACTGCAAAGCACGGCACAGATCGCGATTGTCGCGGGAACAGTCTCCTACGCTCTGGCCGGGGCATGGGCCAGGGCAACCCTGTCCGACCTGCCGCCACAAGTCGCTGCGGCTGGAATGCTGACGGCGTCGACGATATTGATACTGCCGTTCGCTCTGTTTCTGGATGGTGTCCCGACGCTTGACCTGCCCGTTTCCGCATGGGTGGCAATCGGGTATTACGCATTGATTGCTACTGCCGGGGCCTATCTGCTGTATTACCGGATTCTGGCGATGGCAGGCAGTGGAAACCTGATGCTGGTGACATTGATAATTCCACCCGTCGCCATCGTGCTGGGGGCAGTTATTCGTGGCGAAACGCTGCAGCCCAATGCGTTTGCGGGATTTGCTGTGCTGGCACTGGGCCTGCTGATCCTCAACCGCTCGGGTCCGCGAGATTGACGCCGCTCGCTGCCCGATTTAGCTAGGTTCCAAAAGGAACGGCGGGTCATGATCTACAAATCAGCGAAAGACTGGCGCGAGGCTGCGCGGAAAAAGGTTTTGTTCTTCGGCATGTCGGGCTTGGGCAAGACTTACGTATCGAACGTTTTGCGTGACTCGGGGGATTGGTTTCACTACTCGATCGATTACCGGATCGGGACCCGTTACATGGGTGAGTACATTACCGACAACGCCAAGGCGCAGGCGATGAAGGTGCCCTTTCTGCGCGACCTGCTGCTGTCGGACTCGATCTATATCGGGTCGAACATCTCATTCGAGAACCTCAAGCCCGTCGCGACATACCTGGGCAAACCGGGCGACCCGGAATTGGGTGGAATGGAACTGCAGGAATATCGCCGCAGGCAAGAACAGTTCCGGCTGGCAGAAATCCACGCTTTGCTGGATACCGAGTATTTTGTCGACCGGGCTCAGCGGCTTTATAAATACCCGCACTTCATCTGTGACACGGGCGGATCGATCTGCGAGTGGGTCGACCCAAGCGATCCCAGAGATCAGGTCTTGTCAGAACTGTCCGGCCAGACACTGATGATCTGGATCAAGGGCGACGAAAACCACACCTCCGAACTGATCCGCCGCTTTGACAAAGCCCCAAAGCCAATGTCCTATCAGCCGGAGTTTCTGACCCGCGTATGGGACGAATACCTGACCCTGAATGACTGCGCCCCGACCGAGGTCGACCCCGATGCCTTCATCAGGTGGACCTATGCGCAGGCTCTGGCGCACCGCCAGCCGCGTTACCAGGCAATGGCCGACAATTGGGGCGTCACTATTCCCGCGCGTGAGATTGCGTCGGTCCGGGACGCCGGAGATTTCGACGAGTTGATCGAACGCACACTTGAGACCCGCCGCAACCGAACATAGTTTTCAAACTTACCTTGTTCCCGCAAAGGCTTGACCAGTATGCCAATCAAGATCCCATCTGACCTTCCCGCATTTGACGTCCTCAGCAACGAGGGCGTCATGGTCATGGCCGAGGATCAGGCAATGCGGCAGGACATCCGGCCATTACGCATCGGGTTGCTGAACCTGATGCCGAAGAAGATTCAGACCGAAAACCAGTTCGCCCGCCTGATCGGCGCAACGCCTTTGCAGATCGATCTGTCGCTGATCCGCATGACCGAGCACCAGACCAAGAACACCGCCGCCGAGCATATGCAGGAGTTCTATCGCCCTTTTCAGGAGGTGAAGGACGAGAAATTCGACGGTCTGATCATAACCGGCGCGCCGATTGAACATCTGGATTTCAACGACGTCACCTATTGGGACGAGATCAGTGAAGTCTTCCAGTGGACACAAACCAACGTGCATTCCACTTTCGGAGTGTGCTGGGGCGGAATGGCCATGATCAACCATTTTCATGGCGTCAGGAAACACATGCTGGGCGCGAAGGCATTTGGCTGCTTCCGTCATCGCAATCTGAAACCATCCTCGCCCTTTCTGCGCGGGTTTTCAGACGATTGCGTGATCCCTGTCAGCCGTTGGACCGAGATGAAACAGGCTGAGATAGACGCAGCACCCGGATTGATCACCTTGCTGGGCAGCGATGAAGTCGGGCCTTGTCTGGTCGAGGACAAGGCCCACCGCGCGATCTATATCTTCAACCATTTCGAGTATGACAGCGACACGCTGAAACAGGAATACGATCGCGACGTCGCCAACGGCATGCCGATCAATGTCCCGCTGAACTACTATCCCGATGACGATCCAACAAGGACACCGCAGAACCGTTGGCGAAGCCATGCGCATCTGCTTTATGGTAACTGGATCAGCGAAATCTACGAAACCACCCCCTATGATATCACTCGGATCGGTATGGAAATGACCGACCTGCGGGCCTGACGCGGGTCGATGCGTGTTGCCGTCATCCTCCTGACTGCCCTCGCCCTGTTCTGGGCCTTCACCCTGTGGCGAGCCGCGCGATATCAGGAAAGCGCAGAGGCCGCTTTTCCGCCCGAAGGGGAAATCCTGACCGTTGACGGCATTGCGGTTCACGCGGTGGTCATGGGCCAAGGACCGGATGTGGTGTTGATCCACGGCTCCAGCGGAAACACGCGGGACATGACGGTTGCGCTGGCTCCGATCCTGGCACAAAGCTTTCGCGTCATCGTGTTTGACCGGCCCGGCCTCGGATACAGCCAAAGCTTTAACCCGAATGGCGAAACCATCACGGAGCAAGCCGAAATCCTGCAACGTGCGGCCGCCCAGCTTGGGGCCGAGAAACCCATTGTCGCCGGGCAAAGCTATGGTGGTTCCGTTGCATTGGCATGGGCCGTGACCCGGCCCGAGAACATTTCGGCGCTGGTTTTGATCGCGCCGGCAGCCATCCCTTGGGAAACACCACTGGATGGTTTCAATCGGCTCGCCTCGACCACGACGGGGCGCCTTGCGGCATTGCCGTTCGTGTCCGCATACACGCCGGACTGGTTTGTCGAACGCGCATTGGATGAAGTGTTCGCGCCGCAGAAAGCCCCGGAAGGCTACGCCGCGCATTTCGGCCCCGGGCTGACGATGCGACCCGATTCAATGCATGCCAATGCACGGCAACGCGCCAACCTGCTGAACGAGATCACTGAGCTGCAACCACGGTACGGAGAGATTTCCGTGCCAACCGAGATCGTACATGGCACGGCTGACACGACGGTTGAAACCGACTGGCACGCGGAACCGCTGACCCAACAGATCCCCGCTGCGGAATTGATCCTGCTTGATGGAATCGGGCATATGCCGCAAGTGGTCGCCGCGCCCGAGGTTGCCTCGGCCATCGACCGGGCCGCACAACGCGCCGGTTTGCGTTAGGCTTCCGGCTAATCCATAGTCAGGTATGGATTTTATCGCGAGGTAAGGCATGGCCCGTTCGGACAAAGGTTTGATCGAAGACTACTACCGGAATGATGCGCCCAAAGACGTTCGCTCTGCGATTGAGGATGCCGGAAAACGCGAAATTCTGAACCCCTCTTTTCCCTACTCGGAAAAAATGAAGGGCAAGGAATACGATCGGCAGATGGAGGCTTTGCAGATCGAGTTGGTCAAGATGCAAGCCTGGCTGAAAGAATCGGATCATCGCGTGGCGCTGATCTTTGAAGGCCGCGATGCGGCGGGTAAAGGCGGCACCATCAAACGCTTTCGCGAAAACCTGAACCCGCGTGGCGCGCGGGTTGTGGCGCTCAGCAAACCATCGGATGCCGAACGCAGCCAGTGGTATTTCCAACGCTATATCCAGCATCTGCCCTCGGCAGGTGAAATCGTGTTCTTTGATCGCAGCTGGTACAACCGGGGTGTGGTGGAAAACGTTTTTGGCTTTTGCACCTCTGAAGAACGGGAGCGCTTTTTCCGTCAGGTCGCCCCGCTGGAAACCGGGTTGGTAAATGACGGCATTCATTTCTTCAAGTTCTGGCTGAATGTCGGGCGCGCGGAACAGCTCAATCGCTTTCTGGATCGCGAAAATGACCCGCTCAAGCAATGGAAACTCAGCCCGATCGATGTTGCCGGTCTTGGAAAATGGGATGAGTACAGCCAATCCATCGCAGAAACGCTGAGCCGCACCCACTCGGATCACTGTCCCTGGACCATCATCCGCTCGGATGACAAGAAACGTGCGCGACTGGCCGCCATTCGTACGGTGTTGCACGCGCTGGACTATGACGAAAAGGACAAGAGCGCGATCGGAGAGATCGATCCCCTGATTTGCGGCGGGCCGGACATCTGGGAGTCGTAGGCGTACGATTGACTGGCAAACATGGTGCAGTTGTTGGACGGGCCAGCCTGCTTACTTTACAAGTTATGACAACAAAAGACGCCTGAGGCCTGGATGACAAAACGCGGGTATCACCACGGAAACCTGAAACAAGCGCTGATCGAGGCGGCATTGTCCTTGATCGAAGAAAAGGGTCCCACCGGGTTCACCCTGTCCGAGGCTGCCAAGACGGCGGGCGTAACGCCTGCCGCAGTGTACCGGCATTTTCACGGTCGCGAAGACCTGATCGCCGAAGCTGCGCGTCAGGGGTTCGAGATGTTTGCGGATCTGATGCAGTACGCATACGACAAAGGCCAACCCTCGGCCCTGGCCGCGTTCGAGGCGACCGGGCGTGCATATCTGGCCTTTGCCCGCAAGCATCCCGGTCACTACATTTCGATGTTTGAAAGCGGTATTTCCCTGAACCGGACCCCGGAACTGGCGATGGCCGCCAACAGGGCCAAGGCCGTTCTGGAAAAAGCCGCCAGTGAGCTGTCCAAGCACATTCCGCCGGAAAAACGCCCGCCCGCATCGATGTTCAGCGCCCATATTTGGGCAATGAGTCATGGAGTCGTGGAACTGTTTGCCCGAAATACCGGCGCAAGCTCTCCCTTTCCGCCCGAAGACCTTCTGGAGACCGGCATCGGCATCTACCTGAGGGGGCTTGGCCTGGTTCCGCAGGACGACTGAACCCGATCAGAAGACCTTTCTGGGTTGCGGTACGCTCAGGCCGGACGTCACATTGATCAGGTCCATTTCACCCATGCCCTTGATTTCCACGCGCCCAAGATCGGAGACCTGAAATTCGTCAATCAACGCATACTTCATTTCTTCCGGAGCAACAATTTTCATCGGGTTCGCAAAGACTTGCAATCTGGACGCAATGTTCACGGCCGGGCCAAAAACGTCGTAGACGTATTTCTGGATACCGACCACCGACCCCACCGCGGCGCCCATGCCCAACCCGATACGGGCCTGCCATTTGTGGGGGTGTGTCTCGTTGCGCCGCTCGAGATACCTGAGGAACCGGACCGCGCAATGGGCGACAGCCGTTGCATGGTCCGGCGTCGCATCGGGCATGCCGGACACCGCAAGATAGGCATCTCCGATCGTTTTGATCCTTTCACATCCATATTGTTCCACGATGCGGTCAAATGCCGTGAAAATATCATTCAGCTCGCTCAGCGTGACTGTCGGGTCTGTTTTCGCAGCAAAATCGGTGAATCCGACGAAGTCCAGCATAACCACCGACACTTGTTCATAAAGCTGCGGTGTCACAACGCCGAACGTCTTGAACTCCTCGTAAACCGCACGAGGCATCAGGTTCAGCAGCAACCGCTCGACCCGCTCCTTTTCCCGCTCAAGTTCGCGCGTATTGCGTTCCACCATGGTCGAGTAGCTGTCAATCATGCTTTCCAGTTCACGAATGCGGGTGATGTTCTGGCACTCAACAACCAGGACCTGCTCGGAAAGGCCATTGGCAAGGGAAACGGCCGTGGCAAATATCAGGGTCCTGCGTTTCGGCTTGATCTGCAACTCCACTGAATAACGCAGACCGGATTGTTTCACATCCTCCAGTTCGCGCATATCCAGGTCCGGAAGGAAGTCCATCAGGGTTTGTCCTTCGGCTGGCGTGCCGAACCATTCGCTGAAGGGTCCATTATAGAAGACAAAACTTAAATCTGAGGCACGGACAACAGCCACTCCTACCCCGATTGCACGCAGCAGTTGTTCATTGATTGCAAGAATACTCATGCAGCGTCCCGCGCCACGATGATAGCGCGCTTCCCTTCGATTGCAGCCAGCGCCGTTTTCACATCACCGTCCGACATTCCGTGCATCGACAATGCCTGCCCGAACAATTCGGCCATCTCGTCAAAGTCCGAGTGGCTGATGTTCAGGTTCCGATGCACCGCCTCGATCCGTTCATCACTGAACGATGCCGGTCCGCCGACCAGTGACGAAACGAACTTGGTTTGGTGATCGATCAGACGCGGCATGTCGATGTCCTCGAAGAACCCCCCGATTTCATCGGAGTCCAGCGCCATTTCGTAGAATGTCATCACGATACGGCTGATGGTTTTGAACCCGCCGTATTTTTCATAAATAGTCTGACCCACACCAATTACCTGCGCGTTAATTCTTCATAACACTGCAAGGTTATATCAAATTGACAGTTTTGTTAACGATTATGACCGGAACACAGATTTCAACGACATGAATGGCCCGGTAGCCGTAGACGTCAGACTCTCAAATCTTCGGCGCAGGGAATGAACCCTGCATAGCCGCCCTGACTCAGCAGACGCTTTTGCCGCCCCATTCGCCAGCGCAATTTTCGACCCGCCGCCTGCAGTTCGCGCCGAACCCGAAACCAACGCGGCCCCTTGTCCAGACCGCTATTCGTTGTCTTGTCCTGTGACCGTTCGCTGACTTTGACAGTTTCCACCGTCTGACCCTGTTGCTTCGACCAGATCATCTGTACGCCAACCGCAGGGAACACCTGAAACATGCGCCAGTCGGGGCGCGGAATAGATACGAAATCGTCCAAATGATCCGAGTAGGTTTCCGACCACGACAAGAGCTTTCGGCACCCGTCCTGCGAAAGAATGTACGCAGCCGCACTGGGTGCCATTTCCAGCATCGGTCTCGCCATTACACCACCAATGGTCTCCTGTGGCCCGAAACGCAACGGTTTGGGGGAATAGTCAAGCTTCACAAAATCAAAGACCTGGCCATTTGAAAGAACTGTCTCAATCACCTGTCCGGCGCTGGCAGACATTTCCACATCGTCTTCGAAAATCGCGGCAGCTTGCAGTCCCTGGTCCACGATCTGTTTCCAGACAGCACGGTGGCTTTCAAAACAGGCAATCTCGCTTTGCTTCAGGCCCCAACGGCTGCCAGTTCCGGGGACATATCCGTTCCCCTCAAGCGCCCCTTCTGCCTGCGCGTCCGTCGCACTGAAGCGAATTGCGTTGCTCAACCCGGCTTTGGCGAACTCGGCCTCCATGAACTCCCGCCGCTCGGGAACGCGGTCCAGGTTGATATAAAACACACCGGTCAACTGATCCTGCCTCTGACGCTCCACTACCGTTCCTTTCGTTCAATTAGCGCAGGCCGGTCCTGCCTGATCCGGAAATCAACCCTGTACGCGGGCCACGATATGGCAGGCCGAGGATTCGCGGATCAAAATTCGCCAAAGCTGCCTGACATGCGCTTGCGTCTCCGCAAGATGGAATGCTGATACGCACGTTTGCTAAACAGCGTCAAAGGCAGAAGAACCCTTTCACCCAGCCCGTCAATCACGACCAGACGCCCGCCCCTTTGTTCAGCGCGAACAACGTTTTCCAACCCCATGTCGCCCATCAGAATGTTGCCGCGTTCCAGATCATCCAAAAGTTCCATAAACTCGTCGTGCAGCGTACGGATTTTGTCTTTGTCGCCGTCGTACGAGACAAATTCCTGATACACCGTCGGTGCCAGATCGCCGCCCGGGCCGGTCATCTTCTCCACGACCAATGCCGGTCCCGCTGATGTCGACGCGTATCCCATAAACCGGGCCAGACGCTCGATTTCGGGGCATCCTCGGCTCAGTGCGGCCAGGTACTCATTTGCCTCGCGGTTCCACTGCCGCAGATTGCCATAACGCCATTCGGCGTATCGCGGTAAAAAATGACTGCGAACCGGTTTATCCGTTCTGACCTTGAGCAGCGCGTTGTCTTGTTCAGGGTGCTGGAAAATCAGGTAATTGCGGCTTTTTCGCAGTGGTTCAAAAGAACTCAGATCGATCATGAAGCGTTATTCCAGTAGGTCAAATTCACCGCAACTGTCTTGCAAAGCCACAGCATGTGCCAGCCAGATATAAAAGCGCCGCTGTCTTGATACAATGCAGCATCCAGTCAATTCACCACTGATCGCCCCATCAATCCACGCGCGACCAACCGACATGACGAACAGTGATCCAGGGTGGTAGGAATGGGGCTGGCGCCGTACGTTCTCTGACGAATAGTTCGGCCTGAAAACGTAGACGCATTGTCCTACATCACGCTGTAACCGCCATCCACCGGTATCGTCACGCCTGTCACAAATCCGGCCAGATCTGATGATGCAAGGTAAAGAACTGTCCCGGTCATTTCCTTTGGCTCACCCCAGCGCGCCAAAGGTGTTCGCCGGACGATGGAAGCACTGAACGTGTCGTTTGCCTGCGATCCTGCGGTCAGGTTGGTCCGGATCCATCCTGGCGCAATGGCGTTTACCCGTACGCCGTCACGCGCATAAGCGACCGCAAGCGATTTGGTCAGGCCAACGATCCCGGTTTTGCTTGCAGCATAGGCTGGCCCCGATCCGCTTCCGAAGTAGCTGTACATCGAGGCGATATTGATGATGCATCCCGGCCGTTTGGCCAATTTCGGGTACAGGCCGTGGCTTAGGCGATAAACCGAGTTGAGGTTGATAATCATGTTTCGATCAAACCCCTCGGGTGAGAGGCCTTCAGGAGGATCAACAAAGGTTCCCGCATTGTTGACAAGAACATCAACCTGACCAGTCGCGGCGACCAGGGAAGCTACCGAGGCTTCGTCTTCCATGTTCACCTGATGGTATCGGAAGGAGGAAAGGTCCGCCTGATACTCCCCGACCGATCCCCTTCTGCCGGTAACCGTTACCGTAGCTCCAGCGTCTGCGAACGCTTCCGCGACGGCGAGCCCGATGCCGTTTGAGCCGCCTGTCACCATGACGTTCTGCTCTGAAAAATCCAGAATGCGCGCCATTTCTCTCCTCCTGTCCAAAGTAAGCCGCCGTCGGGATCCTGTGGGCCAGCATTCAGGGGAAACTCGACAGCAAGTCCTTTCAATCTGCACGCGCCCATTCCAGCACGGCCGTTCCACGTTTCCCTCCAAACGTCGCGTTCTTGCCACGAAGCGTAAGCCGATCTTTTGCGACCTCAATTTCCCGCTGCAAGGTCAGGCCTACAAAATCCTGCAAAACCGAGACTAGTACTTCATGATTGACCGTTTGGTCAGAGACTTGAAACGTACCGCAATAGGAGATGTGGCTGCCGAGTGCCGCTTGGGCGGCCTCGCCTGTTGCGGTCGAACTGTCCGAACCAAGAGGTTGTCTACCAGCCGCCATCATGTGCACGAATACATGCCCGTCCTCAGAATAGTGAAGCATTCCAATCGGATCGGGCCCGTATGGTTCCTCGTGCGTGCCATCGTCGTAGTCAAAGCGATAAGCGACAAGTTTCCATGTTCCGAGAACAGACTTTTCCGAGAGCCTTTCCGAGCCGTTCATCCAAAAACTCCAGCTTCAATGCGTGGATCGGCATCAAACGCCGTGCGCCTGACGCAGTCGACAAAAGCGGCCTTTTTGAATGGGTAATTTGTTATTGAAAGAAGGACCGCTGGTCAGTCAGCTGCAAGGATATGACTCGACCAAAATAGGTCAAACGAAAAAAGTCTGAATCAGCGGCTCTCAGAAGACGGCTGGATCTCGGCTTCGTTCGGTTTATGGCGGTGCTGGGAGACCAATGCGAACCAGTCTCTACTAAAATGGCGGCACGCGAGAGCACCCGGCGAACTCCGGGCGATTTCCTAACTTTCTGAATTTTTTCGGTTTTGATCGAGCGAAACGACTTCGAACTGAAGGTCGCTCTACTCAGGAGTGCCCCGCACCTGGTGCGAAACGCCGCCTACTCGTTTTCACCAGCCCCTGCCCCGGAAGTTCCGAGAAGGCCGTCCAAAACATCGAGCAACTGAAGAAGGGCCTCGCGAGTTTCGTGAAGTCCCGCCCCTACCTTCAACTCGCTCCGCCCGGCCAACGAAAGCACAGCGTCCGACACCTCGTTCGAATTCCGCATGAGCTCGACCAGGTGCTCACCAGCCGGGCCATGGGCGCCCGCGATCCAGTTCTTCGCCGTTCGCTCCGAGACACCCGTCCAACGCATCACAATCTTGATCGCCCGGTGAGAACCACCGAGCTCCCGCTTCAGCGCAGCCGCAGTGGCCATTTGATATTTTAGTCGATTGACCTTCGCTTCGTCGTCATCTGGAAAAGTCTTGCCCATCTTAGGAAACATTTTCCCGAACCTCCGCGTCTATGCTTCGGCTCCATGGAATCACATGCATTCCCAGCGACTTGGCGATTGATGAGAATGAAAGGCTCAGCACTTGAGTTGGAAGGTCGGACATGACGGAGGCGCGATGACGCCAAAGGGAGCGCAGCCTCGGCGCGCCGCTCAATACGTCCGTATGTCGACCGAGCATCAGCGCTATTCTACAGAAAACCAGTCTGACGCCATGGCGCACTATGCAGAGCAGCGCGGCATAGAAATTGTTCACACGTATTCGGATGCAGGAAAAAGCGGGCTACGCATCCAAGGGCGCGATGGCCTGAAGCAACTGATTGATGACATTCAGTCCGGTCGCGCGGATTTCGAAGTGGTGCTCGTTTACGACATCAGCCGCTGGGGCCGGTTTCAGGATGCGGACGAAAGCGCTTATTACGAATACATCTGCAAACGCGCTGGCATCTCCGTCATCTATTGCGCCGAGCAATTCGAAAACGATGGCAGCCCCGTCTCGACGATCGTCAAAGGCGTCAAGCGCGCCATGGCCGGAGAGTACAGCCGAGAGCTCTCGCAAAAGGTTTTTACAGGCCAATGCCGCCTGATCGAGCTCGGCTATCGCCAAGGCGGTCCGCCCGGCTTCGGTTTGCGGCGCATGCTGATCGACGAACAAGGTATCACAAAAGGAATCCTGGAGCGCGGTGAGCACAAGAGCAATCAGACGGATCGTGTCACCCTGGTCCCGGGGCCAGCCGAGGAAATCGCCGTTGTTCAGGAGATATTTCACCGCTTCGTCGACGATCGAAAGTTCGAGACCGAGATTGCCGAGGTTCTGAATGCCCGTGGCATCCTGACGGATCTCGGTCGCGCCTGGACGCGCGGGACCGTCCACCAAATCCTGATCAACGAGAAATACATCGGCAACAACGTCTGGAACCGCAGCTCCTTCAAACTGAAGAAGCGGCGTGTGCAAAACGATCCCGGCATATGGGTTCGCGCCGAGGGTGCTTTCGAGGGGATCGTCGATCCAGATCTGTTTGCAGCCGCCAACGCCATCATCAGCGCGCGATCAAGCAAGCTGACCGAAGACGAAATGCTCGAAGGTTTGAAAGAGGTTTACGAGGCTCAGGGCTTCCTGTCCGGCCTCGTTATCGATGAAGCGGAAGCGCTGCCATCGAGCAGTGCGTACCGATCAAGGTTCGGGAGTCTGCTGCGTGCCTATCAACTCGTTGGGTTCAAACCGGATCGGGATTACAGATACATTGAGATCAATCGACGCTTGCGCGAGCTTCATCCGGATATTGTCGCCGAGACTATTGCAGGTATCGAGGCGTCGGGCGGCAAGGTGGAGCGGCATCCAGGAACAGACCTGCTCACCATTAACGGCGAATTCACCGCGTCTCTTGTCATCGTCCGTTGCAACGAAACCAATGCGGGGTCTCTGCGTTGGAACATCCGCTTCGACATGAGCCTCAAACCCGACATAACGATTGCCGTCCGCATGAATCGGCCAAACCTACGGCCGCTCGACTACTACCTGCTCCCCAGCCTCGACATGACTCTTCCCCGCATCCGGCTGGCCGAGCACAACGGCTTGTCGGTCGATGCCTATCGCTTCGAGAAGCTGGACCCGTTGTTCGACATGGCGATCCACGTCCCAGTACCGGAGGTGGCCTGATGCCAGACCCGCAATCGCAAACCGCCGAATTGATCCCGATGAATCGCATCACTGTGGTGAACCCGCGGGTTCGCAATCGGAAAGCATTTAGGGAGATCGTCGACAACATCGCCGAGCTCGGACTGAAACGGCCGATCACCGTCGCAGCCCGCCAGAGCGATGATGGCTTGCGATACGATTTGGTCTGTGGCCAGGGGCGCCTCGAGGCTTTCCAGGAACTCGGACAAACAGAGATCCCTGCGATCGTGATCGATGCCAGCAGCGAAGATTGCCTGGTGATGAGTCTCGTGGAGAACCTGGCGCGTCGTCAACATCGCGCCCTTGATCTTCTGCGCGATATCAAAGGCTTGAAGGAGCGTGACTATTCTGGCCCAGAGATCGCGCGGAAAACGCATCTGTCCCTCAAATATGTCCGTGGCGTTCTTCGGCTCCTTGAGAGCCGCGAGCATAGATTGCTCAGAGCTGTTGAAAGCGGAAAGCTTCCTGTCAGTGTCGCCGTCGATATCGCGGAAGCAAAAGACTCGGACGTGCAGGACGTTCTCCGCGAGGCCTATGAGAACAACCAGCTGCGCGGAGGTCGACTGATGGCCGCAAAACGCCTGGTCGAGGCACGTCAGCAATATGGGAAAGGACAACCCAGCGCAGACCGAACGAAGAGACGAACGCTGTCGGTCGAAAGCTTGATCCGGACCTATCAAAACGACGTCGAGAAGAAACAAGTCCTTCTGCGTAAGGCGACCGCGACACGTAACGAGCTAATGTTCATCACGGAGGCCCTTCGCAAACTCTTGAATGACGAAAACTTCGTCACGCTGCTCAGGGCCGAAGGGTTGGCGACGATCCCCAAGAACCTCTCTGACCGCCTAGCCGCTCGAACGGGAGACCTCTGATGGCGCGATCCGGACTCACCAAATCGATCAACATGGCGTTTGAGAAAGAGCTCATTCAGTTGCCGATTGAACAGATTTGCCCGCTCTACGCCGTTCGGAAAGAAACCAAGGATACGGTGAAATACCGCCAGGTCGTCGCCTCCATCAAAGAAGTCGGGCTCGTCGAGCCCCTCGTCGTCGTCCGCGACCAATCCGATCCCGAGAAATACATGCTGCTTGATGGGCACGTGCGCCTCGCGATCCTGGCGGATCTCGGCGTGCAGGATGCGCCGTGTCAGGTTTCGACGGACGACGAAGCCTTCACATACAACAAGCGCATCAGCCGCCTCGCCACCATTCAGGAACACAAAATGATCCTGAAAGCACTCGAGCGCGGCGTTCCCGAAGAACGGCTGGCCCGGGCGCTCAATGTGAACGTCAAATCCTTGCAGGACAAAAAGCGCTTGCTAGATGGCATCTGCCCTGAGGCAGCTGAGCTTCTCAAGGACAAGCAGGTCGCGCTGACCGGGTTTCAAATCCTGAAGAAGATGAAGCCGATGCGTCAGATCGAAGCCGCAGAGCTCATGGTGACGATGAACAAATATACCGTCAATTACGCCCGCTCACTTTTGGCTGCGACGCCGGCCACCCAGTTGAAAGATCCGGAGAAGCCGAAAGCTGTGAAAGGGGTCTCCCGCCAGCAACTCGAGCTGATGGAGCGCGAGTCCGCGAATTTGGAGCGAGAGTTGCGCCTGGTCGAGGACACATACGGCAGTGATCACCTCGATCTGGTTCTTGCGCGTGGCTACGTCTCCAAGCTCATCACCAATGCACGCGTCACGCGGTATCTCGAGATGTATCACCCCGAGTTTCTGCCTGAGTTCGAAAAGATCACGGAGACGGAGGCGCTGGCCTCCTGATCCGAGCAGTTCGGTCAATTTCGGCTGAGCTGCATTCGGGGACCCGGACCCATAGAAGCGCGGGGACCGCAGGAGACGCCGCACTGTGGGGCGGATCAAGTGCGGCGGTGGGGATGGCGGCGATCCCGCGCGGGGCCCACCAAGCCGAGATTATCCACTCGGTTGTACGCGCGAGAATTATCTCGCATTGGAGCCGAAGCAACTGACCTGGCGGCAGACTGCTTCGGCTCATCATTCCTAGCAGCCTTATACGAATTGTTCCGAATTCAATGGGTTGGAGGAATCATTTGATACGTTAGACTGCTCTGGAGGTGACCGGAATGGCGCGCGAGCGAGCAGACAGTTTTTTATCAAGATTTTTGTTTCGTGGTTCCAAGGAGCGCGAGCAAGAGGCCGTGGGCGCCGGTATTGAGGCCACACTCGCGTCCGAAAGCGTCACCGAGCATGAATTGGTCTGGGCGACGAACGGTGAGCAATCCGTCCAAAAGCTCGTTGAGCGCACTCTGAATGGATCAGGCGCTCTCGTAGTGACCGGATACCAGGACTTCCTGTCCGCGATGTCGATCATACTTCGCGTTCGGCCAAGCATTGCATCCGAGCCCCCTGGAACGATCCGGATCATATTTGGGACGAATACTGACAATCAAAACCGCATGGACGGTGGTGGGCGTGAGCTGTCGGAAGAGGCCCGTGACTATTACCTCGAAGCACGTGGGCTTTCGCTACACTCACTCGACGATCTACGGGCTGTCCTCGCCTACGATGCGATCGCATCGGGAGCTATCTCGCTCCGCATCTTCGATACTGACTTGGCCCGGGAGCGGTTTGGGCGGGGTCACGCGATGCTTCACGCAAAACTCTTTATCAGTGACTCCGGCGTGCTCGCAGGTAGTGCCAACTTTTCGGTAGGCGGACTGAGACGCAACCTTGAGTACGTCGATGATCTTCAAGCTTTCCCAGACCTTGCTGCAACACGTCGCGCGGCCGCCGACGACTTTTGGACGTTTGGTGCCGACTGGACTGAACAGGCTCTTGAGATCCTGCGTGCGCTTCTGAGGCCCGTGAGCGCCGAAGAAGCCCTCACCCGAACAGTTCACGAAATGACATCTTTTGCACCTTGGCGCGTCGGCGGAGATGGCGCTGCAGGGCGTCCGCCTCTACCGTTCCAAACAGACCTCGTCTATGAGGCAGCCGGCACGGCTTACGAACACGGTTTTGCTTTCGTCGAAGCACCGACAGGTGCAGGTAAGACAGACATCGGCAAGCACCTGGCGACGGTACTGCCGACAATGCACTCCAGTGTAGTGCTTCGGCATGGCACCGAACGACCTGATCAAACACGCAATGGCGCGCTCGGGATTATACCAGCAAGCGTTCTAAGCAACTGGATCAAGAACAAGCCTTCGAACCTCGATCTCATCAAGCACAGCCAATTGTCCAAAAAGAAGGACGATTTGGACGAAGAGCTGGCTGAGATCAATCGAGGCGCTCGATCGTCAGCCTCTATGATCGTGGACGAAAGCCATCGATTGAACTCCCGCTATCTCGCCCCGTCGAGACGTTCTCTTGTCTTTGAACAAAGCCCTGCGATCTGGACGTCGTGCCTGTCAGCGACCCTTATGGGAAACCAGGGCTTGGACGGATTGCTCGCCTTTCATGAACGACGCGCGTCGATCTACGTACCCCCCGAAATCACGGCAAGGATCAACGACAACCTCAAACGTGGCCGAGAGCGGGCGACGGAATTGAACCAACTCCGCGCGCTCCGTCAGCACTTTGATGATCGTCAGCGATCTGGCATGGAAGACATGTTTCTGTCTGAAGCAGACATCGCGCAACCAATCAAAGAAGCCGAAGAACGTCTCGCCGGCAAACGGCTCGAGCCGCGCGAAATCCAGGCCAACATGGCGGAAGCACTGGCGCCCTATGTCGTTAGGCGTCAGCGCCATTGCGTCGGACAATCTAAAAAACGCGGACCCGGTATCTATGCGTATCCTGAGATCGAAAGCATCAGAATCGACGCCGATCTCACGCCCGAGCAATCGGCCATCCTAGACGAAATCAGAATACTAGCTGAGAGCATCTCGACGGGCACAACCCTGGTTTCTGCCGACCCAAAACGAGCGGGCCATACAGAAGTCCGTTTTCATGACAAGGCGCGGATCCACATTCGGAACTTTCTGGCGATCTTGAGGTCGTCGATCACCTTCGCAAGGGAAGATTGGGACCGTAGGCGGGCCTCCGATGCAGATGCGCGCGGCCGCACGTCGATTGGCGAGAGCCTTAGGCGCTCGGAACGTGAAAGCCGCGGCGGGAAAACCGCAATAATTACAATCAAACCGAAGAGCGGCGAGCTTCCTCTCGACAAACGAACGACGACGCCGATTTGCGACCGCATCGGTGAATTGCTGCAGAGCCCGGAACTTGATGCGATCGATGAGCAGCGTGCCGAACATATGGCAGAGATACTCAATGAGCATCGCCAGGTGATCTTCCTTTCTGAGCGGATTGGCGTTCTGGAGGGCTACGCGCGCCTCCTCTCTTCCCGTAAGGGCCCTAAGCCGGACGTGATCCTAGTAGCTGCCAACCACAAGTTGGGCCCTGGTACTGGCATTACCGTCGCCCGAAATGGTGCAGAAGCCCAAGAATACCTTGCTCTCGATGGCAAGAAGGCGTCCGATGACAAACGCCGAGCCATGTTCATGACCTTTCAAATGGCAGAAGGCATCAACCTTCAGCGCGCACGCGCCCTCGGTATCGTCGGCGTGACCTCGGACATAAAGAGCATGCTTCAAGGCCTGGGGCGGATCGACCGGATTGATAGCCCGCACGCCAAGATCACCTACACCACCTTCGATCTTCCCGGGCTTGTCCTGTCGTCCGACAAGAAAGGCCGTGATCGCATCGAGTCGATCGCTCTGCTTTCGGGGGTCGGTGCTTCAGATCTCGCGGACGAATACCTCGAATTCTCTGCTGGCGACCTGACAGACCTGATCCTGGAGCAGCACAAGAAGCCGCGGCCACTTCGCCGGAACAACCTCTACGATCTGGTTGAAGACATGCGGCGCACGCTGCCAAACGATCTCCTCAAATCCATGGAGCGCATCAAACCTCAAAGTCTTTGGGGCGCTGAGCTTTGTCTTCTCGCCGGCAAATCACCGATGACGATCATTGCCCTTGGTGGGCGCGCGCCTTCGCTGGTCGAGGCATCCTATTTGCCACCCCGACTATTGGCCGTTCGCGAGACCGGCGATCGTCAGGAAATCATCCGGGATCAGCCAGAAGTGACAAGACTGCTGCGCGAGTCCTACGGCGAGACCGTCAAATCCGGGAAACACCGGGACCGACCGACAGAAACAGAGCTGAGCTATGTGATCGAGGGCCTCCAGCCGACTTTGGAAGGTCTGGCTCACTGGGATATTCGTCCCGAGCGAACGGTTTCACTCTTAGAGTCTTTGGATAGGTTTCTCGCGTCGGGCCCCTCCAAGAACCAAGGTTACAATCGGTTTGGACATCTGACGCTCCCATCTTTGGAGAAACTGGCAGAGGCCTGGGCCCAAGAGCTCGATCCCCACTGGATTGAAGCCAAGAAGGACGTTAGCCAACGCAGCGAAAAAGAAAGAGATATCCCGGATTATCTGGGGATCGATGCGATTTACGGTTTCTTTGAGCAGCAGCCATCAAAGACTCTCTCAGAAGTGCGTGCTCGAATGGAAGAGTTGTTCGGCGCGGCGGAACAAGCGTCAAGAAACGCAAACACGCAGATCTTGGATAGGGTCGCTGTAATATTTCTAAGCAAATAGCTGAGATACGTGAATGACAAAAGAAAACGATTTCAAGAAATGGCTCGAACAGGGCGGTGCTCAAACGGAGGCAGGACGCAATTCCCGCGCATATGCGATCCGAACGATCGACCGAAATCTTGCTGAACTCGGCATGCCTTACCAAAACCTCAATGAGGCGTGGGAAGCTGATAGATTTGAGGCGCTTAGGGACAGAATTAGAAAAATCCGAGAGAACGCCCGAGACGGCGGTCAGGACTATCGAATTCTGATGCCGGATTCCGACAATCCCCACAATCGGCTCTCAAATTGGGGAAGTTGGCTTGGGCAGTACGGGCGGTTCTTGGCAGGTGACCCTCCTGGAGCAGCGAAGGACGCCGATCGAATCCGCCAATATGTTCTGGAGCACTATATCGAACCCGCTCGCGAGGAAGGTCATGACCACGTCGAGGTTCTTGTCAGAGACGTAAATGCTGCTCTAGGCCTCAAGGAAGGCTGGCCGAATATCTGCCAAGCACTTGGTGGACGGATATTTCAGGATATGGCGCGGATCCCGGAACCTGAGCGGATCGGCGCGGACCAAAGCTCAGCTACGGTGTTTCGCTTCAAGCTTGATGAAGCCGTTCGGTCCGGCGATGGCCGCCCATTTGTCCTTTTCGATGCGACGGGCGCCCCTTTTCAGCCGGTTAGGAACTTCAATCGCACCTCTGGTGTCTCGGCATTTCGGATCAAGCCGCGGGGCGCAGGCAACAGGGCGGATGAGGCTATTGAGACCGAAGACATCGTCGATGTTGCCCGCGCGATGCTCGTGGATGGCCTGGCATCGCGGGTTAAAGCGATCGCTGGCGGACCTGTGAATTACCTGACCTACGGAGGCGACAAGCTCGTCAGCTACGAGCTTGCTCCGGAAATAGCTCAGGCGATCGGCGTTCCACCACGAGGCGGCGTAAACGGAGTGAGTAATGCAAACAACAACGGCGCGAGTGACGCCAGTATCCAGCAGGAATTGCCCCCTATGAACCTCATTCTTTACGGCCCGCCCGGCACAGGTAAGACCTACACCACCGCCGCAGAAGCGGTGCAGCTTTGCGGCGAACTCGTTCCGGACGATCGAGCCGAGCTTATGGCAATCTATCAGAGGCTCACAGCGGCTGGGCGAATAGAGTTCGTCACCTTCCACCAGTCGATGAGCTACGAAGAGTTCGTTGAGGGCCTTCGACCGGAAACACAAGGCGCAGAGGGCCAAGAGCTGGACGTCGAAGAACTGGATTCAGCTGGTTTTCGGCTGAAGGTTGAGGACGGCGTTTTCAAGCGAATCTGCGAACGGGCGCGCTTGGATTCAGGCGAGGATCCGGGCGATCACCGACTGGATCGAACGCGTCCAATCTTCAAAATTGCGCTGGGAAGACGATTCCAAGAAGAGGCGCAAATCACCAAAGCCCTCGATGCAAAAGAGATCCGCCATGGCTGGGGTGGAAGTATCGACTGGTCAGAAGAGCGTTTCGAAGACTGGGCGGAGATCAAGAACGAGCTGGAACAACAAACTGGAAAGGAGGTTAGCAGTCACGCCGGTGAACTCGTTTGCACCTATTCCTTTAGGTCGGATATGCAATTGGGTGACTATGTCGTCGTCTCAGACGGGCGTGACAGAATGCGCGCCTTCGGTAGGATCACCAGCGACTATTTCTTCGAGGCTGATGCCAAGCACCACCCCCACCGCCGTAGCGTCGAATGGCTATGGCGCGACGACCAAGGAACAGAGCGCTCACGATTTTATTCAAATGGTTTCCGACAGCACACTGTTTACAAGTTAAACGGTGGCCTGGTCGACTGGGACGGGCTGGAGGAAGTCGTCTTTGGTGTCGACCGATCAATACCTGCGGAAGGCGCTCGCCCACACGTACTCATCATTGACGAGATCAATCGGGCGAACATATCTAAGGTCTTTGGAGAGCTTATTACCCTTCTAGAGCTTGATAAGAGGCTTCGGGCTGACAATGAGATCAGGCTCACACTACCCTATTCCAAGCGCCTTTTCGGAGTGCCGGCAAATCTGAACGTGATTGGCACAATGAACACTGCGGACCGGTCAATTGCGCTTCTCGACACCGCGCTTAGGCGGCGCTTCACCTTTAGGGAGATGATGCCTGATGCTTCTGTGCTTCGGAATGCCGCTCAGAGATGCGGTATCGATCTACCGCGGCTCCTATCCACGATCAACGAGCGGATCGAGTATCTGTACGACCGTGAGCATCAGATCGGCCACGCCTACTTCACCGGGTGCAGTTCCCGAGCCGAGTTAGACGAAGTGATGCGCCACAAAGTCATTCCGCTATTGGCGGAGTACTTCTTCGAGGATTGGGCCAAGATCGCTGCGGTGCTGGGTGATTTAGAAACTCACGAAGGCCTTATCACTGGTGGATTCCTCAAACGGTCGATCTTGAAGGCACCTCCGGGTCTTGAGGATGGAGGCGCGGTTCCCCGGTTTCGTTGGGATGTGCGGTCCATGGATGAGGGCTTCGACTACGGGAAGTTAGTCGGAACATGACCCGTCACACTATCCGGGAATGGGAGCACCTTACATACGGGTCAGGCGAACGCGAGATCCCGGAAGCGCAGGCTGATCGGATCGCAGCAGTCGCGCGGGCCTCGGTCTTTTCCGGTCGTGGGCATGAGGGTGTGCTGGAACATGGTCGCAAGGGACTTCGCGCTCGAGGCATCGTTGGGGTTATCGCCACACCAGACTGCCAGCTCGAAATTCTTCCGAAGATCGAAGGTAGAGGCGAGACCAACGTTTCCGATGCGACCCTAAGGGCCAGACTGATACACATGCTCGGAGTGACCTATGATCTGCCAATCGAGGCAGGGTCCATGACACAGCTTGGCTGGCAGCGCGAAACCGTTCTCGAACTGCTGATCCGACTGTTTTGCGGTAAGCTCACTGACGCAGTACGGCAAGGAATGCCGCGGCACTACCTCGAACACGAAGATGATTTGTCTGCGCTTCGAGGGCGCCTGAACGTAACACGGCAATTCTCTTCACTTGCGGTGTCGCCGCAGAAACTCGCTTGCCGTTTTGACACGTTGTCGCCGAACATTGCGTTGAACCAAGTGATGCGTGCAGCAGTCAGCAAACTTTCACGTTTGTCCGGAGCGCCGGATAACCAGCGTTCGCTACGCGAGTTGAGTTTCGTATACGCCGATGTCAACGACATTCCTACGAGCGCACTTGGTTGGGATCGGATCGTCCTCGATCGCACTAACCGGCGTTGGCAAGAACTTCTATCACTGGCACGTCTATTTCTTTCGGATCGGCACCAACAGACCAGTGCCGGGACCATCGATGGCCACGCGTTGCTCTTCGAAATGAATGTTCTATTCGAGAAATATGTCGAACAAATCATGTCGCGGGCGTTAGCCGGTACGGGCTTTCGCGTGTCGTCCCAGGGGGGGCACCTGGACTGCCTCTACGATGGTGAAATCGGGCGTTTCCGTACGCGGCCGGACCTAATAGTCCGGCAAGGCGATGAAGTCGCGATGATCATAGACACAAAGTGGAAGCGCATCACCCCGCGTGTCGATGACCCAAAGCAAGGCGTCAGCCAGTCGGACGTATACCAGCTGATGGCCTACAACAGGCTTTATGACTGCTCGAACGTCGTGCTGCTCTATCCGCATCATGGTGACCTGCCCCATGACGCGATCCAGCGGCGGTACTCAATCGCGACCAAAGACGCGGACGATACGCTAACAGTCGCAACTCTGGATCTAGCCGGAACACAGCATGACCATCGGCATGCCCTTCAAAAGCTAGTCATGGATTGCTTAGGTGTGGAGGACAGAACCGGAGCAGAAACCAGATCGCAGGACGTGCTTGCCAGCGCGACATGAGAGCCTCCTTGCTCTTCAGACGCCGACCTCCGTCTTCGACTTAGCGGGACGCAGCATTCGGCTGCCGCGCAACAAATTACAAACGATCATGTACCTTGGTTCTTAGCGACCTAAACTGCAAATCATCTACGGTTTTGAATTCTCGAGTTCGCATGCAAACTCAAGGTACCTGCAGAATGCGTTGGCAAGTTGTATCTGCCGCGGAGTCCGACATTCCGCAATGAAAGTGGAAACCGGATGTAAAGCATCACCGCAAGACGAATGATCTCGGGACTGGTCTTGAAATATTTGAATGGTGCTGTCAGACAAATTCGAACCAGTCTCTGTTAGGCCAGTGACGCTGTCCTTTATTCCGTGCCAAGTTCGCGCCACTCGGCGAGAGCAGCACTGCGTGTCAGCTTGAAGGTGTCTCGGCTGGTGAGCGATCTCTCCTGGTTGAAGTGGTTGTAGACGGAGGAATGAACGGCAGCGAATTTCTGCAAACTTCGCATACGCCTGAAACGCTGCATTGCGCGTTCTCGTCGTCGGAACGGCAGGTGAGAGTTCTCAACGCGGTTGTTGAGCCACCTGCCCGTACTTTGTTTTTCGAGTGCGCCCATTTCTCTTAGCGCAGCCTTGTAGGAAGCGAAGCGATCCGTCACGATCTCCTCCGCACAGCCATGGCGCTTCATCAGTTTCCTGAGGAATTTCAGTGCTGCGGCTTTGTTTCGACGTTTCGTGACGACAGCTTCGAGCACCTCTCCTTCGTGATCGACGGCGCGCCAAAGATAATGCCGCTTGCCATTCACCTTCACGAATACTTCGTCCACGTGCCATTTCCATTTTGAGAATGCACGCAGTTTCTGGACCCGCTTTCGTCTGATCTCGGAGGCAAACATCGGACCAAATCGGTTCCACCAGTAACGGACGGTTTCATGGCTCACGTCGATACCACGCTCGTGAAGGAGATCTTCGACATTCCGCAACGAAAGTGGAAACCGGATGTACAGCATCACCGCAAGACGAATGATCTCGGGACTGGTTTTGAAATACTTGAAGGAGGCAGGTTTGGTCATTCCCAAACGCTACGCAAACCCCCTGCCCGCCTCAACCCAAGTTCTTCTGACAAGACCGGTGCGAATTCTCAACCCGGTTGTTGAGCCACCTGCCCGTACTTTGTTTTTCGAGCGATCCCATTTCTCTAAGTGCAGCCTTGTAGGATGCGAAGCGATCTGTGACTACTTCTTCAGCTTTGCCGTGCCGCTTCATCAGTTTCCTGAGGAATTTCAATGCTGCGGCTTTGTTTCTGCGCTTCGTGACGACTGCTTCCAGCACTTCACCCTCATGATCCACCGCGCGCCAGAGATAATGTCTCTTGCCATTCACCTTCACAAATACCTCGTCCACGTGCCATTTCCATTTCGAGAATGCGCGCAGTTGTTGAACCCGCTTTCGTCTGATCTCGGAGGCAAACATCGGCCCGAACCTGTTCCACCAGTAGCGGACGGTTTCATGGCTCACGTCGATACCACGCTCGTGAAGGAGATCTTCGACATTCCGCAAGGAAAGTGGAAACCTGATGTACAACATCACCGCAAGGCGGATGATCTCAGGACTGGTCTTGAAATACTTGAATGAGGCAGGTTTGGTCATTCCCAAACGCTACGCAAACCCCCTGCCCCGCTCAAGCAAAGTTAATCTGACATGACCCCTTTTAGAGTGCGGCTTCCGAATGATAGTCTAGTTCTCATTATGGTTTGGCTTGCTCTGTTTTTCCTTGAAGTCGTGGCGATTTACTTCGCTTGGCGATCAATACAGACAGCGAGAACGCCTCAAGGTGCTGTAGGTTGGGCAGTATTCTTGGTGACCGCCCCATATCTTGGTGTGCCCTTGTACCTTTTCCTTGGGCATCACAAATTTCGTGGGTATGAAATCAGCCGTCGCGATAGCGAACGTATTGTCGAAGCTGTCGCGGACTTTGGGAAAAGGCATAAGCCCCTTCGGAAAACTGAAAAAGACACAATTCTTTTCGAAAAACTTGGAGATCTTCCCGGTGTTTCGGGAAACGGCCTAAAAATTCTTATCGACGGCGATGAGGTTTTTGGTCAGATTTTTGAGGCGATTGACCAAGCCAGCACCTATGTTTTGGTACAATCTTACATTGTAAACAATGATGGCGTTGGACGTCAGCTTGCTTCACGAATGATTGCAGCGTCAAAACGGGGTGTGATTGTGCGCTTCATTGTTGACGCGATTGGAAGCAAGGGTTTGCCAGATAATTACTTTGATGAGCTGAGGAGCGCCGGCGTCCAGTGTGTCGACCCAAAATCAATGCGCGGACCAAAGAACCGGTTTCAGCTTAACTTTAGAAATCACCGGAAAACCATAGTTATCGATGGACATGTAGCTTTTACCGGAGGTTTGAATTTTGGGGACGAATACAAAGGGTTAGATCCAAGGTTTGGCCAATGGAGAGACACACATGCTCGTCTGACTGGGCCAGTGGTATCTCAGCTCCAACTTGTGTTCTCCGAAGACTGGCATTGGGCCACTGATGAACTGTTAATCGACGAATTGAATTGGGATGCAAAATTGGACCCAGAGGACATGACGGCTCTAGTCGTCGCGACGGGTCCAGGAGATGAGCTCGACTCGGGCGCGCTTTTTTTTATAAGTTGCCTTGCCGAGGCCAGAGAAAGGATATGGATCGCTTCACCATACTTCGTTCCGGATATAGACGTACTTAGCGCAATGAAACTCACTGCGCTCAGGGGCGTCGATGTTCGCCTTTTAGTGCCGGAGGTGATCGATCATAGAATCCCTTGGCTAGCCGCGTTTGCTTATTTCGATGAAATCCGCGATGTCGGTGTAAAAGTCATGCGCTACAACGAAGGTTTTATGCATCAAAAGGTGGTCCTTGTTGATGACGCTCTGGCAGCTGTGGGGACTACAAACCTGGACAACCGCTCCTTCCGGTTGAATTTCGAGGCAATGGCCGTTTTCTTCGACAAGCGTGCTGCAAAAGAAGTTCAAGACATGCTCGAAGCCGATTTCGCAAGATCATTTGAGTTAACCAAATCTTTAAATGAACAGCCTTGGAAAATTCGAGTGGGAGCACCTCTGTCGCGGCTACTCTCACCGCTTTTGTAGACCGCGCTCGTTTTCAAGGTACGTCATTAAAGTAGTATGTGCATTTACTTCGACTACATTTGTTTGCGAATAGTAAGAAGAATTTGGCCCAAGGCAGGCTGTGAGCTCGCCTCACTTCTTCAATGTTTTCAGCAAGATTGATAACAATGGACCCAACAGATTCTGACCTGCGACGCTCCACGGGTCCTTTGTAAACTGACCGAAGCCCTTAGCGAGATCTCTCACTTCGTCCACAGCGTTTTCAACTTCCGCTTCGATGTCCTCCAATGCGAGGTCTCGCACCTCAATTGCCGGTTCCAGCTCGGGCTCCGCAGTCAAGCGTACCGCGATCATAACCAAGACACCGGCGATCAAAAAGTCAATCAGGCCAACGAGAAGCCCAGCGGTAGTATTTCCAAACCGTTCGGACAGAAAAAAGAAGAACGCGATACTAATCATGATAACGCCGATCCCGGCGATAAGACCGGCGAATGCCATTAATCCTGTCTGAGTTCTTACTACAGCTAAACGACGTCGCGCTATTACTCGTTCCGCGCGGAATGCCACGGTTAAGTTCCGTCCGATACGACCTTTGCTTTTTCGGATTTCCTTTGTGATGTCTCGGTTCATGGTGTCATTCTCATTTCGATGATCTGCCCAGCAAAAAGCCTAATGCAAATGCTGCGGCAACAGTCAAGACGGGCTTCTGTTTGTGAAGGTCGTCCAGCTCGTGAACAAGTTGCCGAAAAATTTCCTCTACACTTTCTCCATTCGACCCAAAATCCAAAAGTTCCTTCGAGAGGTCGGATTTATCTTCTGCAGAGCGGTTTGATTGGGGTGCAGTTACGGATAACTCTTCATGGTCTTCGCGTTCTTTCAGTTTCTCTCGCAAGTCTGCCAATTCTGCTTCAAGTTCGGCTTTGGTGACCATGGTTTTCCTCACACTAAAACTTTTTGAATCGTGAGTGACCGAGAACTCAAAATCCAATGAGGCACAAAAGGTTCAGAACTGTCTTTGGTGATTTGGGAGATTAAATCACTCTATGACTTTTTCATTCGGTCGTACGCTTCCTTCATTTTCAAGCCGAGTTCTTTTGCAGCTTCTCCGACTTCATCGGCACTTTTCTCAAACTGGGCACGGCTCAAGAACTTGTCCCAATCTTGCATCAAAGTTTCCCACTCATCCTCTGCTTCACGCGCACCCAGATGTAGTTGCAGACGCAGTTCGTCCCTTTTCTTTTTCAGCTCATCAATAAGGTTTGAATTACCAGACATCTTAAAGTCTCCTAGAGGTTCATTGGTAATTCTGTGATTAGGAATAATGCATCAAATTCTTTGAAAAACATAACGAAATATCGTGATACAGTAATGAAAATGGCACGCGTCAGAGGGCTTGGACATGGCAAAACCTACACCTGAAGCTCTACGATGGTTTGCGTTATTCTCAATCACTCTAATAGTGTCAGCGTTGTTTTTTGGAATGGTGCAACCGTTTTTGGTCGCACTTGTTCTGGCAGCTATAACTTCAGCGATGTCAGCGCGTATTTTTGCTAGAATGATCGTCCTGACACGTCGTCGAAGTGCTTTGGCGTCTGGGTTGACACTTGCTCTTCTCACCATCGCCGTCATAGCCCCATTGATGGGAATCGTCTGGATCTCTGTATTGCAGGCCCAGGGAATAGCAGATGAGGCTAGTAGACTGGTTGTACAGCTGACCAACTTGTCGACAGATGAGCCTTTGCCTGATTGGGTACCATTTCGTGACTTTTTGGGCGAAAGAAGCGCTCAAATAATGGCTAAGCTTGGCGAAGTAGCCAGCGCGATAGGCGGATTTTTCGTTTCGGCTCTTGGTGACATAACGCGCGGCACAGCAAGTTTTTTCTTAAGCCTCTTTGTATACTTTTATGCTGTGTTCATTTTCTTACAAATGGATCGTCCGGTCATCGATCTTATCCTCGCTTACACTGGTTTGGATCACAAAACCCAATTTGCACTTCGCGATCGAATGGTTTCGGTCAGCCGAGCTACGATCAAAGGAACTCTGGTCATCGGCATTGCGCAGGGCGTTCTAGGTGGCCTAGGCTTCTGGGTCGCAGGAATAGAGGGTGCAGCGTTTTGGGGAGTAGTTATGGCCGTTCTGTCGGTCATCCCAGGACTGGGTCCTTTATTTATAATTTTCTGCGGAGTAATATGGCTTTTTACGCAGGGTGAAACGACCGCGGCAATCGGCCTGGCCATTTGGGGTATGGCTGTAGTTGGGACAATCGACAACATTTTAAGGCCAATTCTTGTCGGTAGGGATGCTGCGCTTAACGATATAATAATCTTGATTTCTACTCTTGGCGGCCTTGCGTTTTTCGGAGCCTCAGGGCTGATCTTAGGACCGGTGCTGGCCGGGTTATTCGTAACACTTTGGGACACATTGGCCGAGCAGTCCGGCAACTCTGATGTCAAGGCAACGCCTAGTTCTGACGTTGACGAAAAGACTGAAATTGGCACCAGTTCAGTTCTGGACGATGAGCTTGCAAAAGAACTAGATGAACTAAAAAAACGTAGAGACGAACGGGTTCAGCGAGACGAAGAAGACTAGCTCGCGGCCAGTGTTCTCAGCTTCAATTTTCTTTTACGCCCTCGGCCAGATGTATCGTTTGGGTGGGATAGGCTAACTCCGTGCCTGCTCGTGCGACGGTTTCGATAACCTCTAGGGTCAGTCGTTCACTTGTTTCAAGGTAGTCCAAATAAGTCCCAGACTTAGTCCAAGCATAGAATTGAATGTCGATGGAACTGTTGCTTATGCCTAAGACGTTGACGTATTTTGGAGCGTCATCATGGAGCGCGAAGTCGCCACTGTTCTTCAAGAACTCATCCAGATCACATCGAACTTTTTCGACTTGATCACGGGTCGACGACAAAACTAGCGGAATTGTAACCAGGATACGCCGATGCTGCATTCTTGAGTAATTTTTAACAACAGAATTTGACAGGTCCGCATTCGGAACATGGCGGGGCACTTGGTCGAAACCAACAACGAGTGTGGAACGCAGATCGATCCTTTTGACCGTCCCCAAAAACTTGCCATCAACTTCAATTGCGTCTCCGGTGACAAATCGAGCCTCGCTTTGGTTGGTCATTCCCGCGATCAAATTTCGTACTAAGTCCTGCGCAGCGATCGCAAGCCCTGCGCCTAAAACACCGACGCCAGTAAGAGCTCCACTGATATCGACGTTCCAGACCTTCAAAATCGCAGTAAGTCCAAAGATAAAAATAGCGAAGCGAGTAACTCTAGTGGTCCAATCTGCTTCAAGGGTAACGTCCTGAAACTCACCCGTTTTTAAAATTGAAACAAAGTTACCCGCTAATTCGTACCAAGTTGCAAACACAGCCACGATGGCAGCAGTCGCTAGAACGCTCCTAAAGAGACCACCGGTAAACTCGGGAAGTTCCAGAGCTTCAGAGACAAGGAAAATCGATAGGGTTATAAGAAGTACCTGCGTAGCCGAAACGAGGCGTTCACGCGTCGCCTCACCAATCTCGGAAGATAAGTTTGACAACAATGCGTTAAGCGCTGACACCACCGCCCTAGCAAGCGCGCGACGAAAAACCAAAATCGCCGCGCAAAACACCATCGCGGCAAGCGCCGCGGGTTGATCCACTGAGATCCACCATCGTGACAGAGTATCACCGTACGAAGAAAGTGGCTCTCTAATACTGTTTTCTTCCATAAATTCGATTTGTAACTCCAGCAAACGGATGTGTCGAACCCGCTTTGGAATTTGGCGGGTTCGTTATCCCGTTAGCTGAGTGCCTCGCCTGCCAACTTAGCTGCTTTGCTCAAAAGAGCTTTTCTTTGAGAGTATTCCTCTTGAATCTCTGCTTTTCTTTTTTGGAACCGGTCTTTTGTTTTTTCTGTCGCCGAGGCGATTTGTTGGTCGATCGCATCCAACCTGGCATCAAACTCCGCGTCGATCTCGTCTACCCGAGCGTTAATACGGTCATTCGTTTCCTTGACCTTTGCTTTGGTCTTTTCAATTCCTTCCTGAATGTCTGCTGATATTTCGTCAGCAGCTTCGGCTAGTTCGTCTTCCATGGAAGTCAGCTCTTTGTCCAATGCAACCATTTCTGCTTCTATCTGCTCATCAACTGCATCAGTCCGAAGCTTCCTGAAAATGGTTCCGCCATTTTCCTTCATTTTCACATCAAGCGGAGCGGTCCAGACCTCGTCAACAGAGGCGACTATGCAATATTTGCCGGGCAAGAGCTCGACTGCAACGTTGTCCAGCATTGCAACATCAACACCCGAAACCCAAAGATCTCGGTATGCACCAAAAACACCGCCCGTCATCGAGCCCAAAGCCATACCACTTGCAGCAGCCTGAGCAGCTGCCGCCGAACCCGCCACTGCCGCTCCAGAAGCGACTGCCGCCGGTCCTGCCAAGACACCTACCATTGCGCCAAGCATGAGCCCGAAAGCAGTTCCAATTGGCCCTTCATCTGCAGATTTCTTAACCTCGACATTACCCTCATTGTCTTTTGCAATGATACCGGCCGCATATACAGCAAGTTCGCCATTACTATGCAGGTCGCGTATTGCATCTGCACCTTTGTACGCGGCCTCTTCAGTATCAAAGACTACAGCAATAAACTTTTCCATCAGGTTCTCCCTTCTTCTCATAAGTATGGAAACAACTCATTTTTGAAATTGCATATTAACAGCGAAATACACTTGCGTTTTTGGCAATCCTGCGCCGCGATCCGCTATGGACCACTGTGGTTCCAAAAATAGATTGAAAATGGTTTTGTCCCGTTTGAAGACTTTTCCTATTCGGATTCCCAGAGGCACCGAGTACGCGTCATTCTGAAAGTTGTAGGTCCAAATTGGTGCTCCGCCGGTGTACCAACCTTGCCCAAGCTGGTAAAAAGCAAAAGGTTGAAAAGCCCCGAGGCTCACGCGTGGGTTTCCATCTGTATCGCCAATGCCGCCGCGCCAAGTTAACAAGTATCCATATTGAAACTTTGGTGACTTGGCGTTGAAGTATACATTTGCGACGCCCAGTTGCCATTGATCCGAACCAAGTAGATCACTTGTAGCGGTAGGAGCTACTAACTCCGGGCCTATAGCAAAACTGACCGCTGGATCTCCGGTGTTGATCTGATAGGCCGCGAATACATCAAAATCACCCAACCCGCTTTCGGTTGATCCATTAGCGCCAACAGGAAAGCTGTTGTAAGGAAGGGAGGCTCTGATCAGCCATTGCGAGTTTCCGATGGAAACTGGCTGCGCATACCGCAAGACGAACTGATTTCCACTTTCTCCGCTCGGCCCAGTAAACTCGTCTATGTAATAGTTTTGCAAATTAAACGCAGTGATGTTCGCCAGAGGGTTGTTTGCCTGAGCGGCTGCTTCAGCGTCATTTTGCGCAAAGGCAGCTTCGTAGCCTGACAAAAGCCAGATACACCCCATTATTGCGATCAGGTAGCTTTTTCTCAAAATGTATTTCATTCGAAAGCTCTACTAATTGGCTATTCAGACCAGATTGAAACTTCGTGCTGCAACTGGAACACGGTTGAAGATCAAAGTGAGGCCTACAAAGCCAAACTAGGTTTCTCGCGAACTCTGAAGCTCTGACCTTTCACGGCGAATACCAGATTGGCGAAGTGTATGCGCGGTCTTGCAATTGCATCCGAGTACCCTCTGGCATTTGGACATTAAAGAATTTCGCGTCGTAAGCCGTCCAACGCGGCGTAGGAATTTCGATGACGCGAACATAGTAAAATGCGCTCTTTTCCGGATCAAACTCCGGATCAATCCAAAACCCGGTCAAGAGCGGCTCACCGATCGTATTGGTGTAGGAAGCATTTGCCACGTCAACAGTGTTGCCCACATCACCATCACAGTTGTCATCAATGATCGCCCGATCACCGCAGGCTACGTCAAAGATTTTTTCTGAGGTCGTTCCGTCGGGGTTCAGCCAACCTTTCACGATCTGAACGCGATCGAGATTGGCACCGTCGGGGTCTCGCAGAGCCCGGATCATCAATGTCGGAGCGCCACCTGCAGGTGCGTTGGTCAAATCTCCACCCATTGGCACGCCGCGCGCATAGCCGGTGCGAGCGAAATCAGGGCGCGAAACCTCTTCGGCTTTGAAGTCCCAACCCGCAAAAACCCGTACAGTCAGACGCGTACCCGATGTTGCATAGGTTTCCTTACGAGCCATTGCGTCCCAAATAGACTCCCGAGTGTTTTCTCGAGCCCAAACCGCGGCAAGACCCGAGGCACCAACATCGGCTTCCATAATAGACAACGCGGGGTCGTCTGCAGCAACGAGTGGGTGGAAAGCGCGATCGGGGGCTGGTTCCACGAATGAAGCTTTGGAAAAGTTATTCTCCTCTCGCGATGTGGGCAGTGCTGTATGATTGTCAGTCGAACCGATCATGCCAAATTTGAAAGGGTTAACACCAAGACTTGCCTCGACTATGAGGCCGGTCTTCAATGCCTCTCGGGCGTATTCTGCTGGGAGCATCTCCCGCGTTTTCGCGCCTTGACCGTTAAGATTACCGGCGTCGATTGTTTCAAAGTCGGCAAATGCATCGTCGGGGGACAAAAGCGGATGAGCCTCACCATCACCTTTTTGTTGAGTGACTTCCGCTATAGGTTCCCATCGAATGCGCTTTGCAGCGTAGTCCGCATCGATCGGTTCCCCTGAAAGAGTGGACCCTTCAATGGTTTCTAACGCAAACATAAGCCCATTCGACAAATTGCCGTTGTGCGGGATCGCTAGGACTTGACCACCGGTTTTTTCCTCGTACGCCGCCATGTAGTCCCATAGATCTTCGGGATTAGTTGAGTCGTACTGCGAAAATGGGAACACTTGCGAGGTGCGGTCTTTGCCATCGCGGAAGATCACTACGCGATGCATGTTGTTGCCACCGGGATGCGAAGTCCACTCAAAGCCGTGAAATGTGGTGAAAGTGCCTGGCCTGTAGTATTCGTCAGCATTGGTTGTTGCACCGTCCCATGCGGTAGCAAGTAACTTCGGCTCGTTGATCAGGTCGTTGTCGTTCGCGCGCAGCCACTCAAGGAACGCGTCATATCCGTTCCCGGCTTTTACCATATCATGCCAGCGTTTGCCGGTCTCATTAGCCAAAATGAGCGGGTCAGAGCGGCGGATAAAGTCGGCTAGGCCGAGGTTCTCAGCGTGATCGGCCATCACCACAAAGTCGAGAGGTCGGATCAGCTTTACGCGCCAGCCGAGCGCACTTATCACTTCCTCGCCGCGTGATACGCGATACCCAGCATCCTGGTCCAATACTCCGCCGGCCATACCAGAGTCCGTAGACCACGAGGAGTGTAGGTGCGTATCGCCAAAAAGAACACGATTTGGAAAATGGTCATCGGCGTAAGGCGAATATTCTAATCTTGGCGCATCGACAACATCAGCGGGCGGTAAAAGGTCCTGTGCAGAGGCTGCTGTCAGCGTGGCGGCCAGCGTAAAGACCGTAACTACGGTGGAGTTTCTGAATTGCATTAACGACCTCCATTTCCTCGGTTTTGATCCAATCTTCATCGGTCAATTACCCTCAACCAGGTGTGTACCAAATCGGTGAGGTGTAGGCGCGGTCCTGCAGGAACATCGGAACTTCGGGATCCATTGCGACCCCGTAATAGGCTGCGTCGTGGGCCTGCCACGTGGGTTTCGGTATTTCTAGCACGCGAACATAATAAAAGGCGCGCTGTGTTGGATCAAAGTCGGGGTCGGTCCAAACGACGTTCAACATCGGGTCGCCGATGGTGTTGGTGTAAGTGGCATTCTCCACGTCCACTGTGTTGCCCACTTCACCGTCGCAGACGTGATCGACAATCTCGCGCCCGTCGGAGCAAGCCATGTCGAATACAATCTCTGAGGTTGTACCATCCGCGTTTAGCCAGCCCTTAACCATCTGTACGCGGTCGAGATTGGCGTTGTCAGGGTCACGAAGAGTTCGAACCATGAAGGTCGGGGCCTTTCCCTCGGGAGCGCTCATCAGGTCACCCCCCATTGGCACACCTGCTGCATAGCCACGCTGGGCGAAGTCAGGCCGTTCAACTTCGTCAGGTGCAAAGTCCCACCCACCAAAGACGCGCACTTGAATGCGAGAGCCGGTGGTTGCATAGACTTCCTTTCGATTCATGGCGTCGAAAATCGCCTCACGAGTATTCTCCCTCGCCCAAACGCCGGTCAGGCCAGAAGCCAGTGTTTCCCAGTTGTAGTAATCCGTACCTTCCAGCTCGCCCTTCATGAAGACATGGCTCCAGCGGTTCGGATCGGGCTCAGCGGGTGGGTTCTTACCGAAGAAGTTATCCTCGCGAGTTGTCGCCAATGACGTATGAGCATCTGTCGAGCCAATCATTCCAAACTTGAACGGGTTGGTGCCAAGTTTCGCCTCATGATTAAGTCCAAGGCGCAGTGCGGACCGGGCGTATTGATGCGGTAGCATCTCTTCAGTTATTCGGTTTCGCCCACCGAGATCGCCCTTGTCCCATGTTCCGAAATCCGCCCACGGATCGTCTGGAGACAGCGCTGGATGGGTTTCGCCGTCGCCCTTGATCTGGGTCATCTCGTAAATCGGTTCGAACCGCATCCGCTTTTTGGCATATGCTTCGGTCAGCGGCTCGCCATTGTTGCGATTGTCCGCAAACATTAATCCGGTTCCCCAGTTGCCGTTGTGTGCGGCGGCAATTGTACGCCCACCAGTGTTGGCCTCATAAGCTTCCATCCAGTCCCACAAGTCCTCTGGATCGTCGGAATCAAAGGTGGAAAATGGTATGTTTTTGCCGGCACGGTCAACGCCATCGCGGAACATGACTACTCGATGTAGATTGTTTCCGTTTGAGGACGATGACCACTCAAATCCAATAATCGAAGTGAAGACGCCGGGGTTGTAGTAATGTTCAGCATAGGCGGTTGACATGTCCCAAGCGGACCGCTGGATTGAAGGGTTTTCAACTAAGTTTTCAAGACGTGCCGCAGAATCTACGACTTCGTAGAAGGCCTGCATCCCTTGGTCTGGGTCACCGCTTTGGCGCATATCGTACCAACGCTTGGTCACCGGGTCTTCCATGATGACCGGACTTCCTTTGGCCAGCATGTCGGCAAGTCCAAAGTATTCAGCGTGATCTGCAACAACGAGCCAATCGAGTGGACGGTGAAGTTTCACTCGGCTCCCTGTACTAGAAACCAATTCCTCACCGCGTGCAAAACGGTATGCATCTCCCGGATCAAGCGTATTTCCAAAAAAGCCACCATCGATCGAATAGGAGGTATGCAGATGAGTGTCACCCCAATAAACACGGTGGGGCATGTGCTGATCGACAAACGGAGAATAATCGGGCGTTTCGACGTTGACATCCGTGGAATCGAGGGTGCCATAACCAAGGGCCTCTTCCCGATCCTGAGCAGCTGCGGATGACACACTAACGGTCAGCGCTCCCAACGAAATTGCCGTAATGGTTCTAAGTTTCATAGTACCCTCCCGAAGTGAACAACATTTTGATTTTGTGCCGGCTACTCAGGTTCGAACGGTCGCACTCCGCGGAACTTGACCGGGAATGCACCGCATCAATTCACATATTCGTCGAAGCTATCAACGCGTTGAATGTTCGGCAGTTGGTACGTGCCGTCGAAGAACTCTGCGTGTGCTCCGTAGGCCCTGATGTAAGGGAACCAGCCGCGACCAGGCAGCGTACGAACATAGTTGCTTTCCCAGCCATCGGGAGCAGTGTCAGGCCCAAGCATCACAGCAAAGGAACCATCTTCGTTCTTCCTTGGTTTGTGCCCGAGACTATCTATGGTTACGTCATCGCCGGACTCCAGTCCTCGATTGTCGAGAAGAACACGTGTGTCGGGATCGTAAATCGTCAGAGACCAGAACAAGTCGGTTTTCGGTTCTCGGTCGAACAGCATGACGTAACGTTCTTCGCCCTTGAGCCGTTCGCCGTTCGAGTCCTCGAATTTAGCGACATAGCCTTGCGCTTTCCCTGGCCGTGGCACTGTCATCGAAGGTGAGGTCAATTGCGCTTCGTAGGTATACCGAGCTCGGGGATCAAAAATATCAAAATTCTGAGTGCTTTGATCGTACTTGATACCGTCGCCCCATTCGCCGCCAAGCACGTAGCGCCAGTCGAACTCACGGAGGACACCATCCAGCCGCTCGCTGAACACGAACGACTTTGCCATCATCTCGCCCACCTTGGCACCGTCCAGCAATGCCGCTGTTTGACGCTCATTCGGATCAAACGGCTTTCCACGCTCAATGCCGAGGGAGCGCAGCCAATACATAAACAGGCGGTCGCGTTCGGCGAGGTGCTCATTGTTGATTGCGGCGTGTACGACCTCCCAGAAGGCCATTCCACGAGGTTGGATCGTCGGAAGGAACTTGTCCTCGCCGGCATGCACTGTGGTAGCTGGTTCGTCACCATAGCGATACATCTGGATCTGGTTCCAGGTTTTCTGAACCGTATCCACATCTGCACCGGCCACACGCGCTAGAACGACGGCCCTATCAGTTCCAATCTCATGAACCTGGAAGTCATCGCCTAGCTTTTTCTGATCAGGTCGCATGTGTTGCGGCGTGTTTGGCCCCACAATGACGTGCTTTCCCCCTTTGCCTTCGAAGGGCCCAAAGATTCCAATGTCGGTGGGCGATTCCTGCCACATGTCAATGACCATGCCGATAACCACACCCGGTGGAATATCGAGCACCGTCGCGGCTCCGTTGGTGTTGAGCAGGCCTAAGGCGTAGTTAGTGGTCTCATTGGCGGTCAGGTATCCGCGCCTTTCGTTAAATGACTCGATGCGTACGAAATCACCGTAGTCAAAGTCAAAGTTATTGAAGTAGTTCTGGGCAAGCCGTTCCTGCGCCACGATTGGCAAAGCCCAAAGATAGAGTTGCGACGCACGCTGGTGGTCAATCAGTTCGTAAATCCGGTCAGCGGTCTCTTCTGTGGGGAAGCTGTGTTCTAGATCAAAGTTCCCAAAATAGGTTTCGACAGATCCCGTGACCGGCATTGCACCGGCGAACTCCTCATCGCTTTGGATATCAGAAAGCCGGATCTCGTCGGCTTTGGTAAGTGTGCCTAAAAAAGCAAAGCTAGTTAATGCAGATGCCAGATACAAGTTTCGTGTTTTCATAATCTAAACCTCCAACTCAAGGCAACTAGACAGCTTGATTGCCCATAGAATAGGTACCCACTCGAAAGATAGATCATTTCCCGGTGGGTGTGTGATCGATCAGCTGCCAAGATCCAGGTTGACTACGACCTTTTCTATCCCGCCTGGGAAGTCGATTGGCACATGGTAACTTTGGCTCACTGGCTTGCCTGCATCCGACCCAAAATCGAAAGTATCAGCAAGCGATATCCGGTAAACCATCAGCTCACGCATCAGAGATGTCAGCGATTCTTCCTAGACCATAATGCACGGCCTGCCTCCGCTAAACAGCAGTTAACTTTATCCCAAAAATGCAATCTGGCTTTCAGAATTCATCTTTAGTTGAAATTTCCGCTTCAAAACCCCTAAGATATTGAGATGCTTGAGTTACGGACGGAGACCATTGACGGTTATGCAATTCGTGCAGCATTCGACCTACGAAACAAACGATTTCGAGGACCTGCAAAAAGCAGCATCTGCTTGGGATCAGGAGTACACCCAGCTTTCACCGGGAAAGTTCTACGGCAGCATTGAACTTACAGAAGTCGGCACGACACAAGTGATGCGCGAGAAGTGGGGGCGCAAAATGAGGTACCGAGGTGCTGGTGTACCGAGTGGATTTGGTTTTGCACTGCCGCTGGGATCAACGGACTCGGTGTTTTGGCTTGGCAGCAAAGTTGAGCAAAACTCGGTTGTCATACAGTCGCCCTATCTGGAAGGTCAACTTGTTTCCGACGACGAATGGGACAGTTTAGTTTTATCATTCTCGGAGGAAGAGGTTTGGAGCATTGCGTCGGCTCTTTCTGGTGGCCTAGACTTGAAGCGTAAGCTCCATGGAAACCTTGTCTTGGATAGGTTGACCGCCAAAAAGATCAAACGTGCAGGTCTGAGCTTTTTGCAAGAAACAAAGTCCTGTTCCGAAAAAGCCTATATCATGTATGCTGTGCAAGTAGATCAATTCAAGAAACTGTTCATTTGGGCACTGTCAGAAGCCCTCAACGAAACCAAGGTTTCTTCTCCACCCTCAAAACGGGGGGTAATCGTTCGACAAGCGACGGACCTAGTCTTTGCTGATCCTCAAAAAGTCCCTGGGCTGACAGAGATCTGCAAACATCTGGGGATCAGCCTTCGCTCGTTGCACTACGCTTTCCAAGATGTCACAGGAATGTCTCCCGCAACGTGGCTTCGCCGCATTCGGCTGAACCACGTCTACAAAACCTTAAAATACACTGACCCAAAGGAAACTAAGATTAAGCGCATCGCTGCAGAACATGGCTTCCTGCATCTCGGGCATTTCAGCAATCAGTATAAGCATCTTTTTGGGCACTTGCCGTCGAAAACTCATCGGATGAAATGAAGACTTCCTCTGTGCTCAAACGAAATTAAATCTGTAAATTTGCTATTGCATTTGGCAGCGCTTCAGCTGGAAGTGCTGGACCTATCCGTTTCTGTTTACAGCCAGTTTTCAAAAAGCACACAAGTAGTGGATGATAAGCCCGCAGATCTTTTGCTGCTGAGAGTCGTGGGAATGCACACTATATGCCTTGGTTTGAATCAAGTAATGCACTGCTCGCCTTAACAAAGCATTTGTTTGGTTCGCGGTTGCGCTCTTTACGAATTGCGACCCACCTAGTATCTGCCTGTTATGTTGCACCAATTTGAAGTTTTAGCGGATACAATTGCTTTCACGCGTCTTCGAAATTTGAGGTATAGATGTCGAGATCAAAGCAGATAGCGGCAAAGTCACAAGATTCACGTTATGTCCGCCAATCCCAATAATACATCCGCAGCCACGCCTATGTGGTTTATGTTGACGATATCGATACCGATCGTTGTCGGTTTGTTGTGGTTCGGACGAGGTTTTCTAATCCCGCTTGCGGTCGCGGGGCTTCTTTTCATCCTGTCTTTAGCTTTGATCGATAGGTTTATGCGGTTTGAGCTTCTTGGCTGGTCGCCGCCGGGATGGCTGGCCCGGTTGCTAAGCGTAGCGACGGTATTCGCCGCAGTCTTATTGTTTGGCATTGTTGTCTCTTCATCAATTGATGAAGTGCAGGATGCCCTGCCATTGTACCAAGAGCGCTTAAAAGGGTTGGCCAATCAGGTCGAGTCGTTTGTCGGGCCCCAGGTGATCTCGACGGTTAGCGGCGCGTTTGCAGAGACCGACGTAGGTGCATGGCTTGGCGCGGCAGCAAACCAGCTGTTCGGTGTGATTTCGACTGTCGCGCTTGTGGTGCTGTACCTGGCCTTCCTGCTGTCGGAGCAGCATGCCTGGGTGGAAAAACTACCGCGTCTCGCTGGAACAGCTGAAGGGACTAAACAGGCGCAAAAGGTGCTGGGTCGGATTTCTACTGGTGTGAAGCAATACATGTGGGTCAATGCGGTGACCAGCGCTATGAGCGGAGCGGTTGCTTTCCTGATTTTCTCGTGGATTGGGCTCGATTTCGCGCCTCTCTTGGCGCTAACGGTGTTTGTCGCTGGTTTTATCCCGAATATCGGCGCCTTCATCGGGATTGCCTTGCCTTCTCTCGTAGCGCTTATCCAGTTCGACACCTTTACCCCGTTCCTGATCGTATTCTTTGGCTACGGCTTTGCAGACCAGTTCATCGCGAATGTCGTTCAGCCGTCAATGCAAGGCCGTTCGCTAAACCTAAGTACCTTCGTGGTCATGATATCCCTCACGTTCTGGGCAACGGTTTGGGGCGGGATCGGTGCATTTCTTGCAATTCCAATGATGGTGGTGGCCATGGTCGTATGCGCCGAAATTCCTGCTGTTCGCTGGATCGCAGTCCTTATGTCGACCGATGGGCTCTTGGATGTTGAAGATTCTGTCCAGCCGGGGCTCCTTAAGGAAAACCTTGTACCGGCGGGCGGCGGCCGGCGCCAAAGAAAGCAAGCCGAATTCGAGGCAGAAATCAGAGAATTGCGCGCCGAGCTTGAGAACCGCGACACCTGAACCCGCGCGTGGCTACTGTAAGGTGCATTCGAACCAGTAATGGCACGTTAAGTAAGCTGATTTACTGTTGTCGTGCCAATCCGTTCCCGAATATTAAACACATCAGTCCGCTTGATGAGCGCGTGCGTAACCAACCGTTCCCGCCCCAAGCCAAATGCTCCCCAAAAGACCACTTTTCTGAGAACTTTGAGGCCCGAACAGTGATGTATTGCGTCAACAGCACACGGAAAACGCGACGATCCTAGTTGGGATTTTCTTGTGCAGCCCGCATTGTGGAATTCAACTTCGGGTACGTAGCGAACGAGGGCTAAGAAATGAAAAACAAAATCTTATGGATTCTCATGGCGGCAATATCGATTCTGGGCGGCATCTATGCGTTGGCGAACCCAGTGCTGGCCAGTGGTTTCGCAACTATTCTGGTTGGCTGGGTATTCATAGCGTTGGGCGTCGTTCAAGTCGTTACTGGATTTCGAGCGGAAAGCGCCGGTGCAAAGGTTTGGACCATCCTGCTTGGAGCACTTGCCGTATTCCTCGGCGTCACAATTCTTGGACATCCGCTGAAGGGTATGATGGCTTTGACGACGATGCTCGCAATTTTGTTCCTTTTTGGAGGCATGGCGAAAATCGTTCTATCCTTCGCACTTGAAGACAGAAGGTTTTTCTGGGCCGTTCTGATTTCCGGTATCGCGTCTATCGCATTGGCGGTAATCATTTTTATGAACTGGCCGGTTTCCGCAATTTCCGCTCTTGGCATCTTGTTGGGAGTTGAACTAATTTCCGACGGAATCTCTTCTCTCGCGATGGCATTCAGCGACGACGGCGAAGAAGCGCAATCCGCTTAAGCGGCCGAACTCGGCAGCGTTCAACACGATGCCTGATATCACTACCGGAAGAATCGCGCCCAAAGAGCCGTCACAAGCTCTTTGAGCGTAAGATTACTCCGCCTAGTCTTGTTCGCCTGGACCAAGCGGCAAGTTCGAGACAGAAAAACTCTCGGGCTTCTGCCGTTGCGGAAATTCTTTGAACGTCGCCACCAGCTTGGCCATCTGTGCCTGAGCAAGCTGAATTGTATACATGCGAGAGGCGGACCATTTTGTATACATACCGCCAACATTCACAGCGGTCTCAAATGGATCGGCGCGTAAGTTGGTCACATCGGGCCAAGCCAGAGGTGTCAATGGCTGTTTCCAAACACCGAAGCCATGACCTTCTTGCTTAGAGAACATGACTTTAAGATCGCCTACACGTACGGCCGAAATGTCGCCTGTGTCGGTAAAATAGTAGATCTCGTTTCTTGGACCTGCTCCTTCGCCACCAGATTTCAGGTACTCAAGCATGTTGTAGCCATCCAGATGTACTTTGAAATTTTTGTCTCCAGCTTGATAGCCGTCCAGAAGCTGTTCTTTAACGCCTGGAACGCCCGCGGCTGCCAAAAGGGTCGGCATCCAATCCATGTGGTGTACAATTCCGTTTACGACTTTGCCTTCTGGAAATTTACCGGGCCACCGCACCAAAGCAGGAACACGAAAGCCGCCTTCCCAAGTGGTTGCTTTTTCGCCATGGAAAGGGGTTTGGCCTCCATCAGGCCAAGTAAACACTTCTGCACCGTTGTCCGTGGAGTAGAGAACGATGGTGTTGTCGGCTACCCCAAGTTCGTCGAGTTTATCGAGAAGTTGGCCAACATGACCATCGTGTTCAACCATTCCATCCGCGTATAGACCAACGCCTGTCACGCCTTGAGACTCAGGCTTGAGGCGTGTCCAGACGTGCATCCTACTGGCGTTGTGCCAAATGAAAAATGGCTTTTCTTGTTGAACAGCCCGTTCCATGAAGTCAATTGATGCTGCAAGAAACTCTTCGTCTGCAGTTTCCATCCGCTTTTTCGTCAGATGTCTTAGCCCCGTAAAACTGTGCCACTATTTTGGTGTCACGGAAGGGATGATGGATGGCTCGGAAGCGGTATTCGGATGAAGATGCGTTG